>NZ_RFSK01000006.1 GCF_009923995.1 Janthinobacterium sp. | reverse complement strand
GCATCGTCGCTTGCTGAGCGAAGATCCGTCGTACGCGCGCGTACGCGCAGACATTGAAAACCTGGCGGGCCTGTACGAGGGCGACAGCGGCATTACCGGGCGCTCCGGCGTGACGCAGATACCGGTGGTGGTACATGTCGTGTGGAATACGGCCGCGCAGAATATCTCGGACGCGCAGGTCGCCAGCCAGATCGACGTGCTGAACCGCGATTATCGGCACGCCAATGCCGACGTGGGCAATACGCCTGCGCCATTCCTGCCGCTGACGGCCGATGCGCGCGTCGAGTTTGCGCTGGCCACGACGGATCCGAATGGCGCGGCCACCAGTGGCATCGAGCGGCGCCAGACGACGGTGACGTCGTTTGGCGCCGACGACGCCGTCAAATCGCAGGCGACGGGCGGCATGAATGCGTGGCCGGCCGATACCTACCTCAATATCTGGGTCTGCCAGCTGGGTGGCGGCTTGCTGGGCTACGCGCAATTTCCCGGCGGGCCGGCAGCCACCGATGGCGTGGTGATCCTGCAATCGGCCTTCGGCACCGTCGGCACGGCTGCACCCCCCTTCCACCTGGGCCGCACGGCCACGCACGAAATCGGGCACTGGCTCAATCTGCACCATATCTGGGGTGACGATGGCACGGGCTGCTCGGGCACGGACTACGTGGCCGACACGCCGAACCAGGGCGGGCCGAATACGGGCCAGCCTTCGTTCCCGCATATTTCCTGCAGCAATGGACCGAATGGCGACATGTTCATGAACTACATGGACTACGTGGACGATCCTGCCATGTTCATGTTCACGGCGGGCCAGGTGGCGCGCATGCAGGCTTGCCTCGATGGCCCGCGCGCCAGCGTTGGCACGGGAACCGGTGGAGGCGGGGGCGGCGCCACGCCGCGCCAGAGTTCCTCGCCTGTCGTGGCCTGGGGCGCGAACCGCCTCGACGTGTTCGTGCTGGGCACGGACCGTGCGCTGTATCACAAGGACTGGAACGGCACGGCCTGGGCGCCGTCGGTCACCGGCTACGAAGGACAGGGCGGCATCTGTACCAGCGCGCCGCAGGTGGTATCGTGGGCACCGAACCGGCTCGATGTCTTCGTCACGGGCACGGACAGCGGCTTGTTCCACAAATGGTGGGATGGCACGGCCTGGGGACCGTCGCTGACGGGCTATGAAGCCATGGGCGGCCTGTGCGTGGGCGACCCGCGCGCCGTGGCCTGGGGACCGAACCGTCTGGACGTGTTTGTCGTCGGCACGGACCGGGGCCTGTATCACAAGTGGTGGAACGGCGCCGCCTGGGGACCGTCGCTGACGGGCTACGAAGCCATGGGCGGCATCTGTCTGGGGCAGCCCGAAGCGGTCGCGTGGGGAGCGAACCGTCTGGATGTGTTTGTCATTGGCACGGACCGTGCCCTGTATCACAAATGGTGGGACGGCACGGCCTGGGGCCCGTCGCTGACGGGCTATGAACGCTTGGGCGGCATCTGCACCTCGTCGCCGAAAGCCGTGGCCTGGGGACCGAACCGTCTCGACGTATTTGTCACGGGCACCGATGGCGCCCTGTACCATAAATGGTGGGATGGCACGCAATGGGGACCATCCATCGATGGTTTCGAACGCCTGGGCGGCATCTGCGTAGGGGAAGTGGAAGCCGTGTCGTGGGCCGCCAACCGGCTGGACGTGTTCGTCATCGGCACGGACAGCGCCCTGTACCACAAGGCGTGGAATGGAACGGCCTGGACGCCGTCGGCGACGGGTTTCGAAAGCCTGGGCGGTATTTGTACGTCCCGTCCGCGTGCCACGGCCTGGGCGGCGAACCGCCTTGACGTATTTGTCACGGGAACGAACGGCGCCTTGTTTCACAAGGCATGGAACGGCACGGCCTGGTCGCCATCCGTGAATGGCTATGAAAGCCTGGGCGGCGTGGTATCGTGCTTCTGAGGGAGGGAGCATCATGCACGGCATGACAGGAGCACTGCCCGGCGGCAGCTGGACGCACTCGTTCGAGGAAGACGCGGACGGCATCGAGGTGTACCGGCCGACGGCCACGTTCGCCTTTCCACCCAGCCGCAAGGGGCGCAAGGTGCTGCAGTTCGATACGGGGAGCGGCACGCCCGAGAGCGCAAGCGCCACCCTGACGTCCATGGCCCCTGGTCCCGATGACCGGCCCCGCGCCGGGCCAGCCGCGCAATTGCGGCCGCTGGGCATGGGCCGCTATGCCCTGGCCGGCACGGCAGACGCACCGCAAGACGTGATTGAAATCGTCGAGGCGACGCCAGAAGTCCTCAAGCTGAAGCGGGAGCGCTAGACGCAACCTGCGCCGGCTGGGCACTAGCGCAAGCGGCCAGCCTGCCTGGCAGGACACGCCGTTGTGCCCGCGTGTACTCCTGCATGGCGATGGCGAAAAAAAAGACAGGCAAGCCTGTCTTTTTGTCTTACGCATGTATCTGCCGAGTACAACCGACTCTTAGCCGATGGCTGCCATGGAAACGGGCTTCAGCTTGGCAGCCAGCTGCTTGCCCTTGCGCGCGCGCTTGCCGAAATGGTCGGCCAGGGCGGTGGCGCCCAGCGATGCTTCCTGCGGTTTCGACGCCCGGCCGATACCCGAGACCACCACGCCGCGCTGCGTGATCGGCTGCACGGCCAGCAGCTTGTCCTTGCCTTCCAGGTCGATCAGCTTCACGCCCGTGCCGCCCTTGGACAGGGTTTTCATTTCATCGAGGCCGAATACCAGCAGGCGCGCGCCTTCCGTCAGGCAGGCCACGGCGCTGGCCGCGTCCGGAATGACTTTCGGCGTCAAAGGCACGTCGCCCTCGTCCAGCGACATGAAGGCCTTGCCGCCCTTCAGCCGGCTGACCATGTCGCCCGCCTTGGCGATGAAGCCGTAGCCGGCGCTCGAGGCCAGCAGCAAACTGGTGGCGCCATTGCCCGCAAAATAATGCAGGATGCGCACGGCGTTGCCCGGCGTGCCGCCGCTCAGGTCGCACAAAGTGGTGATTGGCACGCCGTCGCCGCGGGCGTTGGGCAGCGCCGAGACGGGCACGGAATAGATCCTGCCGTTGTTGCCGAAGCCCAGCAGTGTATCGACCGTGCGGCACTCGAAGGCGCCATGCAGGGAATCTCCCGCCTTGAACGTGAATTGCGCCGCATCGTGGCCGATGCCGGTACGCGCGCGCACCCAGCCTTTTTCCGAAATGATGACGGTGACGGGTTCGTCGACCACCTTCTGTTCGGCCACGGCTTTCTGCGCTTCCTCGATCAGGGTGCGGCGCGCGTCGCCGAACTGCTTGGCGTCCGCCTCGATTTCGCGGATGATGGCGCGCTTCATCGAACCCGGGTTGTCGAGCAGGTCCTGCAGCGACTTTTCTTCCTTGCGCAGCTCGGCCAGCTCCTGCTGGATCTTGATGGTTTCCAGGCGCGCCAGCTGGCGCAGACGGATTTCCAGGATATCGTCGGCCTGGCGCTCGGACAGTTTGAACGCCTCGATCAGGCCCGCCTTCGGTTCGTCCGAATTGCGGATGATCTGGATCACCTTGTCGATATTGAGCAGGATCGCTTCGCGTCCTTCCAGGATATGGATGCGGTCCTTGACCTTGCCCAGCTTGTAACCCGTACGGCGGGTGACGGTGGTGAAGCGGAAATCGATCCACTCGCGCAGGATGTCGCCCAGGCCCTTCTGGCGCGGACGGCCATCGCCGCCGATCATCACCAGGTTGATCGAGGTCGACGATTCCAGCGAGGTATGCGCCAGCAGCATCAGCATGAATTCCGTCTGGTCCTGGTTCTTTGACTTCGGCTCGAACACGAGGCGCACGGGGGCGGCGCGGCCCGATTCGTCGCGGATGGTGTCGAGCGAATTGAGGACCAATGCCTTCAGGGCCACCTGTTCCGGCGACAGCGCCTTCTTGCCCAGCTTGATCTTCGGATTCGTCAATTCCTCGATTTCTTCCAGCACCTTTTGCGACGAGGTACCCGGCGGCAGTTCCGTGACGACGGCTTGCCACTGGCCGCGCGCCAGTTCCTCGATCTTCCAGCGGGCGCGCACTTTCATGCTGCCACGGCCGCTAGCGTACATGTCCTGGATCTGCGAGGGCGGCGTGATGATCTGGCCGCCGCCGGGGAAGTCCGGGCCGGGCATGATGGCCATCAGTTCGGCGTGTGTGATCTTCGGATCGCGGATCATGGCCACGGCTGCCTTGGCCACTTCCGTCAGGTTGTGCGACGGGATTTCCGTCGCCAGGCCGACAGCGATGCCGGAGGCGCCGTTCAGCAGCACCATCGGCAGGCGCGCCGGCAGCAGTTTCGGTTCCTCCGTGGAACCGTCGTAGTTGGGCTGGAAATCCACCGTGCCCATGCCGATTTCATCCATCAGCAGCTTGGCGATCGGCGTCAGGCGCGCTTCCGTGTAACGCATGGCCGCCGCGCCGTCGCCGTCGCGCGAACCGAAGTTGCCCTGGCCATCGATCAGCGGGTAGCGCAGCGAGAAATCCTGCGCCATGCGCACCAGCGCGTCGTACACGGACTGGTCGCCGTGCGGGTGCAATTTACCCAGCACGTCGCCGACCACAGCCGCCGATTTGCGGGGCTTCGCCGTGGAGTTCAAGCCCAGCTCATTCATCGCGTACAGGATGCGGCGCTGCACGGGCTTCTGGCCATCGCAGACGTCGGGCAGGGCGCGGCCCTTGACCACGGAGATGGCGTAGTCGAGGTAGGCGCGCTCGGCGAAGGTGGACAGGGTCAGCGCTTCGCCGTCGAATACCGGTTCATCCGGTTCGATCGGCTCAGGCTGGGCATCGTCAAATAAATTGGTTTGTGTGGACATGGTTTATCTTGCTACTAAGGTTATCTTTTGGGGGCGCAAACTGCCAGGATCAGATGTCGGCCTCGGCTTCATTGCCGTGTTCCTCGATCCATGCGCGGCGTCCTGCCGCCTCGCCCTTGCCCATCAGCATATTGAAGCGGGCGGCGGATGTCATGTGGTCGATTTCGCCCAGGGTCACGGGCAGCAAGCGGCGCGTGTCCGGATTCATCGTCGTTTCCCACAGCTGTTCCGCATTCATCTCGCCCAGGCCCTTGAAGCGGGAAATGGACCAGGCGCCCTGTTTCACGCCTTCCTTGCGCAGCTTGTCCTCGATGGCCAGCAGTTCGCCGTCGTCGAGCGCGTAGATTTTCTGCATCGGCTTCTTGCCGCGCGCGGGCGCATCGACGCGGTACAGGGGCGGACGGGCGATGCAGATGTGCCCCTTGTTGATCAGTGCGGGGAAGTGCTTGAAGAACAGCGTCAGCAGCAGTACCTGGATGTGCGAGCCGTCCACGTCCGCATCGGACAGGATGCAGATCTTGCCATAGCGCAGGCCCGACAGGTCGGGCGTGTCGCCGATGCTGTGCGGGTCGACGCCGATGGCCACCGCGATATCGTGGATCTCGTTATTCGCGAACAGGCGGTCGCGGTCTGTTTCCCACGAGTTCAGGACCTTGCCGCGCAGGGGCAGAATCGCCTGGAATTCCTTGTCGCGGCCCATCTTGGCCGAACCGCCCGCCGAGTCACCCTCGACGAGGAACAGTTCATTGCGCGTGATGTCCGACGATTCGCAGTCGGTCAGCTTGCCCGGCAGGACGGCCACGCCCGAGGATTTTTTCTTTTCCACTTTCTGCAGCGAGCGCTGGCGCGACTGCGCCTGCTTGATCACCAGCTCGGCCAGCTTCTTGCCGTAGTCGACGTGCTGGTTCAGCCACAGTTCCAGTGGCGGTTTTGTGAAGGTCGAGACGAGGCGCACGGCGTCGCGCGAGTTCAGGCGTTCCTTGATCTGGCCCTGGAATTGCGGGTCCAGCACCTTGGCCGACAGCACGAAGGAAGCGCGCGCAAACACGTCTTCCGGCAGCAATTTGACACCTTTCGGCAGCAGCGAGTGCATCTCGACGAAGTTTTTCACGGCGCCGAACAGGCCGTCGCGCAAGCCCGATTCGTGCGTGCCGCCGTTCGAGGTGGGAATCAGGTTGACATACGATTCGCGAACGATGGCGCCTTCTTCCGTCCACGCGACCACCCAGGCGGCGCCTTCGCCTTCGGCAAAGCCTTCCGAGTCCGGCCCCGCATATTGCGCGCCCTCGAACAGGGGAATCAGGGTTTCGCCATTCGATACCTGTGCCAGCGATTCGGTCAGGTAGCCGCGCAAGCCTTCCGCGTACAGCCAGGTCTGCGTATCGCCCGTCTTGGCATTGGTGAGGGTGACGGTGACGCCGGGCAGCAGCACGGCTTTCGAGCGCAGCAGGCGCTGCAGCTCGGTTTGCGAAATGTTCGGCGAATCAAAATACTTCGGATCGGGCCAGGCGGTGACGCGCGTGCCGGACTTCTTGCCGTCGCGCGGGGCAGGGCGGGAATTCAAGGGCTCGATCACGTCGCCATTCGCAAACACCATGTGATGCAAGCCGTTGCCGTCGCTTTCCTTGCGCCAGACGGTGATTTCCAGGCGCGAGGACAGCGCATTGGTGACGGACACGCCGACGCCGTGCAAGCCGCCCGAAAACGCGTAGGCGCCGCCTGAACCCTTGTCGAACTTGCCGCCCGCGTGCAGCCGCGTAAACACGATTTCCACCGTCGGCACGCCTTCTTCCGGGTGCAGGCCGACGGGAATGCCGCGGCCATTGTCTTCGACGGTGATGCTGCCATCCGTGTTTTGCGTCACGGCGATGTGCGTGCAATGACCGCCCAGCGCCTCGTCGGAGGCATTGTCGATCACTTCCTGAATGATGTGCAGCGGATTTTCAGTGCGGGTGTACATCCCCGGGCGCTGCTTGACGGGTTCCAGTCCTTTCAGGACACGGATGGATGATTCGCTGTAGTCGGATGCTGGTTTTTTAGTGGCCATACGTGTTCAAGCTAAATAAAGACTAGGGTTGGAACGCCAGGCCGGGGCACTGCGCGGCGCAGTGACAGCGGCGGCGATAACTGTATGAATATACAGTATATCCCGTCCAGCGTCACTGGGGGAGGGCAGTGCGGCAGGCTAGGCGTCCTTGTGCGGACGCTCGCGCATTCTATCTTGTCCCGCGAGCAATAGCGCTACTCCGGGGCAACAACGGTGCGCCATGCGCGCGGTTTGGCGCCAATTGTGAAGGATTTTATGCGGTAAAGCCGCCATTTTTACATCTTGTTTACAGCCGCCTCCCCAGTCTTTACGAATTTTTTAGACCCTTTTGGCTAATCTGCTCACTATCAAAACAAACCTGTATGAGGGTGGGAATGGACATCGTGTATCTCGGCTTGATTGCCGTTTTTTTCGTCGTGGTGGCCGGCTTTGCCGTGGCCTGCGACAAACTGGGGAGCGTCAAATGAATGCCTTTTATGTGCTGGGCGCCGTCGTCTCGGCCGGCCTGCTCGTGTACCTGCTGGTGGCGCTGCTGAAGGCGGAGGAACTGTGATGACGACGCAATCGATACTCCTGCTGGCCGCTTTCCTGGCCGTGCTGCTGGCGGGCGCTTACCCGCTGGGCCTGTACATGGCGAAGGTGGCCGGCGATGCGCCCGTGCGCGGGCTGGGCTGGCTGCAAAAGCTGGAAAACCTGCTGTACCGCTGGTCCGGCCTGCCCGCCGACAAGGCCATGGGCTGGAAAAGCTATGCGATTGCCCTGATCGTCTTCAATACCGTGGGCGCCTTCTTTGTCTACGGCCTGCAGCGCCTGCAGGGCTTCTTGCCCTTGAATCCACAGGGACTCGGCGCCGTCAGCCCCGATTCCTCGTTCAATACCACCATCAGCTTCGTCGCCAACACCAACTGGCAGGGCTACGGCGGAGAACAGACCATGAGCTACCTGACGCAGATGCTGGGCATGGCGTGCCAGAATTTCTTCTCGGCCGCCACCGGCATCGCCGTGATCTTTGCGCTGGTGCGCGGCTTTGCCTCGCGCTCGGGCAAATCGATCGGCAACTTTTGGGTCGACCTGGTGCGCTCCACGCTGTATATCCTGCTGCCGCTGTCCCTGGCCCTGTCTGTGGTCTTCATGGGCGAAGGCATGATCCAGAATTTTTCGCCGTACAAGGAAGTGACCCTGCTCGACCAGGTGGCGTATGAAACGCCGAAGGTCGCGGCCGATGGCCAAGCCGTGCTCGATGCGGCAGGCAAGCCCGTGATGGAGGCGCAAGTGGCAACCACGCAGACCATCGCCATGGGCCCCGTCGCCTCGCAGGAATCGATCAAGCTGCTGGGAACGAATGGCGGCGGCTTCTTCAATGCCAACTCCGCCCACCCGTATGAAAATCCCACCGCGCTGTCGAACTTCCTGCAGATGCTGGCCATCTTCCTCATTCCCGCCGGCCTGTGCTTCACTTTTGGCAGCATGGCGGGCGACATGCGCCAGGGCTGGGCCGTGCTGGCCGCCATGACGCTGATCTTTGTCGTCATGACGGCGGGCGTGATGAGCGCCGAGCAGCAAGCCAATCCTGCCCTGCAGGCGTTGGGCGTGGACCAGCAGGCCAGCAGCCTGCAAGCGGGCGGCAATATGGAAGGCAAGGAAACGCGCTTCGGCATCAGCTCCTCGACCTTGTTCGCGGCAGTGACGACGGCGGCATCGTGTGGCGCCGTCAACTCCATGCACGATTCCTACATGCCCTTGGGCGGCATGGTGCCGCTACTGCTGATGCAGTTCGGCGAAGTGATCTTCGGCGGCGTGGGCACGGGCCTGTACGGCATGCTGATGTTCGCCATCCTGGCTGTCTTCATCGCCGGCCTGATGATAGGCCGCACGCCGGAATACCTGGGCAAGAAAATCCAGGCCTATGAAATGAAGATGGTCTCGTTGGCCATCCTGGTGACGCCGGCCCTGGTGCTGACGGGTACGGCGATCGCCGTGATGGTGGAGCCGGGAACGGTGGGCGTGGCCAATCCGGGCGCGCATGGTTTCTCTGAAATCCTGTATGCCTTCACCTCGGCCGCCAACAACAACGGCAGCGCATTTGCCGGCCTGTCCGCCAACACGCCGTTCTACAACGTGATGCTGGCGATCGCCATGTGGTTCGGTCGTTTCGCCGTCATCGTGCCCGTGCTGGCGGTGGCCGGTTCGCTGGCGGGCAAGCAGCGCCTGTCGGCCAATGCCGGCACCATGCCCACGCATGGCCCCATGTTCATCGGCCTGCTGATCGGTGTTGTCGTGCTGGTCGGCGTGCTCAATTACGTTCCCGCGCTGGCCCTGGGCCCGATCGTCGAACACCTGCAACTTTTCACCCGAGGCCAATAAAATGTCACGCACAAGCCTGACCTTGTTCGATTCCGCACTGATCGGCCCCGCCGTCGTCGATGCGTTCAAAAAACTCGACCCCCGCACGCAGTGGCGCAGCCCCGTGATGTTCGTCGTCTACGTGGGCAGCATCATCACGACCCTGCTGGCCATCCAGGCCCTGAATGGCCAGGGCGAGGCGCCGTTCGGCTTCATCGTCGCCGTCGCCGTCTGGCTATGGTTTACCGTGCTGTTCGCGAATTTCGCCGAAGCGCTGGCCGAGGGCCGCAGCAAGGCGCAGGCGGCTTCCCTGCGCGCCTTGAAGCAGACGGTGATGGCAAAGAAAATGCAGACGCCGAAGTACGGCACCTCCTGGCTGCCCACGCCGGCCACCGATTTGCGCAAGGGCATGACGGTGCTGGTCGAAGCGGGCGACGTGATTCCCGCCGACGGCGAAGTGACGGCCGGCGTGGCTTCCGTCGATGAAAGCGCCATTACGGGCGAATCGGCGCCAGTCATCCGCGAGTCGGGCGGCGACTTTTCCGCCGTGACGGGCGGCACCCGCGTGCTGTCGGACTGGCTGCTGGTGCGCGTTTCCGTCAACCCGGGCGAAGCCTTCATCGACCGCATGATCGCCATGGTCGAAGGCGCCAAGCGCCAGAAGACGCCGAATGAAATCGCCCTGACGATCCTGCTCGTGGCCCTGTCCATCGTCTTCCTGATCGTCACCGTGACCCTGCTGCCGTATTCGCTGTTTTCCGTGGCGGCGGCCGGCAGTGGCACGCCGGTGACCATCACCGTGCTGATCGCGCTGCTCGTGTGCCTGATTCCGACCACCATCGGCGGCCTGCTGTCGGCCATCGGCGTGGCCGGCATGAGCCGCATGATGCAGGCCAACGTGATCGCCACGTCGGGACGCGCCGTGGAGGCGGCCGGCGACGTCGACGTACTGCTGCTCGATAAAACCGGCACCATCACCCTGGGCAACCGCCAGGCGTCGAGCTTCGTGCCGGCGCCCGGCGTGACGGAGCAGCAGCTGGCCGACGCGGCGCAGCTGGCTTCCCTGGCCGATGAAACGCCGGAAGGGCGCAGCATCGTCGTGCTGGCCAAGCAGAAGTTCAATATCCGCGAGCGCGAGATGGGCAACCTGCACGCCACCTTCGTGCCCTTCACGGCACAGACGCGCATGAGCGGCGTGGACATTCCCGGCGAACAGCAGGTGCGCCAGCTGCGCAAGGGCGCGGCCGACTCCATGAAAAAATACGTGGAAGCGCTGGGCCAGCCGTATCCGGACGACGTGGCGCGCGCCGTCGACGATATCGCCCGCCGCGGCAGCACGCCGCTGGTGGTGGTCGACGATGGCCGCGTCATGGGCGCCGTGGAGCTGAAGGACATCGTCAAGGGCGGCATCAAGGAACGCTTTGCGGAACTGCGCCGCATGGGCATCAAGACCGTCATGATCACGGGCGACAACAAGCTGACGGCGGCGGCCATCGCCGCCGAGGCGGGCGTGGACGACTTCCTCGCCGAGGCGACGCCGGAAGACAAGCTGAAACTCATCCGCAGCTACCAGTCCGAAGGCCGGCTGGTGGCGATGACGGGTGACGGCACCAACGACGCGCCGGCGCTGGCCCAGGCTGACGTGGCCGTGGCGATGAACTCGGGCACGCAGGCGGCCAAGGAGGCGGGCAATATGGTGGACCTCGATTCGAACCCCACCAAGCTGCTGGAAATCGTCGAAATCGGCAAGCAGATGCTGATGACGCGCGGTTCGCTGACGACGTTCTCGATCTCGAACGACATCGCCAAGTACTTCGCCATCATCCCGGCCGCCTTCGTGGGCACCTATCCGCAACTGAAGGCGCTCGACATCATGCAGCTGGCCAGTCCCGCCTCGGCCATCATGTCGGCCGTGATCTTCAATGCCTTGATCATCGTCGTGCTGATTCCGCTGGCCTTGAAAGGCGTGCAATACCGGGCCATCGGCGCGGCCATGCTGTTGCGCCGCAACTTGCTGATCTATGGCGTGGGCGGGATCATCCTGCCCTTCATCGGCATCAAGCTGATCGACATGCTGCTGTCCGCACTCAATCTCGTCTAAAGGAACCATCATGAGCACCATCGTACGTCCCGCCCTGGTCCTGTTTGCCGCGCTGACCGTGATCTGCGGCGTCGTCTATCCGTTTGCCACGGCCGGTATCGGCCAGCTGGCTTTCCATGACGAAGCCAATGGCAGCATCGTCGAGCGGGCTGGCAAGCCCGTCGGCTCGACGCTGATCGGCCAATCCTTCACCTCGCCCAAGTACTTCTGGGGCCGCCCATCGGCCACCGCGCCGATGGCCAATAATGGCGCCGGTTCGGGCGGTTCCAACCTGGGGCCGACGAATCCGGCCCTGGTGGACGCTGTCAAGGCGCGCATCGCGGCCCTGCAGGCGGCCGACCCGGGCAACCGCAACCCCATTCCCGTCGATCTGGTGACGGCGTCGGGCAGCGGTCTGGACCCGGAAATCAGCCTGGCAGGCGCCCTGTACCAGGCGCCGCGCGTGGCCCGCGTGCGCGCCATGCCGCTGGCGCAGGTGGAAAATGCCATCGCCAAGGTACAGAAAACCGCATATATCGGCTTTTTCGGCGAAGCGCGCGTGAATGTGCTGGAACTGAATCTGGCGCTCGATGCGGCGCAGAAGTAAGATGATGTCGGGGCAAAGCCGCCGGTTTTGCCCCCAATGTTGACCTTAAAAGAGATCCATGCTTCCCAACGACAGCCAACGCCCCGACCCTGATGCCCTGCTGGCGCAGGTGCAGGCGCAGGAAAAGAAAGCCGCGCGCGGCAGGCTGCGCATTTATTTCGGCGCCTCGGCCGGCGTGGGCAAGACCTACGCGATGCTGGCCGCCGCCCGCAAGTTGCTGGCCGATGGCCAGGCTTTGCTGGTGGGCGTGGTGGAGACGCATGGGCGCCAGGATACGGCAGCCCTGCTGGAAGGCTTGCCCGTGCTGCCCCTCAAGGCGATCGAGTACCGCGGCAAGACGCTGTTCGAGTTCGACCTGGACGAAGCGCTGCGCCGCGCGCCGCCCCTGATACTGATGGATGAACTGGCGCACTCGAACGTGGCCGGTTCACGCCATCCGAAGCGCTGGCAGGATGTCGAGGAATTGCTGGCGGCGGGCATCGACGTGCTCTCGACCGTCAACGTGCAGCACCTGGAAAGCCTCAACGACGTGGTGGGCGGGATTACGGGCGTGCGCGTGGCCGAAACCTTGCCCGATACGGTGTTCGACCGCGCCGATGAAGTGGTGCTGGTCGATATTCCCGCCGACGAACTGCTGCGCCGCCTGAAGCAGGGCAAGGTATATCAGGCGCAGCAGGCGGAGAGGGCGTCGCAGCATTTTTTCCGCAAGGGGAATTTGATCGCCTTACGCGAACTGGCCTTGCGCCGCACGGCGGACCGGGTGCAGGATGACGTGCAGGCCTATCGCGTGGAGAAATCCATCAATCCCGTCTGGAAGACGGGCGCCGCGCTGCTGGCTTGCGTGGGGCCGCGCGCGGGGGGCGAACACGTGATCCGCAGCACGGCGCGCCTGGCCAGCCAGCTGAACGCCGAATGGCATGCGTTGTACGTGGAAACACCGCGCTTGCAGCGCCTGCCCGCGACCGAGCGCGAGCGCATCCTGAAAACCCTGAAACTGGCGCAGGACCTGGGTGCGCGCACGGCCGTCAATCCGTCCGCCGACATCGCCGCCGCCGTGGTCGACTATGCGCGCAATGCGAACATCTCGAAAGTCATCGTCGGGCGTGGCTGCGCCGGCGCGCTGGTGCGCCTGTGGAAGGCACCGCCGGCTGTGCGCATGGCCAGCCTGGCACCCGATATCGACCTGATCGAGGTGGGCTTGCCGCCGGCCGATGCGCCCGCGCGGCGCGCGGCAGGCGACGCGGCACCGCCGCCGCGCCGGGCTTCGCGCCACTGGCGCTACCTCCTGGCAGCTGGCGCCAGCCTGGCCACGGCGCTCGCCTCGGTACCGCTGCAGCCTTACCTGGACCTGGCCAATATCGCCATGCTGTCCCTGCTGACGGTGGTGCTGGTGGCCGTGCGCCTGGGGCGCGGGCCGGCGGCGCTGGCGAGCCTGGTGGGTGTGGCCTGCTTCGATTTCATCTTTGTGCCGCCGCGCTTTTCCTTTGCCGTGGGCGACTTCCAGTATGTGATCACGTTTGGCGTGATGCTGGCCGTGGGTTTGATTACCGGGCATTTGACGGCTGGCCTGCGCTTCCAGGCGCGCGTGGCGTCGCACCGCGAAGCCCGCGCGCGCGCCCTGTACGAGTTTTCGCGGGAATTGTCCGGCGTGCTGCAGACGGAGCAGATTTTCGACATCACGAAAAGCGCCATTGAACGTGCCTTCCGCGCGCGCGCCACCTTGCTGCTGCCCGATGACGAGGGACGGTTGCAGGCCCCGAATGGCGGAACGGCGCCGCTGGAGATGGACTTGGGCATCGCCCAGTGGGCCTTCGACCATGCGCAGGCAGCCGGCACGGGCACGGACACCTTGCCCGCCTCGCCGACTTTCTATCTGCCGCTGATCGCGCCCATGCGCACGCGGGGCGTGCTGGCGCTGCTGCCGCTGCAGGCGCCGCAGCATGGACGCTGGCTGCTGGTGCCGGAACAGCGCCAGCACCTCGATACCTTTGCCGCGCTGGCGGCCATCGCCCTCGAACGCGTGCATTACATCGAGGTGGCGCAGGGTGCGCTGGTGCAGATGGAGTCGGAACGGCTGCGCAATTCGCTGCTGGCAGCCCTGTCGCATGACTTGCGCACGCCATTGACGTCTCTCGTGGGCCTGGCCGAGTCGCTGGCCTTGTCGCGGCCCGCCTTGTCGCCCGCGCAGCTGGACATGGCCCGTTCGCTGCAGTCCGAAACCGTGCGCATGAGCGCCCTGGTGGCGAACTTGCTGGACATGGCGCGCATCGAGAGCGGCAATGTGCGCCTGAACCTGCAATGGCAGGCGCTGGAGGAAGTGGTGGGCAGTGCGCTGCGTGCCAGCGGTCCGCAATTGCAGCAGCATAAAGTACAGACGCAGCTGGCGCCGGACTTGCCGCTGGTGCGCTATGACGCCGTGCTGGTCGAGCGCGTGTTGTGCAACCTGCTGGAAAACGCGGCCAAGTACACGCCGCCGGGCAGCACCATCAGCATCGGGGCCAGGACGCACGGCCAGTTCCTGCAGGTGACGGTGGCCGATGATGGTCCCGGCCTGCCACCGGGCCGCGAAGAAGCCATCTTTGAAAAATTCACGCGCGGCGAGCGCGAATCGAACAAACCAGGCGTGGGCCTGGGACTGGCCATCTGCCGCGCCATTGTGGAAGCGCATGGCGGCACCATCCACGCGCAGCCGCCAGCACCGGGACAGGGCGCGGCCCTGGTATTTACCTTGCCGCTGGGTACGCCGCCGGCCTTGCCGGAAGCGGAGCTGGACGACGCAAGCGATTTTGAAACAGGAAAACCATCATGAACGAACCTTCCGCCACGGCCTTGCTGGTCGAGGATGAACCGCAAATCCGCCGTTTCGTGCGCTCCGCGCTGGAAGACGAGGGCTGGCAGATTTTCGAGTCGGCCACCATGCAGCGGGGACTGATCGATGCCGGCACGCGCCGGCCCGACCTGATCGTGCTGGACCTGGGCTTACCCGATGGCGACGGCATCGATTTCATCACCGACATCCGCAAGTGGTCGGCCGTGCCCATCATCGTGCTCTCGGCGCGCGTCGACGAGGAAGACAAGATCCGTGCGCTCGATGCGGGCGCGGACGATTACCTGACCAAGCCGTTTGGCGTGGGCGAACTGCTGGCCCGCGTGCGTGCCACCCTGCGCCGCCAGCGCCAGCCCGCCGCCAGCGATGATGGCGTGGTGCAGTTCGGCGACGTGCGCGTCGACCTGAAGGACCGCCTGGTGACGCGCAACAAGCAGCTGGTGCACATGACGCCGACGGAATTCCGTTTGCTGTCCGTACTGGTGAAAAACGCGGGCAGGGTGGTCACCAATCCGCAGCTGCTGCGCGAAGTGTGGGGGCCATCGAACAGCGAGAACGGCCATTATCTGCGCATCTACATGGGCCATCTGCGCCAGAAGCTGGAAGCCGATCCGGCCCAGCCGCAGTACCTGCTGACGGAAACGGCCGTCGGCTACAGGCTGTTGCTGCCGCTCTAACACCCGTTAATCCCCTGTTTGAAAACAGGCGCCGCGCGCGCCAGGGGGATGCTTTACCCAAAATTTTGCAGCGGCGGGCCAGCTGCGCCATGTTGGCAAAGGCCCATACCACCCATGAAGAAGAAAAAACCATGAATAAAATGCTACTCGCACTCGCCGTCGCCACCGTCTTTACGGGCAGCCTGGCCCACGCGGACGAGGCCAAGCCGGATAACGAAGTCAGTTTTAATGTGGCCGGCGTGTCCGACTACCGCTACCGCGGCATCTCGCAGACGCGTTTGAAGCCGGCCCTGCAGGGCGGCTTTGATTACGTCAACAACCCGACGGGCCTGTATGTGGGCGCCTGGGCCTCCACCGTCAAGTGGACCAAGGACGCGGGCGGCAGCGGCGACGTGGAAGTGGACCTGTATGCGGGCAAGCGGGGCCAGTTGACCGGCGATGTTGGCTATGACGTGGGCGTGCTGGCGTATGTGTATGCGGACAACGGCTTGAAGCATGTCGCCGGCCTGGCCGACGCGGATACGCAGGAAGTCTACGGCCAGCTGTCGTATGGTCCCGCCTATGTCAAGTATTCGCACGCCGTCTCCAACCTGTTCGGCATCGTCAACAGCAAGAACAGCGGCTACCTGGATATCGGCGCGAATATCGACCTGGGCAACGGCTGGACCGGCAACCTGCACGCGGGCCACCAGAAGGTCAAAAACAATGACGCGTCGGGCTACACGGACTGGAAGGCAGGCGTCACGCGCGATTTCGGCATGGTGACGGGTGCGCTGGCCGTGATCGGCACCAACGCAGGCAAGTCCGCCTATGCCTCACCCGTGAATGGCAAATTCATGGGCAAGACGGCGCTGCAGCTGACGCTCAGCAAGACGTTTTAATTGATGGGGGAAGAGGCGGCGCATGCGCCGCCTTTTTTTGCGTGCCGGGAACGGGGCCGGACCCGGCGGAGTGCTTATGCCGCGCGGTGATGGCTGTCGAAAACGGCGCAATACAGCTGTTCCAGGCCGACCACGCGGGCGGCCGGTATCCGTGCCGCCAGGGCATGCGCGGCCGCCGCCTGCGTATCTGTCGCCAGCAGCACGCGCAGTGCAGGATTGACGCTGCGCGCATGGGCGATGCGGCGCGCCAGGCCAGTCCGTGCGGCGGCGTCCACGGTACCGTCCAGCGGCACCACCAGCACGCGCGCGGCACCCAGTGCCGAGCGGCTGCCCATGGAATCGCGGCCTTCGCTGTCGATGACGATGTCGTGATAGCAGTGCACCAGGTGCTCCAGTTCCGGCTGCAAGCCCTTGGCGCTGATGGCACGGGCCATCAGGCTGGGCGCCGTTACGCTGCCACGCATGGCGCCGGAACGCAGCTTCCCGGCGTGTGCCAGGGCTGCCTGGCGCGGATCGGCGTCGAGCAGCAGCACCTTGCGTCCGGCCAGCGCGCGCGAGGCGGCCAGCCGTCCGGCGACGATGGATTTTTCCACTCCTCCCCGATCATCCGTGATGGCGATGATCATCTTGGCGCACGGCTGGCATGATATTGGCGGCGGACACCAGCTGCAGCAGGCAGCCTTCGCGAGATTCTTCCTTGTCGCCGGCCGTCCACACGGGCAGCGCCATCAGCTGCTCCAGCGCGTCGGCCAGCGCGGCCTGGCCTGCGGCCGACATGGGCGTCATTGGCAAGCGCAGCTCTTCGCGCACCTTGCCCTGCATGGCCAGCGCCGCCTTGACGGGCGCGGGATTGGGTTCGGCGAACAGCAGGCGGATGACAGGCAGCATGGCCTTGAACAGGGCGCCGGCGGCGCCGTGGCGGCCCTGCCTGACGAGGTGGTACAGCTGCGCATACAGGTCGGGACGCACCTGGGCGGCGGCCGACATGGCGCCGTGGCCGCCCATCGACAGGCTGGCCAGCAGCAGCGCATCGTCGCCGCACAGCACGTCCAGGCGCGTCTCGAGCAGCAATTCGGCGAACTGCTGCAGCGAACCGCCCGCCTCCTTGATGGCGACGAAATGCGAGTCGCGCGCCAGCAGGGCGGCCGTGGCTGGCGTGATCTGCACGCCTGTGCGCGCCGGCACGTTGTACAGCACGATGGACTGGTCGGTGGCTGCGGCGATGGCCTGGAAGTGGCGCACGATGCCTTCCTGCGACGGGCGTACATAGGCGGGCGCGGAGATCAGCAGGCCCGCCAGCGGGTGGTCGTGGTAGCGCTGTACCGTGGCCGTGACCTGGCGCGTATCGCTGCCGCCCACGCCCATGACGACGGGGAAGCGGGGGCCGACGGCTTCGAGCACGCTGTCGAGCAGCAGGGTTTGCTCCTGCGCGTCCAGCATGGCCGCTTCGCCCGTGGTGCCGCAGACCACCAGGCCATCGATGCCGCTGGCGGCCAGTTCGCTGGCCAGCTGCTGGGCCGCCGCGAGATCGAGTTCGCCATTGCGAAACGGTGTGACCATGGGCACCCAGATGCCCTGGAAGTGCGCGGTGATGCGCGCGGAAGACATGGCGTGGTCGCAGGCGTACTGGTTCATGCGGATTTCCCCTGGCTGATGCGGCCAAATTCCGCCGCCGGCAAGAGGCGCATGACGGCATCCATGGTCAGGCGCAGGGCCGGTTCCGTCACGCACAGCCATACCTTCATGCGTGCGGCATGGTCGACCGCCTCGACGCGCATGAAGGACAGCATCGTGCCGCAGGTCTGCACGACGAGCTGGCGCAGCTGGGCCAGGCAAGCCGTGTCGACGGTGATATGCATGAGGAAGGTGGGCAGGCGGGAATGGCGGTGAGGGAGGGCTTGACGGGTATGCAGACGTGAATGGGTTTCCATGGCGGCTATGCAGCGGTGGTTGAGGTACGTTCAAGGTTAGCAGCGGGGGCGTAAAGATTCTCTAAAAAGCCGGCTTTCCCCCGTAAACAGCCTGTATGCAAGGCGCACCCGCGTGTTGCGCGGATGCCCCGCGAGTACGCTTTTGTTACAAAATTGAATCGTGCTTTCGGAAGCAGGGGTTTATATTGAAAACGTCTCCGCTTTCAGTCAGCCCCGCCATGTCAGACGAAAAAGATCCGCCGATTCCCCCTTCCAGCGAACCAGCGCCCCCTGCGCGGCCCGACCGGGTCGGTCGCGCGAGCGATGACGAGCACCGTGCGCGCGACGCGGCACCCCGCTACCTGAAGGATAACGACACGCCGCTGGCGCTGGCCTGGCGGGTACTGACGTCGCGCTACCGCTCCATGCGCGACAAGGCGGGGCGCGACTTCATGCGGCGCACGCTGCGCATCGGTATCTCGGCGCGCATTTTCCACCCCGAGCCGGGTGCCACTGGCCTGCGCAGCAAGAATTTGCAGTATCTGGAAGAGTCGATTGCCCAGTGGGTCATGTCGCGCGACGTGCTGGTGTTCATGATCCCGACCGTCAATACCAGCGGCTTGCTACACCCGAGTAACATCACCCTGCGCCACTATGCGCGCCACCTGGACGGCCTGGTGCTGCAAGGCGGCGCCGATGTCTCGCCGCAGACGTATTCCGAGACGGCCACGCGGCCTGAATGGAGCGGCGACCGCGCGCGGGACCTGTACGAACTGGAACTGCTGCACGAATTCGTCGACGCGGGCAAGCCTGTGCTGGGGATTTGCCGTGGTTGCCAACTCATTAACGTGGGCTTCGGCGGTACCCTGTACCAGGATATCGCCTCGGACGTGGAGGGCGCCACTTCGCACGTCAACGACCTGTATGACCGCCACCGCCACACCATCGTCTTCCCGAAAGGCTCGTCGCTGGCCGGCCTGTTCCCGAAGACGGGAGAGGCGCTGGTCAACTCCATCCACCACCAGTCCGTCAAGGACCTGGGGCGCGACATCACGGTGGAAGCGTATTCGCAAGGGGATAATATCGTCGAGGCCATCCGCTACCAGCGGGCACGCTTCGTCATGGGCTTGCAGTGGCACCCGGAGTTCCATTCGGCGGGCGGCGTCGAGCTGCTCGATTGCACGCCCATCCTCGATAACTTCCTGCGCGCGGCACGGGAGACGCGGTTTTGAGCGCGCACCTGATGCGCCGGCGCACGGTGCTGGCCGGCCTGCTGGCGCTGCCGCTGGCGGGCTTGCGCGCGGCGCCGCGACCGCAGGAGGAAGCGCTGGCGTTCGCCCTGACGTCGGCCGCCCGAGCCCGCACGCTCAAGGCGCGCGTGGAGCCGGTCGTCGCGGCACAGGTGGTCAAGGCGGCGCGCAAGGATGCGACGCGGCCCGTGCACCTGATGGCCGAAGTGCGCACGGGCGGCTTGCTGAAGGGAGAGGGCGGACGCGAAAAAAGCCAGCAGGCGCAGGAAGACTGGCGCCAGGCGCGGCTGCAGGCGCTGGCCTGGCGCCTCTCGGGCGAGATGGCGCATTTCGAGGCGTCGCGCCAACTGGTACTGGCCTGGACCAGCGGCTACCAGCCGTCGTTCAGCCCCGTCGACGAGACGGAGCTGGCCAGCATGCTGATGGGCTTTGACCTGATACAGGAACGCTTGAGCGGCGTGGAGCGCGAGCAGGTGCGCGCCTTTTGCCGCACCCTGGCGCAGGGCTACCTGAGTGATCCCGTCAAGGTGGGCGGGCCATCCACGGCGCGCAACAACTGGCATAGCCACCGCATCAAGATAGGAACCGCTGCCGCCTATGTGACGGGCGAGGCGCTGCTGATCGCGCGCGCGAAGGAGCGCTTCCTGGCACACGTGCCGCGCAATATCGGCGCCGGCGGCGTGCCATTTGATTTCGAGCAGCGCGACGCCCTGCATTACACCACCTACAGCCTGGAGCCGCTGCTGGCGACGGCGCTGATGGCGCAGGCGCATGGCGATGACTGGTACGGCGCACCGGAAGCGCAGCGCCTGGCCGAGGCGATGGCCTGGCTGGCGCCGTATGCGCAGGGCAGAAAGACCCACGAGGAGTTCGCGAAAAGTGCCGTGCCGTTCGACCGCAAGCGGGCGGCGGCAGGCGAAAAAGGTTTTACGGGCGCATGGGAGCGCGGCGGCGCCGCCAACGTGTACCTGCTGGCGGCGCGCTTCGATACCGCTTACTTGCCACTGGCCCTGGAACTGCGCCCGCCAGCCTGGGCGCTGGCGCTGTATGGTGCTTAGCCGAGGCAGTTAAAACTTCGTGCGCAAGGTGAACATCACGTTGCGCGGTTCGCCGTAGAAGCCCGTTTCGAACAGGCCCAGGCCCGTCAGGTACTTCTTGTCCATCAGGTTGTTCACATTCAGGCTGGCAGTCGTGTTCTTGCTGATCTCGTAGCGGGCCATCAGGTTGATCAGCGCGTAGCTGCCCTGGCCTATGCGCGCATAGTCTTCGGCGGCCGGATTCCACAGCTTGCCGAAATAGCTGCTTTGCCAGTTGATGCCGCCTCCCACGGTGACCTTGTCCAGGCTGGCGGGCAGGCGCCAGATGCCTTGCACGCGCACCAGATGGGCCGGCTGCGTGGTTTGCAGCATGGTGGAAAAGACGTCCTTGCCATCCGCATCGCGCACATGCGCATACGTGTAACCGGCGCTCAGCTTCACGTCCTTGGCCACTTCGCCCGTCACTTCCAGTTCCAGGCCGCGGCTGGTGATGCCATCGATGGCTTTGTACGCCTCCTCGCCATTCACCTCGCCCACATAGCTGGCCACATTGCTCTGGCGGATCTGGAAGACGGCGGCGCTGGCATTGACCTTGCCCTCGAAGTATTCGGCTTTCACGCCCGCTTCAAATCCCTTGCCGCGCACGGGCGAGAGGAAACGGCGGTTCGCGTCGCGATTGCTTTGCGGCGCGAAGATGCTCGTGTAGCTGCCGAAGAGAGAGTATGTTTTATCGAGATCGTAGACCACGCCCGCATACGGCGTGACGACGTTGTTCTCCTCGATGCGCGAGGTGATGCGTGCGGTGCCGGTGTCGAAGAAGCTGCGGTCCTGCTCCTGCTTGTAGTCGCTTACGCGCGCGCCGACGATGAGAGACAGCGCGTCGACGGGATGCAGTCGTACGGCGCCATACAGGCCGCTCTGGCGCGTGCTGTCGTTGTCGTTGCCCAGGCGTTTGAAGGCCGGTTCCGCGTACTGGCCGCGCCAGTCGAAATAACTGCCTTCGACGGGCGGGTAGACCGATTCGTAGACGGGACCATCCTGCTTCGCCGTTGATGACGAATAGCCAAGCATGGCTTCATGCTGGCGGCCAAAGGCAGTAAACGGGCCGCTGGCGTCCACGTTGACAGTCGTCTGGCGGCGGTCGCCCTTGTATTTTCCCATGAAGAAATACGCGCCCTCGCCCGTGACGGGATCGGGATTGCCGCCGCTGGCCGAACCGAGCACGCTGTCATGCTTGCTGCGCAGCTGGTTGGCGCTTAGCTTGATTTTCCAGTCGTTGGCAAACGTGTGTTCCAGCGACGAGAACAGGGTGGTGTTCTGCATGTCGCGGCGGCTCCAGCCGGTGGCCGGATTCCACGAAGTGGGAAAATCCGTGCGCGAGCCATCGGAAAACAGCACGGGGAACCCGGTCCAGGTCGAGCCGCGCGGCTTGTAGTCCTGGTGCGTGAAGCCGGCCGTCAGCAGGGTGACGGGCGTCAGGTCCGCCTCGACGATGCCGTAGGCGACGGATTTCTGCTGCTTGTAGCGGTCAAGGTAGGAATGCTTGTCCTGGTAAGCCCCCACGAGGCGGCCGCGCACCGTGCGGCTGGCGTTCAGGGGGCCGGAGACATCGACTTCGCCGCGGTAGTTGTCCCATGAGCCGGCGCCCAGGGTCGCTGCCCCCGCGAAGTCGGCGGTGGGGCGCTTGCGCACCATGTTGACGGTGGCCGAGGGATCGCCCGTGCCGCTCATCAGGCCCGTCGCGCCTTTCAGCACTTCGATGCGGTCGTAGATGGCCATGTCGCTGTTGGTCGTGCCCCAGTCGTACACGCCGTCATAGATGGCCGAGACGCCGTCGTACTGGAAATTGGTGACGGCAAAGCCGCGCGCCTGGAAGCTCCAGCGGTCGCTGTCGTAGTTTTGCACGCTCACGCCGTTGACGTTTTTCATGACGTCGGAGACTGCATTGCTGTTCTGGTCATCCATCTGCTGGCGCGTGACGATGGTCAGCGATTGCGGCGTCTCGCGCTGGCTCAAGGCCAGGCCCGTGGCGCCGCTGGCGGGACCGCCCGTGTAGCTGCCCGTGCCGCTGGTGGCGGCGTTGCGCTCGGCCGCCGCCACGACGGTGACGCCGCTCATGATGGCCACGCCGCGGCTGTCCGGCGTAGGAGCATTCGTGCTGGCGGGGATCTTTTGCAGCAGGTAGCCGCCATTCGGCTGCGGCACGGCTTGCAGCCCGCTACCGGCCAGCAGCACGCGGAAACCATCGTGCACGCCATAGCTGCCTTGCAGGCCGGCGCTGCGCAAGCCTTGCGTGGACTCGCTGGAAAACGACAATAAAATGGCGCTGTCGCTGCCGAAGCGCGTCAGCACGTCGCCCAGCGCGCCGGCTGGGATGCTGTAGACGCGCATTTGCTGGTTTTGAGCCTGGACCAGCGCGGGCACGGTGAGGGCCATGCCGATCTGCGACAGGGCGCAGGCGAGGATGGTACGGGTCAGGAGGGAACGCGAAGCGTGATGCATGGAATAAAACCTTTCGTGGATGCGCAAGATGGAGACTGCCTGCCTTCCAAGTCACGCGGCCACGGTGAAACAGCTCACTTTGCGAAAAATATTGTCAGCGCCGCGCCAGTTCGATGCGCACCACCTGATGTCCCCAGAAGCGCGTGACGGTATTGCGCCGCAGATGGAGGCTGGCGCTGACGGCGTCGAGGATGGCATCCACGTCGGCCAGCGGATAGGAACCGGAAACGCGCAGGCCGGCGATGGCCGCTGTGCAGCCCAGCGGGACTTCGCTGTAGCGCGACAGCTCGGCGAGGAAATCGGCCAGGCGCATGTCGCGCGCCACCAGCATGCCATCGAGCCAGGCGCCTCCATACGGCGCCAGCGCCTGGCGGTGATGGCTGTCACTGTCGAAATGCGCCCCTTCGCCGGGATGCAGCATCAGGCGCTGGCTGCCGTCATCGGCCAGCACGGCGATGGCGCCTTCGAGCACGCCGGCGCTGGCATAGCCATCGTGCAGGCGCACGGTGAAGCGCGTGCCCAGCGCCTGCAGGGTGCCGTGCGGCGTACCGACGACGAAGGGCCGCTGCGCCGCATCCTTGCCGGTGGCGATGAAGATTTCGCCGGCCAGCAGTTCAATGCGGCGCTGTGCGCCGCTGTAGGCGACATTCACGGAAGTATTCGTGTTGAGCGTGAGCTGCGTACCGTCGCCCAGGGTCACCACGCGGCGCTGGTTGACGCCCGTGCGGTAGTCGGCCGTCCAGCTGCGCCACGGGCTGCGGCGATCGAACGCGTACAGCGAGGCGCCGCAGGCCAGCAGCAGGGCCAGGGTCTTGACGGCGGCGCGACGTGGCGCATTGGCTTGCACGCAGGCGCGCAGCAGGGTGGCGTGCGCCTCGGGCGGCAAGTGCTCGTGCTGCAGTTGCAGCTGCTGCCACGCCTGCGTGGCGCTGCCGGCCCGCTGCAGATGGCGTTTCACGGTGGCCAGCGAGATGCCGAGCTGGCGCGCGATGTCTTCCTGCGGCAGTTCGTCGAGCTGGCGCAATAAGAAGGCCCGCTTGACGGGCGGCGGCAAGCCATCGAGCATGCGGTCGAGTTCAAATACGGTGGACAGCAGCAGCGCCCGTTCTTCGGGCGACGGGGCGTGCGGGGAAGGCAGCTGCGCCAGCACGTCCAGGTAGGCTTGCTCCAGCTTCTGGCGGCGGTAATGGTTGAACAGCACGCGCTGCGCCACGGTGGCGAGAAAGGCGCGCGGCTCGCGCGCGGCGACGGCGTCTTCGCGGTCGAGCAGGCGCAGGAACGTATCCTGCGCCATGTCGGCCGCGCAGGCCGTGCTGCCCAGCTTCTTGCGCAGCCAGCCCTGCAGCCAGCCGTGGTGGTCGGCATACAGCGTCGCGATGTCCTGGCGGTGTAGCGGCTCTGCCAGCGGCATCGCGTTCCCCTTGCTTGTCCCATCCGGCTGGGCTGGTTTCTTGGTTTAAGCAGTAATAAGAATCATTCTCACTTATTGTAACAAGCGGGGCAGGTGGCTGTAAATGACGGGGGCGGCGGGTGTGGTTTTTTGGGCGCCTCGTTGGCGCCTGATTGCACCCCAAAAGCAAGATCCGGGGTCGGACCCTGGCAGTGCAGGTCTTGGGGCGAACGGGCCACGTTGCTGGGGTAAAAGACACGATGACTGGCAAAACCGTCGCGAGCGGAAGGGAGAGGTGGCTGAGAAGCGCAACCGTACGCAGGTACGGTGAGCATCGCAGGCCGCCTATGCCGACGCGCAGCAGGTTTGGCCAGGCATCCTCAGTAATTCATGGGTTCGCCCCGGAAGCAGCGGATGGCCGAATCGACCATGCCCTCGGCGCTGCCCTGCAGGCTGTGCTGCTTGCGCAGGTATTGCGCGTCGCTCCACTGCTTGGCCACGTCCGACAGGTGCTTCAGGGCGGGCGTGCTGCCCAGCGCCTCGGCATGCGGCTCCATCTTGCGCAGGGTGGTCATGATGTCTTCGCGCAGCGACATCGTCTCGTAGGTTTTCGGGTGCGTGATGGCCCCATCGAGGCCGAAGCGGCAAGCCTGGAAGCGGTTGTAGTTGTACACGAGGTAGTCGTCTTCCACGGGCGGCGCTTCCTTCTGCTCCAGCAGGTAGCGGCACAGTGCCTGCAGGTAGGCGGCCAGCGCGGCGGCACGCTCCACCGTCAGCGGCGTATCGCACACGCGCAGTTCGATGGTGCCAAATTCCGGCTTGGGACGGATATCCCAGTAAAAATCCTTCATGCTCTTGATGATGCCCGTGTTCTCCATCTTGGCGAAATACTCGTTGGAGAATTGCTCCCAGCTCAGCGTGAACGGCGCGCGCCCGCTCATGGGGAAGGCGAACACGGAATTCAGGCGGGCCGAATCGAAGAGGGTATCGCGTCCCTGCACGTAGGGCGAGGAGGCCGACAGGGCGATGAAGTGGGGGATATAGCGGTTCAGCGAGTGCAGCAAGAACATGGCGTCGTCGCCCGAGGCGCAGCCGATGTGCACGTGCTGGCCGAAGATGGTGAACTGCTTGGCCAGGTAGCCGTACAGCTCCGAGATTTCCTGGAAACGGGGCTTGGAAAAGATCTTTTGCGACGACCATTGCTGGAACGGGTGCGTGCCGCCGCCCGCGATGCCGATATTGAGCTTGTCGCCCGCCGTGACCAGGGTATCGCGGATTTCCTGCAGCTGCTCCAGCAGGGGGCCGTGATGCGTGTGCACGCTCGAGTTGATCTCGATCATGCTCTCGGTGATTTCCGGCGTGACGTTGCCGGGAAACGGCTTTTTTCCCAGCAGGTGCAGCAGGTCGGGGCTGGCGGCCGTCAAGTCGTAATCCGACAGGTTCACCAGTTGCAGTTCGAGTTCGACGCCGAAAGTCAGCGCGGCCGATTGGCCAAAGGGTTCCAGCGGCATTTAGCGCTCCTTGATTTCGTGGGTTTCTTTGGCCAGCATCAGCACGCGCTGAACCAGCACGGGGCCGACCAGTTCCAGGCCCAGCGTGACGGCGGCCAGGGCATTCAATTCGTCGCCGAAGTTCACGCCGTGCTGGCGCGCGTGTTCGAGCAGCAGGATGATGAAGACGGAGACGGGCGTGAGCGCCACGCCCGTCAGGATGCCCTTGCGCCAGGAGATGCCGCTGACGTGCGAGAACGCGGCCACGCCGACGACTTTCGTCAGCAGGCGCCCGCCGACGACGGCCAGGGCCAGGGCCGCGCCGGCCGTCACGCTGCCCCACTCCAGGGTCGAGGCGGCGTACACGAACAGCAGCACCGTCAGCAGTTCGCCGAGCGCGCCGAAGTTGCGCTGCGCCTGGCTGAAGGCGACGCGGCGGTGGCGCGCCACCAGACCGAAGGTCAAGGTGGCCAGCAGCGGCGACAAGCTGGTGGTGTAGGTCAGGGCGACGAGCAGCATCACCGACAGCGCGAAGGCCACGGTGGCGTCCTGCGCCATGTTGCCCAGGCGGCGCAGCATGGCCGGCACGACGATGCCGAAGACGGTGCCGGCGGCCACGGAGGCGGCCAGCACGGCGGCGCTGCTGCTGGTCGCCTCGATCAGGTCGGTGGAGCTCTGGAACATCCAGAAGCCGATGATGATGTTGAAGGTGAAGACGGCCAGCACGCAGTTGAGCGCCGTCAGGTGGACGATGCGTTCCGTGACCTGGCCCGAGCTGCGTTCCTCGTTAATCACGCGCATGATGGTAGCCGGCGAAGTGGACATGGCCAAGGACGCCAGCAGCAGTGCCGTCATCGAGGTGGTGCCGAATTCGATGCCGATGAAGTAGACGACGGCAAAGGTCAGCAAGGACTCGACCAGGCCCGTGACGGCGATCCACGGGTTGTTCTTCAGCCAGCGCAGGTTGATGCGGTAGCCGACCTCGAACAGGATCAGGCCGAAGGCCACGTCGGCCAGCACCAGCATGGGGCCGGCGTCCGTCTGCGGCAGGATGCCGACCTGGGTTTGCGCCAGGATGAAACCGATCACGCCATAAAAACTGATGCGCGGCAGGCCAGTCCAGCGGTGACCGAATTCACCGACGACCCAGGCCAGGGTGATGGCGAACGGCCAGGACAGGTCGGCGGCGATCGAGATCAGACTTTGCATGCTCATTCCTTTGAAATAGCGCTGGCACCGGCCGGCAGCATGGGAGCTGGCGCGGCAATGTCGTGGTGCAGCGATGGTGCATTGTTTGCGCAGAGCGATGCGCCGATTCTACCGGAGCAGAAGGCGCGCACGATGTGCGCAATCGAACAGTGTCACGGCCATGGCGGCCGCGCACAAGATGCAGCAGGGCGGGCTTGCCAGTATCGATGGCGCGCACCCGCAGCGGAGAAGCTCCGCGGTGGTTCTGTCCCGCAGTGTACGACATGGCGGCGGCATGCCGCCATGGACTTTTTGTTGCGCGTCTTTATTTACTGAGCAAACGCATGCCCCGTTCCAGTCCATCGATCGACAGGGGGAACATGCGGTCGTTCATCAACTGGCGCATCACGCCGATGGATTGGCGGTACTGCCACAGGCCTTCGGATTCGGGATTGAGCCAGATGAATTTCGGGAAGGCGCTGGTAAAGCGCGCCAGCCAGACGGAGCCCGCTTCCTCGTTGTTATACTCCACGGAGCCGCCCGGCTGCAGGATTTCATAGGGACTCATGGTGGCGTCGCCGACGAAAATGAGCTTGGTGTCGGGCGGGTATTTGCGCAGCACGTCCCAGGTGGGGAAACGTTCGGCGTGGCGGCGCCGGTTGTTCTTCCACAGCGTGTCGTAGACGCAGTTATGGAAGTAGAAGAACTCCATGTTCTTGAATTCCGTCTTCGCCGCCGAGAACAGTTCTTCCGTGCGCTCGATATGGTCGTCCATGCTGCCGCCCACGTCGAACAGCATCAGCACCTTGATGCGGTTCTTGCGCTCAGGGCGCATCTTGATGTCGAGATAGCCCGCGTTGTTGGCCGTGGCGGCGATGGTGGCGTCCAGCGCCAGTTCATCTTCCGCGCCTTCACGCGCGAACTTGCGCAGGCGGCGCAGCGCCACCTTCAGGTTGCGCGTGCCCAGTTCGCGTTCGCCGTCATAATCCTGGTAGCTGCGCGCTTCCCACACTTTGACGGCCGTGCGGTTGCCGCCCTTGCCGCCGATGCGGATGCCTTCCGGATTCGTGCCGCCGTTGCCGAACGGTGAAGTACCACCCGTGCCGATCCACTTGCTGCCGCCTTCGTGGCGCTCTTTTTGCTCCTTCAGCAGCTCGTTGAGGCGGTCCATCAGCTTGTCGTAGCCGAATTTTTCCAGCTGCGCCTTCTGTTCCTCGGACAGCTCGCGCTGCATGCGCTTGAGCAGCCAGTCCAGCGGAATTGCCGCATTCGTGTCGAAAGCCGCGTTGACGCCCTTGAAATACTGCGCAAAGGCGCGGTCGAACTTGTCGAAATGCGCTTCATCCTTGACCAGGGTCAGGCGCGACAGATAATAAAAATCATCCATCGACGCCTCGATGACGTTCTTTTGCAGTGCCTCGAGCAAGGTCAAAAATTCCTTGATCGAGACGGGTATCTTCGCGTCCTTGAGCGTGAAGAGGAAATCGATCAGCATGGCGGCGCCTCTGCCGCGCGCGGCAGCGCTTGAATCGGCCGCTGCGCCAGCTTGTAGCGCAGGTGCGCGGCGATCTCCGGCCACTCGCCCCGTGCGATGCTGTACATCACCGTGTCGCGCACGGTGCCGTCGCGGCGCAGCGCATGGTGGCGCAGCACGCCATCCTTTTTTGCGCCCAGGCGCTCGATGGCCGCCTGGGAAGCGTGGTTGAAGTTATCGGTGCGCAGGCCCACCAGCGCGTAGCCGAGGGTGTCGAAGGCGTGTGCCAGTAGCAGCAATTTGCAGGTAGTGTTGACGTGGCTGCGCTGGCAGCGCTTCGCATACCAGGTGTAGCCGATTTCCAGGCGTTTGATCTCCGGCACCACGTCGTGATAGCTGGTGGTGCCGAGTACCTCGCCGCTGGCCACGTCGATGACGGCAAAGGCGAAGCGCGAGGGACGCATTTCGATGCCCTTGAAGATGTACTGTTCCACCTGTTCGGGCTCGGGAACGGACGTCACGCGCAGGTTCCACAGTTCGCCGTCCATGGCTGCCGCGCGCAGGCCAGGCGCGTGGTGCGGCGCCAGCGCTTCGAGGCGGATGCCGTGCAGTTCCAGGGGGACGAAGACGTTGTCAGGGCTGATGTCGTTCACCGGCGCTCCTTAACGGTTGGTGCGGGACATGAACATCAGGCGCTCGAACAGGTGCACGTCCTGCTCGTTTTTCAGCAGCGCGCCATGCAGGGGCGGCACGACGGCCTTGTTGTCCTTGCTGCGCAATGCTTCGGCGGGAATGTCCTCGGCCAGCAGGAGTTTCAGCCAGTCGAGGAATTCCGACGTCGAGGGCTTTTTCTTCAGGCCCGGCACGTCGCGCACTTCGTAGAAGGTTTGCAGCGCCTGTGCCAGCAGTTCCTGCTTCAGGTGCGGGTAATGGACGGCGACGATCTGTTCCATCGTGTCCTTGTCCGGGAATTTGATGTAATGGAAGAAGCAGCGGCGCAGGAATGCGTCCGGCAATTCCTTCTCGTTGTTCGAGGTGATGATGACGAGCGGGCGGTGGCGCGCCGTGACCATTTCGCGCGTTTCGTAGACGTAGAATTCCATGCGGTCCAGTTCGCGCAGCAGGTCGTTGGGGAATTCGATGTCGGCCTTGTCGATCTCGTCGATCAGCAGCACCACCGGCTCGGGTGCCGTAAACGCCTGCCACAGCACGCCCTTGACGATGTAATTCTGGATGTCGCGCACGCGCTCGTCGCCCAGTTGCGAATCGCGCAGGCGCGAGACGGCATCGTATTCGTACAGTCCCTGCTGCGCCTTGGTGGTCGATTTGATATGCCATTGCATCAGCGGCATGTTCAGCGCGGCGGCCACTTCCTCGGCCAGCATGGTCTTGCCCGTGCCCGGTTCGCCCTTGATCAGCAGGGGGCGCTGCAGGGTCAGCGCCGCATTCACGGCCAGTTTCAGGTCGGCGGTGGCGACATAGCTGTCGGAACCTTCGAAGCGTTGGCCTTGCTGGGGGTGCGGTGTTTGCATGAACGGTCTGCCAAAGTCGGGAAACGGTGAGTATAAACAGAACTGCCGCGCACCGTCACGCCGGTGGCTTGTGCCCGCATGCCGACAGTGGCTTTTTTGTAGGTGGACTTGCAAGAATATCTTGGTTAGAATCGGCAAGCAGAAGATTAATTGTCAACCTTAATTGTCAACACATAAGATCAAAAAAAACCAGCCTTTGCGTTTCTCCGATTACCTTTGTTCACTTTGCCACTATGAAAAAAATATTTGCACTTCTCGTGCTTGCCGGCATCGCCAATGCCGTCACAGCGGCTGACATTGTAGGAAACGCCAAGGCAGCCACTGCCAAGGTGGAAATGTGCATCGGTTGCCATGGCATTCCGGGCTACAAGGCGACCTTCCCCGAAGTGTTCCAGGTGCCCATGATCGGCGGCCAGTCGGCGAAATATATCGAGAATGCGCTGCAGGCCTACAAGAAGGGCGACCGCAAACACCCCAGCATGAAGGGCATCGCCAGCAGCCTGTCGGACCAGGACATTGCCGATGTCGCCGCCTATTATTCGCAACAAGCCAAGCCGAACTGAGGACCAGCCAGATGAAAAAACTACTCGCCTCCCTCGTTTGCGCCACCGTTTCGTTCGGCGCCGGCGCCGCCGGCAATATCAACACGGGCAAGGCCCTGGCGGAAAAATACAGCTGCGCCACTTGCCACGGCAAGGATTATGGCTCGCCCATCGACCCGTCGTATCCGAAGCTGGCGGGCCAGCACAAGGATTACCTGGAGCATGCGCTCACCGCCTACAAGCGGGGCGACAAGGCCAACGGCCGCAACAACGCCATCATGACGGGCCAGGTGAAACCGCTGAGCAACCAGGACATCAAGGACCTGGCCGCCTATTTCCACAGTCTGCCGACGACCCTGGTCATCCACCGCTGATCCGTGCTGATCCCGGTCCCGAAGCCACGCTAGCCGTGGCTTTTTTCATACAGTGCCAGAAATACGAGGCCGGTGACCAGCGGGATGTTTTTCGTCAGCGGCCCGAAAGGGTGGATCAGGAATTCCGGCAGGAAGACGGCGATCACCAGCGAATAGCCGGCCACCAGAGCGCACTGCATCCACCACAGCCACGGCCGGGCGTGCAGCAGCGAGGCGATGCCCATGGCCAGGTCGGCCAGGCAGGAGGCGGCAAACACTTGCTCGGTATGCAGCGTGACGCCGCTGCGGCGCAGCCAGGCGAGCGATTCGGCATGCGGATACAGGTACCAGGAGACGAGCGCCGTCCAGAGCCAGATGAAGGCCATGCCGAGGCGCAGGGTCCAGTACAGCCGGCGCAGGTTCGCCGGCGTCATGGCGCGGGCTTGGCCACCATCAGCCAGTAGACCAGCATGAGGGCGAAAAATGCCGGCACGCCGAGCCAGAACCAGCAGCGCGCATAGATCCAGTACAGGCGCGGCAGCGGCGTGCCCGTATCATCGGCCAGGCGGGCCAGGCTGCGCATGCGGATCTGCAGCCACACCACGGGCAGCCAGCAGGCGCCAGCCAGCGCATACAGCAGCATCGAGGCGAGGACCCAGCCGGACAGGATCGGATAGCCGGCCAGATGCGCCAGCGCCAGCCCGGACAGCGGCTGGACAATGACGGCTGGCGTGGTGAACAGCCAGTCGGCCAGCACCGTCTTTTCGGCCGACAGGCGGATCGCGCGCACCTCGCCGCCCCGATCATTGATCCATTTGAAGAAGGCGATGCCGATGCCGGTGCCAAACAGGATCGTGGCGCTGAGGATGTGCAGCCATTTGACGAACAGATACCAGCTCATGCCGGTACCTCGGTCACATCATAGCCTTGTAGCGCGGCCAGGTAAGCTTCTACCGTGAGCAGGCCGACGCAGGGCGTGGCGCCGCGCGGCAACGGTACGCCGCCGCTGGTGGCGCTGGCCAGGCGGTTCGCCAGCGCGATCGCCGCGCCGCAGGGGATATGCGGACCGTGATTTTGCGCCGCCAGCAACTGCCATGTCAACGCCAAGGGCCATCCATCCAGTCCCACGCCTTGCATCGTCACGAACATCGCGCCCTTGTCGCTGACCAGCGGTTCCACCCGCTTGCTGATGGCGTGCAGCGGCTGGACCAGCGATAGCAGGCTGCGTAACAGGCCCAGCCGCACCAGCTGCGCGGCGGCCCAGACGAACAGGTGGCCGGGTGCGCCGGCAAAACCGGCGTGAAAGGTGACGGTCTCGAGGCCAGGATAGCGTTGCGGGAACAGCGCCAGGTCGGGCACGTCGCAGCTGCCCAGCAAGCGTCGTCCCACGGGCGCGGCAAAGCGGTGGCGCTTCAGGTCTAGCCAGCCATGCGTGGTTTCCTGGGAGCCGGCGACGAGGCGCTGGAATGGTTTGCCGCAATACGAGAAGATGCCAGCCATGGTGGCGATGCCCGGCGCGCGGGCGCCGGAGGCGATGCCGTGGCGGACCGATGTCAGCTGGCGAAAACGCGGCAGGTAGCGGTCCACCACGGCCGACGAGAGCGCCGGCAGCGAGCTGGCGCCGCTGGTGACGAAGACGTCGCGCTGGCGCGCCCGCTCGTCGAGGCGGGTAATGCCGGCGACAAAATCGCGGCCGTCCGCCAGGTCGATGTAGTTGGCGCCGGCGTCGATCGCCGCGCAGGCGACGCGGTAATCCTGGCCCTGGAAGGGGCCGGCGGTATGGATCAGCGTATCGACGCCCAGTTCGGCCAGGCGCCGCGCCAGATCAGGCGCCTGCGCATCGAGCGCCAGCGCCTGCTGCGGCGGCAAGCCCAATTGCGCCGCCAATGCTCCGGCCCTGGCGGCGTCGCGCCCGGCCACCAGCAGGTGGATATCTTTGTTGCCGGCCAGCGCCTGGCAAATGCGCGTGCCGAAAAAACCGTAGCCGCCTAGTACAAGAATGGTGTGATGGGCCAAGATATCCTTCAATTGATGAGTTTCTTGGCAACATGATACTACCTGATCAGCGGCGCCGTACGCAGTCGATATAGGCGTCCGTGTCCGGCGGCAAGCCCGAGCGCTGCGAAGCCCAGATCATCTGGCCCAGGCATTCCATCACCTCGTGGTGGGCCGCATGGGCCGAATCGAGGCGCTGCGTCAGCTGTTGCACGGCCGGGCGGATGCCGCGCGGCTGGTCCACCTGCACCTGTTCCGTGATCGACAGGTGCATGGACAGGTGCAGGAAGGGATTGGCCTGGCCCCCTTCGACGGAGTAATCGCGCGCCAGCGCCGCTTCCACGTCGGCGAGTTCGTTTTCGTATTCGGGGTGTTCCAGGATCCAGTCGAGCGCGATGGCTTCCATGGGCGTGAGGATTTCGTGGGCTCGGTGCTTGCGCAATGTTTCGCAAAAGAAACGGCGTACATCGTCGGAAGAGGGGTTGAACATGGCTGAGTATTCTGGCTGGATGGATGGCTGAAGGGCAGCCGGCATTGTAACGCGTAGGCAAATAGTGGGCAGCCGCAGGCCTTTTTTATGCTGTCCGTCCCGCTCCATGACCCGATAGTTACCGAAATTTAATACCTTGCAGTAAGTATTATCCACGATCCCCGCGCCCCGGCGGCGCCAAATAACGGTGATAAAATCGCCGCTCTTGATATTTGCACTGGACAGGACGGCGATTTCATTGCCGGTTTTCGGCCGACAACGATGTCGCGCCGTCCATTGCCCGCACCGTTGCCACCCGTACTCGCTCCCCATCCAACCGGAGCGCGGCAGCATGCCTGACACCATCGCCCTACACCTTTCCGGCCGTCCTGGCGTTCCGGATGGCGGACTGTTTGCATTGGCTGCAGCGATGGTGCCGTCGCGGTGGCGCACAAGAATCATCCTTCAGTATCCCTCAATGGAGTTACGTATGCGTAAATCGCTATTACTTTTGATGTCGTGCCTGATCCTGGCGGCATGTAACAAGACCCCGCCGGCCTCGTCTGAAAAGCCGGTCGACGTGCTGCTGATCGGCGCCGGCACCATGAGCGCCACCCTGGGCAGCATGCTCAAGGAACTCGACCCGTCGCTGACGATGGAAATGTACGAGCGCCTCGATTCCGTGGCTGCCGAAAGCTCGGACGCGATGAACAACGCGGGTACGGGCCACTCGGCGTTTGCCGAACTGAACTACACGCCGGAAGCGGCCGATGGCAGCATCGAGACGAAGAAAGCCGTCGAAATCAACGAGCAATTCGAAATTTCCAAGCAATTCTGGGCCTACCAGGTGGCCAACAAGCACCTGGGCGCGCCGCAAACCTTCATCAACAACGTGCCGCACATGAGCTTTGTGTGGGGCGATGCCAATATTGCATTCCTGCACAAGCGCTATGACGCGCTGCAAAAGCAGAACTTGTTCAAAGGCATGCTGTACTCGGAAGACCAGGCGCAGATCGCGCAATGGGCGCCGCTGGTCATGCAAGGCCGCGACAAGGGCCAGAAAGTGGCGGCAACGCGCATGGACATCGGCACCGACGTCAATTTCGGCAATCTCACGCGCGGCCTCGTCAAATACCTGACGGACAGCCATGGCATGGCCTTGCACCTGCGTCACCAGGTGGAAGACATCCAGCGCGGCGCCGATGGCGTGTGGAACGTCAAGGTGAAAAACCTGGCCGACGGCCAGGAAAAGAATGTGCGCGCCAAGTTCGTCTTCATCGGCGCGGGCGGCGGTTCGCTGCCGCTGCTGGAAAAATCGGGCATTCCTGAAGCCAAGGGCTACGGCGGCGTGCCGGTCGGCGGCCAATGGCTGGTGACGACCAATCCGGAACTGGTGGCGGCGCATGCGGCCAAGGTCTACGGCAAGGCGTCCGTCGGTTCGCCGCCGATGTCCGTGCCGCATCTGGACACGCGCATCATCGATGGCAAGAAAGCCCTGCTGTTCGGCCCGTTTGCCACCTTCTCGACCAAGTTCCTGAAAAACGGTTCTTGGATCGACTTGCCAGCCTCGATCGGCAGCGGCAACGTCAAGCCCATGCTGCAGGCGGGCTACGACAATATTCCACTGACGAAGTATCTGGTGCAGCAAGTGATGAACACGCCGGAAGACCGCCTGGCCACCCTGCGCGAATACTTGCCGAATGCCAAGATGGAAGACTGGACTCTGCAAAACGCTGGCCAGCGCGTGCAGATCGTCAAGGATGACCCGGTCAAGGGTGGCTTGCTGCAGTTCGGCACGGAAGTCGTCGGCGCCGCCGATGGCAGCATCGTTGCCCTGCTGGGCGCTTCGCCTGGTGCCTCGACCGCGCCGCCGATCATGATCAAGGTGCTGCAGACGGCGTTCAAGAGCCGCCTGGCGACGCCGGAATGGCAGGCGAAGATGGTGGAAATGGTGCCGTCGTACGGCCAAAAGCTGAACAGCGATCCGGCCCTGGCCAACAAGATCCGCCACTACAGCAGCGACATCCTGGGCTTGAAAGCCTTCACCCTGGACGTTCCCGCTGCCGCGGCTGCGCCGGCAAGCAACTAAGTTGACGGTTCCGGCAGGGAAATTTCCTACCGGAATGAAAAAAGGGGCAGCCTGGTCAGGCTGCCCCTTTTGCGTGGGAGAGTGCGTTCATTGCGGTGGACTACCCCTTGCCAGGCAAAATCAGCTCCGGCGCGCGTGCGTCGGCATCCGGGCCGTCGCACGGCTTGGCCACGGCCGTGGCGTCCTGTGCCCGCGGCGCGTGCGGCTGGCGCAGGTAGCGCGAGGTGTGGCGGTGCTGCTGCTGTGCGTTGCCATGCACGGGCCAGGTCAGGAAGCGGGACAGCTCCTGCAAGGCGCGCTGGTACACATCGCGTTTAAATTCAATCACGACATCGAGCGGGACCCAGTATTCATGCCAGCGCCAGGCGTCGAACTCGGGATGGTCGGTCAGGCGCAGATTGACGTCGTTGTCGCGCGCGCACATTCTCAGCAGAAACCAAATCTGCTTCTGGCCACGGTAATGGCCGCGAATCTCGCGCTTGATGAAGTGGTCTGGCACTTCATAGCGCAGCCAGTCGCGGGTGCGGCCGACAATTTTGACGTGTTCCTGTCTGAGTCCGATTTCCTCTTCAAGTTCGCGAAACATGGCTTGTTCCGGTGTTTCGCCATATTTGATACCGCCTTGCGGAAACTGCCATGAGTGCTCGCGCACCCGCTTGCCCCACCACACCTCGTTCTGGGCGTTTAGCAGGATGATGCCGACGTTGGGCCGAAACCCTTCACGGTCGAGCATAATGCACCTCAAACTTTCTGCGACAGTGCGTCTTTTTTTACATAATTACCCACAACTCCGCAAGCCGGCCACCTTTTCGGGGTGCGAAAAGCGCCGGAATCGCACCAATTGAGCGCATTTGTGTAAAGTATGGACGCATCAGCCAGCTAATCCTTTAAAATTAGGTTGATTATAACCCTCTCTTTTTAAAAAGAATTCACCGTTATGCGCGCCTCCCGTTTTTTTATTTCCACACTTAAAGATGCACCTTCTGACGCGGAAATCGTCAGCCACCAATTGATGATGCGTGCAGGCATGATCAAACGCCTCGGTTCCGGCATCTATACCTACATGCCGATGGGCCTGCGCGTGATCCGCAAGGTGGAAGCCATCATCCGTGACGAGATGAACAAGGCCGCCGCCATCGAACTGCTGATGCCGCTCGTGCAGCCGGCCGAACTGTGGCAGGAGACGGGCCGCTGGACCAAGATGGGCGACGAACTGATGCGCGTGAAAGACCGTCACGGCCGCGAATACGCGATCCAGCCGACGTCGGAAGAAGTCATCACGGACGTCGTGCGTACGGAAATCAAGTCCTACCGCCAGTTGCCGTTGAATTTTTATCACATCCAGACCAAGTTCCGCGACGAGCGCCGCCCCCGCTTCGGCCTGATGCGCGGCCGCGAATTCACCATGAAGGACGCGTATTCGTTCGACCGCGACCTGGCCGGCATGCAGGCGTCGTACAAGATCATGTTTGACGCCTACACGCGCATCTTCACGCGTTTCGGGCTGAAATTCCGCGCCGTGGCGGCCGACAACGGTGCCATCGGCGGTTCCGGTTCGCATGAATTCCACGTCATCGCCCACACGGGCGAAGATGCGCTCGTGTACTGCCCGACCTCCGATTACGCGGCCAACATGGAAGCGGCCGAAGCGCTGCCGCCAGCGGGCGAGCGCCCGGCCGCCGCCCAGGCGCTGACGAAAACGGCCACGCCGGACACCGTCAAGTGCGAAACCGTGGCGGCCCTGCTGGGCATTGATTTGTCGCACACCGTGAAAACCATCGCCCTGACGGTGGAAACGACGGGCAAGGACGAGAAAGTGACGAAACAGCACTTCATGCTGCTGCTGCGCGGCGACCATGAGCTGAACGACATCAAGGTGGGCAAGGTTGCCGGCCTGGCCGGTCACCGTTTCTCGACGGAAGCGGAAATCCTGGAAGTCTACGGCACCATCCCCGGCTACCTGGGTCCGATCGGTACCAAGGCCCCCGTCACCGTGGTGGCGGACCGCACGGTCGCCCACATGAGCGACTTCGTCTGCGGTGCGAATGACGCCGGTTTCCACTACACGGGCGCCAACTGGGGCCGTGACGTGGCCGAGCCAGCCATCGTGGCCGACTTGCGCAATGTCGTCGCCGGCGATGCGTCGCCGGACGGCCAGGGCGCGCTGGCCATCGAGCGCGGCATCGAAGTGGGCCACGTGTTCCAGCTGGGTACGGCGTACTCGGAAAGCATGAAAGCCACCTTCCTCGACGAAAACGGCAAGCCGGCGCCGCTGCAGATGGGTTGCTACGGCATCGGCGTGACGCGCATCCTGGGCGCCGCCATCGAACAGAACTTCGATGACAAGGGCATCATCTGGCCCGCGTCGATCGCGCCATTCGAGGTCGTGTTGTGCCCGATGGGCATGGACCGCAGCGAACTGGTCAAGGAAGAGACGGAGAAGCTGTACGCGGCCCTGCAAGGCGCTGGCGTGGATGTCATCGTCGACGACCGCGGCCTGCGTCCAGGCGCCATGTTTGCCGACTGGGAACTGATTGGCGTGCCGCACCGCATCGTCATCGGCGAACGGGGCCTGAAAGAAGGCAAGCTGGAATACCAGGGCCGCCGCGATACGGAAGCGACCGGCGTGGCGCCGGACGAGATCGTCGCCTTCATCCAGGGCAAAATGGCGCAGTGAAGCGCTTTTCAGTAAGCAAGGTGGCTGGCGCGCTCGCGCTGGCCGCCGGCCTGGCCTGCGCTGTTCCGGCGCAGGCCGGCAACCAGAAGGAGGAGGCGCTGGCCGACTCCGTCCGCCTGGCGCTGTCGCACGCGATCCGCGACGAGCGTCCGCCGCAACCCAAATTTTCCACCCCCGCCGACCTGCAGCGCTACCAGCAATGGCTGGCGCAGATGTCGTCGCGCCTGCAGCGCAAGCTGCCGGACGCGCAGCTGCGCACGGAATTCCTGGAAACCGTCTGGTACGAGTCGCGCCGCGCAGGCCTGGAGCCGGCCCTGGTGCTGGGCCTGATCCAGGTGGAGTCGGCCTACCGCAAATATGCCGTCTCGCTGGCCGGCGCGCGCGGCTACATGCAGGTGATGCCGTTCTGGACAGGCGTCATCGGCGACAGCGACCGCAGCAAGCTGTTCCACATGCAGACGAATCTGCGCTATGGCTGCGCCATCCTGCGCATGTACCTGGACATGGAAAAAGGGGATTTGTACCTGGCCCTGGGGCGCTACAACGGCAGCCGGGGCCGGGCCGAATACCCGAATGCCGTGCGGGCGGCGTGGCGGCAGTGGGAATTCAAATGAGGGCCGGGGTCAGACCCGGCGGGTCTGACCCCAAAAAAATGCCCCGCTCGCAGTGATGCGGCGGGGCACTCGCTCGGTGTTAGCCGGCGCATAGCTGATTATTTCAAATGATCGGAGATCAGTTTCGTCATTTCAAACATGGAGACTTGGGCTTTGCCGCCGAAAACTGCTTTCAGCTTGTCGTCCGCATTGATCATGCGGCGGTTGGCCGGATCTTGCAGATCGAGTTTTTTGATGTAATCCCATACCTTTTTGGTCACTTCCGTGCGCGGCAGTGGTGCTGCGCCAACAACGGCGGCCAGCTCTTTCGATGGCGTCATTGCTTTCATGAATGCTGCGTTTGGCTTGCGTGGTGTTGCCGGTGCTGCCGCTTTCTTCGCCGCTGCTGGTTTGGCTGCTGCCTTGGCTGCGGGTGCTGCTTTCTTGGCGGCTGCAGGCTTGGCTGCTGCTGCTTTGGCTGGCGCTGCTACTGGGGTTTTTTTGGCTGTTGCCATCTTCGAGCCTCCTTAACAAACACATGGGAAATTGCGCAATTAATCGCACGGCTAATATTGGTGTGGATTTACCTAGTATGCAAGTGTTTTTCACGTTTTCACGAGGAAAAAGCAGCGAAATGACGCGCCTGTCTCCCGGGCGCACCGCTCGGGGGCACGCAAGCGCGTTTTTGCCCGTAAATGGCATGGTTGCTGGCTATGCGGGGAGGGGCACTGCGCGGGGAGGGAAGAGTGATGCCGGACACATGAAAATGCAATCCGGCATTATTTAGAACGATGTTTTTCGGGGTGTTGAAGGTGGATACCTGGCCTAAATAAGGCCTTCAAAATCACAGCGAACGGGGATGATTTGTGGCCGAGAAGCGCAACCGTACTGTAGTACGGTGAGCATCGCCGGCCGCAAAGCGCCCCGCGCAGCGGATTTTGAAGCCTTCCGCTACCTCATGCCGGGCATCATGCCCTTCATGGAACGCATCATCTTCATCATGCCGCCGCCCGACAATTTCTTCATCATCGTCTGCATTTGCTCGAATTGCGTCAGCATGCGGTTCACTTCCTGCACCTGCACGCCGGCGCCGGCGGCGATGCGGCGCTTGCGCGTGGCCTTGATCAGTTCCGGCTTGGCGCGCTCCTGCGGCGTCATCGAGTCGATGATGCCGCACATGCGGCGCACCTGTTTGTCGGCCTGGTCCATGTTCTTGCCGCCTGCCGCCTGCTGGAACTGGGCCGGCAGCTTGTCCATCAGGTTGGCCATGCCGCCCATTTTCTTCATCTGGCCCAGCTGCGCCTTGAAGTCGTTCATGTCGAACTTGCCGCCGACCTTGATTTTTTGCGCCAGGTCGGCCGCGGCCTTGCTGTCCACGCCCTTGCGTGCCTCTTCCACCAGGGCAAGGATGTCGCCCATGCCCAGGATGCGGTTGGCCATGCGGGTCGGGTCGAACGCTTCCAGGCCGTCGAGTTTTTCCGAGACACCGGCAAACTTGATCGGCTTGCCCGTGATGTGGCGCACGGACAGGGCGGCACCGCCGCGCGCGTCACCGTCGAGCTTGGTCAGCACGATACCCGTCAGCGGCAGCGCGTCATTGAAGGCCTTGGCCGTGTTGATGGCGTCCTGGCCCAGCATGGCGTCGACGACAAACAGGGTTTCGATCGGCTTCACGGCGCCGTGGACGGCGGCGATTTCGCGCATCATCTCTTCGTCGATACCGAGGCGGCCCGCCGTATCGATGATCAGCACGTCGTGGTAATGCTTTTTCGCCCAGTCCAGCGCGGCCAGGGCGATATCGACGGGCTTGTCCGTGCTGGTGGACGGGAAGAAGTCGGCGCCGACCTGGGCGGTGACCGATTGCAGCTGGGCGATCGCGGCGGGACGGTACACGTCGGCCGAGACGGTCAGCACTTTCTTCTTCTTTTCTTCTTTCAGGTACTTCGCCAGCTTGCCGACGGTGGTGGTTTTGCCCACACCCTGCAGACCGGCCATCAGGATGATGGCGGGCGGCTGCTGCGCAAAGCTGATCTGCGACGCTTCCGGTCCCAGGTCGGCGCCCATCAGGGCGGCCAGCTCGCGCTGCACCACGCCCACCAGGGCCTGGCCAGGCGTGAGCGAGGAAATGACGTCCTCGCCCATGGCTTTTTCTTTGACTTTGGCGATGAATTCGCGCACGGCGGGCAGGGCGACGTCGGCTTCGAGCAGCGCCAGGCGCACTTCGCGCAGCATGTCGGCGGTGTTCGCTTCGGTCAGGCGCGCCTCGCCGCGCATGGTCTTAACGACTTTTGCAAGCCGTTGGGTGAGATTATCTAGCATGATGAACCTGCAATGAAAAGCTTGGGAGTGGGCGGCGCAAAGAACCTGCCCCGGTAGGAATGCGTGCATCTACTGGGGAAGGCGCTAAGCCGGACGATGGGCGCCATTTTACCCCATCGCGGGGTCCCGGCGTTCCCTTGCTGCACAGCCTGGCGGTCGTGCCATTTTTGGATTAGTTGGTATTTCTGGCAACGCTGCGATTGCACGAATGGCACGAACACGGTTAAAATGAGAATAATTCTTATTTACATTCTTGGGCGCGCCGCGCCAGACCGGAAAGGGATGCCATGTCGGCCGCCGATTTTGCCCAGCAACAGGAACTGCATGCGCTCTACAGCAGCCATCATGGCTGGCTGCAGGGCTGGCTGCGGCATAAGCTGGGCAATGCGGGCGAGGCGGCGGACCTGGCGCAAGATACCTTCGTCAGCGTGCTGACGAATGGCATGGCGCCGCAGATCCGCGAGGCGCGGCCGTTTCTCGCCACCATCGCGCGCCGCCTGGTGGCGCACCGCTACCGCCGGCAAGTGCTGGAAGAGGCCTATCTGCAGGCGCTGTCCTGCCTGCCGCCCGAGGTGGCGCCCGCGCCGGAAGCGCGGCTGCTGGCGCTGGAAGCCTTGCAGGAGATCGACGCGGCCCTCGATGGCCTGCCCGCTGCCGTGCGCACGGCTTTTTTGCTGGCGCAGCTGGAAGGCCTCAGCTATGCCGAGATCGCCGCGCGCCTGCAGGTGTCGGCCAGCTCGGTCAAGCAGTACCTGACGCGTGCCAACCGTCAGGTGTTTTTCTCCCTGCCGGCATGAGTACGCCGGGCGAAGCGGCGGTGCCGTCGCTCATCCGCGACGACGTGCAGCAGCAGGCAGCCGAGTGGCTGACCGTGCTGATGTCGGACGAAGCGGGCGAGCGCGAGCGCACCGCCTGGCAGCGCTGGCGCGCGCAGGACCCGGAGCACGAGCGGGCCTGGCAGCATATCGAGGCGGTGTCGCAGCGGCTCGATGGCTTGCACCGCAGTGCGGCCGCGCAGGCGCTGGCCGGCACGCCGCAGAAAACGGCGAATGGAAGGCGGCGCCAGCTGCTGGCCTGGCTGGGCGTGGCAGCCGGTGGCGGCTTGCTGGCCGCGCAGACGAATGCCTGGGAGGGCGCGCGCGCCTTGCGCGCCGACTACCGCACGGCCACGGGCGAACGGCGCGACGTGGCACTGGCCGATGGCAGTGTGCTCAGCCTGAATACGGGGTCGGCCGTGAATGTGCGTTTCGACGCCAGCCGCCGCCTGATCGAGCTGCTGGCCGGTGAAATCCTCGTTACCAGCGGCCACGGCGCCGGCAGCGCCGCGCCGCTGGAAGTGGCCACCCGCGAAGGCGTGGTGCGCGCGCTGGGTACGCGTTTTTCCGTGCGCCAGCACGATGGCAGCAGCGTGGTGGACGTGTTTGAAAGCGCCGTCGACATCCTTCCGCGCGACGGTGGTGGCGTCCCGCTGCGGCTGACGGCCGGGCGCGGCGTGGCGTTTTCGCGGCATGCGCCGGACACGCCGCATGCCGTCGATGCGCATGCCGACGCGTGGGCGCACGGGCAGCTGATCGTCGACGACGTGACCCTGGGCGACTTCCTGGCCGACCTGGCCCGCTACCGCCCCGGCATCATCCACTGCGCGCCGGCGGTGGCCCGGCTGCGCCTGTCGGGCGTGTTCCCGCTGGCCGACACCCAGCGCATCCTGACCATGCTGCCCAACTCCCTGCCGGTGCAGGTGCGCAGCCGCACGCGTTACTGGGTGAGCGTCGAACCGGCGCCGTAGCCCCCTCGATAAAAAATTTGTTCAAGCCGGCTGCCCGTTTTCGATTTTCGCGGCACCTGTAGTTGAGAGACGCAGTTTCAATCATGAAGACCAGGCGCGTGGCCCGTTTGATCCGGGGCTGCCGCGCCGCCACGATCAATTTTGATGGAAGGACGCAGTGTGATGCATCTGAAGTACAAGGTCTGCCGCCCGGCACGACAGCCATTCCCAGGGACGCCACAACGATGAAATCCGCCAACATGCTGCTGTTTTCGCGCGTGCTGGCCGCCGTCTTTGGCGGCTACGCGCTGACGTCCGGCGTGGCCGTCCTGCTGGCGGCCGTACTGCCCCTGTCGCGCGCCGAAGCCGTGCTGACGGCCACCCTGAGCGCTTTTATCGTGTACACCGGCGCCGTCATCTGGGTCTTTGCCGTGCAGGACCTGCGCCGCGCCTGGCTGGGCATGCTGTTGCCGGCCATCCTGTGCGGCGGCATCGGCATGCTGCTGTCGCGAGGTGCCGCATGAACGCCATCAAGGTCGATAAAGTGGCAAAAACGCCACAGCAGGGCGGCTTGCGCCAGGCCATGGCCTGGCTGCACACGTGGAGCGGCCTGTGGATTTCCTGGCTGCTGTTCGCCATCTTCCTGACCGGTTCCCTGGCCGTCTTCGACGACCCCATCGGCCACTGGATGACGCCCGAGCACGCTTTGGCCGAGGCGGCGCACGCGAACGACCCGCCGCTGCCGAAGGTCACGGACCGCGGCCGCCGCCTGGAACTGGCGCTCGACTTCATGGCCAAGGAGCACCCGAAGGCGGACATGTGGGAAATCTGGCCCGTGCAGCGTCCCGGCCATGGCCTCTCCGCCTACTGGTTCCAGCCCAGCGGCGGCTACGGCTCGGCGGAACTGGACCCGCTGACGGGCGCCGTCGTCGAGCATGCGCGCGACGCGACGGAGCGCGAGACCATCGGCGGCCACCATTTCGTCGATTTTCACTACGAGCTGCATGCGGGCCGCATCGGCGTATGGATCGTCGGCATCACCACCATGATCATGCTGGTGGCGCTGGTCAGCGGCGTCATCACGCACAAGCGCATCTTCAAGGATTTCTTCACCTTCCGCCCCGCCAAGGGCCAGCGCTCGTGGCTCGACGCGCACAACGCGGTGGCCGTGCTTACCTTGCCGTTCCAGTTCATGATCGCCTACACGGGCCTGGCTTTCTACAGCGATGACTATGTGCCGGCGCCCGTGGTGGCGCAATACGGCGCGGAAAACGGCAAGAAGGCCTTCCTGAGCGACTGGAACGATGCGGGCAAGCCCGTGAAAACGGGCCAGGCGCTGGCGATTCCCGCGCTGGAGCCGTTCGCGCTGCGCGCCGAGCAGGCCATCGGCCAGGAAATCCGCGCCGTGGTGCTGGACAATCCGAACGACACCTCGATGCGCGTGTGCATGTACGGCTGGAATGAAGAGACGGACACGATGGAGCGCCTTAGCGCCAACACGGGCATGGCCTGCTATGCGCTGGCCACGGGCGAACAGATCGCCGTACGCCAGCCGGGCGAATCGAACACGGGCGGCGCGGGCCTGACGCGCATCGTCATGTCGAATCTGCACATGGCCGGTTTCGGCGGCACGCCGATGCGCTGGCTGTACTTCCTGTGCGGCCTGGCCGGCACGGCCATGATGGGCACGGGCGCCATCCTGTTCATGGTCAAGCGCCGCCAGCGCGCCGGTGGCGAATTCGGCGCATACACGCAGCGCGTGTACCGCATTATCGCCTGCCTGAACGTGGCCGCCATCGCCGGCCTGGCCATCGCCTGTATCGGCTACCTATGGGCCAACCGCCTGATCTCCGTCGGCATCGAGCACCGCGCCGGCTGGGAAGTGCGCGCCTTCTTCGGCGTGTGGTTCGTGATGCTGGTGCATGCCTGCCTGCGCGCGGAAAAACGCGCGTGGATCGAGCAACTGTGCCTGCTGGCCGCCCTGTGCCTGCTGCTGCCCGCATTGAATGTGCTGAGCACGGGCGACAACCTGGCGGCGCAGATTGCGCGCGGCGACTGGGAAAGCGCCGGCGTGGAGCTGTGCAGCATGGCCTTCGGCCTGCTGGCCGCCTGGGGCGCGTGGAAAGTCCACAAGCGCAAGGAAAAACCGCTGAAAAAGGCTGCCGGCAAGGATGGCCCGGCGCCATCGGCCAGCCTGCAAATCAATACGGAAGGACAGTCATGATCCATACCATTCTTTGCGCGCTGGGCCTGGCGTATGCGGGCATGGCCAGCCTGTCCCTGGCGATGGACCGCCATCACGGCCAGGTATGGGGCAGGGATGCGGCGCCGAACGTGCGGCGCGCGCTGCAGCTGACCGGCGCGCTGTTGCTGGCGCTGGCCATCTGGCCCTGCGTGGCCGGCTGGAGCGCTACCGTCGGCGTGGTCGCCTGGCTGGGCTTTTTATCGGCAGGTGCGCTGCTGGTGGTCCTGCTGCTGCCCTATGCACCCCGCCTGCTGTTTCGTAGTTCCCTGCTGGCAGCCGTCGCCGCGCTGGCAGGGCTTGTGACCTTCCTGCATTGAACGCAATGCACATTTCAAGGATAGACTGATGCACTTTTCACGCCTGGCGACACCGATCGACGTTTTTACTCTTGACAGGGCGACTTCCTGATGGCGGCCCGTCTGCCTACCCGCCGCGCGCGCATTCTCGGCGCCGTGGTCCTGCTGGCGCTGTTCGGCGCCAGCGCTTTGTGGGCCACGCGCGGCCCGAAAACCGTGTTCGACACGGCTCCCGTCAAGCGCGGCAACATCGAGGCCAGCGTCACGGCCATCGGCACCCTGCAGCCGCAAACCTATGTCGACGTGGGCGCCCAGGTGTCGGGCCAGATCACGCGTTTGCACGTGCAGCCCGGCAGCGCCGTGGAAAAGGGCCAGCTGCTGGCCGAGATCGACCCCAGCGTGCAGCAAGCCACGGTCGACGCGGGCCGCGCCGCCTTGGCGGGCTTGCGCGCCCAGCTGGCGGATCAGCAGGCGCAGCACCGCCTGGCTGGCCAGCAGCATGGCCGCCAGAAGCAGATGGCGCGATTCGACTCGACCCCGCTGGCCGACCTGGAAACGGCCGAAGCCACCCTGGCGTCGGCCGCCGCCAAGATCGACCACCTGAAGGCGCAGATCGACCAGACCCAGGCCAGCCTGAAGGCGGACGAGGCGCGTCTGGGCTATACGCGCATCTATGCGCCGATGGCCGGCAGCGTCGTGGGCCTGGACGCGAAGGAAGGGCAGACCCTGAACGCGACGTACCAGACGCCGAACATCCTGCGCATCGCCGACCTGTCGGCCATGACGGTGTGGACGGAGGTGTCGGAGGCGGACGTGCGCCGCGTGCGTCCGGACATGCCCGTGTATTTCACCACCCTGGGCGGCGACCAGCGGCGCTGGAGCGGCAAGGTGCGGCAAGTGCTGCCGGCGCCGCCGGTGCCCGGTGGCACGGCCGCCGGCACGGCACTGGCGCCGTCCAGCAGCAAGGTGATCTTGTATACAGTGCTGTTCGACGTGGATAACGCCGATGGCGAACTGATGCCGCAGATGACGGCGCAGGTGGTCTTCGTCACGGCGGCGAAGCAGAACGTGCTGGCCGTGCCCTTGCCGGCGCTGAAACCATCGACCGGGGAAGGCGCGAAACCGGGGCAGTTCACGGCCCGCGTGATGGATGCCGACGGCAAGGTCGATACGCGCGCCGTCACCGTGGGCGTGCGCAACCGCCTCAATGCCGAAGTGCTGCAAGGCTTGCGCGAAGGCGAATTGCTGGTGACGGGCGAGCAGCCGGCCGGCATTGGCGCCAGCAGGTTCCAGCTATGAGTGCCATGAGCGAGGCCGCGTCGCTGGGACAAGCGGGACAGCCGGACCAGGCGGCGCCGTTAATTGAATTGCAAGGCATCCGCAAGCGCTACGGCGGCCATGACGGCGCGCCGGCCGTGGAAGTGCTGCGCGGCGTCACCCTGTCCATCGGCGCCGGCGAGTTCGTCGCCATCGTGGGCGCGTCCGGTTCCGGCAAGTCGACCCTGATGCATCTGCTGGGCTGCCTGGACCGCCCCAGCGACGGCAGCTACCGCTTCGCCGGCCAGGACGTGGCCAGCCTGAACCCCGATGAACTGGCGTGGCTGCGGCGCGAGGCGTTCGGCTTCGTCTTCCAGGGCTACCACCTGATCGCCACGGAATCGGCGCGCGAAAACGTGGAAGTGCCGGCCCTGTATGCGGGCATGCCGGCAGCCGCCCGCCACGCCCGCTCCGAAGCGCTGCTCAAGCGCCTGGGATTGAAAGACAGGCTCGATCACCGTCCGAACCAGCTGTCGGGCGGGCAGCAGCAGAGGGTCTCCATCGCCCGGGCGCTGATGAACGGCGGGCGCATCATCCTCGCCGATGAACCGACGGGGGCGCTCGACAGCACCAGCGGCGCCGAAGTCATGGCCCTGCTGGGCGAACTGGCCGACGCGGGCCACACCATCATCCTGATCACGCATGACCGCAAGGTGGCGGCCCAGGCGCGCCGCGTGATCGAGATACGCGATGGTGAAATCATCGACGATTCGGGCGCCGTCGCCCTTCCCGCCACGGCAGCGGCCCTGCCGCCGCTGGACATGTCGCGCGCCGCGCACGATGCGGGCGCGTCGCTGGGCACGGAACTGCTCGACGCGGCGCGCGCCGCCTGGCGCGTGATGTGGATCAACCGCTTCCGCACGGGCTTGACCCTGCTGGGCATCATCATCGGCGTCGCTTCCGTGATCGTCATGCTGGCCATCGGCCTGGGCACGCGCCAGCAGGTGATGGCGCAGCTGGGCGCCTTCGGCTCGAACCTCCTGTACATGTCGTCGATCGGCGAAAGTTCGCGCATCCCCGGGCGCAGCATCACCCTGGCCGACCTGGAAGCGCTCGAGGGCGTGCCCGGCATTTCCCACGTGCTGCCGAATGTCACCGGCAACAAGGTCATCCGCCATGGCAACCTGGACGTGCAGACGTATGTGCGGGGCACGGGCGCGGCGCTGCCGCAGATCCAGACCTGGCCGCTGGCGCATGGCGGCTTCTTCACGCAGCAGGACGAGCGCGAGATGGCCACCGTCGCCGTGCTGGGCTGGCGCCTGGCGCACAAGCTGATGCCCGACATCGCCAACCCCGTGGGGCAGAATATCCTGATCGGCAACGTGCCGTTCCAGGTGATCGGCGTGATGAGCGAGAAGGGCGCGCTGACGGGCGACAAGGACGAGGATGACGTGCTGCTGCTGCCGTTTTCCACGGCCGGCATCCGCGTCTTCGGCCAGCGCGAGCCGACCTATATCGTGCTGGCGGCCGATGACGTGAAGCGCATCGCCGAGACGGAAAAGGCCGTCGACGCCGTCATGTTCGAGCGCCACCGCATCCGCGACTACGGCATCAGCAATGCGGCCGCCTCGATCGCGGCCGAGGCGCGCACGCAGGACAACATGACCATGATGCTCAGCCTGATCGCGGCCGTCTCCCTGGTGGTGGGCGGCATCGGCGTCATGAACGTGATGCTGATGACGGTGCGCGAGCGCACGCGCGAGATCGGCATCCGCATGGCGACAGGCGCGCGCCGGCGCGACATCCTGCGCCAGTTCCTCACCGAGGCCGTGCTGGTGTCGGTGGTGGGCGGCGTGGCCGGCATCGTGGTCGGCGTGACGTTCGCCGCCGCGCTGCTGGTGTGGGACGTTCCCGTGATCTTTTCGCTCAGCGCCATCGGCGGCGCCTTTGCCTGCGCCGTGGTGACGGGGCTGGTGTTCGGCTTCATGCCGGCGCGCAAGGCGTCGGGACTCGACCCGGTGGTGGCGCTGGCGGGCCAGTAGGCGAACTCCCGATCCCCGGGGGGCCGGCCGGGGCGATGACGGGGCGGCAGCCGCTGCCTGTCGCCCCGGCGGCTGCCGGAAGCGGTTACCGGCAAAAAAATGTTGCTCTGGCTCCAACACGCGGTACTATCTCCCCATAATAAAAAAGCAGTGTTTTGTTGCCATGCCCTTTGCCGGGTGCACATACCAACCACCACAGGAGAATCCGATGCATAAAAAATTGACCTTGAAGACCGGTATCGCCGCTGCCCTCATGCTGGCATTCAGCGTGGGTGCCGTGCAGGCGCAGGAAGTCGTCCGCCTGGGCAACCTGAAATTTGCCCACTATGGTGCCGTGTCATATATCAAGGAAATCGCGCCCAAGTGCGGCATCAAGGTGGAGGAGCATATCTTTGCCAAGGGACTCGATGTGATGCAGGCCATCATCGCGGGCGAGCTGGACGTGGGAGCGACGGCATCCGAAGCCGCCATTTCCGGCCGCGCCGGCGGTGCGCCGATTTATGTGGTGGCCGGCTTTGCCAAGGGAGGCGCACGTCTGGTGGGTGGCACGGGACAAAAAATCACCAGCGTCAAGGATCTGAAGGGCAAGCGCGTGGGCGTGACGCGGGGCGGCATCCAGGAAGTGCTGCTGCTGGCCGAACTGTCGCAGGCAGGCCTGACGTATTCCGAAGCCAAGGGCAAGGATGTGCAACTGGTCTTCCTTGCCTATGCCGACCTGAACCAGGCGCTGATGGGCAAGAATATCGATGCCATGATGCAGTCTGAGCCGCAATCGTCGCAGGCCATCAACAAGGGCTTCGGCACGGAAGTCATCAAACCGTACGACACGCCGATCGGCGAACCCGTGCGTACCATGGTGATGACGGAAAAATTCTACAAGGAACGCCGTCCCGTGGCGGAAAAGTTCATGCGCTGCTTCGTCGAAGCGACGAAAACATTTATTGACAGCAAGGCAACGGCGGAAAAATACGTGCGCGAAGTGGTGTTCCGCGGCCAGATCACGAAGGACGACTTCGACGATGCGATCAGCAATTCGCCGTATTCGTATGACATCACGCCCGAGCATATCCAGGTAACTACCGACGTGATGGTGAAAACGGGCGTGGGCCGCATGGCGAAGCCGCCCGTGGCCAAGGACTGGGTCAAGACGGATTTGCTGGAGCAGGCCAAGAAAAGCCTGAACGTCAAGTAAGGCTCGCCTGCCGCAGTGTCCGGTGGCCCGCTTAAGCGGGCCATCATTTTTTTGCGGCACACTAATATAGTGAGGCGGCGCGAAAGATTGCTGAAATCTTGAGGGCGCGCCACCCCGTCCGGCCTCAGGCACGATATCATGGCAGGCTTGCATTGGCGAATGGGCCTGCTGCCCATGCCGACGCTTGAATCGCGCTTGCCGGCTATGGTGTAAACTTAAACTATGCAGACCTATTTCTTTCTCATTGCCGCTCTCCTGTATGCGGCGTGTGCCGTGCTTCCCTCTACCCGCGCCAGGCTCATCGCCGGCCTGACGGGCGTGGCGTGGCTGGCGCATGCCGCCACCCTGTGGTTCGACCTGATGGCGCCGGGCACCTTGCGTTTCGGCTTTTCCGCCATGCTGTCGGCCGCGCTGTGGGTGTCGGTGGGGGCGTACTGGATAGAGAACCGCAATTTCAGCCTGGACGGCTTGCGTCGCATGGTCATGCCCAGCGCCGTCATCGCCATCGGCCTGGCCTGGGCCTTTCCCGGCAGCCAGGTCAGCATGGAAGGCAAGTCGGCCATCTTCGGCTGGCATATCGCCGTGGCCGTGCTGGCCTACAGCACCCTGACGATCGCCGCCTTTCATGCCGTGCTGATGGCACTGCAGGAATCGCGTCTGCATACACGCAGCGAAAGCCGTGGCTTCATCGGCAGCGCGCTGGACCAGCTGCCGGCCCTGCTGACGATGGAAAAGCTGCTGTTCCGCATGATCGGCCTGGGATTCATCCTGCTCAGCCTGACGGTGTTGTCGGGCATCGTTTTTTCCGAGCAATTGTTTGGCAAGGCCCTGAACTGGGATCACAAGTCGGTGTTCACCATGCTGTCGTGGCTGCTGTTTGCCTCGCTGCTGGCGGGCCGGCGCTTCCGCGGCTGGCGCGGCAAGACGGCCCTGAGCTTTACACTGGCCGGTTTTGCTACCTTGCTGCTGGCCTATGTCGGCAGCCGTTTTGTACTTGAAGTGGTTTTACACCGAGGATTCGCATGACACGTGTTTTATTCTGGCTGGCGCTGGTGTTTCTGGTGCTGTTTGCTATCCGCAGCAAGATCCGCGGCATGCAGCAGCGTGCCCGGGCGCAACAGCAGCAGCGGCCGAACCCGTTTACGCCGCCCGTGCGGCCGCAGGAATTGCCTGATGCCGAGCTGATGCTGTGCTGCGCCCATTGCGGCGTCTATTACCCGGCGTCCGAAAACGTGCAGGCCAAGGGCCACGATTACTGCAGCCACGCGCACGCCACCTTGTAAACAGGGTGCGCACGCGCAGCATTGCTCATCCCGCATTGCTCATCCGTATCGTACATCCCCTCCTTGCCCGCCAGGCGTAGCATCTGCAGTAAGCGGCTCCGGTCGCCATCGCAGAAAGGCTAGCCTCATGCACAGCCCCAGCAGCTCACGTACCGCGGCCGCCACCGGCGAGACAGCCGCCTGCGGCATGCCGCCGGCGCCACAACTGATCGGCAATTCAGCCGCCATGCAGGCGCTGCGGGCGCAAGTGAACCGCATTGCCCGCTGCGGCGCGCCGGTGGCCATCCGCGGCGAGTCCGGCAGCGGCAAGGAACTGGCGGCGCGTGCCATCCATACGCAAGGCCCGCGCGCCCGCTTCCCGTTCATTGCCGTCAATTGCGGTGCCATTCCCGACGCGCTGATGGAGGCGGAGTTCTTTGGCTGCCGCCAGGGCGCCTATACGGGCGCCCTGCATGAGCGCGAAGGCCTGTTCCAGGCGGCGCACGGCGGCAGCCTGCTGCTCGACGAGGTCGACGACTTGCCGCTGGCCATGCAAGTCAAGCTGCTGCGCGCGCTGCAGGAGCGCCGCGTGCGCAAGCTGGGCGGCAGCAGGGACGAGGCCGTTGACGTGCGCATCCTGTGCGCCAGCCAGCATGGCCTGGCACGGGGCGTGGCGGCGCGCACCTTTCGCCAGGATCTGTATTACCGGCTCAACGTGATCGAGCTGGCCGTGCCGCCGCTGCGTGAACGGCTTGGTGATCTGCAGGTATTATGTGAGGCAATCCTGGCGCGTCTGGCGCCACGGCAAGGCGTGCGCCTGGCGCCGCCGGTGCTGGACGCCTTGCGCCAATACGCGTTCCCGGGCAACGTGCGCGAACTGGAAAACCTGCTGGAGCGGGCGCTGGCCTTTGCCGATGGCGGCGTGATCACGCCCGACGACCTGGGCTTGCCTTGCGTGGCTAGTGTCACGCCGTTGCGCGCGGCGCCGGTCGTGCCGGAGCGGCAATTGTCGCTGCCCGGGATGCCGCCGCGCAGCATGGCGCCGGTCTTGCCGCTGGCACGCTACTTGTGCCAGGTCGAGCGGGAAATGATCATGCAGGCACTGGTGCGGGAACGCTATCACCGCATACGGGCGGCAAGGCAATTGGGCATCAGCGTGCGTCAGTTGCGTTACAGAATGCAGAAGTTGGCGATACAGGAGCCCCGGTTTGATGACGACATGGAAGATAGATGACGATGGCTGGTGCGATGGCGCGGTGCGCTACGACTCGCCCTACCACGATGCCCGCCCGGAAGGTGCGCACGTCGATTTGCTGGTGATCCATAACATCAGCCTCCCCGGGGGGCGCTTCGGCGGGCCGCATGTGTCGGACTTGTTTACCGGCCGGGTAGATTATAATGCCGATCCTTCTTTTGCCGACCTGCGTGGTTTGCAGGTCTCGGCGCACTTTTTTGTGCGGCGCGATGGTGCGCTGTTGCAATATGTTTCGGCTGACCAGCGTGCCTGGCATGCCGGTACGTCCATATTTGAGGGACGCCCGCAGTGCAATGGCTATTCCGTCGGTATCGAAATGGAAGGCTCGGACTTTGTCCCCTTCCAGCCGCGACAATACTACGTGCTGGCAGCGCTGACGGCGGCGCTGGTGGCCCGCTACGGACTGGGCCAGGTGCGTGGGCATGAGCATATCGCACCGGGAAGGAAGACCGATCCGGGACCGTTTTTTGACTGGAATTTCTACCAGGAAATCTGGTTGGAAACCGTGCGCGAGCAGCCTGCGTTAGCGCTTACTACGCGGGCATTGGGCTTCCCGCCGCCACCCTGAAAAGTCAACCGAAATCGTAGAAGAAAGTACAAAAAATTACACCGGCCGATGCCGGAAAACTATTGCATCGCCTTTCGATGGGCACTACAATTAGTGCAGAACTTGGATTTAATGACTATATGTAGTGCCATCTCAGACGTTTCCAGAATTATTATCAAAGCTAACCTTCTTGCTGTTGTGGCAATTGGAACTGGCGGTTCATCACCCTTGATCGTGTTTTCCGCCAGCCGGCAGCCAAGGTTGGCGATATGAATTCTGACTGTGCATTATTTACTATTTGGCAATAAAAATTACCTGAAGAAACCCTGACCATCGGGCGTTCTATTCAACCACACACGCGGCAGCAAAACTGCAGGCTGACTTTAGCTGACAACGGGAGCTTCAATGCAATCACCTCAAGATATTTCCATCCATCCAACGCCAGTATCGCCAGCGCCAGGCGCGGCCAACAGCGTGGCGAGTACGGGCGCGGCCTTGGGCGACTATCGCATCATCCGCCGCAACGGTGCGGTGGTGGCATTTGAGCCTTCGAAGATCGCCATCGCCATGACCAAGGCGTTTTTGGCCGTTAACGGCGGCCAGGGCGCCGCTTCGGCCCGCATCCGCGAACTGGTGGAACAATTGACGGACGGTGTCGTCGCCGCGCTGGTGCGTCGCCATCCGGGCGGCGGCACCTTCCATATCGAAGACGTGCAAGACCAGGTGGAACTGTCGCTGATGCGTTCGGGCGAGCATGACGTGGCGCGTGCCTACGTGCTGTACCGTGCCAAGCACATGGAAGAGCGCCGCCTGCAGAAGGAAGCGCAGGGCGCCTCCGCGCAAGTTTCCGCACCGCAACTGAACGTGCTGGACAACGGCGTGCGCCGCCTGCTGGACATGCAGGAAGTGCGTGACCTGATCAACGCCGCCTGCGCCGGCCTGGAAAAGCACGTCGATGCCGACGCCATCCTGGCCGAAACGGTGAAGAACCTGTACGACGGCGTGCCCGTCGAAGAGCTGCACAAGTCGGCCATCCTGGCGGCGCGCGCGCTGATGGAAAAAGACCCGGCCTACAGCCAGGTCACGGCCCGCATCCTGCTGCACACGGTGCGCAAGGAAGTGTTCGGCAAGGAAGTGCCGCAAGCGGCCGCTGCCGCCGAATACCTGACATATTTCCCCCAATACATCGCCAAGGGTATCGCCGCCGAGCTGCTGAACCCGGTACTCGCCAGCTTCGACCTGGAGCGCCTGGCCAAAGCCATCGTGGCCGACCGCGACTTGCAGTTTGGCTACATCGGCCTGCAAACCCTGTATGACCGCTACTTCCTGCACATCCAGGACGTGCGCATCGAAATGCCGCAAGCGTTCTATATGCGCGTGGCCATGGGCCTGGCGCTGAACGAGGCGGACCGCGAAGCGCGCGCCATCGAGTTCTACAGCCTGCTGTCCTCGTTCGACTTCATGAGCTCGACCCCGACCCTGTTCAACTCGGGCACCCTGCGCTCGCAGCTGTCGTCGTGCTACCTGAGCACCGTCTCCGATGACCTGGAAGGCATCTACGACGCCATCAAGGACAACGCGCTGCTGGCCAAGTTCGCCGGCGGCCTGGGCAACGACTGGACGCCGGTGCGCGCCCTGGGCGCCCACATCAAGGGTACCAACGGCAAGTCGCAAGGCGTGGTGCCGTTCCTGAAAGTAGTGAACGACACGGCCGTGGCAGTCAACCAGGGCGGCAAGCGCAAGGGCGCCGTCTGCGCCTACCTGGAAACCTGGCACATGGATATCGAGGAATTCCTCGACCTGCGCAAAAACACGGGCGACGACCGCCGCCGCACGCACGACATGAACACGGCGAACTGGATTCCCGACATGTTCATGAAGCGTGTCATGGAAAAAGGCGATTGGACCCTGTTCTCGCCGTCGGACACGCCAGACCTGCACGACAAGGTCGGCAAGGCCTTTGAACAGGCTTACCTGGGCTACGAAGCCAAGGCTGCCGCCGGCGAAATCCGCGTCTTCAAGAAGGTCCAGGCGCTGGACCTGTGGCGCAAGATGCTGTCGATGCTGTTTGAAACGGGCCATCCATGGATCACGTTCAAGGACCCTTGCAACATCCGCAGCCCGCAGTCGCACGTCGGCGTCGTCCACAGCTCGAACCTGTGCACGGAAATCACCCTGAACACGGGTCCTGACGAAATCGCCGTCTGCAACCTCGGTTCCGTGAACCTGCCGGCACACATGAAGGAAGGCAAGCTCGATCACGTCAAGCTGTCCAAGACCATCCGCACCGCCATGCGCATGCTCGACAACGTCATCGACATCAATTACTACGCCGTGGAGAAGGCGCGCAATTCGAACATGCGCCACCGTCCGGTCGGCATGGGCGTGATGGGCTTCCAGGACTGCCTGCACATGATGCGCGTGCCGTTCGCCTCGGACGCCGCCGTGTCGTTTGCCGACACCTCGATGGAAGCCGTCTGCTACTACGCCTACCTGGCGTCGACGGAACTGGCCGAAGAGCGCGGCCGCTATGAATCGTACGCCGGTTCGCTGTGGGACCGCGGCATCCTGCCGCAAGACTCGGTGAAACTGCTGGCCGAAGAGCGCGGCGGCTACCTGGAAGTCGATTCCTCGTCGGCCATGGACTGGACTCCGGTGCGCGAACGCATCGCCAAGTTCGGCATGCGCAACTCGAACTGCGTGGCGATCGCCCCGACGGCGACGATCTCGAACATCATCGGCGTGTCGGCCTGTATCGAGCCGACGTTCCAGAACCTGTACGTGAAATCGAACCTGTCGGGCGAATTCACCGAGATCAACGGCTACCTGGTGCGCGACCTGAAGGCGCGCGACCTGTGGGATGAAGTCATGATCTCCGACCTGAAGTACTTCGACGGCTCGCTGGTGAAGATCGACCGCATCCCGCAAGACCTGCGCGATATCTACGCCACGGCCTTCGAAGTGTCGCCAAGCTGGCTGGTGGAAGCGGCTTCGCGTCGCCAGAAGTGGATCGACCAGGCCCAGTCGCTGAACATCTACATGGCTGGCGCTTCCGGCAAGAAGCTGGACGAGACCTACAAGCTGGCATGGCTGCGTGGCCTGAAAACCACCTACTACCTGCGTACCATCGCCGCCACCCACATGGAGAAATCGACCTCGCGTACCGGCGCCCTGAACGCCGTGGCAGTCGATGGCGGCATGTCGGCCAGCGCGCAGAGTGCCCAGGCGGCGGTCGTGGCGGCAGCAGCCGTGGCCGTGGCGCCCGTGGTGGCCGCGGCAGCGGACGACGCCGATGGCGAAGCCTGCTACCTGCGTCCGGGTGACGACGGTTTCGAGGAATGCGAGGCCTGCCAGTAAAAACCTGCTGCGCAGCCCCCTCCCGGGTCCTGTGTTGCTCACCGTACTAAAGTACGGCTCCGCTACTCGACCCGATATCGGGCTTGCTCGCGACGGTTTTTAAAAAATTTAAAGTTGTCAGCCCGGAACTTCTGGGCTGATTCAATGTTGTCAATGTCTGTATTGTCCGATTCAACGGGCCTGTTGCAGACGCCGGTGAGCCGGCATGGAAAGGAAGAAGAATATGTCGTTGTCTTGGGATGATGAAACCACGTCGGCAGCTGTGCCGCGTCCGGCGCAGCAAGCACCGCTGGGAAATACCGATTTGAACCTGCCGGCCGGCGCCGAGCCGTCCGAAGCGAATGCCGAACAAGTGGCGCGCCGCGTGAATGCCGACGACAAGCGCATCATCAACGGCAAGACGGACGTCAACCAGCTGGTGCCGTTCAAGTACAAGTGGGCATGGGACAAATACCTGGCCGGCTGCGCCAACCACTGGATGCCGCAGGAAGTGAACATGCAGCGCGACATCGAGCTGTGGAAGAACCCGAACGGCCTGACGGACGACGAGCGCCGCCTGGTCAAGCGCAACCTCGGCTTCTTCGTGACGGCCGACTCGCTGGCCGCCAACAACATCGTGCTGGGCACCTACCGCCACATCACGGCGCCGGAATGCCGTCAGTACCTGCTGCGCCAGGCGTTCGAGGAAGCGATCCATACGCACGCCTACCAGTACATCGTCGAATCGCTGGGCCTGGACGAAGGCGAGATCTTCAACGCCTACAACGAAGTCAAGTCGATCCGCGACAAGGATGAATTCCTGATCCCGTTCATCAACACCCTGACCGATCCGGCCTTCGTCACCGGCACGGTGGAGAACGACCAGAAGCTGCTGAAGTCCCTGATCGTCTTCGCCTGCCTGATGGAAGGCCTGTTCTTCTACGTGGGCTTCACGCAGATCCTGGCGCTGGGCCGCCAGAACAAGATGATGGGCGCTGCCGAGCAGTACCAGTACATCCTGCGCGACGAATCGATGCACTGCAACTTCGGCATCGACTTGATCAACACGATCAAGATGGAAAACCCGCAGCTGTGGACGGCCGCCTTCCGCGAAGAGATCAAGGACCTGTTCATGAAGGCCGTGGAACTGGAATACGCGTACGCGGAAGACACCATGCCGCGCGGCGTGCTGGGTCTGAACGCGCCGATGTTCAAGGGCTACCTGCGCTTCATCGCCAACCGCCGCGCGCAGCAGATCGGCATCGAGCCGCTGTTTGCCCAGGAAGAAAATCCGTTCCCGTGGATGAGCGAGATGATCGACATGAAGAAGGAACGTAACTTCTTCGAGACGCGCGTGACGGAATACCAGACCGGCGGCGCGCTGAACTGGGAATAAGCCAGCGCCCTCCAAAATCAAAAGCGCCGTCACATGACGGCGCTTTTTTTTCGTCCCGTCGCCAGAAAAATCCCGTCGCCGCGGCACGTCGAAAAGCGTCGCCGGCATGGCGCAAAAATGCGCATGCATTGGGCGCTGCGACACGGCTTGCGCCAGTTTTTTCAGATGCCGCGCACGGCCGCGCCGCGGGCTGAAAATATCGTTTCCGGAGACGCTGGCGGCGGCATTTGGGGCGCGATTGTGCGATAGCGCGCGTATCGTGCAAAAAAGCCCGTGAAAACGTGTCGTGCCGGTTGCGCATTGACAAGGTTTTCGTGTACTTTATGAGATTGCAAATGCGAGCGTTAGAATGCGGGGTTTTTTAACCAGCGCGGTAACGAAAAAACCTCGCAAAACAGGGATACAGATTTACACGGATATGCACAAAACCACACCGTTTTCGTCTGCCGCCGTGCCCGAATTTTTTCAGGCATGGCGGTTTTTTATTTGACGGATAGGTGTTGTGGCGAGCGCGATGCGAGGAGCGAAAAAACGCACGGCATCGAAAACGAATGACCGAATTCAGACTTTGCCACCAGCTGCGAGATAAAGCAGGGTGGCACCGACGATGGCTGAAGTGCTGCAAACGTGAGGAGTTGCAGCAGTTCAGCTGGTGCCGAATTCATTAGCGCAAACGACCGTTTGTGCCGATGAATAATTCGCCTGGCCTATCCTCGTGGTGGGTCGGACGGGTTTAAATCTTGTAGCTTAAATTTCTCATCTCAGATGAAGGAGAGACAAATGGCAACAGCCGCTAAGAAATCAGAAGTAAAGAAACCAGCCGCCAAGGCTGCTCCTGCCGCGAAGAAGCCGGCAGCCGCAGCGAAGCCGGTTGCCGCTAAACCAGCTGCCAAGGCCGCAGCCAAACCAGCCGCAAAACCAGTCGCCAAAACCGCAGCAAAACCGGCCGCCAAGCCGGCCGCGAAAGCCGCAGCGAAACCTGCCGCCAAGCCAGTAGCGAAAGCTGCAGCGAAACCCGCTGCCAAGGCCGCAGCCAAACCGGCCGCCAAGCCGGCAGCAAAAGTCGCAGCGAAACCTGTCGCCAAGGCAGCAGCCAAGCCAGCGGCGAAAAAAGCCGTTGCCAAGCCGGCCGCCAAGCCAGCTGCAAAAGCTGCAGCAAAACCTGCCGCCAAGGCAGCAGCCAAGCCAGCGGTGAAAAAAGCCGTAGCGAAACCAGCGGCCAAGGCAGCAGCAAGCCAAGCCGGCAGCGAAGAAAGTCGTCGCCAAGGCAGCAGCCAAGCCGGCCGCCAAAGCGGCAGCCAAGCCTGCAGCCAAAGCGGCAGCCAAGCCAGCGGCCAAGGCAGCAGCGAAGCCAGCAGTGAAAAAAGCCGCAGCGAAACCTGCCGCCAAGGCAGCAGTGAAACCGGCGGCCAAAGTGGCAGCCAAGCCGGCAGCGAAGAAAGTCGTCGCCAAGGCAGCAGCCAAGCCGGCCGCCAAAGCGGCAAAGCCGGCAGCCAAGGCTGCAGCGAAGCCAGCAGCCAAGGTAGCAGCGAAGCCGGCAGCGAAAGCCGCCGCCAAGCCAGCGGCAAAAGTGGCAGCCAAGCCAGCGGCCAAGGTAGCAGCGAAGCCGGCAGCAAAAGCTGCCGCCAAGCCAGCGGCCAAGGTCGCCGCGAAGCCGGCAGCCAAGGTAGCAGCGAAACCGGCAGCGAAACCTGCCGCCAAGGTTGCCGCCAAGCCAGCGGCCAAGGTCGCAGCAAAACCGGCCGCCAAGCCGGCCGCGAAAGCCGCAGCGAAACCTGCCGCCAAGCCAGCTGCAGCGCCAGCAGTGGCCGCACCGGCTCCTGTCGCAGCACCGGCAGCAGCAACTGCAGCGGCACCAGCCGCCGTAGCTGCCAAGCCAGCCGTCAAGAAGGCCGCGCCTAAAAAGGCCGCGCCGAAGAAGGCAGCTCCGGTCGCCAAGCCATCGGCGCCTATCGCACCTGTAGCAAAAACCGTGTTGGCACCGGCCGCCGCCTGGCCATTCCCAACCAGCACCCGCCCATCGTAATTTCCACGATACGGATGCCTGGATGAGGCAACACGCCGCTGTGTGACTCAATCACACAGCGGTTTTTTTTTGGAGAATTAGTCGTGCTGATCGTTATCCTTACATTGATCGTTGATACCATCGCCACCTTGCTGGGCGGCGTCCTGCTGCTGCGCTTCTGGATGCAGGCGGTACGCGTGCGGCCGCCGTCGTCCGTGGCGCAATTCACCTTTCAATTGTCCGACTGGCTGGTGCGTCCCTTGCGCCGCGTGATACCTGGCGTGGGCGGGTATGACTGGGCCAGCCTGATCGGCGCTTTTTTGATTGTCTTGCTGGCAAGCACAGTCTTGCTGATTTCCGGCTATCCCTTCGAGGCGGTACTGCTCAAGTCGCTGCAACGCTTCCTGCAATGGATACTCTACGGTTTCATGGCCTTGCTGATCATCGAAGCCATCTTCAGCTGGGTCAATCCGCATGCGCCCCTGGCGCCGTTCGTACGGGCCCTGAACGAGCCGCTGCTGCGTCCGATACGTAAAGTGGTGCCGCTGGTCGGCAGCCTGGACCTGTCGCTGCTGGTGGCGCTGATCCTGCTGCAGATCGCGCAAGTGCTGGTGGGGATGATTTTTGTGGTGCGATGATGGTGATGGTGGCATAGGTCGGGTTAGCGTAGCGTAACCCGACATCCGCACTTTGGCTCACGCCGACGTGCATGCGGTCAGACCCGGCGGGGGAATACGTCCCAATGGGACGTATTCCGATCGCGAAGCGACTGACCCCAGTTCATTAATAGCGGTAGCCGAATGCCGCTTCAAACTGGTCGGCGATGCTTGCCGGCGTAAATACATGGTTTTGCGCGCCCTGCGTGGCGATCTTGATGGCGCCCAGCAGGCTGGCCAGGCGGCCGCTGGTTTCCCAGCCCAGGTCGTTGGTGATGCCGAACAGCAAGCCAGCACGGTAGGCGTCGCCGCAGCCCGTCGGATCCAGCACTTCCTTGGCAGCCACGACAGGAATGTCGATGCGTTTGCCGTCCGTGTAAATCTCCGATCCCTTTTCGCCGCGCGTGACGATCAGCGCTTGCAGGCGGCTGGCGATGTCCGGCAGCGTCAAGCCCGTGCGTTCCATCAACATTTCCATTTCATAATCGTTGGCGGACACATACGTGGCCTTGTTGATGAAATCGATCAATTGTTCGCCATTGAAGCGCGGCAACTGTTGACCTGGGTCAAACATGAAGGGAATGCCCAGTTCGGCCAGGTCGGCAGCGTGCTTGAGCATGCCCAGGTCGCCATCCGGCGAAATGATGGCTACCTTGGCCGGGCCGGCATTGGCGATCGGGTTTTCATGCGCGAACGACATGGCGCCCGGGTGGAAGGCGTTGATCTGGTTATTGTCCGCATCGGCCGTGACGAAGCACTGCGCATTGTAGCTGTCGGCCTTGATCAGGATGTTGGCGGTTGAAATGCCCAGCTTTTGCAGGCGTTCCAGGTAGGCGGCACTGTCCTGTCCCATGACGCCGACGATGCGCGGATCGCCGCCCAGCATTTTCAGGCTGTAGGCGATGTTGCCCGAGCAGCCGCCGAACTCCGTGCGCATGGTAGGCACGAGGAAGGAAACGTTTACCTTGTGCAACTGGTCGGCCAGCAGGGATTCGCCGAAGCGGCCGGGAAATTGCATGATGGTGTCGGTGGCAAGCGAGCCGCAGATCAACGAAGTTTTGGTCATGATAGTGTGCTTTAAGGGTAAAAGATGGCGATATGGTAGCCAGACGCCGTGAGCTGGTCTAATGCGAAGTACAGTTTGATGGTTTGTTCCGAGCGCGGCGCAAAACCCTGGCTGACGTCGATGGTGGCAGGCAGGTAGTCGCGCGGTGCGATGACGCGGCGCAACACGGGCTTGTCATTCGCGTCGTTGAGGATCAGTTCGATGCTGGGCCAGGCTTGCACGCTGCGGCTCTGGTTGCGCAGCAGCGACACATACGAGAAGGTCTGTTCCTTCAGGGTTTGCAATTCGCCCTGTTCGATGGACAGCGCCTCGATCTGTGCCGGCAAGTCCACCTGGCAGCCGCTCATCTTGCACAATGCCACCAGGGTTGGCTTCCACTGCGGAAATTGCGCCGCCAGGGGATTGCGGAAGGTGGTCATCACTTGCAGGAGCAATAACAGCAGCAGGGCGACGGAGCCGACGGCCATCGCCACGCGCACGGCCTTGCCGCTCTGTTCGCGGCGCCGGCCCTGGGTCACGAAGGCGGGTTCGGGGTCGGCATCGAGGGGCGGCACAGCGGCGTCGCCAGTCTCCTGGGGGGGATCTGGCACAACAGTTGCGGCCGGCAGCGGCGCAAACGGCGAATCGCCGAACGTGGGCTCCTGGCGCGCAGGGCCGTCGGCGACGGGCGCGGGGGGCACGGGCTTGTCCAGGCTGACTTTTTCGGCTGCCGGCAAGGCTGGCGCGGCGCCGGCCTGCAGGCTCGGTTCGCGGCGGCTGTCGCGCAGATACGTGGCGAAGGCGGGCGCGTCATCGGCCTGGCGGCGCTTGAACGGCGCCATCGGCTGGGGCAGGGGTGCTTCCGGCAGGGCGGCTGGCGTGGCGACGGGTGTCGCTGCCGGCGGCTCAAGCGGGGCAGGGGCGGCGACAGGCGCGTCGCCCGGCACTTCGGCGGGCAGGCCCACGTCGAGGTCCAGCTCGATGTGTTCATCCTCGTCTTCGTCATCCCTGAGCTGCGCCGTTTCAGGCAGGATGCCGAACGGATCGAACGAGGTGTCGAAATCGAGGGAATAGATGGGTTCGTCGTCCGTGGCGGACGGCAGGCTGGCATCCAGCGGATAAGGGGGCGACAGCGGGGCGGCGGTGGCGGGGCCGGACGTTAAAAACGGTGATGCCGCAGCTGGATCGACCAGTGCGGCATTGCCGTCAAAGACTTCCCTGCACGTGCCACAGCGCACGATGCCCCCACGTAACTTCAACTGGTCAGCAGCGACCCGAAATATCGTGTTGCAGTGGGGGCATTTGGTGGCGAGGGCCATTGCTGTGCTTATGCACCTTCCGCGCGGGGCGCAGGGGCTTGCGTAGCGCCCAGGCGGCCATGCAGCGCCACCCAGCCGTCCTGCTCGGCCCAGACACCCAGCTGGATGAACGGTGCGTAGGCAGCGGCCACTTCTTCCGCCTGGCGTGCCAGTACGCCGGACAGGATCAGGGCGCCACCGTCGGCGACGCGTCCCGACAGCATCGGCGCCATCAGTTTCAATGGGCTCGACAGGATGTTGGCGACGACGATGTCAAACTTGGCCGTGGCGTGTGCCGAGGTGGCAAACGTGTCTGGCAAGAAATATTCGATCTCGCACTGGTTGCGATCGGCATTGTCGCGCGCCGATTCGATCGCCTGCGGATCGATATCCACGCCGGCGACGGTTGCCGCACCGAGTTTCTTGGCCACCATGGCCAGGATGCCGGAACCGCAACCGTAGTCGAGCACGGTCTTGCCGGGGGCGGGATGCGCCTCCAGCCACTCCATGCACAAGCGCGTGGTCGGATGGCTGCCCGTGCCGAAAGCCAGGCCAGGGTCCAGTTCCAGGATCAGGCCGTCAGGGTCCGGTGCCTCGTGCCAGCTGGGCACGACCCAGATATTCTTGCCGATGTGAATAGGCGCGAATTGCGACTGGGTCAGACGCACCCAGTCCTGCTCTTCCACGGGGCGCACGGCAAACGCGGGCGCTTCCGCCATGCCAACTGCCTGGGCGGCAGCGGCCACGATGGCCGCCTGGTCGGCATCGACGTCCGTCAGCGCCACCACGCGGCTGCGTTCCCACGCCGCTTCCTTCGGTTCCATGCCGGGTTCGCCAAACAGGGGCTGCTCGGCTTCCGTGCCTTCGTCGGCATCTTCCACCGACACCGACAGGGCGCCCGCTTCCATCAGGGCGTCGGACATGGCCTCGGCGTTGTCGCGGGCGATTTCGATGACGATTTCAGTCCAGCTCATGCGCCCGCCTTGATTTCGGATTTCTTGGCGATGCTGGGGCTGCCGCTATTCAGGTTCTTGCCCAGGTCCGGCATGTCGGCCAGTTTCTGTTCCAGATAGTGAATATTGGTGCCGCCTTCGATGAAGCGCGCGTCGATCATCAATTCGCGGTGCAGGGCGATGTTCGTGTTGATGCCTTCGACCACCATTTCGGACAGGGCGATCTGCATGCGGCGAATCGCTTGTTCGCGCGTGGCGCCGTAAGCGATCACTTTGCCGATCATCGAGTCGTAGTGCGGCGGTACGTAGTAGCCGGCGTAGGCGTGCGAGTCGACGCGGATGCCCGGGCCGCCTGGTGCATGCCACGAGACGATCTTGCCTGGCGATGGCGTGAACTTGAACGGATCTTCCGCATTGATGCGGCACTCGACGGCGTGGCCCGACAGCATGACGTCGCGCTGGCGGTAACGCAGTTTTTCGCCGGCGGCGATGCGGATCTGTTCCTGCACGATATCGATGCCGGTGATCATCTCGGTGACGGGATGTTCCACTTGCACGCGGGTATTCATTTCAATGAAATAGAACTCGCCGTTTTCGTACAGGAATTCAAACGTGCCGGCGCCGCGGTAGCCGATCTTGCGGCAGGCTTCGGCGCAGCGGTCGCCGATTTTTTCGATGAGCTTGCGCGGGATGCCCGGCGCCGGTGCTTCTTCGATCACCTTCTGGTGGCGGCGCTGCATGGAGCAGTCGCGCTCGCCCAGCCAGACGGCGTTCTTGTGTTCGTCGGCGAGGATCTGGATTTCCACGTGGCGCGGATTTTCCAGGTACTTCTCCATATACACTTCAGGGTTGCCAAAGGCCGTGCCGGCTTCCGTCTTGGTCATCGCCACGGCGTTGATCAGGGCAGCTTCCGTGTGCACGACGCGCATGCCGCGTCCGCCGCCGCCGCCGGCAGCCTTGATGATGACGGGGTAGCCGATCTTGCGGGCAATTTGCACGATCGCTTTCGGATCGTCCGGCAAGGCGCCTTCCGAGCCGGGCACGCAGGGTACGCCAGCCTTGATCATGGTTTGCTTGGCCGAAACCTTATCGCCCATCAAACGGATCGATTCGGAGCGGGGGCCGATGAAGACGAAGCCCGATTTTTCGACGCGTTCGGCAAAGTCGGCATTTTCCGACAGGAAACCGTAGCCTGGGTGAATCGCTTGCGCGTCCGTCACTTCAGCGGCGCTGATGATGGCGGGCATGTTCAGATAGCTCAGGGCGGACTGTGCCGGCCCGATACAAACGGATTCGTCGGCCAGCTTGACGTATTTCGCGTCCTTGTCGGCTTCGGAGTGGACTACAACCGTTTTAATGCCCATTTCGCGGCAGGCGCGCTGAATACGGAGGGCAATTTCACCACGGTTGGCAATCAGGATTTTTTCAAACATGGTAGGTTCGCGTATGTCTGTGAGAGCCGGCGAGCCGGCGAAACAACAAGTGTGAGGGGCTAAAACTGCAAACGGCCGTTGCCGGCCGTGTGGACTGGGTCTTAGCCGATCACAAACAAGGGTTGACCGAATTCGACCGGTTGGCCGTTTTCGACCAGGATCTGGGTCACGACGCCGGCTTTGTCCGAGTCGATTTCATTCAGGAGCTTCATCGCTTCGATGATGCACAGGGTATCACCTTCCTTGACGGTGGAGCCCACTTCGACGTACGCGGCGCTGCCAGGAGCGGAAGAGCGGTAGAAGGTGCCGACCATCGGCGACTTGACGACATAGCCCGTTGGCTCGGCGGCTACCACGACGGCGGCGGCAGCGGGTGCTGGCGCGGCGGCTGGCGCGGCTGGCTGGTACTGGGCTGGCATGCCTTGCGGCTGCATCATGACCATCTGGTTTTGCGGCATGGCCGACGATTTGACGATGCGAACCTTGCTTTCGCCTTCGGTAACTTCCAGCTCTGCGATATCCGATTCGGCGACCAGGTCGATCAAGGTCTTGAGTTTTCGTAGATCCATGTAAAACCCCTAGGAATGTAGTTTGTTTTATGAGTGATGCGGTGATGTCCAAGAACCTATCGCCGCGCTAAATGCGTGCAGATCGCGTAGATTAACGTTTTTTAAGCGCAAAGTCGATGGCAAACCGATATCCATCGATACCTAGCCCGCAGATCGTCCCCTGCGCGATCGCGCTGAGAAATGAGTGATGTCGAAACGTTTCGCGTTGATAAATATTCGAGATATGGACTTCCACAAACGGGATGGCGACCCCGGCCAGCGCATCGCGCAAGGCGACGCTGGTATGGGTCAGGCCGCCCGGATTGATGACAATGGCATCGATCCCTTCCGCTCGCGCGGCATGGATACGGTCGATCAGCGCGCCTTCATGGTTGCTTTGAAAGCAGACCAGGTCGGCACCGGCCGCCATGGCTTGCGCCATCGCTGCCTGCTCGATATCGGCCAAGGTGCTGGCGCCGTAGACCTCAGGCTCGCGCGTCCCCAGCAAATTCAGGTTGGGGCCGTTGAGCAGAAGGAGGTTTTTTGCCATGTATGGAAGACCGTTTTAGCGAAAGTTCCGCATTTTGCCGCCAAAGATACGCATTGGCAAGAGAAAAAAGCACGCTCCGAATTTACAAATTGTCCAGATCGGCGCGCAACTGATCAAATTTCAAGCGTCCCAGATAGGTCTTTTTCACTTCGCCATTGGCGCCGATCAGTACCGTGAAGGGCAAGCCGCCCGTGGCATTGCCAAAATGGCGCGACAGGTCGGTGCCGCTCATGCCGGAAACGTAGACGGGATAGGCAATCTTGACCTTGCTGGCAAAGGTGGCAATATTGCTGGCCGAATCGATGCCGATGCCAATGACTTGCAGATTTTTTCCCGCATAGTGGCCTTGTACTTCGGATAACTCCGGCATTTCTTCCACACACGGCGGGCACCAGGGAGCCCAGAAATTCACCAGCAAATTCTTGCCTTTCCATTGAGACAAGGCTTGCGTGGCGCCAGCCGCATCCGGCAGCGACAGCGCGTACAGCTCATTCACGGGACCCGTCGCGCCGGGCGCGATGGCGGTCGTCACGGGCCCCGCTTTTTCTTTCTCTTTATGTAAGCCGACATAGGCACCCATGCCGCCGAACATCAGGGCGACGATGGCGCAGGCGATCCAATTCTTTTTTGTCATATCTTTTATCTATATCAATGTTAGTCGACCGCCGGCGCGCCATCGGCGAGGCTGGCGGCCAGCAGGCTGCGCAAGCCCGCAATATCGGTGCGCAACACCTTGCCGTCCGCCTTGGCCTTCAGCGCGCCGCGCATATCGTCGAGTTCATACAGGGCGGCATGCACGCCTTCGTTTTTCCACAAGAAGCTGGCCGTCTCGACCGCATCATAACGCGCTCCCTTGAAATGCGGGCTTTCCGACATGTCGAGCAGCACATTTTTATTCAGCAGGAAGATGTGGATCTCCTTGGCGCTCTCGGCAAACAGCTGCAGATAGATCTCGTCGTGGGGGCCGGCCGTGCCATTGAGGACGGGGCCGCTGAGCAGGGGATGAAATTGTTGCAACGCTTCCATGACCTGCAGCGCGATCGTGCGCAGCTGGAACAGGCGCGCCGGCTGGCTGTCGGCCAGGAACAGGGCGTTGTACTGGCGTACCTGCTCCTCGATCATGTCGTTATCGGGCAGCACGTTGGGCCGGCTGGGCGTATCGCCCAGCACCTGCCGCGCCGCCTTGCGCTTGGCGCTGCCATAGTCGGCGCCGTCCTGCGCCACGAGGCGCGCGGCAGCGGCGGCAATTTCCAGGCGCACGAGCGCGCTGTCGTCAAATGCATCAGTCGTCATGACCGAGATGATACTCCGAAGCGGAAAAAACCATGGCGTCGGGTAAAATCCCACACTTGGCTTTTTTTTAGCCCACCCAATTACTTAACCGCGCACCTTTTCGCACTGATCACATGCATATTCATATCCTCGGCATTTGCGGTACCTTCATGGGCGGCCTGGCCGTCCTGGCCAAGGAGGCCGGCCATAAAGTCACCGGCTGCGATGCCAACGTCTATCCGCCGATGAGCACCCAGCTGGAATCGCAGGGCATCGAACTGATCCAGGGTTTTGACCCGGAACAAACCAGGCTGAACCCGGATTTGTATGTGATTGGCAATGTCGTGTCGCGCGGCAACCCGCTGGTGGAGGAAATCCTCAACCGCAGCCTGCCTTACGTTTCCGGCCCGCAATGGATCGGCGAACATATATTACGCAATCGGTGGGTCTTGGCCGTGGCCGGCACGCATGGCAAGACGACAACGTCCGCCATGCTGGCATGGATACTCGAAGACGCCGGCTACGCACCGGGCTTCCTGATCGGCGGCGTGCCGATGAACTTTGGCATTTCCGCCCGCCTCAGCGGCAAGATCGATGGTAAAAGCGTCGATTCGGACTTCTTCGTCATCGAAGCGGATGAATATGACACGGCCTTCTTCGACAAGCGCAGCAAATTCGTGCATTACCACGCGAAGACTGCCGTCATGAATAACCTGGAATATGATCACGCCGACATCTTCCCCGATCTGCACGCGATCGAGACGCAATTCCACCACCTGGTGCGCACCGTGCCCGGTATCGGCCGCCTCGTGTACAACGGCGATGAAGCGTCTCTGCAGCGCGTGCTGGCGCGCGGCTGCTGGAGCGAGCAGGAAAGTTTCGGCCAGGATGCCAACTGGCAACTGCAAGAGCAGGCCGACGGCAGCTTCGATGTCTTGTTCAATGGCCAGCACGAAGGCCATGTGGCGTGGGCGCTCACAGGCAAGCACAACCGCAGCAATGCGCTGGCGGCCATCGCCGCCGCGCGCCACGTGGGCGTGCCTATTGCCCAGGCGTGTGCTTCGCTGGCCACCTTCGAGAGCGTCAAGCGCCGCATGGAAGTGCGCGGCGTGGTCAACAACATTACCGTGTATGACGATTTTGCCCACCATCCGACGGCCATTGCCACCACCGTGGGCGGCCTGCGCCAAAAACTGGGTGGCAGCGCGCGCATCCTCGCCGTGCTGGAACCGCGTTCGAACACCATGAAGCTGGGCGCCATGAAAGATGCGCTGCCGGCCAGCCTGAAGGACGCGGACCTGGTCTTCGGCTTCGGCAGCCAGGCCGCGCTGGGCTGGAGCCTGGGCGCCGCGCTGGCGCCGCTGGGCCAGATTGCCAGCGCCTACGAAGACATCGATACGCTGGTGGCGGCCGTGGCGGCGAGCGCCCGTCCCGGCGATCAGATCATCGTCATGAGCAATGGCGGCTTTGGCGGCGTGCATCAGAAATTGCTGGAGGCCCTGGGCCGATGATTTTGTACCTGCATGGATTCCGTTCGTCGCCGCTGTCGATGAAGTCGCGCCTGCTGGCCGCGCAGATGCAGGCGCTGGGCCGCGCGGATGAATGGCTGTGCCCGCAATTGCCGGCGTCGCCGAAACTGGCCATCGAGCTGGCCTTGTCATTGGTCAATAACGCGGCGCCCGCCGACCTGACGCTCATCGGTTCCTCGCTGGGCGGCTACTATGCCACCTGGCTGGCCGAGCGGCTCGGTTGCCGGGCCGTGCTGCTCAATCCCGCCATCGTGCCCCTGATCGACCTGGAACAGCATGTGGGCGTGACGACTGAGTTCCATTCGGACAAGCCTTTCGAATTCAAGCGCGAATATATCGACGAATTAGGTACATTTGCCGTAGAGAAAATTACTGAGCCGCAACGCTATTTCCTGATTGCCGCCACGGGCGACGAAGTGCTCGACTACCGCGACATGCTGGCGCATTATCAGGGGGCGCGCCAGATCGTCATCGAGGGCAGCGACCATGGCATCAGTGAATTTGCCGATTACGTGGCGCCCGTGCTGGCCTTTGCCGGCGTCGACGTGGAAGCCGGCCGGTGAGGCCGGGTTCGCTGCGCCAGGCGCAATGGCATGCGCACGTGAATGCCGTCAATGCGCCGCCCGCCTTGCGCCACTGGCTGACGGGCGGTGGTTCGCTGACGGCCAAGCTGAAAGCGCACAGCCAGGCATTTCGCGTGCAATGTTTGCATCAGGAAACAGCACGCTGTCTCAGCGACGAGGCAGCCTGCATCGGCCTGCACCGTCCTGGCCGCGTCTGGGAACGCGAAGTGCTGTTACGGTGTGATAATAGACCGGCCGTGTTTGGCCATACCGTCGTGCCCATGCAGGCGACGGCCACGGACTGGCCCCTGTTTTCCGCGCTGGGCGAGCGTTCGCTGGGTACGACCCTGTTCGGCGACCGCATGGTGCGCCGTGGCGCACTGGAATTTGCCCGTTTGCGCGCGGGACACCCGCTGGTGCAGCGCGTGCAGGCGGCGCTGGCCCTGGAAGGGGCGCGCGTCGATGGGCTGGCGCCGTTTTTTGCCCGGCGCTGCCTGTATCAGCGCCATCAAGGATTGCTGCTGGTAACGGAAGTATTTCTGCCGGCGGTGTTTGAGCTTACTCGCACCGTTGCAACCGACACATTAATAAACAAAGCATAACAATGAATCTATTTTTTGAAGAATCCGGCGATTTCAAGGTCGGCACGGTCCTGTCGCAAGCGGGTGAGGCCTACCAGGTCGAAATGGCCAGCGGCAAGCGTACCAAGGTCAAGACCAAGGACGTGCTGCTGCAGTATGAAAAACCGGCGCCGGCCGAATTGCTGGAGCAAGCCAAGGCCGTGGCGGCCGACATCGACCTCGATTTCCTGTGGGAAGTGGCGGGCGAAGACGAGTTCGGCTTTGCCGAACTGGGCGCCGAGTATTTCGGCCATGCGCCCTTGCCGCCGGAAGCTGCCGGCCTGATCCTGGCACTGCATTCGGCGCCCGTGTATTTCTACAAGAAGGGCCGTGGCCGCTACAAGGCGGCGCCGGAAGCGTCGCTGAAGGCGGCATTGGCCGGCATCGAAAAGAAAAAGCAGCAGGCGCTCGTGCAAGCCGCCTATGTGGAAGAGCTGAAGCAGAACCGCTTGCCCGAAGCGATGCAGCCCATGGTGCTGCAACTGTTGTTCAAGCCGGACAAGAACACCATCGAATACAAGGCGCTGGAAGCGGCCTGCACGGAATTGCACACGACGCCGGCCCGTCTGATGCTGGCCGTCGGCGGTATTGCTTCGCCGAAAGATTTGCACCTGTCCAAATTCCTCTTCGAGAATTTCCCGAAAGGCGCCGGTTTCCCGAACGTGCCCGTGCCCGCCGTGACGGCCAAGCTGCCGCTGGCCGATGTGGCCGCCTTCTCCATCGACGATGTGACCACCACCGAGATCGACGATGCCTTCTCCGTGCAGCCATTGCCGGACGGCACGATCAAGGTGGGCATCCACATCGCCGCGCCGGGCCTGGGCATCCGCCCGGAAGACGTGATCGACAAGATGGCGCGCCAGCGCATGTCCACCGTCTATATGCCGGGCGACAAGATCACCATGCTGCCGGACGAAATCGTCAACGCGTTTACCCTGGCCGAAGGCACGACGTGCCCGGCCCTGTCGCTGTACGCCACCCTGGACCCGAAAGCGGACTGGGCCGTGGTCAGCACGCAGACGCGCGCCGAACTGGTGCCGATTGCCAGCAACTTGCGCCACAACCAGCTCGATGACCTGGTCAACGAGGAAACCCTGGCCAGCGGCGAGGGCGAGTATCCGCACAAGGCCGATTTCGCCATCCTGTGGCAATGGGCACAGCAGCTGGAACAGGGCCGCATGAAGAAGCGCGAAGCGTTCGGCCTCAAGCCGGAACAGAACAACCGCGTCGATTTCAACTTCTATGTGGAAAACGACATCGTCACCGTGGCCCGCCGCAAGCGTGGCGCGCCGCTGGACAAGATCGTCGCCGAACTGATGATTTTTGCCAACAGCACCTGGGGCAAGATGCTGCACGACCATGGCGTGCCGGGCATCTACCGCAGCCAGGGCGGCGGCACGGGCAATAGCTGGGCGGCAAAGATGCAGGTGCGCATGGTCACTCATGCGGCGCCGCACCAGGGCCTGGGCGTGGACCAATATGCATGGAGCACCTCGCCCCTGCGCCGCTACACGGACCTGGTGAACCAGTGGCAAATCATCGCCTGCGCCGAGCACGGCGTGACGGCCCCGCTGGTGGCCCCGTTCAAGCCGCGCGACGCGAATCTGTTCGCCATCGTCTCGGCGTTTGATGCCGCCTATGCCGCGTATGGCGATTTCCAGTCGAACATGGAACGCTACTGGTGCTTGCGCTGGCTGCACCAGGAAAACGCGCGCCAGGTCGATGCCGTCGTGCTGAAGGATGAAATCCTGCGCCTCGTCGACATTCCGCTCGTCATCAAGCTGCCGGGCATGCCATCCGTGGCGCGCGGCGCCCAGGTCAAGCTGGACTTGCTGCGCTGGGATGAAGTCGACCTGAGCATCGAAGCGCGCCTGCTGGAAATCGCCGCCGTGCCGGAAGTGGCGGCTGACGCCGAGCTCGATTACGAGGAAGACGCGGGCGACGAAGGCGCCGACGAGGGCGACGTGGCGCCGGAAGCGTCGCCGGAAGCGGCCAACCAGGTCAGCGACGCCGACGCGGAAGTGGCGGAACTGGCCAGCGAAGACGTGGTCAGCGAGCCAGAAGTCAAATAAGGCGCGGCAGAGACTGTGGGGCGGTGCTGAAATCTGTTGCCGGCGCCGCCCTTTGACGTAGAATTCAGCAGTCTTGTATCTTGTGCTTGTTGCGAACTGGGTTGCGCGTGAAGTCTTTCCGAGAGAATCGTTTCCTGATGATTGCCGTGGCGGTCTCGCTGCTGGCGCACGGCGCCTTGCTGGCGATGCATTTTGTCGCCCCGGCGCCGCAGCGGGCCGTCGCCACCGATCCCGGCCTGGAAGTGATACTCGTCAATGCCAAGCATGCGGCCAAGCCCCTGAAGGCGGATGCCCTGGCGCAAGCCAACCTGGACGGTGGTGGGCAGGCCGACAAGGGCCGCGCCAAGTCGCCCTTGCCCGACATGCGCAAGGTGGAAGAGGGCGAGAGTGTCAAGGCCAGCGCCCGGCGCATTGCTGAACTGGAACAGAAACAGCAGGAGCTGCTGACGCAGGCGGCCAGGCCCACGCCTTACAGCGCCGCGCCCGTCACGGAAAAGGACAAGCCCAATCCCCTGGCCACCGGCTCGGACTTGATGGAAAGCAGCAAGGCCATCGCCCGCATGGCGGCCGAGATCAGCCAGACCGTGGAAGACCAGAACAAGCGTCCCCGCAAGACCTTCATTACGCCCAGCACGCAGGAAGTTGGCTATGCCATGTATTACAAGGCCCTGCAAAAGCGCATCGAGGAAATCGGCACCCTGAATTTCCCGCAAAAGAATGGCCGCAAGATGTACGGCGAGCTGGTCGTATACATCCCGATCTTCCAGGATGGCACGATTTACCAGAAAGAAGGCGGTGCCCGCGTGGAGCGCAGCTCGGGCAACCCGGCGCTGGACGCGGCCGCCCTGGCCATCGTGCGCCGCGCCGCGCCGTTTGGGCGTTTCCCACCGAATATGTTGTCGAGCGACAAAGATGACCTGTGGGTGGTGATCACCCGCTTCAAATTTACCCGCGAAGAAAAAATGGAAGCTAACCTGACTGGCGGCAGCAATTGAACACACAAGAAATAACTCCCGATCAATATTGCGTCTTTGGTAATCCCATCGCCCACAGCAAATCGCCCTTGATTCATGCTGCGTTTGCCTTGCAGACGGGCGAGCCCGTCATCTATGAGCGCCGCCTGGCGCCGCTGGATGGCTTTGCGCTGGCGGCCCGCAGCTTTGCGGCCGAGGGCGGCAAGGGCGCCAACGTGACGGTGCCCTTCAAGCTGGACGCGTGCGCGCTGGCCACGCAGCTGACGCCGCGCGCCCGGGCCGCGGGCGCCGTGAATACCCTGCGCTTCGATGGCGATGTCATTCTTGGCGACAATACCGATGGCGCGGGCCTGGTGGCGGACATCCTGCGCAACGCCGGCGTGCCGATCACCGGCAAGCGCGTCCTGCTGCTGGGCGCGGGCGGCGCCGCGCGCGGCGTCGTGCTGCCCTTGCTGGAGCAGGGGCCGCAGGAACTGTTCATTGCCAACCGCACCGTGGCCACGGCCGAGGCCCTGGTGACGCAGTTTGCCGAGTCGCTCAGTCATCCGGAGCAGCTGCGCGCCGGCGGTTTCGAACAACCTGACGGGCAATTTGATATCGTCATCAATGCCACCTCGGCCAGCCTGGCGGGCGACTTGCCGCCCGTGCCTGTCACCATCTTCGGTCGCCGGACGCTGGCGCTGGACATGATGTATGGCGCGCAGCCCACCGTCTTCATGGACTTTGCCGCCCAGCATGGCGCGCAGGTGCGCGATGGCCTGGGCATGCTGGTGGAGCAGGCGGCCGAAGCGTTCTACGTGTGGCGCGGCGTGCGGCCGCAGACGCAGGACTTGCTGGCGCAGCTGCGCGGTGCCCTGTGAGCGGGGCCAGGACGGCCAAGGGCCGCAGCGGCAGCCGCTACGGCTGGATCAAGTGGCTGTTCATCGTGCCCGTACTGGCATTTGTCGTCGTGCAACTGTATTTCTTCCTGCAAATCTGGTGGTGGGTCGACCATAACCCGACCAGCACGGCCTTCATGCGCGAGCAATTGTCTGTCTTGCAGGAAAAGAATCCGAACGCCACCATCCAGCAGACGTGGGTGCCGTACAACCGCATCTCGAACAACCTGAAGCGCGCCATCATCGCCTCGGAAGACGCGAATTTTTCCGAGCATGAAGGCGTGGACTGGGACGCCTTGCAAAAGGCCTATGAAAAAAACAGCAAGAAACAGAAGGTCGTGGCGGGCGGCTCCACCATCACGCAGCAGCTGGCGAAGAATCTGTTCCTGTCCGGCTCGCGCAGCTACGTGCGCAAGGGGCAGGAACTGATCATTACCTACATGCTGGAAAGCCTGATGGACAAGCAGCGCATTTTCGAGATTTACCTGAATGTGGTGGAGTTCGGCACGGGCATCTTCGGCGCTGAAGCGGCATCGCGTCATTATTACCATGTGAGCGCGGCCAGCCTGAGTGCGGCGCAGGCGGCGAAGCTGGCCGTGATGCTGCCGAATCCCCGTTTTTACGACCGCCACCGCGATACCGGCTACCTGAACCGGCGCACCAGTGTCATCCTGCGCCGCATGGGGGCGGCCGAACTGCCGTGACGGCGAGCGGCCAGGATTTGCATAATATCAAGCATGCTTAATTGGCATTATTGCGGTGTAGCATCTTAATCCGGCACCCTTGGTGCAGCGACACACATTTTCCGTGAAAAAGCGGTGGCGAGGGGTGGTCGTGAAAAGGGCTTTGCGGGTACACTTGCGCTGTTTTCATTTTTGGCGCCAGCGCCAGCACATCACGATAACCTAACATCCGGCTGAGAGCGCGCATGATCAATGTTTTTGTATTACAGAATGGCCGGCTCAACCAGGTGCCGATCGACAGCCGCGCAGACCTCGAAAACGCCGAACCGGTCTGGGTCGACCTGACCGATCCCACCGATGATGAACGGGCCTGGGTCAAGGCCATCTACAACGTCACCCTGCCGGGCGAAGACGAAGTCAAGGATATTGAAGCGTCGGCCCGCTACTACGAAGCGGAAAACGGCGACTTGCACCTGCGCACGGACTTCCTGCGCGAAGAAGACGACGGCCCGTCGCGCGTCATCACCGTGGCCTTCATTCTTGCCCGCAAGATTTTGTTCTCCATGCATACGGACGACTTGCCCGTGTTCCGCCTGGTGCGCATGCGCGCCCGCTCGCGGCCAGGCTCCATCGCCGACTACATGGACGTGCTGCTGGACCTGTACGCCACGGATGCGGAATATTCGGCCGACGTGCTCGAAGGCATCTACCAGAACCTGGAAGAAGTCAGCACGCGCGTGCTGCAAAAGGAATTTACGGATGCGCATGCGGCCGAAGCGCTGAACGCGATTGCTCATGAGGAAGACTTGAATGGCCGTATCCGTCGCAACATGATGGATACGCGCCGCGCCGTGAGTTTCCTGATGCGCGGCCGATTGCTCAATTCCGAGCAGTTCGAGGAAGCGCGCCAGATTCTGCGCGACATCGAATCCCTGGACGGCCATACATCTTTCCTGTTTGATAAGATCAACTTCCTGATGGATGCCACCGTCGGCTTCATCAACATCAACCAGAACAAGATCATCAAGATCTTCTCGGTGGCCAGCGTGGCCTTCCTGCCGCCGACCCTGATCGCCAGCGTGTACGGCATGAACTTCAAGCTGATGCCGGAACTGGAATGGTCGTTCGGTTACCCGTGGGCCTGGGGCCTGATGATCACCAGCGCCATTGCGCCGTTCCTGTACTTCCGCCACCGCGGCTGGCTGAAATAGGAAAAACGGGCCCGCAGGCCCGTTTTTTTCAAGGCGCCGGTCTTTTTGGCGCGATGCCCGTGTATTGCGCCGACAGCAGTTTCCATGTCGGCCCCTCCTTTTTCGCCACATAGCTGGCGCGCAAGGCCATCGCGCGCGACTGTCCTCCCGCCTGTACCGTCACTGCCAGCCTGGCGATGAGCACGGCCGCATCGCCCGCGACCCGCACGAACGGCTCTTCCACCGTGATGAGGGGGGCGGTGGTTTTTTTCTCGGGAGCATAGAACGCGAGCATTTTTTCGCGCGTATCGACGTCGCCCATCGGCGAGACTTCCGCGTAGTTGTCGGCCGTCAAGGCTGCCAGGGTCTGCACGTCAAAACTGGCTTGCGCCGCCACGTGCTGGCGCACGAGGCTGAGGACGGCGGCATCGTCGTCCGCGGCCCGCGCGGGCTGCGCGGCCGCCGCGAAGGCAAACGCGGCAATTGTGGAAATCAGGGATAATCGGCCTTGCAGAAAGTTTTTGCGTGTCATGGTATCTATCCTGTTGGGCCTGATTCAAGCGATCAGGGCAACTGGAGTATGCCATTGAAGTTATCTAAAAGAAATTACTTCATGCCGCCGATGCGTGGCACGCGCCGCAAAGTATCGGGACGTGGCCGGCCAGGCGTGGCGCGCCGCGTCCCGCTGTTTTATGCTGGCGGTGCGCACCGCGCGTCGCCCCTACTGGAGAATACATGCCTGACACCGTTCCTTCCCTCCCGCATTACACCCACCTGATCAGCGACTGCGATGGCGTACTGATCGACAGCGAAGCCGTGGCCCTGCAGGCGCTGCTGGAGCTGCTGGCGCCGCGCCTGCCCAATTTGCCCGAGGGTGTCACCCTGCAAGCCTTGATCGAGCCGCGCCTGGGCCAGCGCCTGGTGCCGCTGATGCAGGATATTTACAAGGAACTGGGGCTGCCGCAGCTGCCGGCCGATGAGATCATGGCCATCGGCAATGCCGTCGATGCGGCCTGCGATGCGCAATTGCGCGCCGTGCCCGGCGTGGCGCTGGCGCTGGCGGCCATTCCCCTGCCCAAGGCCGTGGCCTCGAACAGCGTCAGCGCCCGCGTGCTGTCGGCGCTGGAGCGCACGGGCATGGCGCCCCTGTTCGAGCGCCGCGTCTTCACGCCGGACCTGGTGGGCCACGCCAAGCCGCATCCGGGCGTCTACCTGGCGGCCGCCGCCGCCTTCGGCGTGCCGCCGGGCCAGTGCCTGGTGCTGGAAGACAGCGTCACGGGCGTGACGGCTGCCGTGGCGGCGGGCATGACGGTATTGGGATTCATCGGCGGCGGTCATATCGCGCCGGGCCAGGAAGCGCGCCTGAAGGCGGCCGGCGCGCACGTCGTGTTCAACGACATGGGCAAGCTTCCGGCGCTGGTGGCGGAACTGCTGCAAGGCGCCACAGTGTAGCGGCAGCTGGCAATGCCGCTGCGCGCCGGCCGCAAAGCGCGACGCGCAGCAGGTTTTGTCAGGTGCGTACCTTACGCCAGCTTGGCAAACACCTTGCGTGCGGCGGCGATGGTGGCGTCGATGACGGCATCGTCGTGCTGCGCCGAGACGAAGCCCGCCTCGAAGGCGGCAGGCGCGAAGTACACGCCTTCGTCCAGCATGGCGTGGAAGAAGGTATTGAACTTGCTGCGGTCGCCGGCCATCATTTCCGCATAGCTGGTCGGCGGCGTTTCGCTGAAATAAATGCCGAACATGCCGCCGATGGAATCGGCGCAGAACACCACGCCCGCTTCCTTGGCGGCCGCCGTCAGGCCGTCGGCCAGGCGCTTGGCCGCGGCGCCCAGCTGCTCGTAGAAGCCTGGCTGCTGGATCAGTTTCAGGGTCGTCATGCCGGCGGCCACGGCCACCGGGTTGCCGGACAGGGTGCCGGCCTGGTAGACGGCGCCCAGCGGCGCCATGTTGTGCATCAGCGCCGCGCTGCCGCCGAAGGCCGCCACCGGCATGCCGCCGCCGATTACCTTGCCCAGCGCAGTGAGATCCGGCTTGATGCCGTACAGCGTCTGCGCGCCGCCCAGGGCCACGCGGAAGCCGCACATGACTTCATCGAAAATGAGCAGGGCGCCGTGCTGCGTGCACAGCTCGCGCATCGCCTGCAGGAATTCCGGCGTGGCCTTGACCAGGTTCATGTTGCCGGCCACGGGTTCGACGATCACGCAGGCGATTTCCGCGCCGAAGCTGTCGAAGGCGTCCTTCAGCTGCTCCACATTGTTATAGTCGAGCACCAGGGTGTGCTTCACGAAGTCTTCCGGCACGCCGGCCGACGTCGGGTTGCCGAAGGTGAGCAGGCCGCTGCCCGCTTTCACCAGCAGCGAATCGGCGTGGCCGTGGTAGCAGCCTTCGAACTTGACGATCTTGTCGCGTCCCGTGGCGCCGCGCGCCAGGCGCAGGGCGCTCATGGTCGCTTCCGTGCCGGACGACACCAGGCGTACCTGTTCGATCGACGGCACCAGGCGCGTGATTTCCTCGGCCATCAGCACTTCGCCCTCGGTCGGCGCGCCGAAGGACAGGCCCAGCGCGGCGGCATCCTGCACCGCCTTGACCACCTCTGGGTGGGCATGGCCGACGATGGCCGGGCCCCACGAGCCGATGTAGTCGATATAGCGCTTGCCGTCCGCGTCCCAGAAGTACGGGCCTTCGGCGCGCGTGATGAAGCGCGGCGTGCCGCCGACGGAGCGGAAGGCGCGCACGGGCGAATTGACGCCGCCTGGCGTGGTTTTTTGCGCGCGGGTAAACAGGATGTCGTTCTGGGAAGTCGTCGTCATGATAATCGTGCCTTGAAAGTGGATCGTTGTCTGTGTCGTCTGTATTTGTCTGGACGGGATTACTGGGCGCCGTGCGGGCGCTGCAGCTGGAACAGCCGGTTCGGCACCAGCTTGCCCATGCCGTGGCGCTGGGCGTGCGCCAGCGCGCCGGCCGTGAATTCCTGCGCCGCCACCACCACCTGCGGCACGTCGTCTTCATGGTCCGCCAGGGCCAGCAGGGCGGTGGCGGCCGCCGACAGGGTACTGCCCGCGCCATTGAAGATGCCGGGCAGGTGGCGCCATTGATCGTGGCGCACCACGCCGTCCTCGCCGAACAGGGTGTTGGCGCGCAGCTTGCCTTCCGCCGTGCCCGATTTGCTGGCGTCGGCCGGCATGCCGGTGACGAGCACGTATTCGCAGCCCAGTGCCACCAGGTAGTCGACGTCGTTCTGCAGGGTGTCGTCAGGGTCGGCGTCACGCCAGGTCTCGGCCAGGCGTTCCAGTTCGTCCGGCGAGAGCACCAGCAGGGTCGTTTGCGGGATCAGGAGCTGGCGCACGGCGGTGAGGATGTCCTCGTCGTCCATGCCCTGTTCCGGCAGCGCCGAAATGAAGGGATCGAGGATCAGCGGCACGTTCGGGTAGTCGGAGACGATTTCGGCGATGGCCGTGACGTTTTCCACGCTGCCCAGCGCGCCGATCTTGATGGCGGCCACGGACATGTCTTCCAGCAGCACGCGCGCCTGGTCGGAGACCCAGTCCGGGTCGACCGCCTGCACGTCTTCCACGCGCGCCGTATCGCTGATCAAGAGGCCCGTGGTGACCGACAGGCCATGGCAGCCGAAGGCTGAAAACGTGGCCAGGTCGGCCTGGATGCCGATCGCGCCGACGGGATCGGACACGCCGAAGCTTAATATGAGGGGAGAAGTTTGGTTTTGCACGGCGGGTAGATTAAGATACCTAATTCAGCATTTTACTTGATTGAAGGGTGGCAGAACGTGAGTAGCAACGAAACAACGCAGCAATTCCAAACGTGGATGTGTCTTATTTGCGGCTGGGTTTATGATGAAGCGGCCGGTCTGCCCGACGAAGACATCGCTCCCGGCACGCGTTGGGCCGATGTGCCGATGAACTGGACCTGCCCCGAATGCGGCGCGCGCAAGGATGATTTCGAAATGGTGGCCATTTAGTTAATCCTGATCAATTGGCATGTGCCGGCTGCACAATGGTGTAGCGGCAGCATATGCTATGGTATGAAAGATTGCCGAATAATCAAATGACGAGTTCGCTACTGCCCGAGGCATCGTCCGATGGCGCGTGCGCCGGCGCCATCATCCTGCTCATCGACGACAGTGCCACCGTCCGCAGCGCGGCTGAAAAGATCCTGCGCGCGGCCGGTTATCGCGTGGTGGTGGCGGAAAACGGTTTTGAAGCGCTGGCCAAGATCGGCGACTGCCGTCCGGCGCTGATCGTGTGCGATATTGTCATGCCGCGCCTCGATGGTTACCGCACGTGTGCGCTGATCAAGGCCAGCGCGGCATTTCATGCCACGCCGGTACTGATGCTGTCGTCGAAGGAAGGTTTGTTCGACCGCGTGCGCGGCGCCATGGCGGGCGCCAGTGCCTGCCTGGCCAAGCCGCTCGCGCCCGAGGCGCTGCTGGCGGCCGTGCGGCAGCACCTGGCCAGCCGTTTTTAGTATGATGTATACAACGCAGCAAGGAAGTAAACAAACACATGGCCATACACACAATTCTGATCGTCGATGACTCGCCGACAGAACGTTACTACCTGAGCGAGATGCTGGTGCGTGCCGGTTACGCCGTCCTGACGGCGCAAGACGGCGCCGACGCGCTGGCGCAGCTGAAGCAGGCCAGGCCCGACCTGATCCTGATGGATGTGGTGATGCCCGGTGCGAATGGTTTCCAGATCACGCGCGCGATCGCCCGCGATCCTGAACTGCAGGACGTGCCGGTGATTATCTGCTCCAGCAAGAGCCAGGAAACGGACCGCATCTGGGGCTTGCGCCAGGGCGCGCGCGATTACCTGGTCAAGCCCGTGGTCGAAGCCGACCTGCTGGCGAAGATCGCGGCGCTGTCCTGACGCATGCGCACGATGCCTGGCAATGGCGTGCCTGCTCCGGCCTTGCTAGCCATGCCGCCGTTCGAGGCTGGCGCGCGGCAGGGCCGTTTGCGTCAGTATCAGCTGCAGTTGATCGAGCGCGTGCAGGCGGCGCGCAGCGGTGCGCTGGCAGCCCGCAAGGAGCTGGGCGTGCTGCTCGGCGGCCGCTGCTGCCTGCTCGACCTGACGCAGCTTGGTGAAATCGTCATCGCCTCCGGCGTGCAGATCCAGGCCGTGCCCCTGGCGCAGGACTGGTACCTGGGCCTGGCCACCATGCGCGGACGCCTGACGGCCGTCATTGACCTGGCCCGCTACATGGGGCAGGCCGCTTGCGTGCCGGGCGGCGACAGCCGCATCATCACCTTTTCTCCCCGCCTGGGCATGAATTGCGCGCTGCTCGTCGAACGCGTGCTGGGCCTGCGCCAGCAACGCGGCATGCAGTGCATGCCATCGCCCGATGGGCCGCCATGGGCCAGGCAGGCACTGCGCGACAGCGAGGGGCAGCTTTGGCTGCGCCTGGACCTGGCGCAGCTGGCGCAGGCGGAGCGCTTCCTCGATGCCGGCTATGCCGGCACGGCCACCGGCAAGGATGGATACTGATGGGCGCCAATTCTCCTATCCTGGCGTCCGGCATGGCCGAGGCGGAGCACGCCCCGGGCGAACCGGCGCTGCCGGCCGACCTGCCGCTGCGCCTGCGCGACGCGCTGGGACGGCGCAAGTCGCTGGCCAGCGCACCGGCCAGCGACTTGAAGCTGCCGCTGATCGGCCACCTGCCGCTGCAAAAGCAGTTGAGCATCCTGTCGACGGTAATGGCCCTGAGCCTGGCCGCCAGCCTGCTGTTCGTCGGCTTGAACACGCGCAGCGGCAATATAGCCTCGGCGCAGACGCAGCTGGCCAGTGATGCGCTGATGCACTCGCAGCGCATCGGCAAGGCCGCGCCGAATGCCGTGCAGGGTAATCCGGAAGCCTTCCGCCAGCTCGAGGAAAGCCGCAATGAACTGAACCAGGATTTCCGCCTCATGCTGCGCGGCGGGACGTATCACGGCCGCGACATCGGCGAATCGCGCTCTGGCCTGCTGGCGGCGGTGGCCGACGCGCGCAAGAAATGGGCCAGCAGCGACCGTGCCGCCAGCACCATACTGCGCCTGAAGACGGAACTGGGCGAATTCGACAAGACCTTGCAGCAATTGAATGCGCTCTCGCCCGCACTGCTGGCGCAGGCCGAGGAAATCGCGGCCCTGAAGGTGCAGCGCGGCGGCAATGCGCGCGACCTGGCCGTCATCGGCCGGCTGATGATGCTGAGCCAGCGCATGAGCCGCAGCGCCAGCGAATTCCTCTCCTCGGGCAGCATCAGCTCGGAGACGGCGTTTTCGCTGGGGCGCGACACGACGTACTTCCGCGCCGCCGTCGAAGGCCTGCTCAACGGCAGCGTGTCGCTGCAGCTGGCGCCCACGCGCGACGCCGAACTGCGCGAGCGCCTGGTGGCGCTGAAGGCCAGCTTCGACAATTACCAGAAGCTGGTCTCGTCCATCCTTGATCGCCTGGACAAATTCAGCTCGGCGAAAAGCGCCGAGCAGCTGATCTTCAACGAGAACGAAGACCTGCGCCAGCGCCTGACGCTGCTGCAGCAGATGTACCACGCGAACCAGGAAACCCTGGGTGTCGCCTTCTGGCTGATGGTGGCCGGCGTGCTGCTGACCTTGATCGCGGCGGCCGGCATCGGCAGGGTGCTGCTGCAGGACTCCGTCAACCGCACGCGCGAGGCCGAGCGCCGGCGCCACGAGGCGGAGATCCAGCGCCTGCTGTCGCAGGAGAAGGAAGAGCAGGCCAAGGCGAAGAATGACCAGAACCAGGCGGCCATCCTGCGCCTGATGAACGAATTGCAGAAGGTGGCCGACGGCGACCTGACGGTGCAGGCGACGGTATCGGAAGACATCACGGGCGCCATCGCCGATTCCGTCAACTACACGGTGGAGGAATTGCGCGGTCTGGTGGGGCGCGTGACGGCCACGGCGGAGCAGGTGAACCGCGCCTCGACGCAGGCGCAAAGCATCTCCAGTAAACTCCTGATCGCCTCGCAGCAGCAGTCGCGCGAAATCCTCGACGCCAGCGCCACCGTGGTGAAGATGGCCAACGCGATTACCGACGTGTCGAAGTCGGCCAGCGTCTCGGCCGACGTGGCGCGCCAGTCGGTGGCGGCCGCGCTGCAAGGCTCGACGGCGGTGGAAAACGCCATCAAGGGCATGCATGAAATCCGCGAGCAGATCCAGGATACGTCCAAGCGCATCAAGCGTCTGGGCGAGTCGTCGCAGGAAATCGGTGAGATCACCGAGCTCATTTCCGACATCACGGAGCAGACCAACGTGTTGGCGCTGAACGCCGCCATCCAGGCCGCATCGGCCGGCGAGGCGGGACGCGGCTTTTCCGTCGTGGCCGAGGAAGTGCAGCGCCTGGCCGAACGCTCGGCCGCCGCCGCCAAGCAGATCGGCGCACTGGTGCGCACCATCCAGGCCGATACCCAGGATGCGACCAGGGCGATGGAAAAATCCACGCAGGGCGTGGTCGAAGGCGCGCGCCTGTCCGATGCGGCCGGCGCTGCCCTGAACGACATCAGCCAGGTGTCTAAGCACCTGGCGGAACTGATCCAGGGCATCTCGTTCGCCACCGGCACGCAGGCCGGTTCGGCCAGCGGCGTGGCCTTGAATATCCAGCATATCCTGAGCGTAACGGAGCAGACCCAGGATGGCACGCAGCAGACGGCGCAATCGATCCATAAGCTGTCGATGCTGGCGCAGGAACTGAAAAACTCGGTGTCGCGCTTCCGCGTCGCCGCCTGAACGCCGCGCCAGCCGATGGCGCGGCGCGTTGTGCGTACCGATTTTTGCGCTACGATTTCTTTACCGAGGCATGCATGAGCACACCAGATAGTCCGCAGCAGTCCAAGCCGTTCGACAGCGAACCTCTGTCGTGGGTGATGGTGGAAATCCGCGAAGCGCTGGGTCGCTCGAAGACGGCGCTGTTCGAAGCGGGTGGCCGCGAGCGCGAGGAGCGCGCCACGGCACTGCAGCATGCGCGCTCGCATCTGCACCAGGCGCACGGCGCGCTGGTGATGGTCGACGTGGCCGGCACCAGCCTGCTGACGGCCGGCGCGGAACAGGCGCTGGCGCGCTTTCGCGACGGCAGCCTGGAGTACACGGTGGATCATGCGCAGGTCGTCGCCGAGCTGTATCAGGCCCTCACCGAATACCTGGAAGACCTGGTGGCCGGCACGCCGCCGCAGCCGACCCGTCTGTTCCCCTATTATCGGGCCCTGCAAACCATGCTGGGCGCTGAGCGCATCCATCCGGCCGACCTGTTTTTTCCGCCATCGTCCGTGCTGGAAGGCCATGCCATCGCGCTGCACCAGACGCCGCCGGGCGCCGATTATCCGGCATGGCGCGGCCGCTTTGAAAAGTCCTTGCTGCCCTTCCTGAAGGCGCAGGACGACGCAACAAGGCGCCAGCATGCCGCCGCCCTCCATGAAACCTTGACCCTCGTGGCCGACGCGCAGCAAGAGGCGCCGGCGCGCACCTTCTGGTACGCCATGCAGGCCTTCGCCGGGCTGGCGGCCAGCGGCGAGGGCATGGGCACGCTCTATGTGAAGCAGCTGTTTGGCCTGATCAATCTGCAGTTGCGCCGCCTGGCCCAGGGCACGGCCAGCCTGCCCGAAACGATGCTGCGCGATGCCCTGTTCTTCATCGCCGCCGCCGCTGAACCGACGCCGGCGGCGCAGCAGCTGCGCACGGCGTTCGCGCTCGATGGCATGGTGCCCGCCGACGTGGAAACGCGGCGCTATGGCCAGGTCGACCAGGATACCCTGCAGGACGCGCGCACGGCGCTGGCGCAGGCGCGCGCCGGCTGGAGCCGCCTGGCGCAGGCGCGCGCCGGCTGGAGCCGCCTGGCGCAGGCCGATCTCGATCCTGCCCGCAGCGCGGACTTTGACCGCTCCTTGCAGGACGTGGCGGCGCACGCGGATGCCCTGAAACTGCCGGCCCTGGCCAGTCTGCTGCGCCAGTGCGCGGACGTGGCGCGGCAAGCCGTGGTCAGCGGACGCAGTGCGGCCCTGGAACAGGAAATCGGCACGGCGCTGCTGTTCGCCGAGACGGGCCTGGAGCAGGTGCGCCGCCTGCCCGACGATTTCGCGGGCAACGCGGAAACCATCGCCGCGCGCCTGCAGGCGCTGCTGGCCGGCGAGGCGCCGCCGCCCGCCAGTGCTGGCGAGCTGTCGCGCCAGATCGAACAGGGCCAGACCGTCGCCGCGCTGGCCGACGACATGAAAACGGGCCTGCGCCAAGTGGAGCGACTCCTCAACGACTATTACGCCGATGGTGCTGGCCGCATTTCGCTCGATGGCGTGGCGCCCTTGCTGCGGCAATTGCAGCAGCAACTGGCCGTACTGGGACAGGACGATGCCAGCGCCGCCGTGGCGCAGGTCGATGCGGCCGTGCGGCAGCTGCCGGACAGCGAGGCACAGGTTGAACAGGCCGAGGCGCTGGACGAGATCGCGCAGAATGTCAGCGCCCTGGGCTTCTTTGTCGATATGCTGGGCCGCAATGCGCAGGCGGCCAAGGGGAGGTTTCATTTTGACGCCGCCGCCGGCACCTTCCGCGCGCTGCCGTTCGAGAAAGTGGCCGCCGCCGGCGCGGTGCCCGTGCCCCTGCTGGACCAGGCGCTGGCGCCGGTCGCGCCGTCCGCCATCGACCTTGCCCCCGCCGCCGCGGACATGGATGCGGAGATGCTCGACATCTTCATCGCCGAGGCGCGCGACGTGCTGGCCTTCATCGACACGACCCTGGCCCTGCCGCGCGAACAGGCCGCCGGCAGCGAGCACCTGGCCATGTTGCGCCGTTCCTTCCATACCTTGAAGGGCAGCAGCCGCATGATCGGCCTGGCGCAGTTTGCCGAGGCGGCCGGTGCCATCGAGCGCGTCATGAATACCTGGCTGGCCGAGGCGCGCCCGGCCAGCGATGATTTGTTTACCCTGCTTAACTACGGCTGGTACCAGCTCAGCGAATGGATCGCCGAACTGGAAGGCGGCGCGGGACGCGAGCGCGAGGCGGGCATGCTGCTGGCGGCAGCCGAACGCGTGCGCGAAGGCGGGCCGTTCGCTGCGCAAGCCGCGTCCTGCCGCGGCCGAGCCGCCGGCAGCGAAGGCGTCCGCGCCCGTGTCCTTGTCCGGCAGCGGCAACGTGATCGGCTTTCCTTCCGCCACGGCGCCTGCCGCGCATGAGGCACCCGACGATCACCTGAAGCACGTGGGCGAGTTGCGCATCAGCCTGCCTTTGTACAATATCTACCTGGCCGAGACGGATGAATTGCTGCGCGTGCTGACGCGCGACTTCGGCGAGTGGCGCCATGAGCAGCGCGCCGTCAGCGGGGAAGCGCTGCAGGCCGTGCATACCCTGGCGGGTACTTCTGGCACGGTGGGCTTCCAGGCCCTGCGCGACCTGGCGCATGCGCTGGAAACGACGATCGAAACGGTGGTGCCGCCGCGGGCCGGCTTGCGCGATGCGCAGCACGACGTGCTGGAGCAGGCCACGCAGCGCATCGGGCAGATGCTGCAGGCGTTTGCCCTGGGCGACCTGGCGCCGGCGCAGCCGGACATGATCGAGGCGCTCAATACCCTGTGGCGGTCGTTGACGGCACCGCCCGGCGAGAGCCGGGAAGAGCAGCTCGACGCCCTGTTTGCGGCCACCTACGCCAGCATCGTCGGCACGCCGGCGCAGGCGGTATCGCCGGCCGAAACGCCAGCCGGGGCGGCAGCCGGGCCCGCCGATCCGCAGCTCGAGACCCTGTTCGCGGCGACCTATGCGAGCATCGTCGCAGACGCGCTGCAGGCGGATGTCCCCGCGACAGCCGAAACACCCGCAGCGGACCTCGGTAGCAGCGACGACCTGTTCGACGCCGGCTTCGAGCACGCGCCGCCGCTGGAACATGCGCTGCCGGAAGCGCTGGTGCCCGCCATCATGCCGGCCGATGCGGCTGCGCTGCTGGCCGCCAGCGCCGGCATCAGCGATGAACTCGACCTCGACCTGCTGTCCGTCTTCCTGGAGGAGGGCGCCGACCTGCTGCCGCAGATCGGCGAGGCACTGCGCAGCTGGCAGCAGCAGCCGCACGACAGCGGCCAGGCGCAGATGCTGCTGCGTACCCTGCACACGGTCAAGGGCAGCGCGCGCATGGCCGGCGCCATGCGCCTGGGCCAGCACGCGCATGAAATCGAGACGCATATCGAAAACATGCTGCATGCCGGCACCGCCACGCCGCAAGCCTTCGAGGAACTGCTGGCCCATTACGACCATGCGCTGCATCTGTTCGAACAGCTGCAGCAGCCCTTGCTGCCCTTGCCGGGCATGGAAGACATGCCCGTCGCCGAGCCGAAGGCGGCCCTGGTGCGCGTGCGGGCCGATATCCTCGACCGCCTGGTGAACCAGGCTGGCGAAGTATCGATCACGCGCTCGAAGATGGAAAACGAGGTCGGCGTGCTGGGCGCTTCGCTGGCGGAATTTTCCGATAATCTGCAGCGCCTGCGGCGCCAGCTGCGCGAAGTGGAAATACAGGCCGAATCGCAGATCGCCTCGCGCATGGCCGTCGGCAGCGAACGCGATTTCGATCCGCTCGAATTCGACCGTTTTACGCGCCTGCAGGAACTGACGCGGATGATGGCCGAAAGCGTCAACGACGTGGCGTCTTTCCATGAAAATCTCAGCCACAGCGTCGATGCCGTGACGGACGACCTGGTGCTGCAGGCACGGCTGACGCGCGATCTGCAGCGCGACCTGATGCAGATCCGCATGGTGCCGTTTGCCAGCATCGCCGAGCGCCTGTTCCGCGTGGCGCGGCAAAGCGCCAAGGAAGTCGACAAGCGCGTCAACCTCGATATCCGCGGCGGTGGCGTGGAAATCGACCGTAGCGTGCTCGAACGCATGGCGGCGCCGTTCGAACACCTGCTGCGCAACGCCATCGTCCACGGCATCGAGCCGCGCGACGCGCGCCTGGCCGCAGGCAAGAGCGAAACGGGGGAGCTGCTGGTGCAGGTAAGCCAGCAGGGCAACGAGGTGGCGATCGCCTTTTCCGACGATGGCGCGGGACTGGACCTGGAACGCATCCGCGCCAAGGCGCTCAGCGCCGGCCTGGTGGCGCCGGATGCCCAGCTGGGCGATGCGCAGGCGGCCGAGCTGATTTTCGCCCCCGGTTTTTCCACCGCCGACAGCCTGACGGAACTGGCGGGAAGGGGCGTGGGCATGGACATCGTGCGCTCCGAAGCGCTGGCCCTGGGCGGCCGCATCGAGACAGCCACGCAGGCGGGGCAAGGTCTGCGCTTCACGATACACCTGCCGCTGACCCTGGCTGTGACGCAAGTGGTGCTGCTGGCGGCGCACGGAAAAACCTATGCCTTGCCATCGGTGCTGGTGGAGCAGGTGCTGCATTTGAAGGGCGAACAGCTGGAGCAGGTGCAGGCGGCCGGCTGCATCGAGTCGCACGGCCATGCGCTGGCGCTGCACCACCTGTCGTCCATGCTGGGCGAGACGCCGGCGGCGCCGGCCGTGCAGCGTTACGTACCCGTGCTGCTGCTCAGGAATGGCAACGACAGGCTGGCGCTGCAGGTCGACGACGTGCTGGGCAACCGCGAGGTGGTGGTCAAGCATGTGGGGCCGCAGCTGGCGCGCATGCCGGGGATCGCCGGCGCCACGGTGCTGGGCACGGGCGATATCGTGCTGATCCTGAACCCGGTGGCGCTGGCGCAGCACCTCGAGCATCACCCCGAATTGCTGCCGCAGTACGTGGTGGCGTCCGGAGACCAGCGCGCCGCTTCCAGCGCGCTTGCCGCGCCGCGCGCCTGCGTGATGGTGGTCGATGACTCCCTGACCGTGCGCCGCGTGATGCAGCGGCTGTTCGAGCGCGAAGGCTATTTGGTCATGCTGGCAAAGGACGGCGTCGATGCGCTGGAACAGCTGCACGCGCTGGCGGCGCCGGCCATGCCTGCCCTGCTGCTGGTCGACGTGGAAATGCCGCGCATGGATGGCTTTGACCTGACGCGCAATGTGCGCAGCGACGACAAGACGCGCGCCATTCCCGTCATCATGATCACTTCGCGCAGCGCCGACAAGCACCGTACGCATGCGTTTGAACTGGGGGTGAACGCGTACTTCGGCAAGCCGTTCCAGGAGGACGAACTGCTGGCGGAAGTGGCGCGCCTGCTGGGCGGCGGCGTGGCGTGAGCCGGCATCACCGCCATGCCGGCAATTTCGTCGGCTGATGCGGGGCGTGCCCCGCTGATCCGGCCTACGCCACGGCCTTTACCACGGCATAGCGCTCCAGGGTTTCCTTGCGCGCCTCGTCGTGCTGCACCAGCGGCTCCGGATAGTCGCGCCCCAGCACGATGTTTTTTTGTTCGAGCAGCATGCGTGGCACCAGCCATGGGGCGTGGATTTCCTTGTCTCCCAGCGCCTTCAGTTGCGGCAGGTAGCGGCGGATGAAGCGGCCGCCCGCATCGAATTTTTCCGATTGCGTAATCGGATTGAAGATACGGAAATAAGGCTGCGCATCGCAGCCCGAGGACGACGCCCACTGCCAGCCGCCATTGTTCGAGGCCAGGTCGAAGTCGTTCAGGTGCAGCGCGAAATACGCCTCGCCGCGGCGCCAGTCGATACCCAGATCCTTGATCAGGAAACAGGCCGTGACCATGCGCAGGCGGTTGTGCATGTAGCCTGTCTGGTTCAGCTGCGCCATGGCCGCGTCCACCAGCGGATAGCCGGTGCGGCCTTCGCACCAGGCGGCAAAGGCGGCATCGGCCTCGGGCCCCGTTTCCCAGGCGATGGCGTCGTACGCGGGCTTGAAGGCGCCGCCTTCCACGTGCGGATTCTGGTACAGGATCATGGCGTAGAAGTCGCGCCAGATCAGTTCCGCCAGCCACACGGGCGCGCCGTCGCCGCCGCCGCCCCGGTCCATCAGGTCGACGATGGTGCGCACCAGGTAGCGCAGCGAGACAGTGCCGAAGCGCAGATGCATGGACAGATAGGACGGCCCTTTCAGCGCGGGAAAGTCGCGTGCCACGTCATAGCGTGCCGCGCGCGGCAAAAAATCCTCGAACAGCTTGCTGGCGCCCGACATGCCAGTCGGAATCGCCAGTTCGGCCAGGTTGCTCGGCTCGAAACCCAGTTCTCCCAGGGAGGGCAAGGGCGCCGGCGCGCCGTGGCGCGGTGGCGCCAGGCGGGCTGCGTGCGGTTCGATGTCGAAAGGGGCCAGGCAGCCAGGTTCGGCGCGCATTTTCTTCAGCCACGCATTCTTGTACGGCGTGTAGACGGTATAGGGTTTCTGCGACAGGGTGAGGACTTCGTCCTTTTCAAAGATCACCTGGTCCTTGAAGCTGAACCACAGGCGCGCGTCGCGCGTCAGCGCGGCCGCCACCGTGGCGTCGCGGGCGATGGCTTGCGGTTCGTAGTCGTGGTTGGCGAAGACGGCATCGGCCTGCAATTCGGCGGCCAGACGGGGAATCGCTTCGGCCGCATCGGCGTGCAGCACGATCAGGTCGCCGCCAAGTGCGCGCAATTCGGCCGCCAGTTCGGCCACGCTGGCATGGATGAAATCGACGCGCCGGTCGCGGCGCGGCAGTGCCGCCAGGATGGCCGTGTCATACACAAACACGCAGTGCACGGCCTGGCTCTGGCGCAGGGCGTGATGCAATGCAGCATGGTCAAAGGCGCGCAGGTCGCGCCGGAACCATACGAGGGAAGTCTTGAGGGTCATTATTTTCGCGTGTTCCGGGTCAAAGATAAGCGTTTTTTTGCCGTCGAGTGGGCCTTATGGCCGCTCGCGTCATGCCATTGGCGTCGCTGTGGCGGCAATTCAGTGTAAACTAGCGGGTATGTGCGCAGTGTTTTATGTGCGACAGCGATTTTGCAATCGATTTTACAATTGTTTCCGAAATGTGGCTGTCATTGCGATTGTAATTGCGGTTGTGTGATATTCCGCAATACGCGCGATGCACTTTTGGTAGCGAATGTATAAATAAATTTATAACATAACAAGAATAGCGTCTGGCAACATGACTGCACGCCGCCCCACATTCGCGGCGGGCTGTGCCAGACGTACGACAGCGGGGTAAGCGAGACTTGCCAGCAAGCCCACAGAGAGAGCATCGCGTATGAAGAAGAGTAAAATCGACCAGACTCTACCAGGACATCGTTTGATGCAGGGCGTCGGCGAGCCGGCTGCCACTGGTTCCTCCACCCTGAATCTGGCCAACCATTTCCTGATTGCGATGCCGGCCATGCAAGACCCGATCTTCGGCGGCACGGTCGTCTACGTATGCGAACACAATGAAAACGGCGTGCTGGGCGTCGTCATCAACAAACCCACCGACATGACGATGGAAGTGCTGTTCGAGCGCATCGACCTGAAACTGGCCGCCGGCAGCGATGCGCCCATCGTCCATGAACCGATCATGTTTGGCGGCCCGGTGCAGGACGACCGCGGCTTCGTGCTGCACACGCCGGGCGCGCGCTATTCGTCGTCGCTGACGGTGACGGATGAAATCGCGTTTACCACCTCGATCGACGTGCTCGAAGCCGTCGCCAAGGGCGATGGCCCCGAGCGCATGCTGGTCTCCATCGGCTACTCGGGCTGGAGCCCGGGCCAGCTGGAGGACGAGATCGGCCGCAATGGCTGGCTGACGGTGGGCGCCTCGGCCGACATCCTGTTCGATTTCCCCATCGAGCAGCGCTACGTGGCGGCCATCAAGTTGCTGGGCATCGACCCCTTGATGCTGGCAAGCGAGGCTGGCCACGCATGAGCGGTGACGCCATCGACACCGTCCTCGCCTTCGATTTTGGCCTGAAACGCATCGGCGTGGCCATCGGCAATACCATGATTTGCCAGGCCAAGCCGCTCAGCGTGATCACGGCCACGGCGAACGAGCCAAAATTTGCCGCCATCGCCAGCCTGATCAAGGAGTGGGGCGCCAGCCGCATCGTGGTGGGCTTGCCCAGCCACCCGGATGGCACGGAGCACGAAATGAGCGCGCGCTGCCGGCGCTTCGCCAACCAGGTGCACGGTCGCTTCAACCTGCCCGTGGAACTGGTCGACGAGCGCTATTCCTCGGCCGTCATCGCCGCCAAGCGCGGTGAAGTCATCGATGATCGCGCCGCCGCCATCATCCTGCAGCAGTATTTCGACGCGAATTATTAATCTGACCTTAGACTGCATTCCTGAATGATTAAGAACTCTATGCCGCACCCTACGAACCCTTCCCAACTCGACGCCGAGGCCCTGTACGCCGACTTGCTGCAGCAAGTGCGGAGCGGCCTGGCGGGCGTCACCAACGTGGCCATCGTCGGCATCCATTCGGGCGGTGCCTGGCTGGCCGAGCGCCTGGCGCGCGACCTGAACCTGCTCGACCGCTTGGGCGTGCTCGATGTCTCGTTCTACCGCGACGACTTCGCCCAGAAAGGCCTGCATGCGGACGTCAAGCCGACGCAAATCAGTTTCGACGTGGCCGGCGCCACCATCCTGCTGGTCGACGACGTGCTGTACACGGGCCGCACCACGCGCGCGGCCATCAACGAATTGTTCGACTATGGCCGTCCGGCGAAGATCATGCTGGCCGCCCTGGTCGACCGCGGCGAGCGCCAGCTGCCGGTAGCCGCCGATTTCGTGGCAGCCTTCACTGCCGTGCCGCCTGGCCAGGCCCTGGTCCTGAAGCAAGCCGACGACGGAAAATTCACGCTTACCATAGATACCCACCATGCTTAATCCGCAACTGAATAAACACGGCGAACTGCAACATCTGCTGACGATCGAAGGCTTGCCGAAGTCTATCGTCAACCACATCCTCGACACCGCTTCCTCGTTCGTCGGCATCTCCGACCGCGACGTCAAGAAGGTGCCGCTGATGCGCGGCAAGAGCGTTTTCAACCTGTTCTTTGAAAACTCCACGCGCACCCGCACCACCTTCGAGATCGCCTCGAAGCGTTTGTCGGCCGACGTCATCAACCTGAATATCCAGGCATCGTCGGCCAGCAAGGGCGAGTCGCTGCTCGACACCATCGACAACCTGTCGGCCATGCATGCCGACATGTTCGTCGTGCGCCATGCGCAGTCGGGCGCCCCCTACCTGATCGCCAAGCACCTGATCGACACGAAGCAGCCGCATGTCCACGTGGTCAACGCCGGCGACGGCCGCCACGCGCACCCAACCCAGGGCTTGCTCGACATGTACACGATCCGCCACTACAAGAAGGATTTTACCAACCTGACGGTGGCCATCGTGGGCGACATCCTGCACAGCCGCGTGGCCCGTTCCGATATCCACGCGCTGACTACGCTGGGCGTGCCGGAAGTGCGCGCCATCGGCCCGCACACCCTGCTGCCGGGCGGCCTGGAACAGATGGGCGTGCGCACCTTCACCAACATGGATGAAGGCTTGAAAGGCGTGGACGTGATCATCATGCTGCGCCTGCAAAATGAACGCATGAGCGGCGCGCTGCTGCCGTCGGCGCAGGAGTACTTCAAGAGCTATGGGCTGACGCCTGAACGCCTGGCGCTGGCCAAGCCGGACGCCATCGTCATGCATCCGGGTCCGATGAACCGCGGCGTGGAGATCGATTCGGCCGTGGCCGACGGTCCGCAGGCGGTGATCCTGCCGCAGGTGACGTTCGGTATCGCCGTGCGCATGGCGGTGATGAGTATTTTGGCTGGTAATCAGGGCTGATGGCCCAAGGACGAGAAGCAAGCATGACGACACTACATATCAAGAACGGCCACCTGATCGACCCTGCCAACGGCATCGATGGCTTGCAAGACCTGTTCATCGCCGACGGCAAGGTGCTGGCCGTGGGCAGCGCCCCCGCCGGTTTCACCGCCGACAGCACGTTTGACGCGGCCGGCCTGGTGGTTTCCCCCGGCCTGGTCGACCTGTCCGCGCGCCTGCGCGAGCCGGGCTACGAATACAAGGCGACCCTGGAGTCGGAATTGCAGGCGGCCCTGCAGGGCGGCGTCACGAGCCTGGTCTGCCCGCCGGACACCGACCCCGTGCTCGATGAGCCGGGCCTGGTGGAAATGCTGAAATACCGCGCCAAGACGCAGAACAAGGCCCACGTGCACCCGCTGGGCGCGCTGACCATGGGCTTGAAGGGCCAGTCGCTGACGGAGATGGCGGAACTGACGGAAGCGGGCTGCATCGGCTTCGCGCAGGCGGAAGAGCCGATCGAGGACACCACCGTGCTGCTGCGCGCCATGCAGTATGCGAACACCTTCGGCTACACCGTCTGGCTGCGCCCGCAGGACCCGCACATCGGCCGTGGCGGCATCGCCCACAGCGGCCCGCTGGCCTCGCGCCTCGGTTTGTCCGGCGTGCCCGTGATGTCCGAAACCATCGCGCTGCACACGATTTTCGAGCTGATGCGCGCCAGCCGCGCACGCGTGCATCTGTGCCGCATTTCGTCGGCCGCCGGCCTGGAGCTGATCCGCGCCGCCAAGGCCGAAGGCTTGCCCGTCACCTGCGACGTGGGCGCGCACCATGCGCACCTGACGGATGCCGACATCGGCTTCTTCGACCCGAACGCGAGGGTCACGCCGCCGTTCCGCAGCCAGCGCGACCGCGATGCGATCCGCGCCGGCCTGCTCGACGGCACCGTGGACGCCATGTGCTCGGACCACACGCCCGTCGACGACGATGAAAAGCTGCTGCCTTTCGGTGAAGCCTCGCCCGGCGCGACAGGCCTGGAACTGCTGCTGTCGCTGGCCCTGAAATGGGCCGACGACTACGCCCTGAATCAGCCGCAAACGGGCGCGAGTCCGCTGGCGCGTGCCGTGGCGAAGATCACGTCGGACGCGGCGCGGGTTGCCGGCATTCCGGCGGGCAGCCTGGCCGTGGGCGAAGCGGCCGACATCTGCGTCTTCGATCCTGCCGCGCGCTGGACCGTGTCGTCGGCGTCGCTGGCCAGCCAGGGCAAGCACACGCCGTTCCTCGGCTATGAGCTGAGCGGCATCGTCAAGGCGACCATCGTGGCTGGACAGGTGGCGTTCCAGCGTTAATTTTTTGTACTGGAGTGAAACTCCAGCATACTGCCGGGGTCAGTCCTTTCAGGAGCGGAATTCGCCCCATTGGGGCGGATTCCCCCGCCGGGTCTGACCCCAGAATTTGCTGTGGGTTTGCTTCTTTATCTGGTGTCATTTGAAACTTCTGCTTACCTACCGCCTCGCGCGCATCGCCATTCACCTGAGCTGCGGCATGGCCAAGAGCGCCGTGCTGTTCCCGTGGCTGGACCTGGAGGGGCGCAACCGGCGCATCCGCCGCTGGTCCACGCAGCTGCTCGATATCTGCGGCGTACGCGTGGTGCAGCCGGCCGCCAGCCTGCCGGCGCTCGACCATGCCATGGTGGTGGCCAATCACGTTTCGTGGCTCGACATCTTCGTCATCAACGCCGTCCATCCCTGCCGTTTCGTCGCCAAGGCGGAAATCCGCGCCTGGCCGATCCTGGGCTGGCTGGCGGGACGCGCCGGCACCATCTTCATTTCGCGCGGCAGCAAACGCGACCTGCGCCTGATTTTCCAGGGCCTGGTGGATAAATTGCAGGCGGGCGAGCGTATCGCGTTCTTCCCCGAAGGCACCACCGCCGCGCAGGGACAGATTTTGCCGTTCCACGCCAACCTGTTCGAGGCGGCCATCGACGCGCAAGTGCCGGTGCAGCCGTTCGCGCTCGTGTACGTGGATGACAAGGGGGACTTGCATCACGCCGTCGATTTCATCGGCGAGATGAGTTTTGCACAAAGCATGGTGGCGATCCTGAGCGGACCGCCCATCACGGCGCGTTTGACTTGCCTGGCGCCGGTGGCGACGCTGGACGCGCACCGGCGCGACCTGGCGGCGGCAACGCAAGCGGCGGTGGCCGCCGCGCTGCCGCTGGAGCAGGCGGCCTAGTTCTTCACGTGCAGCCAGCGCGCATGCGCGGCGCGGGCCAGGTAGTCGAGGATAAACCCTAAAATCCCGATCAGCACGATGGCGGCCATCAGTTCCGAATACGCCAGGCGGTCGCGCGTATCGAGGATGAAGTAGCCCAGGCCGGCCGAGACGCCCAGCATTTCCGCCGGCACCAGCACGATCCAGATGATGCCGATGGCCAGGCGCACGCCCGTCAAAATATCGGCCGTGATGCCCGGTAAAATCACCTTGAAGACGATCTCGCTGCGCGTGGCCGACAGGCTGCGCGCCAGCAGCAGCCAGTTCGGATCGAGCCGCGCCACGCCGGCCGCCGTATTGAGCAGGATAGGCCAGACGGCCGCAAACGCCAGCAGGAAGTACACGGGCGCATCGCCGACACCCAGCACCATCACGGCGATCGGCATCCACGACAGCGGCGAAATCATGCGCAGCAGCTGGAACAGGGGCATGGCCGCGCCGGAAAAGCTTTTCGACATGGCCACCAGCACGCCCAGCGGCACGCCGATGACGATGGCCAGCCCCAGGCCCACGGCCACCCTTTGCAGGCTCAATACCACGTGCAGCCAGATATCCGGGCCGCCCAGCATCTCCTTGAACGCCAGCGCCGTGGGCAGCGGCGCGAAGGCGGTGGCGATGGGCGTGGATTTCTCCAGCGCCGTCACGCCCACGGACCACAACAGCAAGGCACAGGCCAGCCCCACCAGGGGCAGGCCGAACTTCGTGAACAGCTTGCTCGCCATCGTCAGACCGCCACGGTTTCGCTGCGCAGCAGGTTGGCCGGCAGGCCGAAGGCGGCCGGGCCACCCACGGCGGTGATGGCCTTGCGCACGAAGCGGTCATCGACCAGGTCGCGCGCGGCGAACTTCGGATCGAGGTTCGCCAGGAAGCGCGTATCACCTTCGACCTTGGTGCGGCCGATGGCGCGCACCAGTTCTTCCGTGTACGAGGCGAACGGATATGGCTGGAAGTCGATGCGGCGCTGCTGCCAGTTCTTGTGCACGATCAGGCCCTGCTTTTCATAGCCGGCGTAATCGGTGGTGGCCAGTACCTTGGTCAGCACCTGCAGCGGATGCGGCGTGTAGCGGTGTTCGCCCACGTTCGACAGCAGCTTGGCCGTGTCGACCTGGTTCGAGCGCGTCCACAGCTGCGCCTTGACGATGGCGTTGGTGACCTTCTGCGCCCATTCCGGCCGCGTGTTGATGTCGCGCTCGGACAGGAAGGTGACGCAGCAGGCATGGTTTTTCCACACGTCGCCCGAGAAGCGCAGGATCTTGCCGATGCCGGCGTTTTCCGCCGCCGCATTGAAGGGCTCGGCCACGATGTAGCCGGCGATGGACTTGCTGGCCAGGGCCGAGACCATTTCGGCCGGCGCCAGCACCACCAGGTTGACTTCATTCGATTTGATGGCCGCGTTGCGCGCGCGCGTGACGGGCGTGAGGCCATTGGCGGACAGGATCTGCTGCAGCAGGATGTTGTGGATCGAGTACCAGAACGGAATGGCGACCGTGCGTCCGCCCAGATCGGACACCTTGTTGATCTCGTTGGCCACCGTCAGTGCGGAGCCGTTGACGTGGTTCCAGGCGACGACCTTGGCGGGGAACTTGGCGCCATAGCGCACCCACAGGGTGGCGGGCGACAGCAGGTGGATGACGTTGACCTGGCCGGCGACAAAGGCTTCGATGATCTGCGCCCAGCTGCGGAACAGGCGCGGCGTTTCGGCCTGCAAGCCTTCCGCCTCGAACAGCTTGCGGGCGTGGGCGACCAGCAGCGGGGTGGCATCGGTGATGGGCAGGTAGCCGATTTTGACGGGCTGGTCATCGCCTTTCGGTCCTTGCTGGGCGATGGCGTCGCCGGCGAACAGCAGGGGCGAGGCGACGCTGGCCGTGGCCAGTGCCGACATGCGCAGAAAGTCGCGCCGCGTCAGGCCGCAGTCGCAATCGGACGAGGCGCAGATGTGCAGGGGTTTGTTTTGGTCTTCGAATGTCATGGGGAAGTTCCGGTCGATTAATTGGGAGCAAAGACTGGCTGCTGGTCCTGCTTTTGCATGCTTTGCAAGGCGTCGAGGATGTCCATCTTGAGGGCGATGACGTCGGCGCTGTGGCCGATGCGGGGCTGGGCGATGGCGACGGGCCATTCGCGCACGATGTTGCCCGGCTTGCCGCCCATGAGCAGGATGCGGTCGGCGACGAGGATCGCTTCATCGATATCGTGCGTGACGAGCAGCACGGCCGTGTGCCAACGGTGCACCACGTCCACCAGCAGCGACTGCATCTCGGCGCGGGTGATGGCGTCGAGGGCGGAAAACGGTTCATCGGCGAACAGCAGTTCCGGCTCGCGCGCGAGGGCGCGGGCCAGCGCCACGCGCTGGGCCATGCCGCCCGACAGCGCGGAGGGATACAGCTTTTCGCGGCCCTTCAATCCCACCGCTTCGATGGCTTGCGCCACGCGCGCCTGGTGCGCTTCGCGCGTCAGCTTGGGCTGGTGCTGGAAGTCCAGGCCGAAGCCGGCATTGCCCGTGACGTTCAGCCAGGGCAGCAGGCTGGCCTGCTGGAACACGAGGGCGCTGCGCGGGTCCGGCTCGCGCATGGGGGCGTCGAGGAATTGAATGGCGCCCGTGGATGGCGGCTGCAGGCCGGCCAGCACGCGCAGCAGGCTCGACTTGCCGCAGCCGCTGCCGCCCAGCAGGCAGACGATTTCGCGTTTGCGCACGCCCAGCGAGACGCGCTGGAAGACGGGTGCGGCGCCCGGATAGGAAAAGCTCAGGTCCTGCGCCTGCAAGGCCCATTGTTGCGGTTCTGCGGCTACCGTCATGCCGGCGCTCCCGCCGCCTTGGCCGCCTGCTGGCTGTCGAACAGCTGCAAGGCCGATTGCAATTGCGTCAGGCTGGGGGTGACGATGGGAATGAACGACGATTCGCGCCAGCGGCGGGCAAAGCCCTGCTGCTCCGCGTTCAGGTAGGCGCGTCCGCCCATGGCTTGCAGCTCCAGCATCAGCGCCTGCTGCAGCACGTCCGCCAGCTGTATGCGCAGGCGGAACATGGCTGGCGCCTGCGTCTTGAAGCGGCCATCGTGTACGCCGTCCAGCAGGGTCGCGACAGCCGCCTCCAGGGTCGCTTGCAGCGCCTCGATGCGCGGCGTGAGCGCGTTGCGCGAACCGGCGGAAATCTGCGCCGCCTGCGCCAGGCTGGCGCGCGCCAGGCCGATCGACAGGCCGCACTGCATGCCGAGGAACGATGGGCGCACCTGCGGCAGCCAGGCCGGCGCGTTGTCGCTGATGATGTCCGCGGCGGGGATGTGCACCTGCGCCAGCTTGACGGACGCCGTATTGCTGCCGCGCAGGGCGATCAGGTCCAGGTCATCGCTGCGCTGTACGCCAGCGGCGCTGCTATCGAAGGCCACGATGACGGGCGGCGTACCGTCGTCCGGCGCCACGGCTGCCGCCGCGACGAAACCCGCCTTGCGCAAGTTCGTCACCCAGGCCAGGCCGCCGTCGACGAGCAAGCCGTCGGCGTGGCGCGCGCCCGTGATTTGCAGCTGCTCGATGCCGGACAAGAATTTCATGGCGTTCGACAGGCCGCTGGCGCCCGCCTGCGTGCCGGCCAGCAGGCCGGGCAAGCGGCGCTCGGCCAGGGCGCGGTTCCCGCTTTGCAGCATGAATTCGATGAAGCAGCGCTGGCCCCAGAAGACGAAGGCGGCCGTCACGGATTCTTCGGCGACCTTGGCGATGGCATGGATGGCGTCGCGCACGTCGCCGCCCGCGCCGCCATGTTCCTGCGGCACGCCGATGCGCAGCAGGTGGTCGCCAGCGAGGGCTGGCAGGACGGTTTCAGCCAGCTGCGACGATTGGTCCAGCTGGTCGGCATGCATGTGCAGCCAGTGATTGAGGTGGCCCATGTCAGACGGCGCCGGGCAGGTAGGGCGTCAACTGCGGGTTGACGGGCGTGCCGGCCAGGCTGTTGGAGAAATTGCACAGGGTGGCCAGGCTGATGCCCAGCACGACCTCCAGCGCCTGCTGCTCGTTGTAGCCGGCGGTCAGGAAGGCTTGATAGTCGGCGTCCGTGACGGCGCCGCGCGTGGCGATGACGGCCGTGGCGAAGGCGGCGACGGCATCCAGTTTGGCGTCGCCCGTGGGCTGGCCATGCTGCAGGGCGCGCACCGTCTCCGGCGCCTGGCCCGCCTTTTTCAGCGAGATGGCGCTGTGGCCGGCGATGCAGAAATCGCAGCCGTGGATGCGCGCGGCCGTGATCTGTACCACTTCACGTTCCATCAGGCTCAGGCTGGCGCGTGCATTGATGCCGGATACGGTCAGGTAGGTTTCCAGGGCCAGCGGCGCGTTGGCCAGCACGCCGATCAGGTTGGGCAGGTAGCCATTGTTGGCGATGGCCTTTTCCACGAAGGGGCGGCTGTCGGCCGGCGCGGTATCGAGAGTATGCAGAGTCAGACGGGACATGGGGCACCTTGCTAAGTTAGTAAGTCACTCATGCATTATATCGGCCATATCGTGCGTGCAACAGGCGTGAGCGTCGCCCTTTTGTGCTCGTTCGTCTGCGATTGTGTGATTCTTGACTTCAGCTGGCCAGTTGGCGCAGGCGCTGGTCGCGCCGGTACGCGCCCGGCTGTTCGCCCGTGACGCGCTTGAAGGCGCGCGTAAAGGCGGCGTGCGAGCGGTAACCCACCAGTTCGGCCGCGCGTTCGACGGAGACGCCATCGTGCAGGCGCCGCGCGGCGATCTTCATGCGCAGCAGAAGCAGGAACTGGGCCGGCGAGTGGCCGCTGGCGCTGGCGAAATGCTTGCAGAAGCTGGCGCGCGACATGCACGCGGCCTTGGCCATGTTCTCGATCGACCAGTCGTCGGCGGGAGCGTCGAGCATGCGTTCGAGCAGCGGCGAAAACGCGGGCTGGTGCAGCAGCGACAGCAGGCCGGCCGCCACCTGCTCGCCCTGCGCCACATGGCGGATCAGGTAAAAGAACAGCAGTTCGACGAGGCGCGCGATCAGGGGCGAGGGCTGTTCCGGGTCGCCGCCCGCCTCCAGCAAGATCAGGTCGAACAGTGCCGTGGCCGCGCCGAAGGCCGGCGCGTCGCCGCGTATCAGCAAATAGGGCGGAAACGAATCGACGATCAGCGCGGAAAGGGCGCCGCGAAACTGAAAAAAGCCGCAGGCCAGCGCCGTCGCCGGGCTGTCCGTGGCCGCCTGCAGGGGCAGCATGGCTTGCGCATTCGCCGCCCGCAGGGGATCGCTGTGGGGGCTGAGGAAATGCGGCAGGTCGCGCAGCAGGAAGACGCCATCGCGCGGGCCGAGGGCGATCGGTGCCGCGCCATCGAGGTGCAGGTAGCAGTGGCCATCGAGTACCAGGTGAAAGCTGCCCAGTTCCCGGCCCGCCGTGGAGGCGCGCCAGCGGCCGCAGTACTGGCCCACGTGCAGCACGGCGGTGTCGATCTGCAGGCTGCCGAGCAGCCAGCGCGCCAGTCTGTCGGTGTCAGGATGCATGGGATCGAAGAGGCAAAAGCTGCATCATACGGGCCGCGCGCGCCAGGGCCAACGACGGATTTCGACTAAGCATATGCAGCCGATGCAGCTTACTGCCTGCCGCTGTGCTGCTGGAATGTGGGACAGCTCACTTGCAGCAGCGAGCGGTCCTCCAGGCACACGGCAGAAAGTTTTCCACCCCACACGCAGCCGCTGTCGAGGCCGATCAAGTGCGGCTGCAACGTGAGCCCTAGCGCCGACCAGTGGCCGAAGACGACGGTGTCGCCGGCGCTTTGCCGCCCTGGCACGTCGAACCATGGCAGCAGGCCGGAGCCTGGCGGCGGGCTGCCGCTTTCCTTCATCTTGAAGTCCATCACGCCCTCCGGTGTGCAGAAGCGCAGCCGCGTCATGGCGTTGATGATGCAGCGCAGCCGGTCGGCGCCCTGCAGGTCGTCGCGCCAGGCAGCCGGTTCATTGCCATACATCGTGCGCAGGAAGGCCACCCAGTCGTCGCTGCGCAGCATGGCCGCCACCTCGTCGCTCAAGGCCAGCGCCTGTTGCGCGCTCCACTGGGGCAGCAAGCCCGCATGCACGAGCACATGGCCCTGCTGCGCCATGGCGAGCGGACGGTGGCGCAGCCAGGCGATCAAGTCCTCGCGGTCGGGTGCATCGAGAATCTCGGCCAGGGTATCGGAGGCATGCTCGGGGCGGATGCCGTTGGCCACGGCCAGCAAGTGCAAGTCGTGGTTGCCCAGGACGCTGTCGGCCAAGCCTTGCCGCGCCAGCGCGTAGACGTGGCGCAAGGTGGCCAGCGAGGCCGGCCCGCGGTTGATCAGGTCGCCTGCGAACAGCAGCCGGTACGGCCCGTTTGCCGCCGCCTGGATTTGCTCGATCAATTCGACGGTTTGTGCATGGCAGCCTTGCAGATCGCCGATAAAGTAGGTTTTCATATTGGGTGAGGAGAAGGTGGAACGACGCGCATGCATTATAAGCATGCGAGGCGGCGGACGTATGGTGCACTGATGATACGCGACGTATTGCGTCGTCGGCAGTGCGGAATTGTCAATGCCGGCATGGATTACTCTCCTGTCATTTATAAGGATTGTTTCTCTGCGGGTTTTTCCTGCATCAGCTGTTTTATATTCATGTACATGCCGTTTGATTGAGGAACGCAATGATTTTCATGATTTTCCTCTAGGTGCAATGAAAAGCGCCGGCGTGATTGAAATGCCAGTGACCAGGGTTTATCCATTGTTTACGCTGCAATCTGCCATGTTATTTATTTAATCTCTTGGGATATGTAAATAATTCTTTGAATGCAGCAATGATCTTATTATGCGCGCAATGCACATATATTTTTACAATGTAGTATATTTGATGGAATTTTATTATTTGAATTTAATGTAAAGGATGTAAGTGATGGATTTGCCTACGATGACGATGCTGGAATTGCGCAAGTTGGAAGATAATGTAAAACAGGAATTGATTGGCCGTGAGCGGGAAGATCTGAGCAAGGCGCGCGAACAAATCATGGCCATTGCGCAGCAAGCCGGCATTCCCCTGAAGCAGCTGATACTCGATGGCTTGCATCCGCGCACGGGAAAAGTTGCCGTACGCTATCGTAATCCCGATAACGCCGCCGAGCAGTGGACGGGACGTGGCCGCCAGCCGCTGTGGGTCAAGAACTGGGTGGAATCGGGCAAGTCGATCGATCTGCTGCGCGTATAATTCGGTATACTTTTGGCGCAGTGACAAGCTTTTCGCCTGTAATGCTCCTGTTCTGTCCATATTTCATACCGCCCAAACCATGCTTCCATTGTCAAGAACGATCTTCAAGGCCTACGATATCCGCGGCATCGTCGCTACAACCCTTGATGCCAGCGTTGCCCGCAAGATCGGATGTGCATTTGGCCGGGCCGCCCTGGCCAAGGGGGAACAGAGGGTCGTGATCGGTCGCGACGGCCGCCTGTCAGGGCCTGAACTGGCGTCGGCGCTGGCGCAGGGCTTGCAGGCAGCAGGCGTTGACGTGATCGACCTGGGCGTCGTGGCGACGCCGATGGTCTACTTCGGCACCAACGTGCTCGATACGCGCTCCGGCATCATGGTCACGGGCAGCCACAATCCGCCCGACTACAATGGTTTCAAGATGGTGCTGGCCGGCGAGGCGATCCACGGCGAAGCGATCCAGGCCCTGTACCACAGCATCGTCGCGCACGACGGCAGCGACAGCGTCAAGGACGTTGCCAACCCGGGCAGCTACAGCACCCACGACATCCGCGCCGCCTACCTGGAGCGCATCCTGGGCGACGTCAAGCTGGCGCGCCCGATCAAGATCGCCGTCGACTGCGGCAATGGCGTCGCCGGCGCGTTCGCGGGCGACCTGTTCCGCGGCATGGGCTGCGAAGTGATTGAATTGTTCTGCGACGTCGATGGCAACTTCCCGAACCACCACCCCGATCCCGCGCATCCGGAAAACCTGCAGGACCTGATCCGCTGCCTGGCCGAGACGGATGCCGAAATCGGCATCGCCTTCGATGGCGACGGCGACCGCCTGGGCGTGGTCACCAAGGATGGCCAGATCATCTACCCTGACCGCCAGATGATGCTGTTCGCCGCCGATGTGCTGACCCGCCATCCTGGTGCGCAGATCCTGTATGACGTGAAATGCACGCGCCACCTGGCGCCGTGGATCAGCAAGCATGGCGGCGTGCCGCTGATGTACAAGACGGGCCACTCGCTGGTGAAAGCCAAGCTGCGCGAGACGGGGGCGCCGCTGGGGGGCGAAATGAGCGGCCATATCTTCTTCAAGGACCGCTGGTACGGTTTCGACGACGGCCTGTACTCGGCCGCGCGCCTGCTGGAAATCCTCACGCGTGCAGCCGATCCTTCAGCCCTGTTGAATTCCCTGCCGCAGTCCGACAGCACGCCGGAGCTGCACCTGGAGCTGAAGGAAGGCGAGAACGAGACCCTGATGGACATGCTGCGCCGCGATGCCGTCTTCCCAGGCAATGAACAGATCATCACTATCGACGGCCTGCGCGTGGAGTATGCGGACGGCTTTGGCCTGGCACGCTCGTCGAACACCACGCCGGTGATCGTCATGCGCTTCGAAGCGGAAACGCCGGAAGCCCTGGCGCGCATCCAGGGGCAGTTCAAGAGCGCGATCCTGGCTGCCAAGCCAGACGCTATTCTGCCGTTCTGACAGCATGGCCGCTCAACGAGGCGCACAGGCGCCCTTGAAAATCCTGCTGGTGCGGGTATCGTCGCTGGGCGACGTGCTGCATAACCTGCCCATGGTGGCCGACATCGCGCGCCATTACCCGGATGCGACCATCGACTGGGTGGTCGAGGAAGGCTATACCAGCCTGGTGCGCCTGAACCCGCGCGTGAATACCATTTTCCCGTTTGCGCTGCGGCGCTGGCGCAAGAGCCTGGGCAAGAAGGAGACGCGCGCGGAAATCGCCGCCTTCTTCCGCAGCCTGCGCCAGACGCGCTACGATTACGTGTTCGACACCCAGGGCCTGCTCAAGACGGGCATCATCATGGGCGCTGCGCGCCTGGCGCCGGGCGGGCAGAAGGTCGGCCTGGCCAATGGCAGCGAAGGCTCCGGCTACGAAGGCATTTCGCGCCTGTTCCACACCAAAAGCATTCCTCTCGACCCGCGTACGCATGCGGTAGCGCGCGGCCGCATGGTGGCCGCCGCGGCACTGGGCTATGCGGTCGACACGCCGGCCGATTTCGGCTTGCCGGAAGTGTCGCGCAGCGAGCCGCGTCCTGACTGGATGGGCGACGCGCCCTATTGCGTGTATTTCCACGGCACGGCGCGCGATGCCAAGAAATGGGCGCCGCAGCACTGGATCGCGCTGGGCCAGGCACTGGCCCCCATGCCCATCCTGCTGCCCTGGGGCTCACCCAAGGAAAAGGCGGAAGCCGAAGTGCTGGCGGCCGGCCTGCCAAATGCGCGCCTGCTGCCGAAGCTGTCGATGAGCGATGCTACCTTGCTGGCGCGCCATGCGGCACTGGTGGTCGGCGTCGATACGGGCCTGACGCATATCGCCGCCGCTTTCCTGCGGCCGACGGTGGAAATCTATGCCGATTCGCCGCTGTGGAAAACGGAAGGCAACTGGTCGCCGAAAATCATCAACCTGGGCGACAAAGGGGCGCCGCCGGGCGTGCCGGAAGTGCTGGCTGCGGCACGGCGCCTGCTGGCCGACTATCCTCCCGCCTGACCTCAACGTTCAATCATTATGCGACTTCTTTATACCCTCGCCTGGTGGCTGGCCTTGCCCCTGGTGCTGGCGCGCCTGTGGCTGCGCGGCCGCCAAGAACCCGGCTACCGCCAGCATTGGGGCGAGCGCCTGGGCTTTTATCCCCGTCAGGCGGCACCTGCGCCTGACACCATCTGGCTGCACGCCGTCTCCGTCGGCGAAACGCGCGCGGCCGAGCCGCTGGTCGATGCGCTGCTGGCGCAATGGCCCGATTGCCGCATCGTCCTCACGCACATGACGCCGACGGGACGCGCCACGGGCAAGGCGCTGTTCGCCAAGCACGGCGCGCGCCTGCTGCAAAGCTACCTGCCGTACGACACGGGCGCCATGCCGGCCCGTTTCATCCGCCATTTCGCACCCCGCATCTGCATCCTGATGGAGACGGAGGTGTGGCCAAACCTGATCCACCAGTGCAATCGCTACAAAGTGCCCGTGGTGCTAGCCAATGCGCGCCTGTCGCAGCGTTCGCTGGGCAAGGCGCAGCGCCTGGGCAAGCTCATTGCCGAGGCGGCGCGCGGCATCACCCTGGTGGCGGCGCAGACGCAGGACGACGCCGATCGGGTGCGCCAGCTGGGCGTGCGGGACGTGGTCGTCACGGGCAGCATCAAGTTCGACGTCGTCGTGCCCGAGGCGGCCCTGGCGACGGGGGCGGCGTTGCGCGCGGCCATCGGCCAGCGTCCCGTGCTGCTGTGCGCCAGCACGCGCGAAGGCGAAGAGCAGCTGATCCTCGAAGCCTATACCCGCGCCAGTTTGCCTGCTGATGCGCTGCTGCTGATCGTGCCGCGCCATCCGCAGCGCTTCGATGAGGTGGAAAAACTGATCTTGTCGCGCGGTCTGGCGGTGCAGCGCAGGTCCGGCCTGGCGCAGGACGATGCCGTGGCGGCGGGCACGCAGGTGCTGCTGGGCGACTCGATGGGCGAGATGTTTGCCTATTACGCGGCCTGCGATTGCGCTTTCGTGGGCGGCAGCCTGCTGCCGCTGGGCGGACAGAATCTGATCGAGCCGGCCGCACTGGGCAAGCCCGTGCTGATCGGCCCCCACACCTTCAACTTTGCGCTGGTGACCGAGCAGGCGATTGCCGCCGGCGGTGCCGCGCTGGTGGCGGACGCCGACGCGCTGATGGCGCAGGCGTCAGCCTTGCTGCAGGACCCGGCACGCTTGTCTTTCATGGGAGCGCAGGCGCTGGCGTTCGCCAACCAGCACCGGGGCGCGACGCCACGCACGATTAAGGCCATTCAACCTTTGCTGTCAGTTTAATTAAACAAGACAGGCAATTCCTGCGAGCGTTTTCGCAGCGCCTGTTTGGCGCCATCGTAATCGGGATAGATCGATTCCACGGTGGCCCAGAAGCGGGGGCTGTGGTTCATTTCCAGCAGGTGCGACAGTTCGTGCGCCACCACGTAGTCGATCAGCGGCAGCGAAAAGTGGATCAGGCGCCAGTTCAGGCGGATCTTGCGCTCGATGGTGCAGCTGCCCCAGCGCGTGCCGGCCGACGACAGCGACAGGGAGTCGTAGCGCACGCCCAGCCTGTCCGCGTACAGGTCCAGCCGCGCCTCGAACAGCTGGCGCGCCTCGTGCTGGAACCAGGCTTTCACTTTTTCCTTCAACTGCTGCTCCGTGCCCGCCGGCGTGACCCACACGTGCAATTCATTCGTCTCGCGCTGGAAGCTGGCGCGGTGGCGCGGCGCCTGGTGCAGCCGCAAGGTGATGTCGCCACCGAGATATGGCAGCACGGCACCGTCGACCCAGGCCACGGGGGGGCGCTGCTGGCGCTGCACCTTGCGCTCGCCCCGTTCCAGCAGCTTCGAGACGATCCAGCCTTGCTTGGCGCGGATGGCGTTGTCGATTTCGGCCAGGGTGACGCGCTTGGGCGCCGTGACGCGCAAGCCGTTGTCGTCGATCATGAAGCCGATGGAACGGCGCGTGGAGCGGCGCAGGGCGAATTCGACGAGGTGGCTGCCCAGCTGCAGCTGGCGCAGGGGCGGGCCATCGGCGGTGCGTGGCGGGGAGGGAAGAATGGGACGTGCGGGAGGAATGACAGGCGCCGGCGGCGCCAAAGGTATTACAGGCTTCGCCTCCACGGGCGGCGCTGGCGGTGCCGTGGGGCGCACCGCCGGGGGCGTGCTGGTCGAGACGTCATGCGCGAACAGATCCAGTTGCTGGTCGCCGACCTTGATGGTCTTCATCTGCTGGCGCAGGGTCGGCTCCTGGATGACCGCGCTGATGCCGTCTAGCCAGCGTTGTAGGCGTGAGGCGAAATGACGCGCATTTCTGATTCTATCCAATTTTCCACCTGTTGCATCATGCTGTCCGGGGTTTGCCCTTCCGGCGAAATCGGTTTGCCGATCGAGACGGTGATCAGTCCCGGGCGTTTGAGGAATGACTGCTTGGGCCAGCACTCGCCTGAATTATGCGCAATGGGTACCACTACGGCGCCCGTGGCAATGGCCAGGCGCGTGCCGCCGCTCTTGTACTTGCCCGTCTGGCCGACCGGAATGCGCGTGCCTTCAGGGAACATGATAATCCATTGGCCATCGGCCAGGCGGCGCTTGCCATGCGCCACCACGCTCTTGAACGCATGCTTGCCCTGCTTGCGGTCGATGGGGATCATGCGCAGCAGCGCCATGGCCCAGCCGAAGAATGGAATGTACAGGATCTCCTTCTTGAACACGTACACCAGCGGGCGGGGCAGGCTTGGCAGCAAGAAGATGGTTTCCCACGCCGACTGATGCTTCGACAGCACGATGGCCGGCGCATCGGGGAAGTTCTCGGCGCCCTTGACTTCATAGCGGATGCCGCAAATGACCTTGGCACACCACAGGATAAACACGTTCCAGCGCGAAGTGACCCAATAGCGCTTGTTGTAGCTCAATGGCGCGGCAAAAAAGCACACGCAGGCCCAGACGATGGTGGCCACGACCATGATGATCATGAACAGCAGGGATCGCAGGAACAGGGAAATATTACGCAATGCGGTTCTCCGGAGATTAAATACTGAATGCTACGGTGGGCGCCCCTGCCGCGGGTGCCTTGAGCAGGTGGCTGACCACGGCGGCCAGGTCGGGGAAGACCTGGGTGCCGGGCGGCAGGCCACCCGTCTCGTTGGTCTTTTCGCCCTTGCCCGTCAATACCAGATAGGGCACGCATCCGCTGATGAAGCCTGCCTGCAGGTCGCGCAGCGAGTCGCCAACCGTGGGCACGCCTTTCAGGCTGGTGTTGTAGCGCTGCGAAATCTCGTGGAACATGCCCGGCTTGGGCTTGCGGCAGTCGCAATTGTCCGCGCCCGCGTGCGGGCAAAAGAAAATGGCGTCGATGTCGGCGCCCACCTGCTGCGCCAGGGTGTGCATTTTCTGGTGGATCGCGTTCAAGACCGTCATGTCGAAATACTCGCGCGCGATGCCGGACTGGTTCGAGGCGATGACGACGCGATAGCCTGCCTGGTTCAGGCGGGCGATCGCTTCGAGCGAGCCGGGGATCGGCAGCCATTCGGCCGGCGACTTGATGAAGTCCGGCGAGTCATGGTTAATGACGCCGTCGCGGTCGAGAATAATCAGTTTCAGCGCTGGCGTACCCATTATGCCGCCAGCTTCGAAATGTCGGCCACGCGGTTCATCATGCCGTGCAGGGACGACAGCAGGGCCAGGCGGTTGTTGCGCAGGGCGACATCCTCGGCCATCACCATCACGTCGTTGAAGAAACCGTCGACATCGTCGCGCAGCTGCGCCAGGGTCTGCAGGGTATCCGTGAAGTCGCCCTTGGCGAAGGCCGCGTCGACTTCGGGCTGCACGCGCGAGACGGCGGCGGCGAGTTTTTTCTCCGCTTCGTCCTGCAGCAGCGCCACGTTCACGCCGCCGGCTGCCACCTGGCTCACGGCTTCCTCGTTCTTTTTCAGGATGTTCGTGATGCGCTTGTTGGCGGCGGCCAGCGAGGCGCTTTCCGGCAGGGCGGCAAAGGCCTGCACGGCTTCCAGGCGCTGCACGATGTCGTCCAGGCGGTCGGGATTCTGCGCCACGACGGCTTCGATTTCGTTCGGCGAGAAGCCGCGCTCGCGCAGGATGCCGCGCAGGCGGTCGAGCATGAAGGTGGTGACGTCGGCCACCGGGTCCTTGAAGCCGGGAATGGCTGCGAACTGCGCGGCGGCATCGGCCAGCAAGCCCTGGATCGACAGGGGCAGGCGTTTTTCCAGCAGCATGCGCAGTACGCCCAGGGCGTGGCGGCGCAGCGCGAACGGGTCCTTGTCGCCCGTCGGCGCCAGGCCGATGGACCAGATGCCGACCAGGGTTTCGAGCTTGTCGGCGAGGGCCACGGCGGTGCCGGTGGCGGTAGACGGGAGGCTGTCGCCGGCAAAGCGCGGCTGGTAGTGCTCCGAGGCGGCCAGCGCCACTTCTTCCGGCTCGCCGTCATGGCGCGCGTAATACGTGCCCATGATGCCTTGCAGCTCGGGGAATTCGCCCACCATGTCGGTCAGCAGGTCGGCCTTGGCCAGCAGGGCGCCCCGTTCGGCCAGCGCGACGTCATATTGCAGCTTGGCGGCGATGGCGCCGGCCAGCGACTTGACGCGCTCCGTACGGGCAGCCTGCGTGCCCAGCTTGTTGTGGTAGACCACGTTGGCCAGCAGCGGCAGGCGCGATGCCAGTGTCTTCTTTTTGTCTTGCTCGAAGAAGAACTTGGCGTCGGACAGGCGCGGGCGCACGACGCGCTCGTTGCCGCCGATGATGTGTTCGGGCGTGTCCGTCTCGATGTTCGAGACGATCAGGAAGCGCGAGCGCAGCTTGCCTTCGCTGTCCGTCAGCGCGAAGTATTTCTGGTTCGTCTGCATGGTGAGGATCAGGCATTCCTGTGGCACGGCCAGGAATTCTTCCTCGAAGTGGCATTCATATACGACCGGCCACTCGACCAGGGCCGTGACTTCGTCGAGCAGCGCTTCGGGCATCAAGACCTGGTCGGCACCGGCCTTGTCCAGCAGCTGGGCGCGGATGCGCTCCTTGCGTTCTTCGTTGCTGGCGATGACGCTGGCGTTGAGGATCAGCGACGGCGCATAGTTTTCCGCGTGCGCGATGGTGATCGGCGTGCCGTCGGTGAGGAAGCGGTGGCCCAGCGTCGTGCGGCCGGCCGTCAGACCCAGCAGGGTCAGGGGCAGGATGTTGATGCCGTGCAGGGCGATCAGGCTGTGCGCCGGGCGCACGAATTGCACGGTGGTGCCGTCCGGGCGCTGATAGCTCATCAGCTTTGGAATCGGCAGCTTGGCGGCCGATTCGCTCAGGGCCGCTTGCGCGCCCGTGGCGAGCTGGCTGCCCGGCGCCGTGTAGGTGTAGAAGAAGCTGTCGGCCTTGCCGTCGGCGGCGCGTTCCAGGTCCGCCACCGTCAGGTCGGGGAAGCCCAGCGCGGCCAGTTTCTTGGCCAGCGGCGGCGTGCCGTTGCCGTTCGCGTCCAGCGCCACGGAGACGGGCAGGACTTTTTCGCGGATGGATTTGTCGGGCGAGACTTCGCGCACATTGGTGATGGAGACGGCCAGGCGGCGCGGCGAGGCGTAGCTGGTGGCGACGCTGTCGGCTTCCAGGAAGTCGCGCGATTTCAGGCCGTTGACGATGCCGGCAGTGAAGGCGGCCCCCAGTTTGGCCAGCGCTTTCGGCGGCAGTTCTTCGGTCAGCAGTTCGATGAGCAGTGTTTGGTTCATGGTGTTCTTGTCTGGTACGGCGGTATGGAGGCTCGAATTAGGCGGCGGCGGATTGGTCGGCGGCGGGCAGCATCGGGAAACCGAGGCGCTCGCGCGAGTCGTAATACGCTTGCGCCACCAGGCGCGACAGGGTGCGCACGCGGCCGATGTAGGCGGCGCGTTCCGTCACCGAGATGGCGCCGCGCGCGTCCAGCATGTTGAAGCTGTGCGAGGCCTTCATGATCTTCTCGTAGGCGGGCAAGGTCAGTTGCAGCTCGATCAGGCGCTTCGCTTCCGCTTCGTAATTGCCGAACTGTTCGAACAGCAGGTCCGTATTCGCGTGCTCGAAGTTGTAGGTCGATTGCTCCACCTCGTTCTGGTGGAAGACGTCGCCGTAGGTCAGCTTTTTCGTGACACCGTTCTCTTCCCACTCCGTCCACACCAGGTCATACACGTTTTCCACGCCTTGCAGGTACATGGCCAGGCGTTCGATGCCGTAGGTGATCTCGCCCAGCACGGGCTTGCAATCGAGGCCGCCCACTTGCTGGAAGTAGGTAAATTGCGTCACTTCCATGCCGTTCAGCCAGACTTCCCAGCCCAGGCCCCAGGCGCCCAGGGTCGGGCTTTCCCAGTCGTCTTCGACGAAGCGCACGTCATTCTGCTTCAAGTCCAGGCCCAGCGCGGCCAGCGAACCCAGATACAGGTCGAGGATGTTTTCCGGCGCGGGCTTGAGCACCACCTGGTACTGGTAGTAGTGCTGCATGCGGTTCGGGTTTTCGCCATAGCGGCCATCTTTCGGGCGGCGCGACGGCTGCACATACGCGGCGCGCCAAGGCTCCGGGCCGATCGCGCGCAGGAAGGTGCCGGTGTGGAAGGTGCCGGCGCCGACTTCCATGTCGTAAGGCTGGAGCAGGGCGCAACCTTGCTTGTCCCAATAGGTTTGCAAGGTCAGGATAATTTGTTGAAATGTGAGCATCGTATGAGTTCGCCGCGCGGACAGGCTGCGCTTTGTTAAGGTTTGCTTGAAGCCCGCACGCTGCCAACAAGCGCGTCCGGGCCGGGGTTTTGCTAATTTTAGCGGTTTTTACGGGCCCACTGTGACTCTTCGGGCAATATCGGCCGCTTATTGCTGTGCGGCGCCGCCACGGCGGGCGGCGCGCGACAGCAGGAAGGCGGTCAGCAGGGCCAGCGCGGCCAGGGCCAGCACCAGTTTGTTGCCGTAAAGAATGTATGGCGTCATGCCGCCCATACCTTGCACCTTGGCCGCCAGGGTGGCTTGCTGTTCCGGCGGCAGCAGGCTTTGCACCACGCCCTTGCCGTCGATGACGGCGGTGGCGCCCGTATTCGTCGAGCGCAGCATGGGGCGGCCTGTTTCCAGGCTGCGCATCTGCGAAATCTGCAGATGCTGCGGGATGGCGATCGAGTCGCCAAACCAGGCCAGGTTCGAGATATTCAGCAGCACCGAGGCCGACTGCTTGCCATTGCGGTGGGCGCTGGCCAGCTGGCTGGCGATTTCCTCGCCAAACAGGTCTTCGTAGCAGATATTCGGCAGCACCAGCTGGTCGCGCACCTGGAGCGGCGCCTGCACCTCGGCGCCGCGGCCCATGTCGCCCAGCGGAATGGCCATCATGGCGACGAACCAGTGCAGGCCGGGCGGCACGAATTCGCCGAACGGCACCAGGTGGTGCTTGCGGTACTGGTAGTAGGGGCCTGACGCGCCGTTGGGCGTGATGCCCAGCGCCGCATTGTAGAAGCGCTGCTGCTCGTCGAGCACGGGCATGCCGAGCAGAATCGTGCTGCCCGTCTGCTGCGAATACGTCGCCAGGCTATCCAGGTAGCCGGGCGGCAGCTGGTGCGGCAGCACGGTGACGGCCGTTTCCGGCGTGGCGATCAGGTCGGCCGGGGCGCTGGTGATGGCGCTTTGGTACATCTGCAGGGCGCCCAGCACGAAGCCGGGGTCGAATTTCTGCTGCTGCGGCACGTTCCCCTGCAGCAGGCGCACCGTGATCGGGCGCCCGACCGGATGCGTCCAGGCCACGTACTGCAAGCCGATGCCGGCCGCGTACAGTGCGATGACGCCGCCCAGCGCGGGCCAGCGCGTGCGGTGCGTGAGCAGCAGCAGGGCGCCTGCGGACAGCGCCGCCAGCCAGCCCAGGCCATACGATCCGACGATGGGGGCGAAGCCCCCCAGCGGGCTGGCATTGTGGGCGTAGCCCGTGGCCAGCCACGGGAAACCCGTAAACAGCCAGCCGCGCGTCCATTCGAACAGGGTCCACGTCGCAGGCAGCACCAGCAGGGTCATGGCGGGCAGGGACAGTACCCAGCGCTGGCGCAGCCAGGCGGCCGCGCCCATGGCCAGGGCCACGTAGATGGCCATCAGCAGGGCCAGCAGGGCCACGGCGATGGCGGCGATCGGTGCGGCCATGTCGCCGTAGCGGTGCATCGAGATGTACAGCCAGTGCGTGCCGGCCGCGCACCAGCCGAAGCCATAGGCCCAGCCGATCAGGGCGCCGCCCTTGATGCTGGAGGAACGCAGCACCTGGTAGAACAGCACGCCCAGGCTGAGGATTTGCAGGGGCCAGTAGCCGAAAGGGGCGAACGCCAGCACCGCGACGGCGCCGGCGATGGCGGCAGTCAGCATGCGCGCCCACGTGCTGCGGGGCGGTTTGGCGGGGGCGTTGGGGTCAGCGCGTCTAAAACGCATCTACAGCACGCGCATGTCAGAGTTCCAGTTCCGGCACGTTGGGCAGGCGCTCGACGAGCAGCACGTGCACCTGGCGCGCATCGGCGCGCAGCACCTCGAAGCGCAGGTTGCCCAGGTCGAAGATATCGCCCTTGTGCGCCATGCGGCCCAGGTACTTCGAAACGAGGCCGCCGATGGTATCGACGTCGTCGTCCACCAGGTGGCTGCCCACTTCCTCGTTGAACTGTTCGATCTCGGTCAGCGCCTTGACCCGCCAGCGGGGACCGTACTGGCCTTCCTTGAGCGAGAGGATATTGTCCTCGGCTTCGTCGAAGTCGTATTCGTCCTCGATATCGCCGACGATCTGTTCCAGCACGTCTTCGATGGTGATCAGGCCGGCGACGCCGCTGTATTCATCGACGACGATGGCCATGTGATTGTGGTTGGCGCGGAAATCGCGCAGCAGCACATTCAGGCGTTTCGATTCGGGGATGAAGATGGCGGGGCGCAGCATGTCGCGGACGTCGAAAGTTTCTTCAGCGTAATAACGCAGGAGATCTTTCGCCAGCAGGATGCCGATGACCTTGTCGCGCTCGCCTTCGATCGCGGGGAAGCGCGAGTGGGCGGTGGACAGGACTTCCGGCATCCATTCCTCGATCGGCTTGCTGATGTCGATGACATCCATCTGCGAACGGGGAATCATGATGTCGCGCGCACAGAGATCCGACACCTGGAACACGCCTTCGATCATCGACAGGGCGTCGGCGTCGATCAGCTTGCGTTCATGCGCATCGTGTAGAACTTCGAGCAATTCTGCTCGGTTCTCTGGCTCGGGGGAAATGAGTGCGGTCAGGCGTTCAAACAGTGACCGGTGGGGCTTGACGTCAGTTCTGACGCCACTAGGGTGCTCGGGCATAGGAGGCGTGAGCCGTTGTTGCGAAGGGATATAGGATACACCAAAAGCGGGGCGATACCGGATTTCCCCGCTTTTGATGCAAATTTAATACGCTGAAGTGCCCCGTTGCCCGACGTTTCAGGCTTCCGGACCCAGCACGCGGGCGCGCAGGTCCGCCACGTCCGCCTGCCAGTCGGCGTAATGCTCGCTGTCCTGCCACAGCTGGCGCAGTTCCGACGACTCCGCCGTGATGCGGTCGAAGGCCAGGCGCGCCTTTTCCAGCAGCGGCGGCGTGACCTTCTTCTTGCAGGCGGCCACCCACTCGTCCACGTCCGCCGTGGCCGGGTCGTCCTCGCCCGGCTTGCCCAGCAGGCGCGCGATCACCTCCAGCGCGGCCAGCGCCTCGGCGGCGAACGGCGCCTCCAGCTCCGCTTCCGTGCTGTCGATGACGTTGTCGAGCGTCGTCTCGACCAGTTCCAAAGTTTTATATTCGTGCAAGTCCTGCGCCCAGTCCATGGCGTAGTCGTTGCCGAAGGCATCCAGTGCCCAGGTTCCCATCCGCTTACTCCTTGTACGGGTCGGTAATGCCGAGCTTGGCCAGGATTTCCGTTTCCAGGCCTTCCATCTCGGCCGCTTCCTCGTCATCCATGTGGTCGTAGCCCTGCGCATGCAGCACGCCGTGGACGATCAGGTGGGCCGTATGCTCTTCCACGCTTTTCTTCTGTTCCGCCGCTTCCTTTTCCAGCACGTCCGTGCACAGGATGATGTCGGCGCGCGTCGGTTCGTCCTCACCGAGTTCTTCGCCTTCGTTGTAGGCGAAGGTCAGCACGTTGGTGGCATAGTCCTTTTCGCGGTAGTCGCGGTTCAGGCTGCGGCCTTCCTCGGCATCGACGAAGCGGATGGTGAATTCGGCGGGGGCGAACAGGGCCGCCTTGACCCAGCGGCGCACTTTCGGGCGCGTGATCAGGGTTGCCAGGCGGGCGTCCGGGTATTGCACGGACAGGGAGAGTTTATTTTTTTCGGACATTTTTGGCGGCTGCTGGTTTGATCAGGGGGAGTAGCTGGGCGGCGTCGGCATGGGCCGCCTGCGCCGTTTCATAGGCGTCGACGATGCGCGCGACAAGCGGATGGCGCACCACGTCGGTGCTGTTAAATTGCGTGAAGCCGATGCCGCGCACGTCTTTCAGGACTTGCACGGCGTCGATCAGGCCGCTTGTCTGGCTCTTGTGCAGGTCAACTTGCGTGACGTCGCCCGTCACCACGGCCTTGCTGCCGAAACCGATGCGCGTCAGGAACATCTTCATCTGTTCGACGGTGGTGTTCTGCGCCTCATCGAGGATGACGAAGGCGTGGTTCAGGGTGCGCCCGCGCATGTAGGCCAATGGGGCGATCTCGATCACCTGTTTTTCAAACAGTTTTTGCGTGCGGTCAAAGCCCAGCAAATCATACAGCGCATCGTAGAGGGGACGCAGGTAGGGATCGACCTTTTGCGCCAGGTCGCCCGGCAGGAAGCCCAGGCGTTCGCCCGCTTCGACGGCGGGGCGCGTCAGGATGATGCGCTTGACGGCGTCGCGCTCGAGCGCGTCGACGGCGCAGGCGACGGCGAGATACGTCTTGCCCGTGCCGGCCGGGCCCACGCCGAAGCTGATGTCGTGTTCGAGGATGTCGCGCAAATACGCGATCTGGTGCGGCGTGCGCCCGCGCAGGTCGCTGCGGCGGGTTTTCAGCACGGGGCTGGCGATGTCGGGCTCGACGAAGGTGCTGACGGGTGCGTTGGCATGGTGTTCCGACGCGGCGGACAGTCCTGCCCGCTGTTCCACCAGGGCCAGTTGCACTTCTTCCAGCGGCACGACCTTGTTGGCGATGGCGTAGAACTGCTCGAGGATTTCCACGGCGCGTGCGGCATTGCTGCCGCCGACGATGAATTTCTCGCCGCGGCGGAAGATCGTCACGTCGAGGGCGGCGGAAATCTGGCGCAGGTTTTCATCGAGCGGCCCGCACAGGTGCGCCAGGCGCGTGTTGTCGAGCGGTTCGGGGATGAAGTAATGCGGCTGTATCGGGGCTTTGGTTTTCAACTGGCTCTTTTCAATGCGGGTGCGCTGGCGACGAGTTCGCCGCGCAGGGTGTAGGAATGGCTTTCGGTGATGCGCACGTCGACCAGCTGGCCGATCAATTGCAAACCGTCGGGACCGGCGTCGAAATTGACCACGCGGTTGTTTTCCGTGCGGCCTTGCAGTTCGCTATCGTCCGTGTCCTTCTTCGAGCGGCCTTCGACGAGGATGGTTTGCACCGTGCCCACCATGGCCAGGCTGTATTTGCGCGTGTTGGCATCGATGGCCGCCTGCAGCTGCTGCAGCCGGGCCAGCTTGACTTCATGCGGCGTATCGTCTTCCAGGCTGGCCGCCGGCGTGCCGGGGCGCTTGCTGAAGATGAAGCTGTAGCTGTTGTCGAAACCCACGTCGGCGATCAGCTTCATCATGGCGTCGAAATCGGCCTGCGTCTCGCCGGGGAAGCCGACGATGAAGTCGGACGAAATGGCCATGTTCGGGCGCACGGCGCGGATGCGGCGGATGATGGACTTGTATTCCAGGCCCGTGTAGCCGCGCTTCATGGCGCCCAGCACCCTGTCGGAACCGTGCTGCGCCGGCAGGTACAGATGGTCAACCAGCTGCGGGATCTTCGCGTAGGCGTCGATCAGGCGCTGCGTGAATTCCTTCGGGTGGCTGGTGACGAAGCGCATGCGCGCGATGCCGGGAATGTCGGCCACGTATTCGAGCAGCAGGGCGAAGTCGGCGATCTCGCCGCCTTCCATCGCGCCACGGTAGGCGTTCACGTTCTGGCCCAGCAGGGTGATTTCCTTGACGCCCTGGGCGGCCAGGCCCGCCACTTCCGTCAGCACGTCCTCGAAGCGGCGCGACACTTCCTCGCCGCGCGTGTACGGTACGACGCAGTAGCTGCAATATTTGCTGCAGCCTTCCATGATGGAGACGAAGGCCGAGGCGCCGTCCACCTTGGCCGGCGGCAGGTGGTCGAATTTCTCGATTTCCGGGAAGCTGATGTCCACCTGCGAATCGCCGCTGGCGCGGCGCAGCTCGATCATCTGCGGCAGGCGGTGCAGGGTCTGCGGGCCGAAGACCATGTCGACATACGGCGCGCGCTTGACGATGGCGTCGCCTTCCTGCGAGGCCACGCAGCCGCCCACGCCGATCAGGAGGTGCGGCTTGGCCAGCTTCAGCTCGCGCAGGCGGCCCAGGTCGGAAAACACTTTTTCCTGCGCTTTTTCGCGCACGGAACAGGTATTGAGCAGGATTACGTCGGCGTCTTCCGGCGTGTCGGTGCGCACCAGGCCGTCGGACGCGCCCAGCACGTCGGCCATCTTGTCCGAGTCGTACTCGTTCATCTGGCAGCCGAAGGTTTTAATGAATACTTTTTTCTGCATGGAGTCGGGCGCTTTATTGGTAGTGAGCGGTAAATCGGGCCGTGAATCGGGCGGCCGGCCAGGCCGCAGGGCAGGGGCCAACGGCGCAGGCATCGCCCGGGCGGACCCATGCCGCCGAAACGCCCCGATGGCCGGTGCGCGCATCCGCTTGCCCGGTGGCCGGCGCGCTGCAAGTTCAGGCCATAGTTTAGCGTAAATCGCCTGGGCGGGCCATGTTGCGGCAGCCCTTGCCCCGTCCCGCCGGCGGCGATGTTTCCTAAAGGTATTTATTGCCGTGCAACACCATTGATTTGTAACAAGTTGCTGCAAAGCCTTGTGTGCGGCCCCAGGCATCCTAATGTGTTGAAAAGGCATCGTTGTTAAGCCAACCAGCACCTTGATTGATATTTAACAATCAGGAAGGTTGCGCGAGGCGCGGATGCCGCCTGTTTGGACTAGTATATTGCCTTATATGCAATTCAATTCAGCGGATTGCAGTGCTGTTGATCCGAGCGGCAAGCTGGGCGCATTGCTTCAACGTGGCTGTACGGGTCCTGTGCGGGCGGCGCGATAGGAGGGAAGGGGGCTGACGGTTTTTGAAATACTTTAAACACTCTAAGCCAGCCTTAAGTTCGTATCGGCATTCTTTCAACATTCACTAGACGAGGAAAAATCATGGCACATCATGCATTAGCATCGCAAGAGAGTTACAACCCTAACCACCTGCTGGATATTCTGCTGAGCAAGATGCAGCTGAAGAACGATGCAGCCCTGTCGCGCCTGCTCGAAGTGGCGCCGCCCGTCATCAGCAAGATCCGCCACCACCGCTTGCCGGTCGGCGCTTCCCTGCTGATCCGCATGCACGAAGTGACGGGCATGAGCATCCGCGACCTGCGCGACTTGATGGGCGACCGCCGCACCAAGTATCGTTTGTCCGACGCCCAGGGCCGTCCAAAAGCGGAAGACCGCGGCGATGCGCAAGAATCGAATTACGCGCACTGATGTGGTGGTCCCGCGCTGACTGTGCCGCTTGCGTAGCTGCTGGCGGCAACAGGCTGGCGTCGATCGGGCAGGAAGGAAATATGGCAGTACCCATAACGGCTTTCGCTACACAGCGAGAGCCGTTTGCGTTGGTGGCCCCGGCTGCCGGGTCAGCTTAACAGGGCCGTGGTGATTTCCTCGTAGCGCAATTCCGTTTCCCGGAACAGCTGCAGATAGGTTTCCTCGCCCAGGCCCATCGCGTCCCACGCCACGGGCGAGACGCGCGGCACCATGTCGTCGCCCGCCTGCGCCAGGTCGAGCGCGCAGACGATGGCATTGGCCACATGGATCAATGAAGCGAGGAAACCGGCGCCCGGCGCTTCCGGCTGCAAATAGTTGCCCAGCGCCAAGCGCATGGTGTCGGAAAAATTCCAGTGCTCGGCCAGCGCCACGCCCGCCTGCACGTGGTCCACGCCCAGCACGGCCTGCTCGGCTTCGAGCAGGGTGCAATCCTGCGCCGCCTGGTGCGCGATGACTTGCGCATAGTGAGCGGGGAAACTGCTGACCAGCACCAGGCGGCCGATGTTGTGCAGCAAGCCGGCCGTGAAGGCGTAATCCTGGTTGAAACGGATCTGCCGCGCCAGCACCTTGGCGCAGCCCGCCGTCGCTACGGAGTGGCGCCAGAAGGCCTTGTCGTCGAAGCCGGGGCAGCGTCCTTCCGGAAAGGCGCCCGTGATGGCGGCCGACGTGATCAGGCTGCGCGTGGTCTGGAAGCCCAGGTAGGTGATCGCCTGCTGGATGGTGGTGGCCTTCACTTGCAGGCCATATTGCGAGGAATTGGCCAGGCGCAAGGTTTTCGCCGTCAGGGCCTGGTCATAGGAAACCTTTTTCGCCAGCACGGAAATATCCACATCTTCCTGGTCGATACTGTCGAGCAGTTCCATCACGACGGCGGGCAGCGACGGCAAGTCGTCGAGGTGGGCGACGATGTCGTCGAGGGTCAGCAGGGCGCTCATGCCGCCTCTCCCGTGCCCAGGCGGTAAGCCGTGACATAGCTGCGCAGCAAGGTTGTGGCCGCCTCTTCGGGGTCCTCCGGATCATGCTTGCGGAACAGGTAGGCGAGCCGTTCGCGGTAGGCGGCTTGTTGCGCGGCCACTTCTTCCGGCGACGGCGGCGGCGCCTGGATCGGCAGCATGTCGATGCCGTGACGGGGCATCAGGGCCAGCATGTTTTCCGTCAGCACCGCGCCTTGCGGCAGCAGCACTTGACCATGCGCATCGAGCAGGACATCCGACAAGACCATGCCGGGACGAACCTGTTCCAGGGGGAGATGTTGATGCCTGACCGCCATGACGACTCCTTTGATGATTGCGGGATATTACCATTGCCATGACGCAATGTCTCAACCTGTATCAATGTCCCTGCCGGCAGCAGGGCTGCTGTAAATCTTGCCAATAAGCATGTCATACCGTACATTTGATTCCGGCGGTGGTCTTGCTGACGTCTCTGCGCCCGCGCCGCGGGCCGGCGGCAGGCCTGGCATGGGGGAGCGTTGATTGATGGTGAGTATCCAAGTCCGGCTGACCTTGCTTTTTGTCGTCATCGTCACCCTGGTGCTGGGCATTTCCGGCAGCTACACCCAATATACCCTGAGCAAGGAACTGGAGTCGGGCAGCGCGCGCCTGCGCAGCGGCGTACTGACGCGCTTGCAGACCAGCTTGCCTTCGGCCCTGTGGGACCTGGACAAATCCAAGGTCGACAGCATCGTCGCGGCGGAAATGCTGCCGCCGGAGTTGGTCGGCATCCGCGTCTACGACGCGTCCGTGGGCCTGTTCGCGGGCGAGGTGCGCGACGCGTCCGGCACCCTGGTGCCCTTGACGTCGGACGTGGCCATCGGCGGCACGCCCGTCGAGGCGCCGCTCGTGTTCCGCGACGCCGTGGCGGCCGCGACCGGCGGCAAGCCCGTGATCGTGGGCAAGGTCATCGTCAATTTCAGCCGCGAGCAGATCGATGCAGCCCTGCGCAGCGAAGTGCGGCGCAAGGTGGTGGAAGTGTTGCTTTTGGATATCATTCTCGTGGGCGCGCTGGCGCTGAGCCTGCGCATCGTGTTTGATCCCCTGAAACAGTTGCGCGACGGCTTGTTCGACCTGGCCACGCGCGGCAGCGATCAGGTCGAGGAATTGCCGGAAAACCGGCGCGACGAACTGGGCGACGTGATCCGCGGCTTCAACGCCGTGCAGCGCAAGCTCAAGTCCATCATCGAGGGCATCCGCGAGGCGGAAGACGTGGCGCGCCGCTCGCAGCAGGAAACGGCGCAGGCCATGGATGACTTGCGCCGCGCGCAAGAGTCCCTGCTGCAGTCGGAACGGCTCGCCTCGCTGGGCAGCCTGGTGGCGGGCGTGGCGCATGAAATCAACACCCCAGTCGGCATCGCGCTGACTAGCGCCTCCGTGCTGAAGGAAGCCACGGACAGCATCAGCGCCGCGGTGGTGGGCGGCGGCGTGAAGAAGACCGATATCGTGCGCTACCTGGAAACGGCCGGCGAGAGCGCGCGCCTGATCATGAACAATGCCTACCGCGCCGCGCACCTGATCCACAGCTTCAAGCAGATCGCCGTCGACCAGGTCAGCGAGGCGCGCCGGCTGTTCGAATTGCGTGACTATATCGGCGAAGTGATCTCGAGCCTGCAGCCGACCTTGAAGAAGACGCGCATCGCCATCGACATCGATTGTCCGCCCGACATCATGCTCGACAGCTATCCCGGCGCGCTGGCCCAGGTGCTGACCAACCTGGTGCTCAATTGCGTCGAGCACGCCTTCGATGCGGACACGGCCGGCAACATCCATATCGGCGTGCGCCGCGAAGGCGACTGGATCGCCATGCAGGTGCGCGACAATGGCCGCGGCATCGCGCCGGACATGCTCGACCGCGTCTTCGACCCCTTCGTCACCACGCGCCGGGGCCAGGGCGGCACGGGACTGGGCCTCAATATCGTGTTCAACTTGATTGCCAAGCAGTTTGGCGGCACCATCACGGTCAGCAGCACGCTGGGGGAGGGCGCCGTGTTCCTGCTGCGCCTGCCCAAGGTGACGCCGTTGCCGGAGGGCGCCGCCAGCGTGCCGGCCGGCCAGGCATAGGCAAGGAGGAAAACATGACAACCTTACAAAACAGCCAGCAAGTGGCATTCTTGCGCGGCATCAATGTGGGCCGCGCCAAGCGGGTGGCCATGGCCGACCTGCGCAAGCTGCTGGGCGACCTGGGCTTTGCGAATGTCCGCACCGTACTCAACAGTGGCAACGTGGTGTATGACGCGGACAGGGTGGCCCCGGCCGAGGCGGCCGCCCGCATCGAGGAAGCGCTGGTGCTCAAGCTGGGCGTGGCGGCCAGGGTGACGGTGCTGTCGGCCAGGCAGTTTTCCGAACTGATCGCGCAAAATACCCTCGCCCCCGTGGCCGACGCGGCCCGCCTGCTGGCGCTGGTGCTGAACAACCCTGCCGACGTCCAGCGCCTGGCGCCCTTGCTGCAGCAGCCGTGGCAGCCGGAAGCGCTGGCCCTGGGCCAGTGGGCCGCGTATGCCTGGTGTCCCGATGGGGTGCTGGCGAGCAAGGTGCTGGCGGCGCTGGGCGCCATGCTGGGCGATGGCGTGACGTCGCGCAACTGGGCCACCATGCATAAATTAAAACTGTTGCTCGATGGGGCGGACGTTGCCGCCCCCGCATCCATCCAGGAGACATGATGCCGCACATTACGGGAGAATTCGACGTCACGCTGGCCACGGAAGCCTTGTCGGCCACGGCGGCGCAGTCGGGACTGGGGCGCTTGTCGCTCGACAAGCGCTATCACGGCCCGCTTGAGGCCAGCGGGCAGGGCGAGATGCTCAGCGTGCGCGCCGGCGTGGCCGGCTCGGCCGGCTACGTGGCGCTGGAACGGGTAGAAGGCAGCCTGGACGGCCTGCAGGGCAGCTTTTACCTGCAGCACAGCGGCAGCATGGCGCGCGGCACGCCCACGCTGTCGGTCACAGTGGTGCCCGACACGGGCACGGGCCAGTTGCAGGGGCTGTCTGGCAGCCTGGCCATCCGCATCGATGCGGGCAAGCATTACTATGATTTCACGTACGAAATTGTAGCGACGCAATGAACTGGGATATCGTCAAAGGCGTCCTGATCGTGCTCGTCGCCATCAGCGCGGTACTGACCGCGTTCTTCCTCATCTCGGCCTCCGGGCCCGACAAGGCGGGCTGCATCGCGCGGGCGCTGAAATCGGGTATGCCAGTGGGCAATATTGAACGGGTCTGCCGCCTGCTGGACAAGTAGGCGCGGGGCCTGAAAAAGAACATTCCGCGCGAGGCGGAATGTTCTTTCAGCGGCGGCGTGGCGACGCTGGAATCGGTTCAGTTATCGAATTTTTCCTGTTTTTCACCATGGACGCTCAAGGCCAGCAAACCCATGCCCACCAGGAGCATCGACACCATGCTCGCTTCGGGCACGGGCGCCGGTGCGCTGGCTTGTTGGGCGGGCGCTGCCGCGAGAGGCTTGGCCGGAGCCAGCGCGCCATGGCGCGGGCCGCTGCTCCAGTGCGGCGCCGCGGATGTGCTGGTGCTGCTGGCCAGCAGGCGCGCATACGGCAAGTCCGGCGTTTCCCAGCCGGGATTATTATTCAAGCTGATGCTTTCATCGATTGTGATGCGTTCGCCGGCGTCTTGCAGCTTGCCGGCCGTGGCGTCGCTGACTGCCGCTGCGCTCCATGCACTGGCCGACAGCGCCAGTACGGCGACGCAGAGCGGCTGCAGTATTCCCATCTTGATCTCCCTGTGTTCACCGTGCAGCGCAGCCGAAACCGGCTTGCGCGTGGACGGACAATGCGCCTGTACGGGGGCGTATCACGATTTTTCGGACGACTTCTTATTACAGCACAGTTCGTGACAATTTTGATACGTATATTTTCACTTTATTACGAATATTTGTCATTTTGATAGTGTGAACATAATCGCTGCCGCGCACTTTGCATGAGCACGCTATCGGACAAAAAACACTGTTGTTTTTTTGTTCGAATCGCCAGCAGGAAAACAATATATTGATTAGTATATTGTTTATCGCCGATGTTTAACGCTACCGCCTGTGGGAGGGCACGATGGAAACGCAACAGACCGATTACAACCTCGACGCTATGCGCGGCGCGGCCTATAAAGCCAGTTCGCTGCTCAAGGCCATGGGCAATGCCGACCGTTTGATGCTGCTGTGCCAGCTGTCGCAGGGCGAACATTGTGTCAGCGACCTGGAGCAAAAAGTGGGCATCGGCCAGCCGACCCTGTCGCAACAGCTGGGCGTGCTGCGTGAAGAAATGCTGGTGGCCACGCGCCGCGACGGCAAGCAGATTTATTACCGTGTCGCCAGCCCGCCCGTGCTGGCCGTGCTGCAAGTGCTGTACGCGCAATTCTGCGCGCCGCGCGCCCCGTTCAACGACGAAGCGGACTGAACACTGCCATGAGCATAGACTGGCAGCACTTTACGCCGTGGACGGCGCTGGCGGGCGGCATGCTGATCGGCCTGGCCGCTGCGCTGTTGATCCTGTTCAATGGCCGCATCGCCGGCATCAGCGGCATTCTCGGCGGCCTGCTGCGTCCGCGCCGTGGCGACGTGGGCTGGCGCATCGCCTTTCTTGCCGGTCTCGTCGCCACGCCCCTGCTGTACCGGCTGTGGCAAGCCCTGCCGGCGGTGCAGATCGACGCGGGCACGCCGGCCCTGATCGTGGCGGGCCTGCTGGTCGGCGTGGGCGTGCGCTATGGCGCCGGCTGCACGAGCGGCCACGGCGTATGCGGCCTGTCGCGCCTGTCTCCCCGTTCGCTGGCGGCCACGTGCGCCTTCATGGCGGCCGGCTTCCTTACCGTCTACCTGCTGCGCCACGTATGAGCAAACTGATCCTTTCCCTGTTGAGCGGCTTCGTCTTTGGACTGGGCCTGCTCGTTTCCGGCATGGGCAACCCGGCCAAGGTGCTCGGTTTCCTCGACCTGGCCGGCGCCTGGGACCCGTCGCTGGCGCTGGTGATGGGCAGTGCCATCGGCGTGGCCATGCCCGCCTTCTGGCTGGCGCGCCGGCGCGCGACCGCGCTGCTGGGCGAACCCATGCAGTTGCCGGCGGCACGGCGCATCGACCGGCGCTTGCTGCTGGGCAGTCTGGCTTTTGGCGCGGGCTGGGGCATCGCCGGCTTCTGTCCCGGCCCCGCCCTCGTGTCCCTGCTGGCGGGCCAGCCGAAGGCGTGGCTATTCGTCGGCGCCATGCTGGCCGGCATGGCCGTCTTTGAAGTGCTGGAGCGCCGCAGGGCGCCGGCGCCGGCCTGAAACGGTACAATCTGGCGCATTGCCATTCAGGATGCCCGAATACCATGAAGACCGTAATGCAACGAACGAGTGCCTGCGCGGCCCTGCTGTGCAGCGCCCTGCTGCTGGCCGCCTGCGGCAGCTTGCTGAAGAAGGACGCGCCGCCGGCGCCCGTGCCCGTGGCCGACACCTTGCCCAATCCGCAAGTGCTGCTGCTGGGCGAAGTGCATGACAATGCGCAAGGCCACCGCCTGCGCGTGGCGGAGCTGCAGCGCCGCCTGGCCGCCGGCTGGCGTCCCGTGATCGTCATGGAGCAGTTCGACCGCGAGAACCAGGCCCTGCTGACGCGCGCCGCGCGCGACTGCGCCGACCCCGACTGCATCATCCGCGTGATGGAGCAGCCACGCTGGGACTGGAGCTTGTACCGCCCCGTGCTGGACCTGGCCATCAGCTACCAGCTGCCCCTGGTGGCCGCCGGCCTGTCGCCGGCCGACGCGTCGCGCATCGTGCGCGACGGCATCCGGTGGTCCATGCCGCCCGCCATGGTGAGCACCTACCTGGCCGCGCCCGTGCCGGCCGACATCGTGGAAGGGCAACAGAAGGAAGTCCAGGCGGCCCGCTGCAACATGCTGCCCGACATGATGGTTGGCGGTGTCGTCAACGCCCAGGTGGCGCGCGATATCTGGATGGCCAAGCTGATCCGCGACCAGGCGCCGCGCGACGTCGTGCTGATCGCCGGCAATGAGCACGTGCGCAAGGATCTCGGCGTGCCCCGCTGGCTGAAGCTGGCCGATCCGCAACTGACGGTGCGCAGCATCGGCTACCTGGAGCAGGGCGCTGCCGCCTATCCGGGCGAGTTTGACCTGACGCAAACCATGCCGGCCCAGGCCCGTCCGGACCCGTGCGCGAAGTTCAAAAAATAACTATTACTGCTGCACCCGCACGAGGGCGCTGACCCGGCTGGCCGTATCGAGCAGTTTCGGCAGGCTGTGTTCCAGCAGGTGGGCCACGGACGGCCCCGCCGTCTGGCCACTGACATTGATCGCCGCCACCACCTTGCCGGCCCGGTCGAACACGGGCGCGGCCAGGGCGATCAGGCCCTGTTCCAGTTCTTCCTGCACCAGGCACCAGCCCTGGCGCCGCACTTGGGCAATCTCTTCCATCAGGACGTCGATATCGACCTTGGTCGCCGGCGTGATCTTCAGCAGTGCCATCTTCGACAGCCGTTCGCGCAGCACGTCGGGCGCCAGGCCCGACAGCAATACCCGTCCCATCGACGTGCAGTAGGCGGGCAGGCGGCTGCCGATGCCCAGGTTGATCGACATGGTGCGGTGCGCGGACAGGCGCACGACGTAGACGATGTCGTCGCCGTCGAGCACCGTGGCCGAGCACGACTGGCGCAAGGCCTGCATCAATTCTTCCAGCAGCGGCTGCGCCTGCGTCCACACGGGCAAGGACGACAAATAGGCGTAGCCGAGGTCGAGCACCTTGGGCGTCAGGCGGAAAAGCCGTCCATCCGCTTCCACGTAACCCAGATGCAGCAAGGTGTGCAGGATGCGCCGCGCCCCCGCGCGCGTCAACTGCGCCCGCTCCGCCACTTCGCTCAGGGTCTGCTGCGGCGCGTCGGCGCCAAAGCTGCGCAAGACGGCCAGGCCCCGCGCGAACGATTGCACATAGCTGTCGCCGGGACGGGGCGCGGCATCGGCATCGAGGGGGTCTTCGGCGGAAAGGTCGGTGCTGCGGCGTGCGCTCATGGGAATTCCAATTGATCAAGGTGGCAATTATAGCCATGGCGCTGGCAAAAACGGCAAATTGACAAGCGCCTCGAACAGGCATATTCTCACGAATAAGTTCTAAATACGAATATTTGTTCGTTATGCGAACAAATAACCGATGGTGTGATTGGGAGGAGATGGCAATGATCGACAAACTGCGTACCAGCGTCCTAGAGGCGCTGGCCGATATCCACGATGGCGCCACCGTCATGATTGGCGGCTTCGGCGGCGCGGGCCAGCCGGCCGAGCTGATCGACGGCCTGATCGCCCAGGGCGCGCGCGACCTCGTCATCGTCAACAATAATGCGGGCAATGGCGACACGGGCCTGGCCGCCCTGCTGAAAAACGGGCAGGTGCGCAAGATCATCTGTTCCTTCCCCCGCCAGGCCGATTCCCACGTCTTCGACGCCCTGTACCGCGCGGGCAAGCTGGAGCTTGAACTGGTGCCGCAGGGGAACCTGGCCGAGCGCATCCGCGCCGCCGGCGCCGGCATCGGCGGCTTTTTCACGCCCACGGGCTATGGCACGGACCTGGCCAAGGGCAAGGAAACGCGCGAGATCGACGGCCGCATGTATGTGTTCGAGTCGCCCATCCACGCCGATTTCGCCCTGATCAAGGCGGAGCAGGGCGACCGCTGGGGCAACCTGACCTACCGCAAGACGGCGCGCAACTTCGGCCCCATCATGGCCATGGCCGCCAAAGTCAGCATTGCTTCCGTGCATGAAGTTGCCGAGCTGGGCAGCATCGATCCGGAACACGTCATCACGCCGGGCCTGTTCGTGCAGCGCATCGTGCAAGTGCCACGCACGGCCACCGGCCCCGCCGGCTTCAAAGCCGCTTGAGGAGTATCAAATGAATAAATGGAATCGAGACCAGATGGCGGCCCGCGTGGCGGCCGATATCCACGAAGGCAGTGTCGTCAACCTGGGCATCGGCTTGCCGACCCTGGTGGCGAACCACTTGCCGGCCGGCGCGGACATCATCCTGCACAGCGAAAACGGCGTGATCGGCATGGGCCCCGCGCCCGCGCCGGGCGAGGAAGACTACGATCTGATCAATGCGGGCAAGCAGCCCGTCACCCTGCTGCCGGGCGGCAGCTATTTCCACCATGCGGACAGCTTCGCCATGATGCGCGGCGGCCACCTGGACATCTGCGTGCTGGGCGCCTTCCAGGTGTCCGCCACGGGTGACCTGGCCAACTGGCACACGGGCGCGCCGGACGCCATCCCCGCCGTGGGCGGCGCCATGGACCTGGCCATCGGCGCGAAGAAAACCTGGGTCATGATGGAATTGCTGACCAAGACGGGTGAAAGCAAGCTGGTACAGGCCTGCACGTATCCGCTCACGGGCATAGCCTGCGTCAGCCGCATCTACAGCGACCTGGCCGTCATCGACCTGTCGCCCGCCGGCGCCGCCGTTGTCGAACTGGTCGATGGCCTGAGTTTCGAGCAGCTGCAGGCCTTGACGGCCGTGCCGCTGACGGATGGACGGTAGTTCAGCATCAATACGTCACCATCAATACGCAATACACTTTCTTGGAGGAAAGAACATGACCCACGCTTACATTTGCGACGCGCAGCGCACCCCGTTTGGCCGCTACGGCGGCAGCCTGTCCGGCGTGCGCGCCGATGACCTGGGCGCCGTGCCCATCCGCGCCTTGATGGCGCGCAACCCGAACGTGGACTGGGCCGCCGTCACGGACGTGCTGTACGGCTGCGCCAACCAGGCGGGCGAGGACAACCGCAACGTGGCGCGCATGGCCGCCCTGCTGGCCGGCTTGCCCGACAGCGTGCCGGGCGCCACCCTGAACCGCCTGTGCGGCTCGGGCCTGGATGCCGTCGGCAGCGCCGCGCGCTTCATTCGCAGCGGCGAAGCGGGCCTGATGATCGCCGGCGGCGTGGAAAGCATGAGCCGCGCCCCGTTCGTCATGGGCAAGGCGGACAGCGCCTTTTCGCGCGGCATGAAAATGGAAGACACGACCATCGGCTGGCGCTTCATCAATCCGCTGATGAAGGCGCAGTATGGCGTCGATTCGATGCCGGAAACGGCGGAAAACGTGGCGTCCGACTTCGGCATCAGCCGTCTTGACCAGGATGCGTTCGCCCTGGCCAGCCAGGTCAAGGCCCTGGCGGCGCAGCAGGCGGGCGTGTTCGACAGCGAAATCTGTCCCGTCACCATCGCGCAAAAGAAGGGCGAGCCCCTCGTCGTCGTCCGTGACGAGCACCCGCGCGCCACCACCCTGGAAACATTGTCGAAACTCAAGCCCGTCGTGCGCGCGGATGGCACGATCACGGCCGGCAACGCATCCGGCGTCAACGATGGCGCGGCCGCCCTGCTGCTGGCCGACGAGGCCAATGCGGCCCGCTTTGGCCTGACGCCCCGCGCCCGCGTCGTCGCCATGGCGACGGCCGGCGTGGCGCCCCGCATCATGGGCATCGGCCCCGCGCCCGCCACCCTGAAAGTGCTGGCCATGACGGGCTTGACGATGGCCGACTTTGACGTCATCGAGCTGAACGAAGCATTTGCCGCGCAGGGACTGGCCGTGCTGCGCCAGTTGGGCCTGCGCGACGACGATGCGCGCGTCAACCCGAACGGCGGCGCCATCGCCCTGGGCCATCCGCTGGGCGCGTCCGGCGCGCGCCTGGCCATGACGGCCGTGAATCAATTGCACCGCACGGGCGGGCGCTATGCCTTGTGTACCATGTGCATCGGCGTGGGACAGGGCATCGCGCTGGTGCTCGAGCGCGTCTGAGGCCAGCTGCCTGCAGGTGAAAAAAGTTGCCGGCAGTACGTATTAACCCGTATGCCGGGCCGCTTTTTGATCCCGGTCAAGGGCGTATGATGCAAAACCAGGCTGGCCAGTGTTGTGTATCGGGCCGCCTGGCACTGGCTCACGAGCCGTTTTTTTGAAGACAAGAAGACTGATATGACATCCCACGATACTCCGCATGACGTTGCGCAGCTGACTTCCCAGCAGCGCATCAAGGCCATCATTGGCGCTTCCTCCGGTAACCTGGTCGAATGGTTTGACTTCTACATTTACTCCTTCTGCGCGCTGTATTTCTCGCACGCTTTCTTTCCTTCCGGCAACCCGACTACCCAGCTGCTGCAGACCGCCGGCATCTTTGCCGCCGGCTTCCTCATGCGTCCCGTGGGCGGCTGGCTGTTTGGCCGCATCGCCGACAAATACGGCCGCCGCCAGTCGATGATGATTTCCGTGCTGATGATGTGCGGCGGCTCGCTGATGATCGCCGTCATGCCGACGTATGACACCATCGGCGCCTTCGCCCCGTTCCTGCTGCTGGTGGCGCGCCTGTTCCAGGGCCTGTCCGTGGGCGGCGAATACGGCACCAGCGCCACCTACATGAGCGAAGTGTCGGAATCGGGCAAGCGCGGCTTCTTTGCCTCCTTCCAGTACGTGACCCTGATCGGCGGCCAGCTGCTGGCGCTGCTGGTGCTGGTGGTCCTGCAGCAGCTGCTGACGGTGGAAGAATTGCGCGCCTGGGGCTGGCGCATTCCCTTCGTCTGCGGCGCGCTGGCGGCCCTGGTGTCGCTGAACCTGCGTAAATCGCTGACGGAAACGACCACGGCCAGCGAGCGCAAGGACAAGGATGCGGGCAGCCTGCGCGGCTTGCTCAAGCACAAGCGCGCCTTCATCACCGTGCTGGGCTTTACGGCCGGCGGCTCGCTCGTGTTCTACACCTTCACAACCTACATGCAGAAATACCTGGTCAACACGGCCGGCATGGATACCAAGACGGCCAGTGCCGTCATGACCTGCGCTCTGCTGGTCTACATGGTGCTGCAGCCTGTCTTCGGCGCCCTGTCCGACCGCATCGGCCGCCGCACTTCGATGCTGTTCTTCGGCGGCCTGGCCACCCTGTGCGTCTTGCCCATCATGCATGCGCTGAAAGACGTGAGCAGCCCGTACGCGGCGTTTGGCCTGATCATCATCGCCCTGGCCGTGATCAGCTTCTATACCTCGATCAGCGGCTTGATCAAGGCGGAAATGTTCCCCGTCGAAGTGCGCGCGCTGGGCGTGGGCCTGTCGTACGCGGTGGCCAACGCCGTCTTCGGCGGTTCGGCCGAATACGTGGCGCTGCAGTTCAAGGCCTGGCACGTGGAAGACTATTTCTACTGGTATGTCACCATCATGTGCCTGATTTCCTTCATCGTGGCCATCCGCATGCCGGACCCGGGCCGCTCCGGCCTGCTGAAATAAAATTGCCGTAGAATTGGGCGGCACCGCGGTGCCGCCTATTTTCGCTGTTTCCCTGCCGATCAGGAGTTTCCATGCCGTATGTCATTCCCGCACCGATTCCAGCCAGCGTACCCGTCGCCGGCAGCGCCGATGCCTTTCCCGTCCACCGCATCTATTGCGTCGGCCGCAACTATGTCGACCACGCCAAGGAAATGGGCCACACGGGCCGCGAGGCGCCGTTCTTCTTCATGAAACCAAGCGATGCCATCCTGCCCGTGCCAGCCGGCACGACGGGCGCATTGCCATATCCGCCGCAAACCCGCGACTTCCAGCACGAAATGGAACTGGTGGTGGCCATCGGCAAGGGCGGCAGCGACATCGGCGTCGATGACGCGCTGAGCCACGTGTGGGGCTACGCCGTGGGCCTGGACATGACGCGCCGCGACCTGCAGGGCGAAGCGAAAAAGCTGGGCCGTCCCTGGGATACGGGCAAGGCATTCGAGCATTCGGCGCCGATCGGCCCCATCACCCCGGCCGCGCAGGCGGGCGACATCGGCCATGCCGCCATCACCCTGCACGTCAACGGTGATCTGCGTCAAGGCAGCACCATCGACATGCTGATCTGGAACGTGGCCGAAACCATCGCCGACCTGTCGAAATATTTCACCTTGCAGCCTGGCGACCTGATCTACACGGGCACGCCGGCGGGCGTGGCGCCCGTGCAGCGCGGCGACGAACTGGTGGGGGCCATCGATGGCCTGGAGACGGTGCGCGTGAAAGTCGTATAAAAGCGCTCTGGCGCACGGCACGTCCAGCCCGCATGGCGCAGAATCGCCTTGCGGGCTTTTTTAATGTTGAATCAAGGAGATGCTCATGATGAACGACACGTATGCCGTGGCGCAAGCCACGCGCGCCGAGATCGATGCCTTGACGGGCCCGGCCTTGCTGGAATTCGGCACGGGCTGGTGCGGGCATTGCCGCGCCACCCAGGCGCCGCTGGCCGCCGCTTTCGCGCAGCACCCCGGGGTACCGCATATCCGCGTGGAAGACGGCCCCGGCCGCGCGCTGGGACGCTCGTTCCGGGTGAAACTGTGGCCAACCTTGATTTTCCTCAAGGACGGCCAGGAAGTGGCGCGCCTCGTGCGCCCGCTCGACAGCGCGGAGATCGCGCAGGCGTTCAAGATGATTAACCCAAGGGCAAATTAACCCAACGTCAAATACTGGGGTCGGACCCTGAGGGTCCGACCCCGGCCCTTGCGGTTGGGGTTTGCACTTCAAAGACATTTGCGCTGATTGCCGCATCACCTGGGGGCAGACCCGCCGGGTCAGACCCCGGCAGTTGTCCACAACTTCTTGCCGCACCGCAGCACTGCGCGTATCATGGGCCGCTTACAGCAAGATCAACCGCATCCTTCGTGATGCAGGCGCGATCATCGCCGGCCCGCTCCACCCGGAGGGGCCGCAGGCAAGGATTCACCACAAATGACCGATGCCGCGATGCCGACGCGCGGGTCTGGTACGGAATGCCTGGCGATACGCCGGGCCTGATACACGTCGCCCATCCCCTGACGCCTTTCCTGCCGTGCCCCGGGTAACCGGATGGCGCACGACCGTTGTTTCTCTGATCAGCACTGATCACGGCGCGATAGCGCGCGTTTGTTCACCGTTGCCTGCCGTTAACAACGGCGTGTTGCTGCGTGGAATTTGTTTGCGAATTTAATAGCAAATTCGCCGCAAATCCCGCTGCGCACGGATATGATAGGTGAACCGCGCGCCTAGACAACGTGCTGTGCTGCTGCCTGAAAAAACATCCAGAGAATGGCCTTTAGACACCCTCCCCAAGGAGCGCAGTAAATGAGCACCCCCCCCAAGAAAAATTCCCCCGGCACGGTGCTGTTCGCCAGCCTGATCGGCACCACCATCGAGTTCTTTGACTTTTATATCTACGCCACCGCCGCCGTGCTGGTGTTCCCGAAACTGTTCTTCCCCGCCGGCGACCCGTCGGCCGCCGTGCTGCAGTCGCTGGCCACGTTCGCCATCGCCTTCTTCGCCCGCCCCATCGGCTCGGCCGTGTTCGGCCACTTCGGCGACCGCATCGGCCGCAAGGCGACCCTGGTGGCGGCCCTGCTGACCATGGGCATTTCCACCGTCATCATCGGCTTGCTGCCGACCTATGCCGCCATTGGCACGCTGGCGCCGCTGCTGCTGGCGCTGTGCCGTTTCGGCCAGGGCCTGGGCCTGGGCGGCGAGTGGGGCGGCGCGGTGCTGCTGGCGACGGAAAACGCGCCACCGGGCAAGCGCGCCTGGTACGGCATGTTCCCGCAGCTGGGCGCGCCGATCGGCTTCTTCCTGTCGGGCGGCATCTTCCTGCTGCTTAGCGAAACCCTGACCGATGCGCAATTCTTCAGCTATGGCTGGCGCATCCCCTTCCTCGCCAGCGCGCTGCTGGTCATCGTCGGCCTGTACGTGCGCCTGAAGATCACGGAAACGCCGGACTTCCAGAAAGTCATCGACAAGAACGAAGTCGTGAAACTGCCGGTGGCCACCGTGTTCCGCCAGCATGGCCGCATGCTGTTCCTCGGCACCATCATCGCCCTGGCCACCTTCGTGCTGTTCTACCTGATGACGGTGTTCGCGCTGAGCTGGGGCACGACCAAGCTGGGCTTCACGCGCAAGGAATTCCTCATCGTCCAGCTGTTCGCCGTGCTGTTCTTTGCCTTGACGATCCCGTTTTCGGCCGTGCTGGCCGACCGCCGCGGCCGCCGTTCGACCATGATCTGGGTGTCCGTCGCCATCGCCATCTTCGGCCTCGTGCTGGCGCCCATGTTCGGCTCCGGCGTGACGTGGGAAGTGACGATCTTCATGGCCGTGGGCCTGGGCCTGATGGGCATGACCTACGGACCGCTGGGCACCCTGCTGTCCGAGCTGTTCCCGCCCGAGGTGCGCTACACGGGCGCGTCGCTGACGTTCAATCTGGCAGGTATTTTGGGCGCCTCGCTGGCGCCGTACATCGCCACCTGGCTGGCGACGAATTACGGCTTGCAGTACGTGGGCTATTACCTGTCGCTGGCCGCCGTGCTGACCTTGGCCGCCCTGCTGATGGTGGGCAAGCCGCGCACGGGCAAGGAAGCCTGGCAGTAATACCGCTGCGAGCCTGTGGCTCCCGAAAGCCGCCAGCCCCGCTGGCGGTTTTTTTTTGACTACGGTAGCGCCACGTGGCCGTAGCAGGCTTTCAGTCCCGCGTAGTCGTAGAACACGCTGCCGGGCGCGGTGCGGGCGCCATCGCAGGCCGCCTGGAACGGCGTTTCCTTTTCGTTGTACAGCAGGCGCACGATGAGCCGGCCTTCGCCGTTGCGGTAGACATCCCACTGCATGTTGGCCGCCAGCGGCGACACTTGCGCACCGCGCCAGGGATTGTCGGCGTAGCTGTAGGGCGTCGCCGCGGGCAAGGGGGCCAGCGCCTGCGGCAAGCCCATGGCCGAGGCGAGGGGGATGATCATTTCGGCGTGCGTGAAGCGCAGCTTGGCCGCGTGGCGCAGGTCGCCCCTGGCCAGCGCGTCGACCTCATTGAAAAAATCCTCGCGCAAGGCCAGTGCAAAGCGCCAGGTGACGCCCTTGCTGTCCGTGGTGGCCGGACCCTTCTGGTAGAAATCCTCGTGGTCGGCGACGGACGCGTAATAGCGTGCATCCTCGGCCGGCATGTAGCGGCCGAAATCGGCCGGCACTTCATGGCGCAGGCCGGCGGCGATGGCATATAGCTCATACAGTTTGGTGGCCGCCGCATTCAGGCTGCGGATAGCGGTCTTGCCGCTGCCCGTCATGGTGCGTGTCAGCTTGCCGTCCTCGCTGGTGAAGGTGTAGCTGCCCGTGTCCGCATAGCTGCTGGTGCCGCGCGCGAGCTGGTCGAGGAAGGCGGGCGCAAACAGCCGTTCGAGCACGTGGCGCGCATGCGCGGCCGCTTCCGGCAGCCGGGCCGGGGCATCCATCAGGGCGTGCAGCTGCTTGGTCTTTTCATAGCGCTGGTAAGCCTGGCTGGCGCCGTAGGTGGCGTAGTACGGGTTGGCCGGATCGCTGACCAGGTCCGTTTGCGGCGCCAGCTTGTGCGCGTACAGCAGGAAGCGGTTGACGCCATCGGGCTGCGCCACGGCCTTGCGTCCTTGCGGGTAAGGCGCCGGCGCCGGCGGCAGATAGAGCAAGGGCGCCAGCGCGGGCGCGTGCTCCAGCAGCGATTGCGTGAAGAAGCGCGCGCTGTCCCGCGCGCGGTCCACGCCCGAGTTGATGGTGACGAGCTGGCGCGGCGCCGTCGCCGCCGCCTGTCCCACCTGCGCGAACAGGGCGGGCAGGCGCGCCAGCATGCGCACGGCCAGCTGCCGGTGTTCCTCGATACCCGTCTGCGACAGATTGCCGTAGCCGGGTGTTTCGATGCCCGCCACGCCATAGCCAAGCAGGGCATTCGCCTTCATCAGCGCCAGGATGTCGGGCCCCAGTTCGCGCCCCAGGGGCGTGAGCGCCTCCTGCGCGGCGGCCTGCTGCCACATCGCATACAGGGCCGCGTCGTTCTTCATGCCGGTGAGTCCGCGCGAGCCGTGGCGCGCCACCAGCTGGGTGTAGATGGGCTGGAAACCGTCCGGCGGCGCGGCATACGTGGCCGGGTCCTGCTGCGGCGCATATGGCGTCTTGGTCTGGTAATAGCCGTCGGCGGCCAGGGCGGGGCCGGTGCAGCAGGCCAGGGCCAGCAGCAAGGCGGGCAGGGGGAGCGATGGGGGCATGGTTTTTCTCGGTGGATAATTTCTTGGATGCAAGCCTAGCACCGAATACAAAAAAGGCGGGCGCGGCTGGATGCCGTGCCCGCCCATGCCGGCAGCGCGGCGCGTCAGCCTACCACTTCGGCGTGTACTTCACGGTGAACTGCACGTTGCGCGGGTCGCCATAGTAGTTGTTCGACCCGGTGGTGTTGTAGGACGGGATGATGTAGCGCTTGTCGAACACATTGTTGACGTTGACCGACACGGCCACCTGCGGCGTGGCCTGCCAGCCCAGGCGCGCATTCCAGATCGAGAAACCGGCCACCTTGAAGGTGCGCTCCGTGTCGAGCGTATGGCTTTGCAGGCTGGCGCCGGCGCCCACGCTGAACTTGTCCCACGCGCCGGGCAGGGTATAGCTGGACCAAAGGCGCAGCATGTGCTTCGGCGTCCACGTGGAGAAGACCTCGCCCTTGTTGTCCGGGTCGTCGAGGTAGGTCGTCGTCGTGTAGGCATAGCCGGCCGACAGCTGCAGGCCGCGCGCCACTTCGCCCGACACTTCCGCTTCCAGGCCCTGGCTGCGCACCTTGCCCGAAGCGCGCGAGCAGTACCAGCCGTCGCAGGCGAAACCGGCAGCGTAATCGGTGACGGCGCGGTCCTTGTGGTCATAGCGGAACACGGCCAGCGAGGTGTTGACCGTGCCATCCAGCAGTTCGCCCTTGATGCCGCCCTCGTAGCTGCTGCCCGTGATCGGCTTGAGGGTCTTGCCTGCCACATCGTGGTTCGTCTGCGGCTGGAACACGTCCGCATAGCTGGCGTAGGCCGACCATTGCGGCGTCAATGCATAAATCAGGCCCACCGATGGCGTGAACTTGGCCGTGGTGCGGGTGGCGTCGCGGTAGCCGTCCGGCGTGGCATACAGGAAGTCGTACCAGCTGAAGCGCCCGCCCAGCAGGGCTTTCAGATTGCTCGTCAGCTGGCCGTTCCAGGTGGCGTACAGGCCTTTCTGGCGCATGTCGTAGGTGCTGTAGCTGGTCACGCCCGCCGGGCGCGCGGCGATGGTGTCGAAGTCCTGCCACGGACGATCGTGCTTGATATGGAAGATATCGGCACCCGTTTCCCATGCGCGGGCATAGCGGTCGTTGGAGGTGAAGCTGACATAGCTGGCGCCGACGACGACTTCCTGCGCGATGCCCAGGGCGTTGAATTTGCCGCGCACGAAGGCGTCGATGCCGCGCTTGCGGTTATCGAAATCGGTGGAAAAGTCGCCATAGCGCGCGCCTTTGCCATCGGGATTGATGGCAAAGGCCGTGCGCTGGTGCGTGGAACTGGTGCTTTCATTCGTGCCCAGGGCCGAGGCCTTCAGGCTCCATTGCGTATTGAAGTGGTGTTCCAGGTCCAGGTAGACGGTGCTCTGTTCCACCTGGCTGCGGTTCCAGTCGGCGCCCGTGAAGGTGGAGCGCGGCAGCGGCAGTTCGCTGCCGTCCGCGTAGCGGGGCAGGCCGATGAAGGTGGGGCGGCCATGGGCCTTGACATGGCTGGCCGCCAGACCGATGGTGGTGGCGGGCGCCAGGTCATAGTCGAGCGCCGCGTACAGGGTGCGGTTCTTGCTCCACACCTGGTCGATGAAGGAATGGCTGTCGTCTTCATCGACGATGGCGCGCCCGCGCAGGGTGCCTTCCGCGTTCAGGGGGCTGCTGATGTCGACCTGGGCGCCGTAGTGGTCCCAGGAGCCGGCGCGGCCCGTCAGCGTGATGGCGCGCGTGGCCAGCGGGCGCTTGCGCACCAGGTTGACGGAGCCGCCGGGGCTGCCCGTGCCGACCAGCATGCCGGAGGCGCCCCGCAGCACTTCCAGGCGGTCGTAGATGACCATGTTTTCCTGGCCCCAGTTACCCAGCGCGTAGGTGTTGCGGTCGATGGGCACGCCATCGTACTGCCACTGGTCGATCTGGAAGCCGCGCGCCGTGATGACCACGCCCGGCCCCACGCCATGCACGCCGACCACGCCGGTGACGTTATTGACGGCTTCGCGCAAGTCCGTGATGCCCTGGTCGTCCAGGCGCTGGCGCGTCAGCACGCTCACCGACTGCGGGATGTCCTTCATCGCCTGCTCGCCCTTGCCGATGGTGATGCTACGCGCCGTGTAGGAGCCGCTGCCTTCCGTGGTGGCGCCTTGCTCGGCCTGGCCGATGACGGTAATCGAGGGCATGGTGCGCTCGGCCGCCGATGCCGATGTGGCGGCGGCCGTGGGCGCGGCTGCCGGCGCGGCCACCAGCACATAGCCGGTGGGCGTCTTGCCGATGGCGTAGCCGCTGCCGCGCAGCAGCGCGGCGAAGCCGTCGTCGATGGCGTAGCTGCCTTGCAGGCCGGCGGTGCTCAGGCCCTGCACCTTGGCGGCGTCGATGACGATGGACACGCCGGCCTGCTGCGCATAGCGGTTCAGGGCGCCGGCCAGCGGGCCGGCGGGAATGCTGTAGCTGGCGTCGGCGGGTGCCGTCTGGGCGAACGCCTGGGCGTGCATGCCGGCACTTGCCAGCAGCAGGGCGGCCAGGGCCAGCGGGCGCAAACGCGTGCGCAGGGGAGTCGGGGACGAAGCGGGAACGTACATGTGACAGCCTTTTTTGAATGATCTCAGCTGCCTTGACGCACGAGATGCGCAAAGTGGAACCGCGCATGCCGATTATTTCTGTTTATTTTTTGCGAGGGCGCTGGCGGGCGCGTCGACCATCACCAGGTAGCGCGTCAGCATGCGGATGCGCAGCTGGGGGAAATTGTCGATCAGCAGCTGCAGAGCCTTGTCCGTGTCGTCCAGCGGCAGCACGGCGGCCACGCGGATGCCGGCGATCTGCGCCCGGTCGTAATGCAGCTGGCCGGGGCGGTGGCGCGCCAGTTCGTCGAGCACCTCGGCCAGCGGCTGGTCATCGACCACCAGCTGGTGCGCGCGCCACGCTTCCTGCACGCTGGCCGCATCGATGGCCGTCAGCGGCCCCACGCCATCGCGCGTGATGCGCGCGCGCTGGCCCGCCTGCACGATGCTGGCCGGATGCTGCGGCACCTGCGCCGATACTTTTGACTCCAGCATGCTCAATATCGTGGCGTCGTCGTCCCTGCGCACCGTGAAGCGCGTGCCCAGCGCGCGGATCGCCGCCTGGCCGCTGTCGACGAAGAAGGGGCGCTGCGCATCCTTGGCCACGTCGACGAGGATATCGCCACGCACCAGTTCCACATGCCGCTCGCCCGCGCTGAAATGCACATTGACGGCGCTGTCGCTGCCCAGGGTCAGGCGGCTGCCGTCGGCCAGCGTATGCGTGCGCCATTGCCCCGTGGGGCTGCGCAGGTCGGCCAGCAGGTAGGCGGGGCGTTCGCTGGCCAGCATGGCGCTGCCGATGACCAGCACGGCCACGGCGCTGGCGGCGGCCAGCTGGCGCAGGCGCTGGCGTCTGGGTGCGATGGCGGCCAGCGCGGCGCGCGCGGGACGGTGGTCGCCGCCGGCCGGCGCGCGCACGGCGCTCAACTGCGCCAGCAGGATTTCCATGTCGGCCGCCGTCGTCGCATGCAGCGGGTCGGCCGCCTTCCACGCGGCGTAGCCGGCCCGCGCCCGCTCGCGCTCGGCCGGATCGTCCGCGCTCAGCTGCACGACCCAGTGCGCGGCCTGTTCGGCGGCGATCTCCGTGCGCGCGCGCATCATGCCGCCATGCCGGGACAGGCGTGGCGGCACGCCAGCAAGGCTTGCACCAGGTATTTCTGCACCATGCGCGTGGAGACGTTCAGTTGCGCGGCAACGGCGGCCTGCGGCAGCTCTTCCAGGTAATGCAGCAAAAAGGCGTCGCGCGCCCTGGCCGACAGGCTGGCCAGCGCGCCGGCAATCTGTTCGAGCGCCTGCACGGCCATCAGGACTTCATCCGGCGAGGGCGCGCCGGGCAGGCTGTCGGCCAGCAGGGCCAGTTCTGCCAGGTAGGCGCGTTCCAGCATTTGCCGGCGTGCGCGGTCGAGCAGCAGGCGCTTGGCCGTCGTCGACAGGTAGGCGCGCGGTTCGCGCATGCCGAACAGGGCGTCGCGCGAGGCGATGATGCGCACAAACGTGTCTTGCGCCACGTCGGCCGCGCCATGCGGGCAGCTGAGTTTTTTACGCAGCCAGCCCACCAGCCAGCCGTGATGATCGCTGTAGAGCGACTGCACTTGCTGCTGCAGGCTGGGCTGGATGGTGGACATGGGCGATGAATAATATAAATGAGAATTATTCTCATTGTAAGCGCCAGCCGCCATTTGCCACAATCCCCGCATGCAGGGGGCGCGTGCAGGTGTTGCATCCAGGCCGCAACATGGCGCGACCGGAAATGAAAAAACCCGCCGCTGCGCGAGGCAGGGGCGGGTTCATCAATACTGCAGATTCTTGGTGGTGATAGGTGGACTTGAACCACCGACCCCAGCATTATGAATGCTGTGCTCTAACCAACTGAGCTATATCACCAGACAGACCGGTCAGACCGGATGCTCGTTTTGACCAGGGAAAAACCTGATCGATGTTCTTTGGTGGTGATAGGTGGACTTGAACCACCGACCCCAGCATTATGAATGCTGTGCTCTAACCAACTGAGCTATATCACCCAACAGCCGAGCATTATCCAGTCTTCCCATTTCCTTGTCAATGCCGGCGCAAAAAAATGTGCGGATTTTTTGCGTGCCAGCGCAGGCATGATTATTTTTGTAACGGTGTCAGCAGGGGCTGGATTTGCGCCAGCATGGTGCTGGCCGGATCGGGTCCCAGGCAATCGATGACGATGCGTTCCGGCATGGAGCGTAGCCTAAGTCGCGCCTAGCGCCTGGCCGGCTGTTGCGTGGCGACGCTTATGTCAGCAAAGGGACGATTTGCGCCAGCATGGCCGCGGCCGGATCGGGTCCCAGGCAATCGATGACGATGCGCTCCGGCATGGAGCGTAACCAGGTCAGCTGGCGCTTGGCCAGCTGGCGCGTGGCGATGATGCCCGTCTCGCGCAAGGTGGCGCGGTCGATGCGCCCATCGAGATATTCCCAGGCCTGGCGGTAGCCCACGCAGCGCATCGAGGGCAAGCCCGGATGCAGGTCGCCGCGGCGGCGCAGCTGCTCCACTTCGTCGAGCAGGGCGTCGTCCTTCAGCATGAGGTCGAAGCGCGTGGCGATGCGCGCGTGCAGCACGGCGCGGTCCGATGGCTCCAGCGCGAACGATTGCAGCTGGAACGGCAGCACGGTCTTTTCACGCCGCTCCAGCAGGGCCGACATGGGCTGGCCGGACAGGGCGATGATTTCCAGCGCGCGGCCGATGCGCTGCGCATCGGCGGGCGCCAGGCGCGCCGCCGTGACGGGGTCCTGCTCGGCCAGGCGCGCATGCATGGCGGGCCAGCCGATGGCAGCCGCGTCTTCTTCCAGCCGGGCGCGCAGCACGGGATCGGCGCCGGGCAAGTCGTCGAGGCCATCGGCCAGCCCCTTGAAGTACAGCATGGTGCCGCCGACGAGCAGCGGCAGCTTGCCGCGCGCGGCAATCTCCGCCACCAGGCGCAGGGTATCGTTGCGGAACTGCGCCACCGAATACGCGTCCAGCGGATCGATGATGTCGATCAGGTGATGCGGCACGGCTGCCAGTTCTTCCTTCGACGGCTTGGCCGTGCCGATATCCATGCCGCGGTAGACGAGGGCGGAATCGACGGAGATGATCTCGGACGGAATGGCTTGCGCGATGGCCAGCGCGCTGGCCGTCTTGCCGCTGGCCGTGGGGCCCATGATGGCGACGGCCAGGGGGAGGTGTGGGCTGTTTTTCATGATACTTTTTGATGTACTTGCGATGGGGGTCCCAAGGCAAAGGCCGGGGTCAGACCCGTCGGGTCTGACCCCGGAATTTTATTGGCCGCGCAGGAACAGCTTGTCCAGCGCGTTGATTTCCACCTGCACCCAGGTCGGCCGGCCATGGTTGCACTGGTCGGCGCGCTCCGTGCTTTCCATCTGGCGCAGCAGGGCGTTCATTTCCTGCACCGACAGGATGCGGTTGGCGCGCACGGCCGTGTGGCAGGCCAGGGTGCCCAGCAATTCGTTCTGGCGCTCGATGAGCACGCGCGAGCCGCCGTATTCGCGCACGTCGCGCAGCACGTCGCGCGCCAGGGTCTGCGCATCCGCGTTCTTCAGCAGGGTCGGTACGCTGCGCACGGCCAGGGTGGTGGGCGACAGGGCGGCGATGTCGAAGCCCAGCGCCTTTAATGTGTCCTGGTTTTCATTCGCCGTCGACACTTCGATGGCGTCCGCGTAGAAGGTCACGGGGATCAGCAGCGACTGCACCTGCATGTCCTGGCCCGAGACCTGTGCCTGCAGCGCGTTCTTCAGCTGTTCGTACAGGATGCGCTCGTGCGCGGCGTGCATGTCGACCAGCACCAGGCCCTTGGTGTTCTGCGCCAGGATGTAGATGCCATGCAGCTGGGCCAGGGCAAAGCCCAGCGGGTATTCTTCGCGCGCCATGGCTTCGGGCGAGGCGATGTAGGGCTCGACCTGCGTGATCGGCGAGGATGCGCCGCTGCCGCCGAACAGGGCGCCATACGCGGCCGTGTCCTGCGCTACACCCGGCACGTCGGCAAAGAAGGGGCGCTGCGCACCGGGCGTGGCCGGGGCGAAGGTATTTGTAAACTGCGCGCCGAACGAGGTCTGCGTCTGTTCCCGGCGCCAGATGCCGGGGCCGCCGCTCGCCGCGCCGGTATCGCCGCCGCCCAGGGTGGAAGCGGCCGGCAACGGTGCCGGCACGCTGCCGAATGCCGTGGCCGACGTCTGCGCCAGCGCGCGCTGCACGGCGTGGAAGACGAACTGGTGCACGGAGCGGCTGTCGCGGAAGCGCACTTCGATCTTCGACGGGTGCACGTTGACGTCCACCAGCGCCGGGTCGAGGTCGAGCGCCAGCACGTAGGAGGGAAAACGGTCGCCGTGCAGCACGTCCTGGTAGGCCATGCGCACGGCGTGCACCAGCAATTTATCGCGCACGAAGCGCCCGTTGACATAAAAGAACTGGCCGTCCGCGCGCGCCTTGGAGGCCGTCGGCAGGCCGGCGAAGCCGTGCAGGCGCAGGGTGCCGGCCGATTCGTCCAGCGCCAGGCGCGCTTCGGCGAAGTCGTTGCCGAGGATGTGCGCGCTGCGCCGGGCCAGTTCGCTGATATTCCACTGGTCGATGGTGCGGCCGTTGTGCGACAGCGAGAACGATACGTCCGGCCGCGCCAGCGCGATGCGGCGCACGACTTCGGCGCAGTGGCCGTATTCCGTCTGCTCGGATTTTAAGAACTTGCGCCGCGCGGGCGTATTGAAATACAGGTCTTGCACGTCCACCGTGGTGCCGTGCGCGCCCGACGAGGGCGAGACGCTGCCGTTGTGCGAGCCGACGATTTCCCATGCATGGGCCGCGTCGGCCGTGCGCGAGGTCAGCGTGACGGCGGCCACGGAAGCGATGGACGCCAGCGCTTCGCCGCGAAAGCCCAGGGTGCCCACGTTTTCCAGGTCGCTCAAGGAGGCGATCTTCGACGTGGCGTGGCGCGCCAGGGCCAGCGGCAGCTGATCTTTATCAATGCCGCGTCCGTTGTCGGTGATGGCGATGCGTTTCACGCCCCCTTCTTCCAGCCGCACGGTGATCTGCGTGGCGCCCGAGTCGAGCGCGTTTTCCAGCAATTCCTTGACGACGGCCGATGGCCGCTCGACCACCTCGCCGGCGGCGATTTGCGAAATCAACTGGTCAGGCAGGGCCTGGATCGGGCGGTGGGGCGTGATGGGAGCGTTCATCCCCCAATTATACCGGGGTCAGACCCGCAACGCCGTCAACGCCAGCGCACTTGGGGCCAGCCCCGCAACACCGCTAACGCAAAATTTAGCGCCAACGTATCCGGGGGGCTGACCCCAGCCTTCGTCTTTATTTACTCCCCACTTCCCGCACCGGGATCGGCGCATTGCACACGTCGATGTGGCCGGCCGTGACCTTGCTCCACGGGCCGCCCCGGTGGCGCTGGGCTTCCAGCACGGCCTGGTAGGCGGCGCTGTCGGTGCGCATCACTTCCAGGTTGGCGCGCTGTGCCAGAGGCACGCTGGCGGCCAGGCGGATGGCCTTGATCGGCACGTTCTTGTCCGGGCTGTCATAGAAGCCCATGGGCGCCGTGCCGCGCGGCAGGGTCGACAGCAGGGGCATGCCGGCAACGACCCTGCCGACGACGGTGATGTCGCGGTCCAGGTGGCGCGGCGACTGGCCGATGACGACATACAGTTCCGTGCCGCCGCCGCTGTCGCTGGCATTGTCGCGCCCCACGCCCAGCGTGGCGTAGCAATGCGTCAGCCAGGCCGTGCCGCTTTTCGGGTCGCGTGCGGATGGAAAACCGTTCGAATGACCCACTTGCGGCGCATAGCCATCGCCGTCCGGCAGGCGGGTGAAGTTCTTGATGCCTTTCAACGGTACGGTGAATTCGCCGGGCAGGGTGCGCTGCGCATGCTGGATGGATTTTGGATTTTTCTCGTCCGGATCGCCCCACTGCACCACCCAGTTGTCCTGCGCGCGCGTGATGGCCAGGCCATCGTAATACTGTTCCGCCACCAGGGCCTTGATGTTGGCCACATGTTTTGGCGCGAAGTCGGGCGCCAGTTCCAGCACCACCCGGCCGGCGGGAATCTCCAGGTACAGGGTATTTTCCGGGTCCAACGGGCGCCAGTCCGACGGCTTCGATGCCTTCACCGCGTCGGCGATGGTGGCCCGGGCGGGCAGTTCGGCGGGCGCCTTGATCTGGACGGGCGCCGCGAGGGCAGGCAGCTGGGCAAGGCCCAGGGCGGTGGCCAGGGTCAGGCCGCTCAGTGGGTGCAGATACATGGTTTCTCCAGGGCGGCGCGGGTTGCGCCGGTCAGAAAGTGTATACCGGAAAGGCAATGTTTCGCTGGAAAAACATTGCCTATATTAATTTTGCTCAAGGGACGGGGCGCGGCTTTTCCTTAACCTTTCCTTAAAATGCCACCCCGCCAAGGGCGCTGCCGAATTAATCACGAAATATCGCGCCGGGGACTGCCGTTGCGCTGGTCCGGTGGTGTATGATTCCGCCGCTACCTTTAGGGAAAAATATATGGATTTTGTGCAATTCCTCGACATGATCGTGCATGTCGACAAGACGCTGGGTCTCTTGATCGAACAGTACGGCACCCTCGTGTATGCGGTGCTGTTTGCCATTATTTTTTGCGAAACAGGCCTCGTGGTCCTGTTTTTCTTTCCTGGAGATACCTTATTGTTTATCGCCGGCGCGTTTTGCGCGACGGGACAAATGCACCTGGGCTTGCTGATTGCCCTGCTGGTGACGGCTGCCGTCACGGGCAATACGCTCAATTACTGGATAGGCGAGGCCATCGGGCAGCGGGTGTTTACCCACGATTACCGCTGGATCAACAAGGATGCCATGCGCCGCACGCACGAATTCTTTGAAAAGCACGGCGGCAAGACCATCATCCTGGCCCGTTTCGTGCCGGTGGTGCGCACCTTTGCTCCCTTCGTTGCCGGCATTTCCGACATGACGCATACGCGCTTCCAGATGTACAACGTGACGGGCGCCCTGTTGTGGGTGGTGGGCCTGGTGACGGCGGGCTACTTCTTCGGCAATATTCCGTGGATCCGCGACCACCTGACCTTGATCGTGCTGATCGGTGTCGGCGCCGCCGTCGTGCCAGTGGTGCTGGGCGGCGTGTGGAAACTCTACAAGCGCATGGCCGGCAAATCGGCTTGAGGCCGCATTGATCCCGGGCTGACACGCTGCGGCACTGCCCGCAGCGGGTCCGGGATGCCGTTTTCCCCTTCCCTGTTGCTGTTTTCCTCCCGTACTGATTCAAGTTTTATTGCTTTCCAGCCGTAAACCAGAGGGTATTCTTACTTTCTGGATTTCCATGCGACATTTGAGCGCCCTGTTAGCTTGCAGCCTTGCCGCCATGACGGCCCTGGCCAGCGCCAAAGATGCCCCGGCGTCGGCCGCCGCAGCCGCCTCCGTACCGGCGGCGCGCCCATGTCGGCGTCGGCGCGCGCGGCCGCCATGAAAACCCTGACCGAGTCCGTCAAGGGCAAGGCGCCCGTGACCGTCGCGCCCACGGCGCGCGAGAAGGAAGACGCGGCCGAAGTCGACCTGTCCGAACGCATCGCGGCGCGCCTGGCGGAGATGCGCGCCACCCAGGCGGCCCGCGCCGCCGCCCGCGCCAAGCGCGCCGCCGTGGTGAAGGCGGCGCCTCCGCCGCCACCGCCCGTGCCGCGCGGCACGCACTGGTCGTACGAGGGCGACAGCGGCCCGGCCAACTGGAGCAAGATCAACGTCGATTGGGCCAAGTGCGGCAATGGCAGCCGCCAGTCGCCGATCGACATCCGCGACGGCATGAAGGTGGAGCTCGAGCAGATCAGTTTTGACTACCATCCCTCGTCGTTCAACGTGGTCGACAATGGCCACACGGTGCAGGTGGGCGTCAGTGGCGGCAACTACATCACGGTACAGAACCGCATGTTCGAGCTGCAGCAGTTCCATTTCCACCGCCCGTCGGAAGAGCGCATCAACGGCAAGGCGTTCGAGATGGTGGTGCACCTGGTGCACCGCGACGCGGAAGGCCGGTTAGCCGTGCTGGCCCTGCTGCTGGAGCGGGGCGCGCCGCAAGCGACCATCCAGACCGTGTGGAACAACCTGCCGCTGGAAAAATTCGAGACCATGCAGCCATCGATCCTGCTCGACCCGGCCGAGATGCTGCCGGCGCGGCGCGACTACTACACCTACATGGGATCGATGACGGAGCCGCCCTGCAGCGAAGGCGTGCTGTGGATGGTGATGAAGCAGCCGGTGCAGGCGTCGCCGGCGCAGATGGCGCTGTTCAGCCGTCTGTACCCGTTGAATGCGCGGCCGGTTCAGCCGGCGAATGGCCGCATCATCAAGGAATCAAATTGAGGTGGGGGCAGACCCGGCGGGTCTGACCTCAATGTGCTGGTGCCCGTTCCACGCGGCGCCGGCAGCCAGCAGGTCGGGCTGGATCAGCGCCGGCTCGATGCAGATGAAGCGCGGCTGCTCGTCGCCGGCCAGGTCGGGCAGGGCGGCCGCGTCCTGCGCGCCGGGGTTCCACACGACGGCGTCCGTGAAGCCCTGCTGCTCCAGGCGCAGGGTGGCGGGGCCAGCGTGCAAGGTCAGGGCGCCCGGCAGCTGGTAGTAAATGCGGTCGAGCTTGTCGTCAAATTGCAGGAATTCTTCCGCCTGCAGGGCATCCTGCGGCGTCTCGTCCGAATAGCGCACGCGCTGCAGGCCGGCGATGCGCGCTTCGCGCAATTGATCAATCGCAAAGTAGCTGTGCAGGGCCGCCGAGAACGGGAAGGCCTGCTCGCCCGTGTTGTGCACGGACAGGCTCAGGTCCAGCGCGGCGCCCTTGACGGCCACGCGCAGGCGCAGGGAAAAGGCGTACGGCCAGGCGGCGGCGATCGCCTCGGGCAGGTCGGCCTGCGTCAGGGTGAATTGGGCATAGGCGGCGCCATCTTCGTGCCCGCTGTCGGACAGCTGCCACGCCGCCACGCGGGCAAAGCCGTGGCGCATGCCGGTGCCGCGCGCGCCGAACTGGGGGAAGATCACGGGCACGCCGCCGCGGATGGCGCGGCTGCCGTCGAGGCTTGATTCGCGGCTGCAGAACAGGCGTTCCTGGCCGTCGCTGGTCTGCCACGACACCAGGTGGCCGCCGTACAGGGTGACGGTGGCCTGCGCGCCGTCGGCGGCACGGATGGTCACGGCCGGCAGCTGGCCAAAGGTGGTGTTGCTCATGCAGGTGTCCATGTCAGGTCAAACGGCTTTTCGCCAGCGGCGGATTCTTCGCAAAATAATTCTTGATGCCCGTGACGATGGCGTCGGCCATCTGGTCCTGGTAGCCGTTGTCGGTCAGCTTGGCCTCTTCTTCCGGGTTCGAGATGAAGGCCGTCTCGATCAGGATGGAGGGAATGTCGGGCGCCTTGAGCACGGCGAAGCCGGCCTGCTCGACGGAGCCCTTGTGCAGGCGGTTGATGCCGCCGATTTCGCGCAGCACGGCCTTGCCCAGCTTCATGCTGTCATTGATCTGCGCCGTCGTCGACAGGTCGAGCAGCACGCTGGCCAGCTGCTTGTCGTGGTTCTTCACGTTCACGCCGCCGATCAGGTCAGCCTGGTTTTCCTTGTTGGCCAGCCAGCGCGCGGCCGTCGAGGTGGCGCCTTTTTCCGACAGCACGAAGACGGACGAGCCGCGCGCCGTCGGCTGGATGAAGGCGTCGGCGTGGATGGAGACGAACAGGTCGGCCTGCACCTTGCGCGCCTTTTCCACGCGCATGCCCAGCGGGACGAAGAAGTCGGCGTCGCGCGTGAGCATGACGCGCATGTTCGGCTGCAGTTCCAGCTTGGTTTTCAGGCGCTTGGCGATGGCCAGCACCACGTCTTTTTCGCGGCTGCCCCGGCTGCCCATGGCGCCCGGGTCTTCGCCGCCGTGGCCGGGATCGAGCGCGATGGTAATCATGCGCACCACCTTCTGGCCCGGCAGCGGACGCGCTTCGGGGCGCTGCTCCGGTCGGAGTTCGGGCACGGGCGGCACGATGGGCGCCACCGGCGGCGCCACGGCGGCCACGGGCGGCTTGCCGCTCTCGGGCAGGGCGGGCGGCGGCGTATGCGTGCCGGCCATGGGCGGCTTGGCCGGATCGCTCGACCAGTCGCCCTTTTCGATCATCTGCGCGATCAGGTCCGGCTCGTGCACGGGATACAGGTCGAAGATCAGGCGGTGGTTGTAGGAGCCGGCCGGCGGCAGGGTAAACAGCTGCGGCGTGACTTCCTCTTTCAGGTCGAACACCAGGCGCACCACGTTGGGCCGGTTCTGGCCCACGCGCACCTGCTTGATGTACGGGTCGTTCGACTGGATCTTTGCCACCAGGCCCTTCAGGGTGGGATTGAGTTCCAGGCCTTCGATATCGACCACCAGGCGTTCCGGGTCCTTGACGATGAAGTGGGTGGCCTTCAGGATGCTGTCGTTTTCCAGCGTGACGCGCGTGTAGTCTTCGGCCGGCCAGACGCGCACGGCGAGGATTTGCGCCGCCATCGCCGACATCGGCGCGAACACGGACAACAGCAGGGTGCCGCCGGCCTTGAGCACCGTGCGCCGGGTGATGGGCGAGGAGATCAAAGGTTCGGGGCGAATTTGAGACGGTGAAGGCATGACAGACCCAATTCAGAAGACGCTTGCAATTCTACATCACGTCCTGACCCCGCAACGCTCAAATAAACATTCAGGTCCGCCGGCGGCAGCACCGGCTCGGCTTTCTCGGGCCATTCGACGATGCAGATGTTGCGGCCATCGAAGTCTTCGCGAAAACCCGCGTCGAGAAATTCCTCGGCGCTGCCCATGCGGTACAGGTCGAAGTGGATGACGTTGACGCTCTGGCCATCGAGCTGCACCGTGTACGGTTCGGACAGGGTATACGTGGGACTCTTGACGTGGCCCGCATGGCCGGCCGCATGCAGCAGGGCGCGCGTGAGGGCCGTCTTGCCGGCACCGAGGTCGCCGTGCAGGTAGATCGCCAGGCCTGGCGCCAGCGCGCGCGCCAGCGCGGCGCCCAGCGCGGCGGTGCCGGCTTCGTCGTGGAGATGGGCTGTGAAGTGTTCGGTCATTATCTTCGGTATCGCATAAAATGGAGGCTGCTGTCATTGTAACCGCCCGCGCGCCTGCCGTTCTCCGTAAAGTCCCCTATGTCCGCCACCGTCACCGATCTTGATCTTCTTGCGCGCTCCATCAAGGAATGGGGACGCGAGCTGGGTTTTGCCGAGGTGCGCATCGCCGACGTCGACCTGTCGCACATGGAAGCACCCCTGCAAGCCTGGCTCGACGCAGGGTACCACGGCGAAATGGATTACATGGCCAGCCACGGCATGAAACGTGCGCGCCCGGCCGAACTGGTGCCGGGCACGGTGCGCGCCATCAGCGCGCGCATGAACTACCTGCCGCCGGCGCTGGGGCCAGACTGGCGCACGCACGAGGCGGCGCGCGACGCCGACCCTGCGGCGGCCGTGATCTCCGTGTATGCGCGGGGCCGCGACTACCACAAGGTGATGCGCTCGCGCCTGCAGCAGCTGGCCGAACGCATCAAGGGCGAGATCGGCGACTTTGGCTACCGCGTCTTCAGCGATTCGGCGCCCGTGATGGAAGTGGAACTGGCGCAAAAGGGCGGATTGGGCTGGCGCGGCAAGCACACCTTGCTGATCAACCGCCAGGGCGGCTCCTTCTTCTTCCTCGGCGAGATCCTCGTCGACGTGCCGCTGCCCGTGGACCCGCCGGAGACGCCCCGCTGCGGCCAGTGCTCGGCGTGCATCACGGTGTGCCCCACGCAAGCCATCCTGGGGCCGTATCAGCTCGACGCGCGCCGCTGCATCTCGTATCTGACCATCGAATTGAAGGGCGCCATCCCCGTCGAGATGCGCCCCCTGATCGGCAACAAGGTGTATGGCTGCGACGATTGCCAGACTGTCTGCCCGTGGAACAAGTTCGCCCAGCGCGCCGTCGTGCCCGACTTCGACGAGCGCCACAGCCTGGGCAGCGCCGGCATGGTGGAACTGTTCGCCTGGACGGAAGAGGAGTTCAACCGCCGCATGGAAGGCAGCGCCATCCGCCGCATCGGCCACGAACGCTGGCTGCGCAACCTGGCCGTCGGCATGGGCAACGCAGCCGCCAAGGCCAGGGGACAGGCCGACATCGTCGCGGCCCTGCTGTCGCGCCGCGAGCATCCGTCGGCCATCGTGCGCGAGCACGTCGAATGGGCGCTGGCGCTGCACGGCATCGCTTAGCCTCGCCTTACGCCTGCTTCAGGCGCAGCGCCGACCAGTTCGCGTCGATGGCGATCATGGCCACGCTGTCGAGTCCCACGCTTTGCGCATGGCCGCGGATATCGTCGCGGTGGATGTCGCTGCCCGCCTTCACGCCGCCCTTGCGGTACGCCACCCAGATTGCGCCGCCGGGCGCCAGGCGCGCCTGCGCCGCGGGCAGGTAGCGCTCCAGTTCCGCGCGGCTGCGCGCAAATACCAGGACCCAGTCGGCGTTCTCTCCTTCATTCACCCGCCGCTCGGCCGGCAGCTGCGCCAGCAGGGCGGCGTGCTCGCCGCCGTCATTGAGCACGGCCAGGGCCGTGGCGTTCTTCACATACATTTTTTCAGCAACGGTTTTGTCAGGCATGGCATTTACAGGGGAAGATGAAAAGACGAGCATAGCAAATTTCTCCTTGACTTATCGATATATCGTTATAAAATGGCGATACCTACTAACGATATATCTTTAAAGAGAAAACATGAGAAACTCACACCACGCAGAACACGGCCACGGCGCCCATCAGCATCAGCACCATCATGGCCATTGCGGCCAGCACCATCATCACGGCGAGCATCGCCACGGACACCGTCATGAGCACCGCAGTGACTATTCCCTGCATGGCCGCGGCCCGCGCGGTTTCGACGAACGCGGCGACGGCATGGGCCATGGCGGCCCAGGTGGCAGGGGCGGGCGCGGCGAACGGGCCGAGCGCGTCTTCGGCCGGGGCGACCTGCCCCTGATCGTGCTGGCGCTGATCGAGATCAGCCCCCGCCACGGTTATGAAATCATCAAGGCCATCGAAGAGCGTTGCGGCGGCGCCTATGCCCCCAGCCCGGGCGCCATCTACCCGACATTGACCCTGCTGGAAGAGCAGGACCACGTCACCTCGTCCGAAAGCGCCAGCGGCAAGAAGCTGTACACGATCACGGACCAGGGCCGTGCGTACATCGAGGAGAACCGCGCGCAGGTCGACGGCATCCTGGCCCGCCTCGACATGTTTGCCCGCATCCAGGCGAAACATGCCTTGCCCGAGCGCGTGCGCCAGGGCATGCATACCCTGAAACATGCCCTTCTGCTGAACAAGACCAACTGGAGCGAGGCGGAAGCCGAGCGCGTGGCGGCCGTGCTGGAGCAGGCGGCCAATGCCATCATCGACGGCCAATGAGCCCACTTTGACAAGGAACCAGACCATGACGAATGCACCACTGGCAGCACCCCAACGGCTGCGTAGCGCCGAACGCGTGCGGCACGACCTGAAATTGCGCGTCCTGACCGTCGTGCGCACGGAGCAGCTGACACCGCACATGCGCCGCATCACCCTGGCCGGCGATGATCTCGACGGCTTCGTCTCGCCCGCGCACGACGATCACGTGAAGCTGTTCTTCCCCGCCCCGGGCGAGACTACGCCCGTGTTTCCCGTGCTGGGCAACGGCGCCAACCCGATCCAGTACGCCGAAGGGGCGCGTCCCATCGCCCGCAACTACACGCCGCGCCGCTATGACGCCGAGCGGCGCGAGCTGGAAATCGACTTCGTGCTGCATGGCGACGGCCCTGCCGCCAGCTGGGCGGCACAGGCGACTCCCGGCCAGACCCTGGGCGTGGGCGGGCCGCGCGGCTCCATGCTGGTGCCGCTCGATTTTGACTGGTACGTGCTGGTGGGCGACCAGACGGCCTTGCCGGCCATCGCCCGCCGCCTGGAACAGCTGCCGGCCACGGCGCGCGCCATCGCCGTGATCGAGATCGTCGAGGACGGGGAACAGATCGCGCTCGAGTGCGCGGCGCAGCTGGAGCTGCGCTGGGTACCCCGCAATGGCAGCAGCGGCGCCCTGCTGCTGGAGGAATTGGCGAAGGTGGCCTTGCCGCAGGATGGCGACGGCTACGTGTGGGTGGCCTGCGAGCATGCGCAGGTACAGGGCTTGCGTGCGCACTTCCTCGACGCCGGCGTGCCGAAGCAGCACCTGCACGTGGCCAGCTACTGGAAGCATGGGGCGGCCGAACACCACGAGCACCATGACGACTGATTGAGGCCGGGGGCAGACCCCCGGATGCGCTGGCACCGAGCTTGACGCCAGCGGCATTGGGGGGCTGACCCCACATTTCAGCCTACTTCAACAACCCCGCCAGCTCCACCGCCGTCTTGACCTGCATCTTGTCGAAGATATGCGCGCGGTGGACTTCCACGGTGCGCATGCTGATGCCCAGCTTGTCGGCCACCACCTTGTTCATTTTCCCCGCCAGAATCAGGTCCAGCACTTCGCGTTCGCGCGTCGACAGGGTGGCCAGGCGCGCGTGCACGGCGGCCAGTTCGCCCGCCTGGCGCGAGTTGGCCAGGCCCTGCTGCACGCGGTCCATCAGGTCGTTGTCGTTGAACGGCTTTTCAAAAAAATCGAAGGCGCCCCGTTTCAGGCTGTCGACGGCCATCGGCACGTCGCCGTGGCCGGTGAGGAAAATCACGGGCAGGCGCGCCGTCAGGTCGCGCTTGACCAGCTGGTCGAACAGGGCGATGCCGTTCATGTCGGGCATGCGCACGTCGAGCAGCACGCAGTCCCCGGCCGCGTCGAAGGTGCCGTCCAGGCTGTCGAGGAACTGCTGGGCGCTGGCATAGCTGCGCGCCTCGATGCTGCGCGAGGCGGCCAGCCAGGACAGGGAGTCGCGTACGACTTCTTCGTCGTCGATGATATGCAGCATGGTGTCTCCGGATTGTCGTTGTTTGTCAGTGCGGCGCGCGCGGCGCGGCCGGCACGCTGAAAGTAAAAATGGTGCCACCGGCGGGGTTGGCGCTGAAGGTCAGCGCGCCGCCGTGAAATTCGATGGCGGTGCGGCAGATGTTCAGCCCCATGCCCATGCCTTCGGACTTGGTCGAGAAAAACGGCGAAAACAGCCGCTCGGCCACGTCCTGCGCAATGCCGTGGCCATGGTCGATCACGTCGACCGTCACCATGTCCTGCTGCGCGTCGTGGCTGGCCCGCAGGCGCATGATACGCCGTCCCGGCGCCGCCTCCTGCATCGCCTCGATGGCGTTGCGCGTCAGGTTCAGCAGCACCTGCTCGATCATCACGGGATCGGCGCGCAGCAGCGGCAGGTCGGCCGGGATTTCTTCCTGGATGGTGACATAGTATTTGCGCGCCTGCAGGTCGATCAGCGCGCGGATGCCGTCGATGAGCGTGCGGATGGCGATATCCTGGCGCTGCGGCTCGCTCTTGCGCACGAAATCGTGCACGCTGCGGATGATCTGGCCGGCCCGCTGCGCCTGCGCACCCGCATGTTCAAGCGCCGGTTTCAGGGTGGCCGGGTCGACGGGGGCACCGCTGTCGATGGCGCGGCGGATCAGGTTCAGCGCGCCCGTCGTGTAGCTGGAAATGGCCGCCAGCGGCTGATTCAGTTCATGCGCCAGCATCGACGCCAGTTCGCCCATGGTGGCCAGGCGCGAACTGGTCTGCAGCTTTTCCTGCTGCTGGCGGTTCAGTTCCTCGACGCGCTTGCGGTCCGAGATGTCGAGCACGGAGCCCATCCAGCCCGTCTGCTGGCCATTCTTGTCCACCAGCGGCGCCTCGAAGATCAGCACGGGCACGCGCGTGCCGTCCGGGCGCTGGAAATAGGTCTCGAACTGCGGCGTGGGGTTGCCTGCCAGGGCCTTGACGAAGCGTTGCTGGTATTCCTCCAGCGCCTCGGGCACCCAGTAGGGCATGGGCGGCAAACGCCCGAGGATTTCCTCGGGTGGATAGCCGACGATCTGGCAGAACGCGGGATTGACGTACGTCACGCGCCCCTCCAGGTCGCGCGCGCGCATGCCCGTCACCAGCGAGTTTTCCATCGCCGTGCGGAACAGCATCTGCTGGCGCAGCGCGCTTTCGGCCGTCAGGCGGCGCGAGATGTGGCGCCACAGGGCCAGCAGGCTCCATAATAGACCCAGCGACAGGGCGATGACGGAGCCGACGAGCAGATTGGGTAGCAGCTTGGGCTGGCTTTTCACGCTGTCGGTAAACAGCGTGATGGTGGCGCCGGGCACGTCGAGCGCGCGCTTGTGCGTGTACACGCCGTGCCCGGGGCCGGCGGCGGCGCGGCGCGCCAGCACCTTGTCGTCGCGGTCGATCAGCGAAATCTGGTTATCCTGGGCGAACCACCACGGCACCATTTCATCGAGCAGGCTGCTGATCTGGTAAGTGGCCACCAGGCTGCCCACGTAGCGCTGGCCCTCGAACACGGGCTGGTGGTAATCCATCAGCATGGCGCCGGGCGGTGCATCGGGAAAGCCGCTCTGCTGCGAAGGCTGGGCATACTGGCCCCGGTGCAGGCGGCGCGCATTATCGGCGGCCGTCAGCGAGGCGGGCGAAAAAGACAGTTCGTGCGGCAGGCTGTTGTCGCTGGTGGCCAGTACCTTGCCGGCCGTGTCCAGCCACAGCACGCGCTGCAGCTCGCGGCCGTTGCGCAGCATCTGCTGCAGCCGTTCGTGCACTTTTTCCGCCGACAGGGAGCCGCTGGCGATGTCCACACCCAGGTTGAACAGGCTTTCCTCGTTGCGCGCCAGCTGGAAGCGGATCGTCTGCTCCACCCACAGGGTATCGGCGATCAATTGTTCCTGGCGCTCGTTGCTCTCCATCTGGCGCGCCTGCCAGGGCAGCCAGAACAGGATGGAGAGGAACAGCAGCAGCAGGATGACGGGCAGCAGCCAGCGCATCGGGCTGGAAAGCTTGAAGCTGCGCGCAAGAGTGGGGGAAGTCGGCATGGCTGGCAGGGTAGCGGCTTATCGGGAGCGGGCTATTGTGGTTAACCACAAT
>NZ_RFSK01000050.1 GCF_009923995.1 Janthinobacterium sp. | reverse complement strand
CTTTCGCGCTATCGACAAAGCGTTGTGTTTGTCAGCTGCGAAGAAGGAAGAGTATGAAGCATTTCGCTAAATCCGTCAACCTTCTTTTTTACTACCCAGCCCCGGAAGGCCGTCCCTTTTGTGCCGCAAACCAGTGCGTCTCATCGGGGAGGCGAATCATATCAAAGACCGTCGAAGTTTGGCAAGCGCTTTTCCAGGAAAGCGTGCATGCCTTCTTTTTGCGCAGGCGTGCCGAAGGCGGCCTGGAACAAACGGCGCTCGTAGGCGACGCCATCGGTCAGGGTGGTTTCAAAGGCGCGGTTGACGCAATCCTTGATCATCATGGCGACCGAGGTCGGCATGGCGGCGATGGTCCTGGCGGCGGCCAGGGCTTCTTCCAGCAATTTATCAGCGGGCACCACGCGCGACACCAGGCCGATGCGTTCCGCCTCGGCCGCATCGATGGTGCGCGCCGTCAACAACAAGTCCATGGCCTTGGCCTTGCCGATGGCGCGCGGCAAGCGCTGCGTGCCGCCCGCGCCTGGCGTGACGCCCACCTTGATTTCCGGCTGGCCAAATTTGGCGCTGTCGGCGGCGATCAGGAAATCGCACATCATGGCTAGCTCGCAGCCGCCGCCCAGCGCATAGCCGGCCACCGCGCCCACCACAGGTTTGCGCACGCGCAAAATATGCTCCCAGTTACGGCTGATGTAGCCCTGGGTAAAGGTGTCGGGATAAGTATAGTCGGCCATGGCGGCGATGTCGGCGCCGGCGGCAAAGGCTTTTTCGCTGCCCGTGAGCACGATGCAGCCGATGTTCTCGTCGGCATCGAACTTGAGCAGCGCAGCGCCCAGCTCATTCATCATGTTGTCGTTCAAGGCATTGAGCGCCTTCGGGCGGTTCAGGCGGATGACCGCCACTTTGTCCTGGATATCGATGATCAAGTCTTCGTATTGCATATAGTCTCCTCTGAATGAACACGGTAGCGACGATTGTAGCGGCTAACGGCAGCGGCGCGACAGGCGCACTGTTATTATTCTGAGCCTGATCCTTTTCAAATCGAGCAGCAAATTTCCTCCTCTCTACTTCAGTCACTGGCCGGCCGCCTGCGCGGCGACGGCAGCGTCGCCAGCGTGAATTTTCGCCGCCTGTGGTTCAGCAATGGCCTCAATTGCTTCGGCGCCCAGATCACCTCGCTGGCCCTGCCCCTATGCGCCGTGCTCTTGCTGCATGCGACGCCGGAGCAGATGGGTCTGCTCGTCGCCTTGCAGGCGCTGCCGTTCGCCCTCTTCGGCTTGCCCGTCGGCGTGCTGCTGGACCGGCGCAGCAAGCACCCGATCATGCTGTTCAGCGAAAGCATGTCCGGCCTGGCCCTGGCCAGCGTGGCCGTGGCTTACTGGTGCGGCGTGCTGTCCATGCCGTGGTTATATATAGTGGGATTCATTATCGGCACGGGCTTCGTCGTGGGCGGCGGCGCCGAACAGGTGTTTCTGACCTTCCTCGTGGGCCGCGATGGCTTGATCGATGCACAATCGAAATTTGCCGCCACGGAATCGGCGTCGCGCCTGATCGGTCCCGGCCTGGCCGGTGTACTCGTGCAAATGCTGTCGGCGCCCGTCGCCATCCTGTGCACGGCGTGCGGCTACCTGATTTCCGTGTTTAATCTGCGCGCCATGAGCGTACGCGATCCGCGCCCCGCCCCCTCCGACAAGCACGCCCTGCGCGACATTGCCGACGGTTTGCTGTTCGTCTGGCGCGAACCGCTGCTGCGCGCGCTGGCCTGGGGCGCCGGCATCTGGCACTTCCTGTTTTACGCCAGCATGGCCTTGACGGTGCTGTTCGCCACGCGCGACCTGGGCATGAGCCCTGGCGTGCTGGGCATGACACAGATGCTGGGTGGAGCCGGCGTGCTGCTCAGTGCCTTCATCGTCAAGCCGCTGACGAAGCGCTATGGCGCCGGCCGCACCATCCTGATCGGCCTGGCTTCGACCTCGCTCTGCTTTTCCCTGACGCCAACGATTCCCGCCGCCTTGTTCGGCAGCGCGGCCGCCAGCGCTGTGGCGTATGCCATATTGATGTTCTTTTTCGATTGCGGCGTGATGCTGTTCTTTATCCCCTACCTGGGCTTGCGCCAGAAGGTCACGCCCGATCCCATGCTGGGGCGCATGACGTCGACCATGCGCTTCCTGACGGTGGCGACGGCGCCGCTGGGCGCGCTGGCCGCCGGCTGGGTCGCGGAACATTTTGGCGTGCGCAATGGCCTGGCCTGCATCGCGGCAGGCAGCATTGCGTTGACGGTCGCCATGGTGTGGGGCACGCCGCTGCGTAGCGTGCGCACCTGAAGCGAGGAACGGGCATACACTGGTGAAAGATTGCCTTGGCGACACTATTCATGCCAAAGCCTGTGAGGTTTGATTTACATCAAGGTTTTAATTGATGTAAATCCATAAGCTGTCTTACATCACTTGAGGAGCACGCCATGTTTAACACCATCTTATTTCCCACCGACGGCTCGCCGTTGTCCGACAAGGCCGCCGAAACGGCCCTCGCCTTCGCCCAGCTGAACAAGGCCAAACTGGTCGCCATCAGCGTGGTGCAGCCGTTCCCGTTCTCGCCGATGGCGGACGGCGGCATCGTGCTCGACGCCGGCCTGTATGAGCAGCAGATGCAGGAAGCGTCACAACGCGCAATCGACAAGATCGGCGAAGCGGCGCGCGCTGCCGGCGTACCCTTCGAAGGCGTGGTCGCCGTCTCGCCCAGCCCGCATGAAGAGATCGTGAATGCGGCGCAAAACTATCAGTGCGACATCATCCTGATGGCCTCGCATGGGCGCAAGGGCTTGAACAAGCTCTTCGTCGGCAGCGAAACGCAAAAAGTGCTGGCGCACACGCACTTGCCAGTCATGGTCCTGCGCTAAGCAGTACCACACCTCCCGGCGCCGCCATGATGCCTTAGCGCGCCGGCGCCTGTTTCGGCAACAACACCCACACGGCGCCGCTCTGCTTCATGCGGCCCGCGTTCTCCGCCGCTTCCGCACCAAAGCCAAAAAAATAGTCGACACGGATGGGCCCGCGAATGGCGCCGCCCGTATCCTGCGCCATCACCAGGCGCTGCATGGGGATGTCGCTGTTGGCTTGCGTGGTAGCAAGGAACACAGGCACGCCGAGCGGCACATAACGCGAATCGATGGCCACCGAGCGCTGCGGCGTCAATGGCACGCCCAGCGCGCCCTTCGGCCCCACTTTCGGATCGGGCAAGCGCTCTTCCTTGAAAAACACATAGCTGGGGTTGGCATTGAACAGCTCATCCTTGCGCGTGGGATGGCCGGCGATCCACGCCTTGATGCCTTGCGCGGACGCCTGGCTCATGGTCAGTTCACCCTTATCGACCAGATAACGGCCGATGGATTTGTAGGGATGGCCGTTCTGGTCCGCATACGCCACGCGCACGGTTTCCTGCGTATCCGTCAGCTGCACCCGGCCGGAACCTTGCACTTGCAGGAAGAACGCTTCCACCTCGTCGTCGACCCACAGCAATTCCTTGCCGGAGACGGCCGTGGCACGCTCGATGTCGGCACGCGTGGCATACGGCACCACTTTCTTGCCCACCAACTTGCCCCGCAAGCGCATGTTTTTCAATTCCGGATACACGCCGGCCAGGTCGACCGTAACGAGGTCATCCGGCACCTTGTACAGCGGCGTCTGGTATGGTCCGCCACGCTTGCGCGCGCCATGCAGCAACGGTTCATAATAGCCCGTAACGAGGCCCGTACTGGCGCCATCGGCAGCGATGACTTGATTCGGCACAAAGAAGGTTTCAAAAAACAGGCGGATGGCCTTGTCGCTGTCGGCATTTACCTGGCGCGCGATCGTGCACGGCTCCTTCCAGTCGGGCCGCTTGACCAGCACGCCGCACGACGCCGTGAAGGCAGGCCAGGCAGCGCGCAAGTCGTCGCGTCCCCAGCCAGGCAAGGCGGAAAACTTGGCCGGAACGAAAGTGGGCGCGGCCGCGTCAGTGGCATCCTTGGCATCCTTGACGTCGGCCGGCTTGGCCGGCACCGGCTTGACGACGGACGGCGCAATCGCCGGCTCCTTGCCACCGGAAGCGCCGGGCGCGGCTGGGGGCGTGGTACAGGCGGACAGCGCGAGCGCGACGCCGCCGATGGAAACGAGTAGACTACCGCGTGTCAATAAACGATGGTTCAATAATAAGCTGCGTGTAAATAACATAGGGGTGCGTATGTGGATCTTGATGATAGAGGCGCTGGTGGCGTTCTTCTTGCTGGCATTTATAGTCTGGTGGACCATGTATTCAGGCAAGAAGCCCACGCCGCCCGCCCGCAAACAGCTCAGCGAAGAGCGGGACACCACCGAAAAACTGAAATAAGCGGCGCAAGTCCGCTCCATCTGGTCTGATTAATTAATGCAGGGTGCGCGGCACCGACAGCACGAATTCGGGAATCGGCGCTTCGAACTGGTGGCCATCCTCGGCCACACAGAAGTATTCGCCGCGCATCGAGCCTTGCGGCGTGCCCAGCATGGTGCCGCTCGTGTATTCGAACTGCTCGCCCGGCTGCAGCAGCGGCTGGTGGCCGACGGCGCCCAGGCCGCGCACCTCTTCCACCTTGTTGTTCGCATCCGTGATGACCCAGTGGCGCGAAATCAGCTGTGCGCCCACCGTTCCCGTATTGACGACGCGGATCGTGTAGCTGAACACATGCCGCCCCTGGTCCGGTGCCGATTGCTCGGGCAGATACTGCGTCTTGACCGTTACCGTAAATTCATAAGTCGCCATCGTCGTTCCTATTCAGACATTGCCAGTCATATATTGTGTGTCGCGCGCCGCATTGGCCGCCGCGCGCCGTGTATTCTGTGCTGCACCGTGCTGCAATCAGGCATGGTAGCGGCGTCAAGCGTAAAATAGCGCATCTTCGCATTTTCTATCCTTTGGCTACTTCACCATGACAACATTCCGTATCGCTCCCAGCATCCTGTCCGCCGACTTTGCCCGCCTGGGCGAGGAAGTGCGCAACGTCGTTACCGCCGGCGCCGACATCATCCACTTCGACGTGATGGACAATCACTATGTGCCGAACCTGACCATCGGCCCGCTGGTGTGCGAAGCGATCCGCCCGCATGTGCAAGTGCCCATCGACGTGCATCTGATGGTCAAGCCTGTCGATCGCATTATCCCGGATTTCGCCAAGGCTGGCGCGAACATCATCACCTTCCACCCGGAAGCATCGGATCACCTTGACCGTTCGCTGCAGCTGATTCGCGACAATGGCTGCAAATCGGGCCTGGTCTTCAACCCGGGCACGCCGCTGCACTACCTGGAACACGTGATGGACAAGATCGACATGATCCTGATCATGTCCGTCAATCCGGGCTTCGGCGGCCAGTCCTTCATCCCCCACGCGCTGAAGAAAATCGCCGAAGCGCGCCGCATGATCGATGAATCGGGCCGTGACATCATGCTAGAAGTCGATGGCGGCATCAAGATCGACAACATCGCCGCTGCCGCCGCTGCTGGCGCCGACACCTTTGTCGCCGGCTCGGCCATCTTCGGCAAGCCTGACTACAAGGCCGTCATCGACGCCATGCGCGCCGAACTGGCCAAGGTAGCGGGCGCCTGATGCAGGCGGGCACGGTGAAAGCCCACGTACTGGCCGGCGTGCGCGCCGCCATCATCGACCTCGATGGCACGATGCTCGACACCGTGCCCGATTTCCATGTCGCCATCAACGGCATGCGCGCCGAATTGGGTCTTGCGCCCATCAGCGCCGAAGCCATCAAGTTGATGGTGGGCAAAGGCTCGGAAAACCTGATCCGCACGGTGCTGGCGCTCGACTTCGATGCGGCGGGCGTGGAACTGCGCTTCGACGCGGCCATGGATGCCTACCAGCGCCACTACCTGGCCATCAATGGCCAGTTCAGCACCCTGTACCCGGACGTGGAAGCGGGACTGGCGGCGATGCAGGCGGCCGGCTTGCGCCTGGCCTGCGTCACCAACAAGCCGATCGCCTTCGCCCTGCCCCTGCTGAAACAGAAAAAACTCGACGGCTATTTCGAGATCGTCTACGGCGGCGATTCGCTGCCGAAGAAGAAACCGGACCCGCTGCCGCTGCTGCAGGTGTGCGCGGACTTCGACCTGGCACCGGCCAGGGTGGTGGCCATCGGCGACTCCTCGAATGACGCGCAAGCGGCACGGGCTGCGGCTTGCCCCGTGTTGACGGTACCGTATGGCTACAACCACGGACACTCTATACACGACACCGATTCCGATGGTATAGTAAATACGCTGCTTGAAGCGGCCCATTTTATTAGCATGCAAAACAGACCAGCATACTGACCCACACCACATCGTGAACACGTTTCTCATCAAAAAACACAATGTCACCCAAACCGGCTCGATTGAGGCCTGGCTTTGGCGACGCTGGCAATCCTGGCAGGCCTGAGGGCCGAGCCGTGTAAGATTGCTGTCGGCTGCGCGCGCACATTTTGCGCACTTAGCGTACCGGCAGGTTTTTTGATAACCCACCGCAGGGCTTGTGCATCGTGCACACTTGTCCCCTGACGGCATGGAGAGAAACATGACCGAACTCGAATTCAAATCGCTGGCCCAGCAAGGCTACAACCGCATCCCCCTGATCGCGGAAGCTTTCGCCGACCTGGAAACCCCGCTCACGCTCTACCTGAAACTGGCACAGACGCAGCAAGGCGGCAAGAACACCTTTTTGCTCGAATCCGTCGTAGGCGGCGAGCGCTTCGGCCGCTATTCCTTCATCGGCTTGCCCGCCACCACCGTGCTGCGCAGCCATGGCAACCGCACGGAAATCATCAAGAACGGCGCCGTGATCGAAGAGCACGAAGGCAACCCGCTCGACTTCATCGAACAATACCAGTCGCGCTTCAAGGTGGCCCTGCGCCCCGGCATGCCGCGCTTCTGCGGCGGCCTGGCCGGCTACTTCGGCTACGACACGGTGCGCCACATCGAGAAAAAACTCGCCGGCGGCGCGCCGAAAGACGACTTGAAGCTGCCCGACATCCAGCTGATGGTGACGGAAGAACTGGCCGTCATCGACAACCTGTCCGGCAAGCTGTACCTGATCGTCTACGCCGACACGACGCAGCCCGAGTCCTTCAGCAAGGCGCGCCAGCGCCTGAAGGACCTGCGCATGATGCTGCGCCGCGGCGTCGACGCCCCCGTCACCAGCGCCTCCGTGCGCACGGAAACCATTCGCGACTTCTCCAAGGAAGACTACCTGAAGGCCGTCGCCAAGGCTCACGAATACGTGATGGCGGGCGACCTGATGCAGGTGCAGATCGGCCAGCGCATCCGCAAGCCGTATGTCGATTCGCCGCTGACCCTGTACCGCGCCCTGCGTTCGCTGAATCCGTCGCCGTATATGTACTTCTATAATTTCGGCGACATGCAGATCATCGGCGCTTCGCCCGAGATTTTGGTGCGCAACGAAACGACGGCGGACGGCGGCAAGAAAGTGACCCTGCGCCCCATCGCCGGCACCCGCCCGCGCGGCGCCACGCCCGAGCGCGACGCAGAATTGTCAGCCGAACTGCTGGCCGACCCGAAAGAGATCGCCGAGCACGTGATGCTGATCGACCTGGCCCGCAACGACATCGGGCGCATCGCCGAGACGGGCAGCGTGCACGTCACCGACCGCATGGTCATCGAAAAGTACTCGCACGTGCAGCACATCGTCTCGAACGTGGAAGGCAAGCTGAAAGACGGCTTGTCGAACCTGGACGTGCTGCGCGCCACCTTCCCCGCCGGCACGCTGACGGGAGCGCCAAAGGTGCGCGCCATGGAAGTGATCGACGAACTGGAAATCACCAAGCGCGGCATCTATGGCGGCGCCTGCGGCTACCTGTCGTTTGGCGGTGAAATGGATGTGGCGATCGCCATCCGCACGGGCGTGGTCAAGGACGGCATGCTGTACGTGCAGGCCGCGGCCGGCATCGTCGCCGACTCGATCCCCGAAATGGAATGGCAGGAAACCGAAAACAAGGCGCGCGCCGTACTGCGCGCCGCCGAACAAGTGCAAGATGGCCTGGATGGGGAGTTTTAAGATGCTGCTGATGATCGACAACTATGACTCCTTCACCTACAACATCGTGCAGTATTTCGGCGAGTTGGGCGAAGACGTGCGCGTCTACCGCAATGATGAAATCACGATCGAACAGATCGAGGCGCTGAACCCGGACCGCATCTGCATCTCGCCCGGCCCGAAAGCGCCAGCGCAGGCGGGCATCTCGGTGGCAGTGCTGAAGCACTTCGCCGGCAAGAAGCCGATCCTGGGCGTATGCCTGGGTCACCAGGCCATCGGCGAAGCGTTTGGCGGCAAAGTCATCCGCGCCAAGCAGGTCATGCATGGCAAGACTTCCCTCATCGCGCATACGGGCGTGGGTGTCTTCAAGGACCTCCCCAGCCCCTTCACAGTGATCCGCTACCACTCTTTGGCGATCGAACGCGCCTCGCTGCCTTCCTGCCTGGAAGTGACGGCGTGGACGGACGACGGCGAAATCATGGGCGTGCGCCACCGGGAATACGATATCGAGGGCGTGCAATTCCACCCCGAATCGATCCTCTCGGAGCACGGCCACGCCCTGCTGAAGAATTTTCTCGAGCGCTGATTCCCCGCGCACGCCACGGCGTGCCGTCAGTGTCCTCCTGCGCCATCATTGAAGAAGGAAGCATCATGCCGATCACCCCACAAGAAGCCCTGCTGCGCTGTATCGAACACCGCGAAATCTTTCACGACGAAATGCTGTACCTGTTCCGCCAGATCATGTCCGGCGAAATGTCGCCCACCATGATCGCGGCCCTGACCATGGGCTTGCGCGTCAAAAAGGAAACCATCGGCGAAATCGCCGCCGCCGCGCAGGTGATGCGCGAGTTTTCCACCAAGGTGCCCATGGCCGACACCACCAACCTGCTCGACATCGTCGGCACGGGCGGCGACGGCGCGCACACGTTCAATATTTCCACCGCCTCCATGTTCGTGGCGGCGGCAGCCGGCGCGCGCGTGGCAAAGCATGGCGGGCGCAGCGTGTCGTCCTCGTCCGGCAGCGCCGACGTGCTGGACTCGCTGGGCGTCAACATCAACCTGCAGCCCGAGCAGATCGCCCAGTCGATCGCGCAGACGGGCATCGGCTTCATGTATGCGCCCAACCACCACGCGGCCATGAAGCATGCGGCGCCCGTGCGCCGCGAACTGGGCGTGCGCACGATCTTCAATATCCTGGGGCCGCTGACAAATCCTGCCGGCGCACCGAACATTTTGATGGGCGTGTTCCACGCCGACCTGGTCGGCATCCAGGTGCGCGTGCTGCAGCGCCTGGGCGCGCAGCACGCCATCGTCGTGTATGGCCGCGACAATATGGATGAAGTCTCGCTCGGTGCCGCGACCATGGTCGGTGAACTGGTCAACGGCGAGATCCGCGAGTATGAAATCCACCCGGAAGATTTCGGCTTGCAGATGATCGCCAGCCGCAACCTGAAAGTGGCCGATTCCGTGGAATCGAAAGCCAAGATGATGGAAGCGCTGCGCGGCGAACCCGGCGCCGCTTCCGACATCGTCGCCCTGAACGCGGGCACGGCGCTGTACGCGGCCGGCGTGGCCAGCTCGATCGAGGATGGCCTGGCGCGTGCGCGCACCGCCGTCAGTTCGGGCGCCGCGCTGGCGAAACTCGATCAATTCGTGCAGGTGACGCAGCAACTGGGCACCCCGGTGCAAGCCTAAGCCCTCCGCCCTCCCTTATAGAATAGCCACCATCATGTCCGACATACTCGATAAAATCCTGGCCGTAAAAGCCGACGAAGTGGCGAAGGCGAAAGCCCATCGCAGCCTGGCCAGCCTGCGCGGCGACGTGGAAAGCGACGGCGCCCTGCGTGCCAATCTGCGCGGCTTCGAGGCGAGCCTGCGCCAGCACATCGCCGCCGGCAAACCCGGCATCATCGCCGAGGTAAAAAAAGCCTCACCGTCGAAAGGCGTGATCCGCGCCGATTTCCGCCCGGCCGACATCGCCGCCAGCTATGCGGCGCACGGCGCGGCCTGCCTTTCCGTGCTGACCGACGAACAGTTCTTCCAGGGTTCCGTGGCTTACCTGCAGCAGGCGCGCGCCGCCTGCGCCATTCCCGTGCTGCGCAAGGACTTCATGGTCGACATGTACCAGGTCTATGAAGCGCGCGCCATGGGCGCCGACTGCATCCTCCTGATCGTCGCGGCGCTCGACCATGGCCTGATGGCGGAGATGGAAGCGTGTGCCCACGAACTGGGCATGGGCGTGCTGATCGAAAGCCATGATGGGGAAGAGCTGACGGCGGCCCTGAAGCTCAAGAGCGCACTGATCGGCATCAACAACCGCAATCTGCGCACCTTCGAGACGTCGCTGGAGAACACCATCGACCTCCTGCCGCGCATTCCGCAAGACCGTTTGATCATCACTGAATCGGGCATCCACAGCACGGCCGACGTGCAACGCATGCGCGCAGCCGACGTACACGCCTTCCTGGTGGGCGAAGCGTTCATGCGCGCGCCAGACCCCGGCGTGGAGCTGGAACGCCTGTTCGCCTGAACAGTGGTAGCCTGACGGTCATGAAACAGCTATTGACCGTCCTTGCCGCCACCACCCTGCTGGCAGCCTGCCAGCAGGCGCCGGAACCGCACGCGCGGGCATCCGCCGGTGCCCCTGCCGTGCCACCGGCGCCCAAGGCCATCGCACCGGCTGCCACCATCGATGCCTACAAGCTGCAGGTGGCGCAGCAGATCATGGATGCCAATACCCAGTTCACCTTCAGCGGGCGCCTGCCATCCATGCTGCCGGCCATCGTCGTGCTCGACCTGAGCGTCGGCCGCGATGGCACCCTGAAAAGCGTGCGCGTGCACCGTTCACGCGACAGCGACGCATCCAGCGTGGCGCTCGCTGCCGTGCGGCGCGTGCCCGGCGCCTTCCCGCCTGCGGCGCAACTGATGCGCAGCCGCGACAAAACCCTCGATTTCTCCGAGACGTTTTTATTCAACGATCAATATCGCTTCCAGCTGCGGACACTGTCCGGACCACAGTAGCGGCCCCGGTAGCGTCGATTTCGATGCGGTCGCGGCCATTTTCCTTGGCCTGGTACAGGGCCGCATCGGCGCGCGACAGCAGTTGATCCAGCTCTTCCTGCATCGATGCCTGGCAGGCCACGCCGATACTTACCGTGCAAGCCGGTAGCCCGTACGCATTCGGTTCTCGCAGCAGGGCGCGAATGCGTTCGGCGACGCCCAATGCGCTGTGCGGCGCCATGTCGGGCATCAGCACGACAAACTCTTCGCCGCCAAAGCGGGCCACGCAATCCGATTCCCGCAGCGCGCCGCCGATGATGGTGGCCACGTGCGCCAGCACCTTGTCGCCCGTGGCGTGGCCGTAGCGGTCATTGATCGACTTGAAGAAATCGAGGTCGATGCTGAGCAGGGTCAATGGCTGGCGGTGGCGCGGCAGATTGGCTTTCTCGCGCTCGTACACATCGCCGAAACCGCGCCGGTTCAATACCTGCGTCAGCGGATCGTGCGTCGAGCGGCGTTCGAGTATGGTCTGCAGGCGCCGTGTCGCCACCGTCATGAAGCCCACCGTCAGCAGCAGCGCCATGAAATTGGCCGCCGCCAGGTAGACGCTGGCCAACGTGCCCGTCACCGTCAAATCCACGCTGGCGCCCCCGTGCAGCAGCGCCGCACCTCCGCGCACCAGCACGACCGCCGCCTGCACCAGCATCAAGCTGCCAAAGAAGAGGCTTGAGAAATGGCGTTCGCCATGGCGGAACACGAGTTGCGCCTGGCGCGCATAGAAAAAGAAAACCACGACGGAAAAGACCGTGACGCGCCGTGAAAAATCGGGCGTCACCAGCAGCCACCAGGCGATGCCGACAGTGCCAAGCCCGCAGGCCAGCGCATAGAAGCGCAGGCTGGGCGAGCGCTCGTAGAATTTTTCCGTGCCCAGCATCGACAGGCCGATGCCCAGCATCAGGGTCACATTTGCGCCCAGCAGCGCCACGGCGTCAGGCCAGGTGCCACGCGCGCCAAACAGGAACGAGGCACACACCAGCAGCAGCAAGCCTGCCGCCCAATGTCCCAGGCCATGCACCTCGCGCCGGAAACTGCGGTACACGGAAAACATGACGATGCTCATGGCCCCGCACATCAGGGTCGTCATCAACATGATGGTGCGGGGATCGAGAGTTTCCACAGTCAGGTGAGGCCTAAAAAGTCATTACGGCAATTTTAGTTCAGTTATGGAAAATTTAGTTCAGTTCTGGCAAATATGAGGGTCGCGTCTGAACTGGAAAATTTCCACCTGCGCCACTTCGATGCGGTTGCGCCCCTGTTGCTTCGCCCGGTACAGCGCCCGGTCTGAGCGCAACAGCAGGCTATCGAGCGTCTCTTCGTCCGTCGCCTGGCAGGCGATGCCGACGCTGATCGTATACGCTGGCAGCCCCTGATCCGGCCGGGGCCGGCGCAGCGCCTCCTGGATGCGCTGCGCCACCAGTTCCGCGCGCGCCTGCTGCGTAGCGGGCAGCAGGACGACAAATTCCTCGCCGCCGAAACGCGCCACCGCATCGCTGTCGCGCAAGGCGCCACCGATCACGCCGGCCACATCGACCAGCACGCGGTCGCCCATGGCATGGCCGTGCCGGTCATTGATGGCCTTGAAAAAATCCAGATCGATACTCATCAGGGCCAGGGGCAGGCGCGCGCATTCCCTGGCGTGAAATTCGGCAAAGCCGCGCCGGTTCAGCACGGCCGTCAGCGGGTCGCGGTTGGAGCGCTGCTCGAGTATCGTCTGCAAGCGGCGCGTGGCCACCGTCATGAAACCGACGGGCAGCAGCAGGGTCATGAAGGCCGTGACGGCCAGGTACAGGCTGTGATACGGGCCGCCGTGCAGGATATCGGAACCGGCGCCGCCGTCCTGCAGGGCCGATACGCCGCGGTGCAATACCGACAGCGCTTGCACCAGGGTCAGCGTACCGAAAAACAGCGTCGACAGATGCCGCTCGCCATGCCGTACGATCACCAGGAATTGCGTGGCGTTCAACACCAGCATGAGGAAGGAAAACATTGCCACGCGCATGGCAAAGTCGGGCCGCAGATACAGCCAGCACAGCATGACCAGCAGCCCCAGCAGCCAGACCGCATGGAACAGGCGCCAGCTGGGACGCACGCCGTAGTAGCGCTGCGTGCCGATCAACAACATCCCCGCACCGCACAGGAAAACGGAATTGGCCAATGGCAAGAGAATTCCCGCGGGAACTATGCCACGCAAGCCGAACAGGACGCTGGCGCCAACCAGGCCCAGCAGTCCGATCACCCATTCACGCAAGCCCTGCACCGTCGATGGAAAACTGCGCAGCGCGGCGAACAGCACCACGCACATGGCAACCGCCATCAAGGTTGACATCAGAATAACAGTGGTGGGATCAAGTTTCACGAGGGACACGGTACGGTGAGCGGGCACATCGCGCTGCACATGCTGACAGGCACGAGAAATTTCGTGCGAGAAATTGTACCGTGAAAAACAGGCTGGCAACCGCCGGCAAAGGAAATCTTGTGCATCGCACAAGCTCCCCCTGCCGGGGTGCGCCAGCGAGGCGCTGGCTTACACGGCGCTAGGACGCTTCGGTCCCGTGGCTTTCTTGGGGGCCGGCAGCAGGGTCAGGTTGACACCCGGTACGCGGTCGCCTTGCAGCTCGGCGCTGAACGTCATCAGCTCGTCGCGGCGGAAGGCGTGAATCGCCACCTTGGCGCCGACCGCATAGCGGCCCAGCAAGGTGTCCAGATTGGCTGGATTGCCCGACACGCGCAAGCCATCGACGGCCACCAGCACGTCGCCCGCCGACAGGCCGGCCAGGTGCGCGGCACCGCCCTGATGCACCTGCGCCAGCTTCACGTCGTTGCCGTCGCGGCCCAGGTTGACGTCCAGGCTGGCCTTCTGCGCCTTGCGCACATCGCTGTATTTCACGCCGAAGGGCGCCAGCAGGCGCGCCAGCGGCACGTCGTCCGTGCCGCGAATATAGCGCTCGAAGAACGGCTTCATGCGCGTGCCGGCAATCTCGTCGAACAGGGCTTCGACTTCGGCCGGCGTCACGCCGCGGCCCTTGCCCTTGTAGAAATCGCGGCCATAGCGCTGCCACAGTGCCTGCATCACGTCGTCCAGCGATTGCTCGCCATTCGTCTTGCTGCGCAAGGTCAGGTCGAACGCCAGCGCGATCAGCGAGCCCTTGGTGTAGTAGCTGACGATGGCGTTCGGCGCGTTTTCATCCTGGCGGTAGTACTTGCCCCAGGCGTCGAAGCTGGAATCGGCCACGCTCTGCCTGGTGCGGCCGCTGCCGCGCAGGACGCTGTTGACGGTTTTCCCCAGCAGCTTGAAGTAGGCTTCCTCGTCGATCAGGCCCGCACGCACCAGCATCAGGTCGTCGTAGTAGCTGGTGAAGCCTTCGAACAACCACAGCAGCGGCGAATAGCTTTCCGCCTGCAGGTTGTACGGCGCGAAAGCGGCCGGCTTGATGCGCTTGACGTTCCAGGTATGGAAATACTCATGGCTGCACAGGCCCAGGAATTTCAGGTAGCCGTCGCCGATTTCCGTGCTGCTCGATGCCGTCGTCGGCAGGTCGGCGCGGGCGCAGATCAATGCCGTCGAAGCGCGGTGCTCCAGGCCGCCGTAGCCGTCGCCGACGGCCATGGTCATGAACACATAACGGTCCATCGGCGCTTTTTTGGTCTTTGGCTCGAAGAAGGCGATCTGCGTTTCGCAGATGGCTTTCAGGTCGCGGCACAGGCGGTCCAGGTCCAGGTTCGGCACCTTGCCCGTGACGACGATATCGTGCGGTACGCCGTGCGCCTTGAAGGTGGCCAGCGCGAAGTCGCCCATTTCCACCGGGTGGTCGATCAGCTCATCGTAGTTGGCGGCCTGGTAGCTGCCGAAGCCATAGCGCTTGGCCTTCAGCTCCGGCAGGGTCGTGGCGACTTTCCAGGTCTTGCAGGCCGCATCCTTCGGCTGCACGATGTTTACTTCATGCGCATCGGATTCCTGACCCAGCACGCGCAGGAATACGCTGGTGCCGTTGAAGAAGCCGTGGTTCTGGTCCAGGTGGGCGGCGCGCACGGACAAGTCCCAGGCATACACCTCGTACTCCACCGTCAGGGCGCCCTTGCAGGGGGCGGCCTGCCACGAGTGCTTGTCCAGCTTCGTCAACGCCACGGCCTTGCCTTCGGACTCGGCACGGATGCTGACGATGTTGCGCGAAAATTCGCGGATCATGTAGCTGCCCGGGATCCAGGCCGGCAAGGCAAATACCTGGCCGATGGCGGCCGGCGCCTTGACGGTCAGGCTGACCTTGAACATGTGGCCAGCCAGGTCCGCGGCGGCGATGCTGTAGACGATGCCGGCGGCGGGCGCCTTGGCGGTGGTTTTTTTAATTGCTGCTTTCTTCATGTTTTCCTCGTGTCTGGCATGTCTTCCCGGGAGCGCCACTGTCCCGCCTTACAAATCGTCCGGAGTATCGATATCGCGCAGGATGCCGCCATCCTCGACGGCCACCTCGCGCACCGCATGGCTTTGCACGATGCTGCGCGCGCCCTGGTCGCCGTCCAGCGCCAGCAGCAGCGGCAAGTGGACGGCGCTGAACGCGACAGGATTGCCGCGCCGGCCCTGGAAGACGGGCACCGCGATGCGCGCGCCATCGGCAATGGCGTGCGACAAGGCGGCGATTGTAGCCGGTTCCACACCAGGCATGTCGCCCAGAGCGATCAGCCAGCCCGGCGCGCCGCGCACGTGCGCGATACCACAGGTGAGCGAAGCGGCCATGCCCGTGTCGGCATCATGGCAGACGCGCACCTCGCAGCCCAGCGTACCGAGTGCGCGCGCCACCTGCGTGTCGTCGGCGCGCACCACGGCCAGCACGCGCGGCAAGGCGGCCAGCATGTTCCTCGCTGCCGCCACCACCACCGGCAAGCCCGCATGCGGACCTTCGGCCAGTGGCTGCAATAATTTGTTCTGCACGCCGGAAGGGTCGAACCTGCGCCCCCTTCCGGCTGCCAGCAAGATGCCGACCGTGCTCAAGACACCGCTGCCGTCATGCGGCCGCCAGGTCGAACGGCAGCTTGCGCAGGCGCTTGCCCGTCAGCGCGAACAGCGCGTTGGCAAACGCGGGCGCCAGCGGCGGCACGCCCGGCTCGCCCATGCCCGTCGGCGCGTCGCCCGAGGGCACCAGGTGCACCTCGATCACGGGCATGTCGGGCATGCGCGGCACGGGATAGTCGCCGAAGTTCTGCTGCTCCACCACGCCATCCTTGAGCGTGATGGCGGCGCCGGGAATGGTCATGCCCAGCGCCATCAGCGCGGCGCCCTGCACCTGCGCCTCGATCGTCAACGGATTGACGGCCAGGTTGCAATGCACGCCCGCCCACACCTGGTGCAGCTTGGGCGCGCCTTCCACCACCGACGCCGTCACCACGTAGGCGACCACGGAATTGAACGATTCATGCATGGCCACGCCCCAGGCCTGCCCTTTCGGCAGCTTCTTCTTGCCGTAGCCGGACTTGGCCACGGCCAGGTCCAGTGCGGCGATGTGGCGCGTATGCTTGGCGTCGATCAGCTGCTTGCGGTAGGCGACCGGGTCCATCTTCGCCACGTGCGCCGCCTCGTCGATGAGGGTTTCCATGACAAAGGCCGTGTGCGTCGAGCCGACGGAGCGCCACCACAGCACCGGCACGTTGGCCTTGGCCGTATGCACGGACAGCTTCATCGGCAGGGTGTACGGCTCGCCCATGCCTTCGACCATGGTGCCGTCGACGCCATTTTTCACCATGAAGGCTTCGAACGGCGTGCCGGCCATGATGGACTGGCCCACGATGGTGTGGTCCCAGGCAAGAATTTTCCCCTTGGCGTCGAGGCCAAGCTGGGCGCGGTGCACGTGTGACGGCCGGTAGTAGCCGCCCTTGATGTCGTCCTCGCGGCTCCACATCAGCTTCAAGGGCCCGCTCTTGCCGGCCGCCCGGTACGCCTTGGCGACGTTGACGGCTTCGACCACGTAGTCCGACGAGGGCACGGCGCGCCGGCCAAAGCCGCCGCCCGCCATCATCGTGTGCAGGGTCACCTGTTCCGGCTTGAGGCCGGAAGTGGCGGCGATGGCCGCCTGGTCGCCCGTCTGGAATTGCGAGCCCACCCACATCGTGCACTTGTCGGCCTGCAGGTCGATGACGCAATTGAGCGGCTCCATCGGCGCGTGCGCCAGGTAGGGGAACTCATACACGGCGTCGATTTTCTTCGGCGCCCTGGCCAGTGCAGAGACGTCGAATGCGCGCGCCACCGTGCCCGGCGTCTTTGCCAGCGCCTTGAAATCGGCCAGTTGCTTGTCGCTGCTGACCTTGTCCACGGCGCTCGTGTCCCATTCGATCGCCAGTGCGTCGCGTCCCTGCTTGGCCGGCCAGTAGCCAGTGGCGATGACGGCCACGCCGCTGCCGCCACGGTCGGTCTTTACTTCCAGCACATCGAGCACGCCCGGGATGGCCTTGGCCTTGCTGGCGTCGAATTTCGCCACCTTGCCACCAAAAACGGGCGGACGCGCCACCATGGCCACCCTGGCGCCGGGCGGCTTGAAGTCGATGCCGAACTGCTGCCTGCCGCTGGACTTGGCGGCGGCGTCCAGGCGCTTCACGGGCTTGCCGATGATGGCGAAGTCGCGCGGGTCCTTCAGCTTGACGGTGGCCGGTACGGACTGGCGCATGGCCGCGTCGGCAAATTCGCCATACGTCGCCTTTTGCCCGCCGGGGCCGTACAGCACGCCCTTGGCGGCGCGCACCTGGTCGGGACTGACCTTCCACTGCGCGGCAGCGGCGGCCACCAGCATGGCGCGCGCCTTGGCGCCAATCTCGCGGTACTGCGTGAACGAATGGGCGATGCTGCCCGAGCCGCCCGTCATCTGCATGCCGTAGGCCGCGTCCTTGTACTGCTCGCCGGCAGGCGCCAGCGCGCCCGACACCGTCGACCAGTCGGCATCGAGTTCCTCGGCGATCAGCATGGGCAAGCTCGTTTGCACACCCTGGCCAAACTCCAGCCGGTTCACCTGCACCGTCACCGTGTTATCGGGAGCGATGTGCAGGAAGGCGTTCGGCGCGTACACGGGCTTGGCGGGAGCGCCTTCGGCCGCCAGCGCCAGCTTGCCGGCGCCCGGCAGGAAAAAGCCCAGCATCAGGCCGCCGCCGGCCGCCGCACCCGCTTTCATGAAAGCGCGCCGCGACACGCCATCGGCCGCCGGCGCCGCTGCCAGCGCCGCGCCCAGGGTCACCCCGCCATGCTGCAATGCTTCCTGATTCAACCATTCGATACGCATGTCGCTCTCCTCAGGCCAGGGTCTTGGCCGCGTCCTTGATGGCTGCGCGGATCCGTTGGTAGGTGCCGCAGCGGCAGATATTGCCGCTCATGGCGCCGTCGATGTCGGCATCGCTGGGCGACTTGTTGGTGCGCAGCAGTGCCGTGGCGCTCATCACCTGGCCGCTTTGACAGTAGCCGCATTGCGGCACGTCGTGCCGCACCCACGCCGCCTGCACGGCCTTGCCCACCTGGTCGTTTTCCATCGCTTCGATGGTGGTGATCTTTTGCGCGCCGACGGAAGAAATCGGCGTGATGCACGAGCGGATGGCCTGGCCATCGAGATGCACCGTGCAGGCGCCGCACAGGGCCATGCCGCAGCCGAATTTGGTGCCCGTCATGTTCAGGTTATCGCGCAGCGCCCACAGGATGGGCGTGGAAGGATCGGCGTCGACCTGCGTGTCGCGTCCGTTGATATTCAAGGTAATCATCTGCTGCTTCCCCTTCTTTGGATTGTTATGGCGTCGACAAACAACACTTGATGATACGACAGCGGAAAAAAAGCAAAAAAAAGCGCGCCTTGCGAGGGCGCGCCGTCCAGCCTTCCTGGCGACAGCCCGGATTACTTAATGGTCGAGAATTTCTGTTCCAGCGTTTTCGCGTCGACTGCGCCCGGAATGCGGCTGCCGTCGGCAAAGAAGATCGAAGGCGTGCCCGAGATGCGCAATTGCTGGCCCAGCGCCAGGATTTTCTCATGCGGGTTGGCGCAGTTGGCCGGCGAGGCGGCAGGCACTTTACCGTTCAGCATCCAGTCATCCCAGGCCTTGTTGCGGTCCGGCGAGCACCAGATATTGCGCGACTTGGCGATCGAATCGGGCGACAGGATGTTGTACATGAAGGTGTAGACGGTCACGTTATCGATTTCCTTCAGCGCGTTCTGGCGGAAACGCTTGCAATAACCGCAATTCGGATCTTCGAACACGGCGATCACGCGCTTGCCATTGCCCTTGACGGTCTTCATGGCCGAATCAAGCGGCAGGTCGGAGAACTTGATGCGGTTGACTTCGTCCAGACGCACCTTGGTCAGGTCTTGCGAGGTCTTGGCGTCGAAGACGTGGCCAACGAACAGATATTGCGCATTTTTGTCCGTGTACAGGATGTCGCCACCCGTGCGCACTTCATACAGGCCGCCATACGGGGTTTCCTTGACCGAGTCGACCTTGGCGCCTTCGCCCAGGCGCGGCTCGATCAGCTTCTTGATGCCCGCTTCCGTCGGCGTTTCCGCGCCGGCGCACGACATCATCAGGCCCGAGGCCAGTACCAATGCGATTCTGCTCATCTTCATCACTATCACTTCTCCACTTGGAACGCCCGGCAAGAACGGCCATATCAGCCCGGCGCCATTATCTCTTTAACAAAACGATCGCCGCAGACCAGCTGCGGCGACCTTGAATTTTCACTGCTACCATTATCCAGCGATATCTTAAGATTCACTGATATCTACTGATTTCCCAATGCATGCGAAATCATTTTTCGCTTCAGACCCGGTAATTTATCCAGCAAGTTTAATCCCAAATTGCGAACCACGCGCAGCGGCTCGAGATCCGCGCCGAACAACCGCGCCAGACCGTCGGTCGCCAGCTGCATCAGCAGCACGTCTTCCTTGCGCGCGCGCGCATAGCGGGCCAGCACGCGCTCGTCGCCGATGCCGCGGTGCGTTTCGCGTTCGGCCACCGTCCGGACCAGTTGCGCCACGTCGGCAAAGCCCAGGTTCATGCCGTGGCCGGCCATCGGGTGCACCACGTGGGCGGCGTCGCCCACCAGGGCCACGCGCGGCGCCACCATGGCGTGCGGACGCATCAGGGTCAGCGGGAATGCGCGCACCAGCTCCGGCTGCAGCGGCGTCAGCTTGCCCAAGGTATCGTGGCAGTAGGCAGCCAGGCGGGCGGCCAGGGCGTCGGCCGATTCGGACATGAGGGTGTCGGCCAGCGCATCGGGCGCCGACCAGACGAGGGAAACGCGCTCGCCCGGCAGCGGCAGCAGGGCGACGATGCCCTCGCTGCCCGTGAACCACTGATGTGCCGCGCCATGGTGCGGCTTTTCGCAGGCAAAGTTGCTGACCACGCCACGCTGGCCATACGGACGGTAATCGAGGCCGATGTCGCACTGGCCCCGCACCCAGGACTGGGCGCCGTCGGCGCCGACCACCAGCGCGCAGGTGATGGTGTCGCCGCCATCGAGGTGCACGACGGCCGAGTCGTTCGTCCATTCCAGGCGGCTGGCGCGGCCCTGCACCACGTTGACGTTCTGCGCGAACTTCAGGGCGGCGTCCAGTGCCTGGCCCAGGTTGCGGTCTTCGACGATCCACGCCAGCGTGCCCACATGGGCGCCGTAGGCGTCGAAACCGAGTCCGCCCGCCTGCGCGCCGTCGCCGTTGACCAGCATGGCGTCGACGGGCGCCACCCGGTCGGCCTCCAGGGCGCCCCACACCTTCAGCGACGACAGCAGCTGGTGCGCCGTGTGATTGAGCGCATACACGCGCACATCCCAGCTGGGCTCGACCGGCTTGGCGGCTGACGCGGGTGCGGGCGGGCTGGCCGGGCATAACAGGGTGACGCTTTGTCCTGCCTGGGCAAATGCCAGCGCCGTGGTTTTCGCGATGGCGCCATTGCCGACGATGCAAACGTCGCTGTGGCTGTGCATGAAGCGCCGCATGGTAGGGGAATTGGGACTGTTCATGGGGCCATTATAGCGTTTGCCCCACCCTTTTCAGATAGTCCGGAAGTACAGGACGCATGCCCCAGGTCAAGCGGCGCCATGAAACACGGGCAGCACGTATTCCGCGATCTCCTGCATCGTCTCGGCCAGCGGGCGACGATTCTGCCGCAGCTGCAGGCCGATATGCCGCACGCCGGCGTCGCGCATGGCGTGCAGCTCCGCGACCAGGCCGTCGCGCCCCGTGCGTCCGCCAAAGCGGAAGCGCTGCAGCGGCATGGCGGCATCCTCGTCCAGGTCCAGGTGGATGAAGCTGACATACGGCTTGTCGACGCCGGCGACGGCGCGCCACTGGGCAGAGCGCCGCGCATGGTCGTCCGGCGTGCCCGGATAGGCGAGCCAGCCATCCATCTGCGCGCCGATCCAGGCGGGCGACTGCTGCGCCAGCCCCGCCACCAGCAGCGGCAGGGGCGCCGCCGGCTTGGGCAGCAGGCGGATGCCGGACGGCAGGCGCGTCTCGCCCCAGTCGCGCAGCATGGCCACCTGCTCGCGGAAGGCGGCGCCGCGCTGCTCGAAGTCGCGGCCGAACACGGGGTACTCGACGGGCCGGTCGCCGCTGGCCACGCCCAATAACAGGCGTCCGCCGCTCAGCCGGTCGACGCTGGCCGCCGCCTTGAGGGTGAGCACCGGCTCGCGCAGCGGCAGCACCACGGCGGCCGTGCCCAGCAAGATGTTCTCCGTGATGCCGGCCAGGTAGCCCAGATAGGTAAATACCTCGAAGACCTGGGCCGCGTCGCCGAACGACGGGTCGTACAGGGGCACGTCGCGCAGCCACAGGGCGCGGAACCCCAGGCCGTCGGCCAGCCGTGCCAGATCCGCATGCCGTTGCAGCTCAGGCTCGCCCGGCACGCGGCTCGATGCCGCATTCGCCTGGCGCCCCGTGGACGACCAGTCGTTATCGAGCGGCAGCTCCAGGCCGATGCTCAATCCCTGCTGCCCCAGCTTCTGCATCGCAGTCATGGTCTTCACCTCAATCCCACTGCGGCGCCAGGCCGTCCGGATTGGCCAGGCGCTCGCCGCGCTCCAGGGTGGCCATCTGCGCCATCTCGTCCAGCGACAGGGTGATGCGCTTGAAATGCAGGTTCGCTTCCAGGTTGGCGCGTTTGGTGGACGAGGGAATCACGGCAAAGCCCTGCTGCAGCGACCAGCTCAGGGCCACCTGCGCCGGCGTCACGCCGTGTTTCGCCGCAATGGCCGCGATGACAGGATCGGCCATCACCTTGCCATACGCGAGCGGCATGTAGGCGGTGATGTGGATGCCCTGGCTGCGCACGAAATCGACCACCTTGCGGTTCTGCAGGAAGGGGTGGATCTCGACCTGCTGCGTGGCGATTTCCGACGCGCCCACCGTGGCGATGGCTTGCCGCAGCTGCGCATTGGTGAAATTCGACACGCCGATGGCTTTCGTCAGCCCTTGCGCCTTGGCTTCCGCCAGTGCCGCCATGTATTCGGCGACGGGAATGGCGTCCTGCGGCGACGGCCAGTGGATCAGGGTCAGGTCCAGTTGCTCCAGCTGCAGCTTGCGCAGGCTGTCCTTCAGGCTGGGAATGAGTTTGTCGCGCTGCAGGTTCTCGATCCAGATCTTGGTGGTGACAAACAGCTCGCTGCGCGGCACGGGGCTGGCGGCGATCGCCTGCCCCACTTCGGCTTCGTTGCCGTAGATTTGCGCCGTGTCGATATGGCGGTAGCCGACGTCGAGGCCCGTGGTGACGGAGTCGATGACGACCTGGCCCTGCAGGCGGAAGGTGCCCAGGCCGATTTGCGGGATGGCGATAGGGTTGGTGCTGGCGTTCATGCGGCAGTCCTCTCAAGTGAATTTCGATGGCCACACTATGCGCCCATCCTTTGTTGAGAAAAATACCGTTTACCTCAAATCATATTTGCCCCACAGGCAAATAACTGGCCGGCGCCGCAAGAAATCCGGGAAAAGTCGTCGCCAACCCTTGCATTCGCATTTTGGTCTGCTATAATTCGCCACCTTGGCCTGGTAGCTCAGTCGGTAGAGCAGAGGATTGAAAATCCTTGTGTCGGTGGTTCGATTCCGCCCCGGGCCACCAAGAATTCAGCAGTAGATAGCAAAACGCCACCTTCGGGTGGCGTTTTTGTTTGTGCGCCGCTTATCCAGCAGGCAGGCCGCTTCCGGCCAGCGCCCTGCACTCACCCGGCGCAAGGCGCCGGGCGAACCCTTCCTACCACATCAAATCATCGGGAATCTGGAACGCCGCGTACGGATCATCCTCGTCCACTTGCGTGCTGGCCTGTTTCACGCGCACGACGATGGCGGGGTCGCGCTCGGCGATCTTGTCGGCGATGATGCGCGGCACCAATTCCACGGCGCCACCGAGGCAGACGATCACCAGACGGCCCGCCACCAGATGGGCCTGCACGGCGGCCGTCACGTAGATACGCTCGATCTTGTTGTTAAAAGTAAAATTGTACGGCACGTCGCCGTTATTGCCCTTGCTCTGGCGGTTCTTCTGCACCATTTGCGCGATCTGCGCCACGATGGCCTTCTGGTTGGCGGCCGCGTCGCGCTGGGCGTTCAATTCGCGCGCCCGTTCGGCGTTTTTGCGCTGCGTCTCGAGCGCGGCCAGGCGCACCTCGTCGACACTTTGCGTGCCGCTCTTGCGCTCGTCCTTCTTTTGCTTGCTCTTGTCCTGGTTGGCCAGCTTGACCTTCTTCTTGTCGACCAGACCGGCCTTTAAAAACTGCTCTTGCAACGAGACCATAACAACTCCGTATTGAGGGTGCGCCGGCCAAGGCAGCGGCATCGGCCGGTGGAAAGTCGCTAGCATAGCAAAAAACGGCCTGCCGGCGACCTTTTCCAGGCCGGCCGCCACGGCCGGACGATGACAAGCCGGCACGCCGGACAGCGCAGTCGCCGCGCAGTAACAAAAAGACACACTCAATTGGAAATTTTGTTGATAAATGTCATATAGTTAGTTACGTTCTGCATATCGGCAATTGCTGCCGATTGCATGTCCCCTTCCCTAGCCCGCGTCTACAAGGATTTGCCATGAAACAATTAATCGCCTTCTGCATCGCCGCCGCGTTTGCCGGTACCGCCTTTGCCGCCGCACCGGAAGCGGCGCCCGTCGCCAAGACGGCGCAACAGTCAAAAATGACCACCTGCAATGCCGATGCCGCCGGCAAGAAAGGCGATGAACGCAAGGCCTTCATGAAGGAATGCCTGAGCGCCAAGCCGGCACCGGCCATGACGCAGCAAAACAAGATGAAGGCGTGCAATGCCGACGCCAAGGACATGAAGGGCGATGCCCGCAAGGCCTTCATGAAGGAATGCCTGAGCGCACCGAAAAAATAAGCCGCCGGCACTACCGGCAAGACGACGCCAGCGCCATGCTGGCGTTTTTTTTGGCACCGACACTCGGTCGCCATGTGCAACAGGAAGGCTCGCGGCCCCATTCCGGCCTTAACTTTCCGACATTTCCTGCATGAAACTCCTCCGCTAGAATACCAGGCTCATAGCCCTGCACCTTCACCATCCCCTCTTGTTAAAGTGATCTCCGATGCGTCTGGTTCTCCCCCTGTTGGCCCGCCCCCTGCTGCTGACCCTGCTTGCAGCCGTCCTTCCCGCCGCGCATGCCGCGCCTTCCCCCGCCATCTCCACCGCGCCCACGCCCATCACGCTGGACCAGGCGATGGCCGATCCCGACTGGATCGGCACGCCCGTCGAAGCGGCATGGTGGGGCTGGAATGGCCAGCTGTATTACAAGCAGAAGCGCATCGGCTCGCCCTTGCGCGACACCTTCCAGGTGTCCGGCGCGAACGCCAGGCTCAATAGCGGCAAGAAGGTCGACGATGCGCAGCTGGCCAACCTCGATGGCCAGCAGATGGTCGTCAACCGGGCCGGCACGCGCGCCATCCTGCTGCGCAACGGCGACTTGTTCGAACGCGACCTGAAAAGCGGCGCCTTGATCCAGATCACGCGCGGCGTCTCGGCCATCAGCGACCCGCAATATTCCGCCGACGGGGGCGCCGTGCAATACCGCAGCGGCACCGACTGGTTCAGCTGGAGCCGTCTTGACCGCCTGAGCGCCCCCGTCGCCCTGTTGCGCGCGGCCAAGGATCCGGATGCCAAGCCGGAAGCGGACTCCCAGCGCGAGCTGCAGCTGCGCCTGATCGTCAACCTGGCGCGCCAGAAGGAAGACCGCGATGCCAGCCGCGAACGCCGCCACGAAGAGCGCCGCCTGGACAGCACGCGGGCGCCGGAACCGATCTACCTGGGCGAGAAAGTCACCATTTCCGGCAGCGCCCTGTCGCCGGACGGCCGCTGGCTGCTGTTCGTCACGCAGGACAAGGCCGCCGAAAAAGGCAAGCTGGGCAAACTGGCCCGCTACGTCACGGAAACGGGCTACCCGGAAGCGGACGACGAGCGCACTCGCGTGGGACGCAACATGCCCATCGCGCAAAGCCTGAAACTGGCCGACCTGCGCACGGGCACCGTGCGCGAGCTCGCCTTCGACAGCCTGCCCGGCATCGCCACCGACCCGCTGGCCGCCTTGCGCGCCGAGCAAAAACTGCCGCCCCTGAAGGGCAACCGGGCCGTGCGCATCGACGCCCAGCGCGACGGCATCGCCTGGACCGACGACGGCAGCAAGGTGGCCGTGCGCATCCGCGCCGTCGACAACAAGGACCGCTGGCTCGCCAACGTCGACCTGGCCAATGGCGCCCTCGTGCCCGTGCACCGCATCAGCGACACGGCCTGGGTCAACCGCCGCGCCGACGAATTCGGCTGGCTGCCCGACAACGCCACCCTGTGGTACTTGTCCGAGGAAAGCGGCTACGCCCACCTGTACGCGAAAACGGGCGCGGCACCGGCACGCGCGCTGACCAGCGGCCAATGGGAAGTGAGCAACGTCGAGTGGAGCCGCGACGGCAAGAACGCCTACTTTATCTGCAACCCGCAAGCCCCCGGCACCTATGAAGTGTGCGCCAGCACGGCCAAGGATGGCGGCGCGCGCGAAATCACCAGCTTGAAAGGCGTGGAAAACTTCGGCCTGTCGCCCGACGGCGGCAAACTGCTGCTGCGCTACTCCACCAGCTACGTGCCCGCCCAGCTGGCCACGGTGCCTGTCGCTGGCGGCAAGGCCAATCTGCTGACGGATACCCGCAGCGACGCCTTCAAGGCGCGCAACTGGGTCATGCCGCAACTGGTGCAAGTGCCGTCCACGCATGGCGCGGCGCCCATCTGGGCCAAGCTGTACCGCCCTGCGACACTGGAGGCCGGTAAACAGTATCCGATCGTCATGTTCGCCCACGGCGCCGGCTACCTGCAGAACGTGACCGAGCGCTATCCCGTGTATTTCCGCGAGCAGATGTTCCACAACCTGCTGGTGGAGCAAGGCTACATCGTGCTCGACGTCGACTACCGCGCCTCGCTCGGTTACGGCAGCGCCTGGCGCACGGCCATCTACCGCCAGATGGGTCACCCGGAACTGGAAGATTTCATCGACGGCGCCAATTGGCTGGCACAGCAGCACCAGGGCGACATCAAGAACGTGGGCATCTATGGCGGCAGCTACGGCGGCTTCATGAGCCTGATGGCCCTGATGCGCGCGCCGGAGGTCTTCAAGTCGGGCGCCGCCCTGCGCCCCGTGACGGACTGGACCACGTACAACCACGAGTACACGGCCAACATCCTGAACACGCCGGACGTCGATCCGCAGGCGTATAAAGTCTCCTCGCCGATCGAGTACGCGGACAAGCTGACGGGCAACCTCCTGATCGCCCACGGCATGATCGACGACAACGTCTTCTACCAGGACTCCGTGCGCCTGTCGCAGCGCTTGATCGAGCTCAAAAAGGATAACTGGGAAATGGCCAGCTACCCGATGGAACGCCACGGTTTCGTGCAGCCGGAAGCGTGGTATGACGAGTACCGCCGCATCTATCAGCTATTCAATCGTACCTTGAAGTAAACGAAGCGATCGCAATGCCCGCCTTGAGCGGGCATTGTTTTATCCCCTCAGCAACAGGCCTTGCCGGCGGATTGACAGTCATTCAATCCAGCCACGACGCCGCGGCCGGCGATGGCGATGGCGATGGCGATGGCGGCAGGATCAGCAGCACGACGTGCGGCCAGCGCGCGAATTGCGCTTGCCATTTGAGCAAGCATGGCACATGATGAAGGCATGACGACATCCACCACCTCCGCCCTGCTGCGCGCCGTGTGCGCCGGCTTCCTGCTGCTGACGGCCAGCGCCTGCGGCAGCGCTCCCACGCAAGATGATGCGCCGCCTGCACCGGGCAATGCCGGCTTGCTGGCACAGATCCAGGCGGAAGTGGGCAGCGCCGCCTGCGATTCCACGCAGCAATGCCAAACCATCGCCATCGGCGCCAAGGCGTGCGGCGGCCCCGAGCGCTACCTGGCCTGGTCCAGCAAGGGTAATGACGGCAAGAAACTCAAGGCACTGGCCCAGGCGCACGCCGAGGCGAGCCGCAAGCAGCAGCAGGCGGACGGCATGATGTCCACCTGTTCCATCGTCACGGACCCGGGCGCCACTTGCCAGGCGGGACGCTGCGTGCTGCAAAAGAGCGGCATGGGCGGCAGCTCGGCGATGTAGCAAAGCCGCAGGAGCAGCGCCTGGGGAGCTGGCGCAACGCGTCAGGGCTGCAGCTGCAAGGTCTTGATGATCCTGCTTTCCACCTTCTCGCCCGCGCCCGAGGTGGCGCTCCGGCTTTCCTTGCGCAGCAACAATAAACGGTCGCCGCTGACGCCGTACTGGCGCGTCTCGTCCGTTTTCTGCGTAAAACTGACCACGACGAAGGCGCGCCCGCTCACATCGATGTGAAACTGGCTGGCCAACGGCGTGCCGTCGGCGGCGATCCACACGTCGATGCCGCCGTCAAACTTCTTCACGTACTTGCGGTCTTTTTCCGGCACCTTGTCGAGCGACAAGGTAAAGCTCAGCAGCCGAGCCGGCTTGCCCTTGTAACTGTCCATCTTTTCGCCGCTGAATACGGCTTCGTCGATCTCGCGCGACAACGCCCCCGCCGCCGACACCATGGCCCGCAGTTCCGTCGCCTTCATTTCCCCCAGCGCAAAGCCGGTCGGCGTCTTCGTCTTCGGGTCCTTCACCTTGGCGCGCTGCTCGGCTTCCACTTTCGCCAGCAACTCCTTGCTGTACAGCACTTGCAAGCCCGCCGGCCCGCCCTCGACGGCGACCGTGACCTGGCCGCTATCCTCTTCCGCCTCCTTGCCTTCGCCCTCGCGCCGCCAGGTCTTCGATTCCACCTGTGCCTTGATCGGCATCTGGCCCTGCAAGCGCGCCAGCGCCGCAGTCAAATCGGCCAGGCCATCGGCCCGCGCCGCGCCGCAAAACAGGCTGAACCCCGCCGCCACCGCCAGCCAGCGCACGCCTTCACGTCCTTGCATCGCCGTATCCCCATGTCACATATGGATGCCAAAACACCATGTTTTGGCTGCCTGTTGCATTTGAACACAGCTTCCTCTGGTCAGGTGGAAAGTCTTTCTGCTATAATTCGCCGCCTTGGCCTGGTAGCTCAGTCGGTAGAGCAGAGGATTGAAAATCCTTGTGTCGGTGGTTCGATTCCGCCCCGGGCCACCAAGGATTCAGCAGCACATAGCAAAAAGCCAACCTTCGGGTTGGCTTTTTTGTTTTGCGCGGCAGCCTGGCAAGCGGGCTTCATCCCGCCAATGCGCTATACCGCACAGTAAGCTTTGCCGCAGCGACCTATCCTGTCGTCATATAACAGGGAGATATCGCATGCTCAAGATTGCTCTGCTGGTGGCCCTGCTGGGCCTGCTTGTACTCTTCGCCGTCGGCCCCGTGCGCCGCGCCCTCGTCACCCCGCGCCTGCTGGCGTTGTTCAAGCGCATCTTGCCGTCCATGTCCGAGACGGAGCGCGACGCGCTCGAAGCGGGCACGACTTGGTGGGATGCCGACCTGTTTTCCGGCCGGCCCGACTGGTCCAAATTGCTGGCCTATGCGCCGCCCGCCCTCAGCGCCGAGGAACGCCATTTTCTCGACCATGACGTCGAGCGCCTGTGCGAACTGGTCAACGACTGGGAAACCCAGCAGCTGCTCGACTTGCCGCCCCAGGCCTGGGCCTACATGAAAAGCCAGGGTTTCCTCGGCATGATCATTCCCAAGCAATACGGTGGCAAGCAATTCTCGGCCTATATGCACTCGCAGGTGGTGATGAAGCTGTCGACCCGCTGCTCGGCGCTGGCCGTCAGCGTGATGGTGCCCAACTCGCTGGGACCGGCCGAACTGCTGTTGCACTACGGCACGGAAGCGCAGAAGGATTACTATCTGCCGCGCCTGGCCGCCGGCACGGAGATTCCCTGCTTTGCCCTCACCAGCCCGTATGCGGGGTCCGATGCGGCCGCCATCCCCGACCTGGGCGTCGTCTGCATGGGCATGCATGAAGGACGCTCCACCCTGGGTTTCCGCCTCACGTGGAACAAGCGCTACATCACCCTGGCGCCCGTGGCCACCCTGCTGGGCCTGGCGTTCCAGACGAGCGATCCCGAACACTTGCTTTCCGACAACGACGCACCGGGCATCACCTGCGCCCTGATCCCCGCCAGCCACGACGGCGTGGTGATCGGCCGGCGCCACCATCCCTTGAATGCCGTGTTCCAGAACGGCCCGACGTCGGGCAACGGGGTCTTCATCCCCATGGAGTGGGTCATCGGCGGCCAGGCGCAGGTGGGCAAGGGCTGGCGCATGCTGATGGAATGCCTGGCGGCCGGGCGCGCCATCTCGCTGCCCTCGTCCAGCGTGGGCATGGGCAAGATGGCCGTGCGCGGCACCAGCGCGTATGCGGCCGTGCGGCGCCAGTTCAACATGCCGATCGGCAAGTTCGAAGGGGTGCAGGAAGCGCTGGCGCGCATGGGCGCCAATCTGTACTTGATGGATGCGGCGCGCACGCTGTCGGCGCTGGGGGTGGACCTGGGCGAAAAACCGGCCGTCATTTCCGCCATCGTCAAATACCACGTCACGGAGCGGGGCCGCGCCCTCGTCAATGACGGCATGGATATCCTCGGCGGCAAGGGCATTTGCAGCGGCCCCAACAATTTCCTCGCCAGCGCCTACCAGCAGATTCCCATCGCCATCACCGTCGAAGGCGCCAACATCCTTACGCGCAGCCTGATCATCTTTGGTCAGGGCGCCATCCGCGCCCATCCGTATGTACTGCGGGAAATGGCCGCCGTCGGCGAAAGCGACCAGGCCAAGGCCGTGCGCGATTTCGACTCCGCCTTCTTCGGTCACGTGGGTTTCGTGCTGGGCAACCTGGCAAGGGGGCTGTGGTACGGACTGGGCGGCGCGCGCCTGGCCGCCGTGCCAAGCGCAGCCGCGCCGGAACTGGCACCGTATTACCGCGCCGTGACGCGGCTGTCGACGGCGTTTGCCGTCATGACGGACATGTCGATGTTCGTGCTGGGCGGTGAACTCAAGCGCCGCGAACGGCTGTCCGCACGCCTGGGCGACGTGGTCTCGCAACTGTACCTGGCGTCGTCCGTGCTGAAGCGCTACGAGGACGACGGGCGCCCGCCCGCCGACCTGCCGTATGTGCACTGGTCGCTGCAGGATGCGCTGCTCAGGGCGCAGCAGGGCTTGACGGGCGTGCTGGACAATTTCCCCGCGCGCGGGCTGGCCGTGCTGCTGCGCACCTTGCTGTTCCCGTTCGGCCTGCCCCACCGCCCGCCTGCCGACGAACTGGGCACGGCCGTGACGCACGCCATGCAGACGGCCGGGGGCGACCGCGAACGCCTGCTGGCCGATTGCTACGTGGCCAGCGACGCGGCAGATCCCGTCGCCCGCGCCGAGCAAGCCCTGCTCCTGCTGCCGCACGTCGTGGCCATCGAAAAACGCCTGAAAGACGGCAACACCTCCCTCCGGCACATGCCGCAGAGCCTGCCTGCGATGCGGGCCTGGCTGTCCACCGCCAAGGACGCCAGCGCCATCAGCTGCCAGGAGCACAATACCTTGCTGGAATTTACGCGCCTCGTCGATGGCCTGATCCAGGTCGACGATTTTGCCCCTGCGGCAACGCATGCCACGCCGGCGTCCTATCCCCGTGACGACGCGGGCGTGGTGGACGCCAGCGGCAGTCCCAGCACGAGCGGCACCAGGGCCGCGTACACGACGATGACGGAAAGCCAGATGGCGCCGGGCCAGTGCGCCCTGACGCCAAAATAAATGCTGGAAAACACCAGCGGACACAGCACGGACGCCAGGCTGACGGCCGAGGCCAGCACGCCCTGGAACTGTCCTTGCCGGTCGTCGGCCACCTGCCGCGTCGCCAGCGACTGCAGGGCCGGCGCGCCGATGCCGCCCAGGGCGAACACGGGCATGATGGCGAAGATCATCCAGCTGCGGCTGGCAAAGGCCATGACGACCAGGGCGACGCAGGCGCAGGCCACGCCCGCCAGGATGGTGGCCCGCTCGCCCAGCAGCCTGACGGCCGGGCCGGGCAAGAAGGCCTGCGCCAGCGCCTGGCACACGCCAAAGGCCCCCAGCGACAGGCCGATCCACAAGCCATTCCACCCGAACGCGTCCTGCCCCCACAACGCCCAGCACACGCCATACACTTCGCCCGCGGCGCTGAAGGCAAAGAAGATGAGGGTGATGGGCAGCAAGCGCCTCTTGGCAAGCACCCAGCGCAGCGGCCGCAGGGGATTGAGCGCCGTCAGGTCCCATGCCGGCCGCGTGGACGGGCGCACGGGCGGGCGTGATTCGGGCAGCGCGAACCAGGCCAGCAGCAGGTTGCAGGTATTTAACAGCGCCGCCGCCATGAACGGCAGGCGCAAGCCGTAATCGCCCAGCGCGCCGCCGAGCACGGGACCGATGATGAAGCCCGCGCCGAACATGGCGTTGAGCAGGCCAAAGCGGCGTGCACGCGTCCCTTGCGCGGAAATGTCCGTGATGTAGGCCGTGGCCACGGACACGTTGGCGCTCGTCAGCCCGGCGATGGCACGCCCCAGCAGCAGCATCCACAGGCTCGGCGCAAAGGCGAGGAACAGGTAATTGACGGCCGCGCCCGCCAGCGACAGCAGCAGCACGGGGCGCCGGCCCAGCCGGTCGCTCAGCGCGCCCAGCACGGGTGCGAAGATGAGCTGCATCAGCGCGTACAGGGCCGTCATGCTGCCGATATACGGCGCCACGCTGGCCGCATGCGTGACCTCCTGCAGCAGCGCGGGCAGGATGGGGAAGATCAGGCCGATGCCGATGGCATCGAGCACGACGGTGGCGAAGATGACGGCCAGCGCGCGCTGGCGCACGGGCGACGCCGTGGCAGGAAGGGGATTTTTCATATACTCGATATAAATATGTACTCAGTACATAAATAGTATGCGCAACACTGCCACATCATCAAGCCTTATCTATACTCAGTACACTTCGTGTATGATCGCGGCAACATGCCTATCCCTTCCGACCTCCGTTCCCGCAAGCGCCTCGCCACCCGGCAAGCCATCTCGAATGCCGCCACGCGCCTGTTCTTCGTGCACGGCTTCGACCGGGTGACGGTCGACGAGATCGCGGCAGCGGCCAATGTCGGGCGCATGACCGTATTCAACCACTTCCCCCGCAAGGAAGACATGTTCTTCGACCGCGAGGAAGAAGGCCGCGAACTGCTGCGCGCCGCCTTGCGCCAGCGCGACCCCATGGTGGCGCCCAGCGAAACCTTGCGCCGGCTCATGCACCGCCTGGTACTGGAAGACAGTCCCTATGTCACGTTTTCCGCCGCCGGCCAGGGGTTTATCGCCACCGTCGAAGGCAGCGACACCCTGAAGGCGCGGGCGCGGGCGATCCGCGATGAACTGGCGCAAGTGGTCGCCCAGGCGTTGACGGACTGCACGGGTCGCGATGCACACGATCCCCTCGCCCACCTGGCGGCCAGCCTGCTGCTGGCGACCTGGAGCGTGGCCCTCATCGAGGCGCACCGCGCATTCCGCCGGCACGGCGACGCGCAGCAGGCGAGGGCCTCCTTCCTGTCCCTCGTGGACCAGGGCCATGGCGGCCTGAAGGCGGCGTTGGCGGGCACGCCTTACGCCTGAGGCCGTACGGGCCGGCATCGGCGCCAATACGTAAATCCTTGACCTTGGGCAAGGCGCCGCCGCCGCTGCCGGCATAAAATCGCCGGCTTTGCCCATTGCCCATGCGCCACGCTCCCGAACTCCTCCTGCCTGCCGGTTCCCTGGCCAAGATGCACGCCGCCTTCGACTATGGCGCCGACGCCGTCTACGCGGGCCAGCCGCGCTACAGTTTGCGCGTGCGCAATAACGACTTTTCGACCTTGCAAGCCTTGCAGGAGGGCATTGAAGGCGCGCATGCGCGCGGCAAGCAGTTCTTTGTCGCCAGCAATATCTTCGCCCACAACGCCAAGCTCAAGACGTATCTGCGCGACATGGAGCCGGTGATCGCCATGCGCCCCGACGCCCTGATCATGGCCGACCCGGGCCTGATCATGATGGTGCGCGACAAGTGGCCCGAGATTCCCGTGCACCTGTCCGTGCAGGCGAATGCCGTCAACTGGGCCGACGTGAAGTTCTGGCACCGCATGGGCCTGACCCGGGTGATTTTGTCGCGCGAACTGTCGCTCGACGAGATCGAGGAAATCCGCCAGCGCTGCCCGGAAATGGAGCTGGAAGTGTTCGTCCACGGCGCCCTGTGCATCGCCTATTCGGGCCGCTGCCTGCTGTCCGGCTATTTCAACCACCGCGACCCGAACCAGGGCACGTGCACGAATTCCTGCCGCTGGGATTACAAGGTAAAGAATGCCGAAGAGGACGCCAGCGGCGACCTGGGCGCCATGCAGGTGGTGCCCCTGCAGTTCCACCAGGCGCTGGCCGAAGCGGACAACAATGCCTTTTCCGCCCTGCACCAGCAGCCGCGCCACCCGCTGGCCGACCAGCCGTATCTGATTGAAGAAGCCCAGCGCCCGGGTCAGCTGATGCCGATACTCGAAGACGAGCACGGCACCTACATCATGAATTCGAAGGACTTGCGCGCCGTCGAGCACATCGAGCGCCTGGTGAAGATCGGCGTCGATTCGCTGAAGGTCGAGGGCCGCACCAAGTCGCTGTACTACGCGGCGCGCACGGCGCAAGTCTACCGCCAGGCCATCGACGATGCCGTGGCGGGCCGCCCCTTCGATATCAGCCTGCTGGGTCAGCTGCAAGGCCTGGCCAACCGCGGCTACACGGATGGTTTCTACCAGCGCCACCACACGCAGGCGCACCAGAACTACATGCGCGGCGCCTCCGAGGCGGACCGCAGCCAGTACGTGGGCGACGTGCTGGGCGTGACGGACGGCTGGGCCAGGGTGGACGTGAAAAACCGCTTCGCCGTGGGCGACCGCCTCGAAGCCGTGCATCCTGGCGGCAACCGCGACATCACCGTTACCCGCATGCTGGCCGACGATGGCAGGGACATCCAGGTGGCCCCGGGCAGCGGCCACTTCGTGCGCATCGAACTCGACGGGGCGCTGGACAAGGCCTTGCTGGCCCGCTATTTGTAACCGCCAGTCGGGCATCCATGCTGCAAACCAGTACGCAAGTGCTTGATTTTACAAGAAAAATTTAGCACCTTCGCGCCTGAATAATTTGTTTAGGCCTCAACATTGCTATACGATACGGCCACCCTGCGCCCGGGTGACCTATCGGCATCCCGGGCATCCCTGACACGTTCACCGGAATCCCCGATGCCACCTGCCACCCCTGCCCTGATCACCAATGACGCCGTCGTTCTCGGCCTGCTCGCCATGACCCTGGGGGCCGTCTTCTGGACGGCCTCCCGCCCCGACGGCTTCTGGAAAAAGTTCTACACGTATATCCCGTCCCTGCTGATGTGCTATCTGATCCCGGCGCTGCTCAATACCTTCGGCATCATCGACGGCAACGCGTCCGGCCTGTACGCCGTGGCGCGTGACTATCTGCTGCCCAGCGCGCTGGTGCTGCTGTGCGTGGCCATCGATTTCGGCGGCATCCTCCGTCTCGGCCCCAAGGCCATCATCATGTTTCTCACAGGAACACTGGGCGTCATGCTGGGCGCCCTCGTCTCGTTCGAGGCCTTGCGTTTGATCCACCCGGACACGGTGGCGGGCGACACCTGGCGCGGCATGACGACTGTCGCCGGCTCGTGGATAGGCGGCGGCGCCAACCAGGCGGCCATGAAGGAGGTATTTGACGTGGATGCCACCCTGTTCGGCCAGTTCGTCGCCGTCGACGTGCTGGTGGCCAACGTCTGGACGGCCGTGCTGCTGTTCCTGGCCGGCCGCGCGGGCGCCTTCGACCGCTGGACGGGCGCGGATCTGTCCGCCATCAATGCCCTCAAGGACGGCATCGAAAGCTACCGCGCACAACATGCGCGCGTTGCCACCCTGACCGACATCATGATCATCCTCGGCGTGGGTCTGGGCGTGACGGGCCTGTCGCACTTCCTGGCCGGCCCCATCATCGGCTGGATCGGCACCCTGCCCGCTGAATGGCGCCTGCAGGATTACAGCCTGACGTCGAATTTCTTCTGGATCGTCGTGCTGGCCACCACCTTCGGCTTGCTGCTCAGCTTTACCCGGGCGCGCAGCCTGGAAGGCGCGGGCGCCTCGACCATCGGCTCGGCCATGCTGTACGTGCTGGTGGCCACCATCGGCATGCACATGGACTTGAAAGCCTTGCTCGACAAGCCATTCCTCTTCCTGCTGGGCCTGATCTGGATCGCCGTGCATGGCGGCCTGATGCTGCTCGTCGCCAAGCTGATCCGCGCGCCCCTGTTCTTCATGGCCGTGGGATCGCAGGCGAACATCGGCGGCGCCGCCTCGGCCCCCGTCATCGCCAGCGCCTTCCACCCGGCCCTGGCCCCCGTCGGCGTGCTGCTGGCCGTGCTCGGCTACGCGCTGGGCACCTATGGCGCCTACATTACGGGCCTGATCCTGCGCGGCATGGCAGGGTGATCAAGGAACTGGCGTTCGCCAGGAAAGCTGCATGACACGCGACAACGCCAGCCTGCGGGCTGGCGTTGCCGTTTCTGCGCGGGTACGGAGGCGAACGCTGCATGCCACTGCGTGTGCCGCGCCACCATGCGGCAGTAACCGTCGGTATTGCGTCATGACGCCAGTGGCGCGCCATGACGTCGGCCACCGCTGCCCGGCGCCTTGCAACGGCAGTGCCATTCAGTTGTTTTTCGCACCAGACCAATTCCCGCGCCAGCGGCAGAAGATCCGTTTGAAAAATCCCCATGCTGTAGCAGAAACCCCTCACAACCAAATTTTTGCACCATTTTCGTGCGAAATCTGCGATGATAGTTGCCCAAATAACCGATTACCTCCATGGAATTCTGATGAAATACGCATCTGCTCACGAGTACGTCCAGCATGTCGCCGCACGCAATCCAGGTCAGCCCGAGTTTCTGCAAGCCGTCACTGAAGTCATGGAGAGCCTGTGGCCGTTCCTCGAGCAGCACCCGAAATACGCGGAGCAAGGCTTGCTGGAACGCTTGATCGAGCCGGAACGCGTGGTCATGTTCCGCGTGTCGTGGGTCGATGACCATGGGCAGGTGCAAGTGAACCGCGGCTACCGCATCCAGCACAGCATGGCCATCGGGCCGTACAAGGGCGGCATCCGCTTCCATCCGTCCGTCACCCTGTCCGTGCTGAAATTCCTTGCCTTCGAGCAGACGTTCAAGAATGCCCTGACGACCTTGCCGATGGGCGGCGGCAAGGGCGGCGCCGATTTCGATCCGAAGGGCAAGAGCCCGGGCGAAGTGATGCGCTTCTGCCAAGCTTTCGTGAGCGAACTGTTCCGCCACGTGGGCTCGGACACGGACGTGCCGGCCGGCGACATCGGCGTGGGCGGACGCGAAGTGGGCTACATGGCCGGCATGATGAAAAAGCTCAGCAACCGCGCCGACTGCGTCTTCACGGGCAAGGGCGCCAGCTTCGGCGGCTCGCTGATGCGGCCGGAAGCGACGGGCTACGGCACCGTGTATTTCGCCGAGGAAATGCTGAAGACGCAGGGCCGCTCGTTCGAGGGCATGCGCGTGTCCGTCTCCGGTTCGGGCAACGTGGCGCAATACGCCGTGGAAAAAGCCATGGCCATGGGCGCGAAAGTCATCACCGTCTCCGATTCGAGCGGCACCATCATCGACGAGGACGGTTTTACGCCGGAAAAGCTGGCCATCTTGATGGAGATCAAGAACCACCTGTATGGCCGGGTCAGCGACTACGCCGAACGCACGGGCGTGCGTTTCGAGGCCGGTGCCTCGCCATGGCATGTGCCGGTCGACATCGCCCTGCCCTGCGCCACGCAGAATGAACTGGACATCGACGCTGCGCGCACCCTGATTGCCAATGGCGTGCAGTGCGTGGCCGAAGGCGCCAACATGCCCACCACCATCGAAGCGGCGAAAGCGTTCGAGGCGGCCGGCGTGCTGTATGCGCCGGGCAAGGCCAGCAATGCGGGCGGCGTGGCGACATCCGGCCTGGAAATGAGCCAGAACGCGGCCCGCATGTCGTGGCCGCGCGAGGAAGTCGATGCGCGTTTGCTGCAGATCATGCAAGGCATCCACGCGGCCTGCAGGCAATACGGCACGCGCGCCGATGGTTCCGTCAGCTATGTGGATGGCGCCAACATCGCCGGCTTCGTGAAAGTCGCCGATGCGATGCTGGCGCAAGGAGTAATTTAGGCGGCCTAATGACACCTGACAAAACCGTAGCGAGCGGAAGAGAGAGGTGGCCGAGAAGCGCAACCGTACTCAAGTACGGTGAGCATCGCAGGCCGCCTATATCGACGCGCAGTAGGTTTGGTCAGGTGTCCTACAACATTTCGGGCTTCATCAGACTCTTGCGGCTGATGGTCCTGCCCGACACCATGAACTCGCCATTGCCCCGGTAGTGCAGGGTTTCCGGCAGCTTGGGCGACGTGGCCACGTGGGCCTTCACGCATTCGAAGATGAAGAAGCCGCCCTTCGGGTTGCCCGCCACCTGCGCCAGCTTGCATTCGAAGTTGGCGTAGCACTCGGCGATCAGGGGCGCGCCCACCAGTTCGGCCGGCTGCGGCGTCAGGCCGAAGGCCGTGAACTTGTCCGTGTCTTCGCCACTGCAATTGCCGATGGCCACCACCTGGTCGACCATGTCGGCCGTGGGCAGGTTGATCACGCATTCCATGCTGCGCTTGATCATTTCATGGCTGTGATTGGCGTCGGAAATGAAGCAGCCCAGCAAGGATGGCGTAAATTCCATCAGCATGTGCCAGGCCATGGTCATGACGTCGCTCTCGCCCTTCCAGCTGGAACTGACCAGCACCACCGGCCCCGGTTCCAGGAAGCGGCGGATATCGGCGACGGGATAGTCTTCTTTGTGGTAATTTTTCATGCAGTCTCCAGGACGCGGTACGCCATAGCATAGCCCAACGGCGCCATGCCGGGCGCGCGGCTGGCCGGCAGCGGCGTGTCGCCGCGCATGCCCCGATTGGTGCAGTGCATCGCAACTTTCTCCCTTTTTCGAGAGCTTCCACCCTAGAATACACTGATCAACTACTCAAGGAAACCGCCATGCGCCACCTGTTCCTGTTGTCCGTCCTGTCCCTCGCCACCCTCGCTTCCCCTGCCTATGCCGACGAACAGGCGCGCACGGTGGGCGCCTTCAATGCCATCGATATCCGCGGCCCCATCAGCATCGAAGTGGAATCGGGCAAGGAACAAAGCCTGACCTTGCGCGGCGACCAGAAATTCCTCGGCAACGTGATCACGGAAGTGGTCGATGGCGAGCTGAAGATCTCGCTGAAGGACAAGGACAGCAAGAAAACGGAAGGCGACCCGCGGGTCATCATCACCATGCCCACCTTGCGCAAGCTGATCGCCGAAGGCGCGGGCGAGAAGATCCTGACCAAGCTCAATGGCCCGCGGGTCGACATCAGCTACAAGGGCGCGGGCCGCCTGGCCGCCGATGGCAATGTCGACTGGCTGCGCCTGAAGGCGCAGGGCGTGGGCGAAGTCGATACGAAGGCCTTGCTGGCGAAGAACGTCGATGTCAATTTCGACGGCATCGGTAATGTCAAGGTGTATTCCTCGGGCGAGCTGAACGCCGTCGTGCGCGGCATGGGCGAACTGACGTATTACGGCAAGCCGAAGATCGTGCACAAATCGATCGCCGGCATCGGCAGCGTCAATGCCGGCAAGTAAGCTGTTCCATCATAACAAGGCCATCAGGCCGCTGGAGACCGCATGACTGCAACACCTGACACCACCGCGCCGCTCGTGCTGCGCGAGGACGAGGACGGCCTCGTCACCCTGCGCCTGAACCGCCCCCTGCAATTCAATGCCCTGTCGGAAGCCATGCTGGCGGCGCTGCAGGAAGCGTTCGATACGATCGCGCAGCAGCCGCACGTGCGCTGCGTGGTGCTGGCCGCCGAAGGCAAGGCTTTTTGCGCGGGCCACGACCTGCGCCAGATGCAGGCCAACCGCCAGCTTGCGTATTATCAAACCCTGTTCGCGCAATGCTCGCGCGTGATGCAAGCCATCCAGGCCTTGCCCGTGCCCGTGATTGCCCGCGTGCACGGCATCGCCACGGCGGCCGGCTGCCAGCTGGTCGCCAGCTGCGACCTGGCCGTGGCGGGCGCGGGAGCCCGCTTTGCCGTCTCCGGCATCAACGTGGGCCTGTTCTGCGCCACACCATCCGTCGCCCTGTCGCGCAATGTGTCGGCCAAGCGGGCCTTCGACATGCTGGTGACGGGCCGCTTCATCGACGCCGACACGGCCGCCGACTGGGGCCTGGTCAATGAAACGGTGGCCGACGCGGGGCTCGACGACGCTGTGGCGCGCCTGGCGCGGCAGATCATGGCGAAAAGCCCCACGGCCATCCGCCATGGCAAGGCCATGTTCTACCGCCAGCGCCAGCTGCCGCTGGACGAAGCGTATGCGTACGCGGGCGACGTGATGGCGCGCAACATGATGGAAGAGGATGCGGACGAAGGCGTGACCGCCTTTCTAGAAAAGCGGCCGCCCAATTGGCTGGCGCGGCCGTAAGATCATCGCAGGAGCCCTAGCGCTCCTGTTTCATCTGCTGCTGCACGGAAAGACTCAGCTTGCCCAGGTCTTCCTTGCCCAGCAGCGGCAACTGGGCCAGCAGGCTGGCCAGCGTGGAACTGCCCGTCACGTCCAGCTCGGACGACTGCACCAGCACCGTGCCGGCGCCCGTGAAGTCGATCTGCTTTTCCTCGCCCGACAGGCTGAAACCCGTCAGCGCGCCGGCAGCCGAAGCCCAGCCCTGCACGTGGGCGTAATCGTAGTGGTAGGACGGGCTGGGGCAGTCGGCCCAGCCCAGCACGGCCTGCTCGTCGACGCGGCAAGGCAGCTCCAGGAAATGCACGGGGCCGTTCGACGAGGCGATCACTTTACCGGTGCCGATCATGGTCAGGTAGCCGGGCAAGGTCGATTCCTGGCAAATCACATCCTTCGTAAAACCCAGCAGGTTCTTCGCGCGGATGGTCATGTTGGCGTTGTCCAGGTCGTAGCACGCCAGGTCGTTGCCGTTGTCGCCCAGGATGAGCTGGCCCTGGCCTTGCGCCACGACAAAGTGGTGCACGTACTTGGGCGCATTGAAGGCATTGCGCACGATCAAATCGAGCACGCTGCTGCCCATGGCTTCGAAGCGCAGCTCGCCATAGAAGGCGATCATCTTGCCCTTGCGAATGAAGATCTGTTCCTTGACGTCGATGACATACGCAAAACGGTTCAGGTTATCGTTCTTCGGCAAGGTATCGGGATTGTAGATCGTCATGGCTTACCTTTCGCTCGCTTGGATGTAGACCGTGCCCTGGCCCGTGAACTTCACCTGGTAGGACTCGCCCGACGCCTGGCCGACGAAGGTTTTCCAGTTCAGGTCCGTGACGATGGTCGAGCCCAGCTGTCCCGTGTGGCCGATATACGCCTGCGGGTCGACAAACACGGGCACGTCCGGCGTGACGGGCAAGCCGATGGCGTTACCATCCGACAAGATCGCCACCTCGCCCGTGCCTTGCAGGGTGGTGGTAAACAAGCCCTGGCCCGAGGCCATGCCGCGCACCACGCCCTGCACGCCGCCCTGGTTGCCAAGGAACATGGTGCCGGCCGTCAGGCGCGCATCGAAGGCCAGCAGGGAATCGCTTTCCACATAAAACGTTTCGCCGCGCACGGGGACGATGGTGACGAACAGGCCGCCCTGCGCGTAAAACACGCTGCCCGTGCCGCGCGCCGACATCAGGGCATAACCCTCGTTCGTGACGGCGCGCATGGCCAGGCTTTGCACGCCCTGGCCCGCCAGGAAGGAGCGGCTGAACGCCACGTCGCCCTGGTAGGACACCATGGCGCCCTTGCGGGCGAACACTTCTTCATTGCCGAGTTTAACCTCAAGCATCTTTTCATTGATCTGCTGATAGACAGGCATCGCGGGTCCTCGCTGATTTAACGTTCGGCGGGCTGGATGAACACCACGCCCTGGCCCGTGAATTTGTGCTGGTACGATTCGCCCGAACTCTGGCCGATCATGGTGCGCCAGTTGACGTCGAAGACGAATTCCTGGCGGATATCGCCCTTGAAGCCGACGAAGGCGTCCGGGTCCACGCGCAGCGGGTGGGCCGGCGTCACTTCCAGCATGATCAGGTTGCCGCGCGAAATGACGGCCAGGTTGCCGTGGCCTTCGACGGTGGTGGAAAACAGGCCCTGGCCCGAACTGGCGCCGCGCAGGCCCGCAAAGGTCGTGCCCGTCTTCAGGCTCGTGTCGTAGGCCAGCAGGCTGCTGCTTTCGATGGTCAGCTTTTCGCCGGCCAGCGCCATGACGGTGATCTCGGCCGCATTCTGCGCGAAGAAGACAGTGCCCGTGCCGGCGGCCTGCATCACCTGCATGCCTTCGTTCGTCACCTTGCGCTTGAGCGCGCCAAACAGGCCCTCCCCGCCCAGCAGGGATTTTTCAAACTTGATGCTGCCCGTATAGGCGACCATGGCGCCGGCGATGGCCAGCACTTTTTCATCCTGCAGGCGCACTTCCAGCAGGCGGTCGGTATTGGTGCGGAAACTGGTCACGCGCGACTCCCCAAGAATGCCAGGGCACCAAGCCATGGCTGTCCGACAAGATACCGGGGCGATGCGGGCCGCGCAAGCGCAATTCCTCCCGAACGGGGCCATCCATAAAAAAAGGCGTGCCCGGAGGCACGCCTTGCGTTCACCGCCGCGGCCGTTTAATCGGCCAGCACCGGCTTGCTGCCGCGCGCGTCCTGGAACAGCGGCACGGGATCATCGGTATTGACCTCGACCACCGTCACGCCCTGCACCACGCCGGCGACCTGGTAGCCGACGGCGCCCAGGTGGCGCTTGCCTTCGGCCAGGTTGGACCAGCTCAGCGAGACGGAAGCCGTGCCGCCCGTGAAGGCCGTGCCCGGCATCAGCGCCTTGAAGCCGCCGTTGGACAAGCCCGGCGCCAGCACCCACGACGACAGGGTGTAGTTGGCCTGGCCGTTTTGCGGCGCAAAACCGATCAGGCACACCTTGTAGGTGCCGGCGGCGGGCAGGCGCAGTTCCACTTGCTCGTTGGAACTTTGATTGCCGCTGCTGCCGACGAGCACATTGGCGGCGTTGTAGACCTCCATGTCCAGGTCGGTATTTGCACCGCCCGTCGTTTCCGCGTCATAGGTGGCGAAGCGCGCGGCCAGGGTGCCGGCCGGGATTACCACGTTGTGCGCATTGACGCCCGTGCCGCCGCCAGCCTTGCAGGCGGCCGAGGCGGCGGCGCCCGTCGATGCCTGGCCGATCGTGCGCGTCTCGCGCACGGCTTCGACGAGTCCCGACTTGACGCCGACGAGCGCGCCCGTGAAGCCCGTGCCCAGGGTCAGCACCTTGCTGCCCGTGGCCGCTTCGCTGCTGACCAGCGGAATGACGGCCAGCGTCGTGCCGCGCGCCGTCAGCGGGCTGCGCACCGTGTGCGTGCCGTCGCTCCAGCTCAGGGCGCCGTAGACCCAGGTATTGGCCGGCGCCGTGGTGCGCGTCAGCTTGACCTGGAACTGGCCCTTGGCGCCCGGTGCCAGACTCAGGCTGGCCGGCGTCACCGCCACCGTGTAGCCGGGCAGGCTGGCCGAGGCGTTGTAGACGGCGCTGCTGCTGCCCACGTTCGTCACCGTGCGCGTCAGGGTCTGCGTGCCCAGCACGTTGGCCGCCGTCAGCGACGCCAGGTTCAGGTTGTAGGCGGCGATGGTGCCGATGGCCTGGCAGGTGGCGGCGCTGTAGACCTTCAGGTTCAGGCCGCACAGGAAGCGCGCATAGTCGATTTCCGACAGGTCATACACGAGGCCGGGATCGGCCGCGCTGTTCGGCGCGATGTGGCCGGCGCCCTGGCCCCACGGCAACTGGCCCGACGTCTTCGCCGTGGCATCCCACGACACGGAACCGTTCAAGCCGTCGGAATACGTGCTGAACGCCGTCGTCATCAGCGCCGACTTGATGGCCGCGGGCGACCAGTCGGGATGCTGCTGCTTGAGCAGCGCCGCCACGCCGGCCACGTGCGGGCTGGCCATCGAGGTGCCGGAATAGAAATCCCACTCCGCCGCCGGCGCCACGCCGCCCGCCGCCACGGCATCGCGCTGCGCCTGCGTCAGGTCGGCCGTCACGCCGGCCAGCACGTTGGTGCCCGGCGCCGACAGGTCCGGCTTGAGGATATTCGCATTGGCCACGTTCGGCCCGCGCGAGGAACGGTCGCTGACGATGGGCGCCACCACGCTGGTGTCGGGGACGGTATGCACTTCGCCCAGGGCCGCCGTGCCGTCCGGGTTGGCCGCCATGTAGGCTTTCAGGGCGTCGCCCTGCGCCTGCGCCAGGTGCACCGTCGACAGCACGTGCGCCTGGTTGATGATGGTGTTGGCGCCGCCGGCCACGTTGGCGATGATCACGCCCGCCGCGCCTGCCGTCTTGCCATTGGCGCTCTTGTTGACCAGCACGTTGCCGCCACGGTCGCAGACGAGCACCTTGCCTTGCACTTTCGCCGGGTCCAGGTAGGCCGAAGTGGCGTCGGCCGCGCCGTAGCAGCGCAGCAGGTTGACGTCCGTCGGCGACACGCCCGCCAGGCCCGCATCGCGCGAGCGGATCAGCAGGCTGGCCGGCGTGTTGGCATTGCTCGATGCGCCTTCCAGCCGGGTGCCGTTGCCGAGGATGGCATTGGCCGCGTACAGGCGGTTGTGGGTGGAATTGGCCACCGTCGCCAGCCACGGGCTGATGTGCGACACGGGCGCCGGCATGTCGGGCGCCGGCGTCGAGGGACCGGAGTTGCCGCCCGAGGTGGCGACGAATACCCC
>NZ_RFSK01000049.1 GCF_009923995.1 Janthinobacterium sp. | reverse complement strand
TGCCGGAGATTCCTGCCGTGCCGGAACCGGAGACGTATGCCATGCTGCTGGCAGGCTTGGGACTGCTGAGCTGGATCGGACGCCGCCGGCGTACCGGCCAGGCATAACAAAAATGGCTCTTGCGAGCCATTTTTTTCGTCCCCCTTGCCGGGATCAGCGCCGGAAAGCCGCGTATGGCGCGGCCAGCGGATCGCCAATGAACAGGCCTTGCGCCGGCCAGGAGACACTGCCCCAGTACGCTTCGAGCGCCGTCATGCCGCTCAGGTAGCGGCGCAGCAGCACCGTGGGATTGGGAAATTTCTGCCAATAGTTGCACGGTTCGCTGACCGTGCCGTAACTGGCGGTCGCGCCCGCTTCGAGCCAGCGCTGGCTGCTCATCTGCGATGTCCCCTGCAAGTCGCCGCCGAACGAGGTCAGGTGGTCGGCCAGGGCGCCCGGCAGGAAGTGCAGGGTGTCGAGCTTGTCCACCTTCGCCATGCCCGTCTGGTACACCATGACGTCCTGCGCGCCTTCCAGCACATCAGCCTTCATGTTCTTGATCGTCAGCTTGCGCTGGCGCACCACGCCGGCCGGCGGGAAGAATGGTGCGCGGCTGTTGCGCGCCCCTTCGCTGGTGCTCAGGTAATAGGCGCTGGCGGCAGGCACGGCAAAGCCGCTGGCCGTGCCGCGGTCGACGACCGCCTTGGCCTCGTCGACATAGTCGATGGGCAGCAGCATGGACAAGCGCATGCCCAGCTGGCTGAAGGGCTGGCCCGTATTGCTGTTGAAATAGGTACTGGCCTTGCCCGGGTTACACGTCTTCATGCATTGCCCGGCGTCATAGCCCAGGGTGTAGGCGGAGGTGATCGAATTGCATTCGACGGCATATGGCGCGCTCCACACCATGAGCACGGCCTGGATGCCGGGCTTGAGCTGGCCGTCGATGCGTTCTTTCAGCTGCGCGAACTGATCCATGCTCAGCTTGCGCGGCCGGTTCGGAATATGCACGTGCACGACGTTGGCGGCGGGAATGGCATGGGCCTGGCGGTAATACTCGCCCACCTCGATGCTGTTCGGCTCAGCGTCGTTGATGACGATGGCCAGTTGTGCCGGCTGCAAGCCGGGCGGGACGGCGGATTCGGCGCCATGGGCGAGCGTGGCCAGCAGTGCCAGCGGCAGACAGAGTGAAATACGCAATGGGATACCGTGGCAGGAGACAGTTGCGATTGATCAAAATGGCCGCCAGGCGGCCACCCGTATTGGCAACAATTATAGCCGCGAAAGCTGCGCAAAAAAAAACGGAGGCCGCGGCCTCCGTGATGTGTGCCCAGCAACAGGGCTCAGGCCTGGAACTTGCGGCGGCGCGCCACGAAGCCCAGCAGACCGAAACCGGCCAGCAGCATGGCATAGGTTTCCGGCTCGGGCACAGGATTGACGGCCACGTTGCCGCTGTAGCTGCCGCCGGCGGCGGACGCCACGTAACCGTTCACTTCCAGGAAGTAGTTGCCGGCAGCCAGGGGCGCCGCATTCGACGACAGGGTCCATGCCTGGTCGGCCGCCGTGAAGTTCAGCAAGTCCAGCGAGCCTTGCAGGACGACGCCTCCCGCGTTTTTCAGGCTGAATCCCGTCAGCGTCAAGCCCGAGTTCTGGCTCGGCTTCAAGGACGTGGCCAGGCCGCTGAAATCATTGCTGCCCGTCAAGGTGAAGAGGAACTTGTCGCTGAAGAAATTGTGCTCCACGCCGGCCAGCTGGCCCGGCGCCAGCGTAAACGAACCAAACAGATTGCTGCCCGAATAATCGAGCAAGTCCTGCGTCAGGTCGACGGGGGCGTGGCTGATGTCCACGGGGGCGGCGTGCGCGGCCAGGCTGCTGCCGGCCAGCATGACTGCCAGGAACAGGGATTTCAGAATGTTGTTCATACGTTTCACCAAAAAGACAGCAGCCGGCGCGAGCTGGCCGCAGGATAAGAATGCGGAAAGGGAAAACTGTCGCAAGGCTCAGGCGGCGGACTGGCGGCGGCGCGCCAGCAAGCCCAGCAGACCCAGGCCGCCCAGCAACATGCCATACGTTGCCGGCTCGGGTACGGCAGAAATCAGGCTGCCGTTGCCGCTGAAGGTCGCGCCCGCGCCCGACACGAGGTTGCCGCTGACCTTGACGTAATAGGAACCGGCCGCCAGATTGGCAAACGACAAGGTCCACTTGTCATCCTTGCCCGTCAATACCTGCGTACCCTGCAGCAAGCTGTGATTGGCGCTGTCGTACAGACCCAGGCCCGTCAGGTTCAGGCCATTTGCCGCGCTCGTGCTGGTCGACGTCACCACCAGGCTCAGGCTGCTCGGCTGCGTCACGTTGAACGTGAAATGATCGTTGAAAAAATTGCCTTTGTTGCTCGCTTTAAACTTGTCGCCAAAGGTCAGCGATCCGCCACTGGCCAGCGTCACGGCGCTGGGCAGGGAGCTGATGTCGACGACGGCAGCGGCCGCAGCCTGGGAAAACAGGGCGGCGCCAGCCAGCGCCAGGGCGGCCACTAGCGAACGGGTATTTTTTTTCATGCGACTCCACCAGACGTAATGGCAGGCAAGACCTAGCCTGCGCGTTGAATTATTTAACCGACAGCAATGATAGCATAAAGCAATTTATTTTCTTATTTTTTATTTAATAAATAGTTTCTTTATGGCATCATGCTTCCTGGCCTGCCATAACCGTGGCAGCGGCAAACATAGTAAAGATATAATGTCTCCCAACGACAACGAGACTGGACGACGTGGAGAGTGGGGAGCGCATGACAACCTGGGCAGCATTGAAGGCTGACACTTACCGGCTGGCCGGCCGCAGCAGCTGGGGCCTGACATTCAAGGAAATCCTGCGCAGCAGGGCCTTCCGCGTCGTCGCGACGGCCCGCCTGTGCCAGGCGGTATCGCAGGCGGGCCGCGCGTGGCGCGTATTCATGCCCGTTTGCAAGCTGCTGCACCGCCATGCGGCGAACCGGGCAGGCGTGGACTTTCCCTGGTCGGCCCGGATCGGCGCCGGCTTTGCCCTCACCCATGGCTGGGGCATGGTCATGAGTCCGGGCGCCGTCATCGGCCGCAATGTCACGCTGTTCCATGGCGTCACGCTGGGCCGGCGCGACCGCATCGCCAAGGACGGGCAACGCGTCATCGGCTACCCGACCCTGGAGGACGAGGTGTGGGTAGGTCCGCACGCCATCATCACGGGCGGGATCACCATCGGGCGCGGCAGCCGCATCGGCGGCGGCGCCGTCGTCACGGAAGACATCCCGCCGTACTCCATCGTGGTAGGCAATCCGGGCAAGGTGGTCAAAAGCGGCTGCACCCCCGACGTCATGCATCCCGTGCCCTGACGCTCACGCGCGCTGGTAGGCATCGGCATAGCGCACGATGTCGTCCTCCCCCAGGTAGCTGCCGGTCTGCACTTCGATCAGGTGCAGGGGCAGCTTGCCGGGATTTTCCAGCCGATGCGTCATGCCGATGGGAATATAGGTCGATTCGTTTTCCGTCAGTAAGCTGACGCGCTCGCCGCAGGTCACGCGGGCCGTGCCGCGCACGACCACCCAGTGCTCGGCGCGGTGATGGTGCATCTGCAGCGACAGCTGCCCCCCGGGATTGACGACGATGCGCTTGACCTGGAAGCGCTCGCCCGCGTCGATGCCTTCGTAGCTGCCCCAGGGACGGTACACGAGGCGGTGCTGCAGGTGCTCCGTGCGTTCGTGGCGCGCCAGGTAGTCCACCACCTGCTTCACCCGCTGCACCTGGTCGCGATGCGCCACCAGCACGGCATCGTCCGTCTCGACGATCACCAGGTCGTCCACGCCCAGGACGGCCAGCATGCGGCTGCCGGCCCGCACCAGGCAATTGCGCGCGCCGTCGAGATACACGTCGCCGCGCACGACATTGCCCTGCTCGTCGCGGGGCAGGACTTCCCACAGGGCCGACCAGGAGCCGATGTCGCTCCAGCCGATGGCGGCCGGCACGACGACGGCGCTGTGCGTGTGCTCCATCACGGCATGGTCGAGCGAGACGCTGCGGCAGCGGGCAAAGGCGGCCGGCTCCAGGCGGAAAAAATCCAGGTCGCGGCTGCCGTGCGCGACGGCCTGCTCGCACGCTGCCAGCAGGTCCGGTTCCAGCGCGCGCAATTCGCGCAGGCAGGCGGCGGCGCGGAACAGGAACATGCCGCTGTTCCACAGGTAGCGCTCGTCGGCCAGGAAGGCGCGGGCCGTCGGCAGGTCCGGCTTTTCCACGAAGCGCTCCACCTGCCGCCCGTGCGCCGATCCGGGCAGGGGCGCGCCGGCAAGGATATAGCCGTAGCCCGTTTCGGCGGCCGTCGGCAGGATGCCAAACGTGGCCAGCGCTCCCGCCGCGGCCAGCGGGGCCGCCTGCGCAATCGCCTGGTGAAATGCGGCCACGTCGCCCACCTGGTGGTCGGCCGGCAAGACCAGCATGAGTGCCTCTGCATCGTGCGCCAGCAGGTATTGCGCGGCCGCCGCCACGGCCGCCGCCGTGTTGCGCCCCTGTGGTTCGAGCACGATGCCCAGCGGCGCCACGCCCGCCTGGCGCAGCTGTTCCGCCACCAAGAAGCGGTGCTCGCTGCCGCAGACGAGCAGCGGCGGCATGGCGTGCAGCGCGACATCGTCCAGGTCGCGCACGCGCTGCACGGTATCCTGCAGCAGCGTCTGCCGCGATACCAGCGGCAACAGCTGTTTCGGCAGCGCCTGGCGCGACAAGGGCCACAGGCGGCTGCCGGAGCCCCCCGACAAGATCACTGGATAGATGTTCATGTCGGGGCTCCTGGTTATTTAACGACGCGCAATTCCATGGGGGCATTGGCGCGCCGGCGGTTGCGCCGGTCGCGGGCGTTCGCCCAGGCGTCGGGGTCGTACTGCGACGCATGCCGCATCTCGCCGGCCCGGTCGACGCTGTAATCCTTGAAGACGATCATTTCATCGAGCACCACGCCCGGCAGCACGCGCGTGTACTCGAACAGCACGCTGCGCACCACTTCGGCGCCCGCGCAGACGTGGCTGCCGTGGCCGATCCAGGTCGGCCCGACAATCGTCGCGCCCGCCTCGATGCGGCTGCCCGAACCGATGTACACGGGCCCCTCGATGCGCGTGCCGCCGCTCCAGTCGATGCTGGTATTCAAGCCCACCCACAGGCCGTCGTCGATCTGGATGCCGGGCACGTCCAGCTGGGCCACTTCGCCCATCAGCACGCTTTGCAGCACTTCCCAGTAATCCTTGACGCTGCCGATATCGATCCAGTTGTAGTTGCGCTTTTGCGCATAGAACGGCAAGCCCTTCTCGACCAGCAGGGGAAACAGTTCCGAGCCGATGTCGAACGGCCGGTCGCTGGGGATCAGGTCCAGCACTTCCGGCTCGAAAATATAGATGCCCGTGCTGACGCAATTGGACAGCGCCTCGGCCCGGGCCGGCTTTTCCTGGAAGGCGCGGATGCGGCCGTCTTCGTCGCTGACGACCACGCCATAGCTCGACACCTTGTCCCACGGCACTTCCAGCGTGACGACGGAGGCCAGCGCCCCCTTGCGGCGGTGCTCGAACAGGGCCGACTTGATGTCGAGGTCGATCAAGGCATCGCCGCACAGCACGATGGTCGTCTCGTCAAAAAAATGCCCGAATTCCTGGATCTTCTTCATCCCGCCTGCCGATCCCAGCGGCTCGGGCACGACCTCGCCCGCGTCATTCGTGTAGCCTTCGAAGGAGTAGCCGATCTGCACGCCGAACTGGTGCCCTTCGCCGAAATACTCCTCGATTTTTTCATGCAGGTAACTGACATTGACCATGATTTCGGTAATGCCGTAGCGGGACAGATGCTCGACCAGGTAAGCCATCACGGGCTTGCCCAGGATGGGTATCATCGGTTTCGGTAAATCATAGGTCAGGGGGCGCACGCGGGTGCCCTTGCCTGCAGCCAATATCATCGCTTTCATCGTCGATCGCTTTCCATCGTTGTTTAGGGTGGATGCGGCGTCCGGCGGGGCGTTCGCCAGCCGTCGGCCGTCTTGCCGGCGCATGGGCGGCGCTGTCTCTGTCCGCCCTGTGCGCCGGTCCAGTCCTCTTTCAGCCTGTCCCTTGCATGCCTTGCCTGTTCTTACGCCAATTCCTTGTCCAGCTGCGCCACGATGCGCTGCGCGGCCTGGCCATCCCACAAATGCGGACGGCGGCCCTGCTTGCCTTCGCCGCGCAGCACCTTGCGCGCCTCGGCCACGATGCGCAGCGGGTCCGTGCCGGCCAGGACATTGCTGCCCTCGTCGACGGTGACGGGACGCTCCGTGTTTTCGCGGATGGTGATGCACGGCACGCCCAGCGCCGTGGTTTCTTCCTGCAGGCCGCCGCTGTCGGTCAGCACCAGCGCCGCATCCTTCCACAGGTCGAGGAAGGCCATGTAGCCTTGCGGGCCCACCAGCGTGACGTTCGGCCCCAGGTCGATGCCGAACTTGTCCAGGTTGGCGCGCGTGCGCGGATGCACGGGGAAGATCAGGGGCAGGTCGGCGGCGATCTCGACCAGCGCGCCGGCCACCTTGCGCATGTCCTCCGCGCTGTCGACGTTGCTGGGACGGTGCAGGGTCACCACGCCATAGCGGGCGCCGGCGCCGCTGTGCGCCGCCTTGAAGGCCGACGTTTCAAATTGCTGCGGCGACTCGCGACCCAGTTTTTCAGCCTGGTACAGCACGTTGTCGACCATCACATGGCCCACGTAATGGATGGCGGCATCGGCCTTGCCTTCGCGCCGCAGATGCTCGACGGCGCTCGGTTCCGTGACGAAGAACCAGTCCGAAATGCTGTCCGTCACGAGACGGTTGATTTCTTCCGGCATGCCCATGTCGCCGCTGCGCAGGCCCGCTTCCACGTGCGCCACGGGAATGCCCAGTTTTTTGGCCGCGATGGAACAGGCCAGCGTGGAATTGACATCGCCCACCACCAGCACGGCGGCCGGGCGCTCGGCCTGGCACAGCTGCTCGAAGGCCAGCATGATCTTGCCCGTCTGTTCCGCGTGCGTGCCGCCGCCGGCCGCCATGAAGACGTCCGGTTCGGGAATGCCCAGCTCTTCAAAGAACACGTCGTTCATCTCGCGGTCGTAGTGCTGGCCCGTATGGATGATCTTGAATGCCAGGCGCGGGTGGCCCTGCAGCGCGCGCACGATGGGCGCGATCTTCATGAAGTTGGGCCGCGCGCCGGCCACCAGGTAGATGGTCTTCATGATGCCTGCTCCTGCCCCGTGCGCCAGTAGCGGTCCACCAGCTCGCGCGTGTTGCGGATATTGCCGCGGCTGGAAGCGCCAAAGACGATGGATTCGATATTCGGCTGCTGGCACACCCACTCGATCGCTTCTTCCGGCGCAATGGCGCCCGAGGCGAAGACGGACATGGCGATGGCGCGGAACTTGCGGTCGCGCAAGGCGCTCTGGTAGGCATCGAAGCCGCCGGACATGCGGAAGCCCACCTTGTTGATGTTCGAGCAGACGATGGGATTGTCGATGCCCAGTTCTTCCAGCACGTCGAGCAGCTTGGGCAGGTTCATGGTGATGAAACCGGGCTCGGCGTTATAGCGCTTGCGCACATGATTGGCGAAAATCAAAAAGGCATCCTTGAAGCCCAGGCCCAGCAACAGGTCGACCACCACGTTCTGCAGGAAGATCACGGGCGTGTTCAGGCCGGCGAACATCTTCATTTCCGCATCCACCAGCAAGGTGATGATGCCTTCGATATCCTTGGTCGCCAAGGCCTTGCCGCCACGAAATGCGGCGTTCAGGAAGCCTTCGTCGGGCGTGAAACGCCTGAGCGCACCCATGATGCCGTCTTCCGTGACGGCATTGGCATATTTGTGGGCATACGGCATGCAAGGCATGAATTTGAAATCCTTGTAGCGCACCGGGTCGGCACGCATGTGATCGCACACCTGCGCGATACGGTCATGGGTCGTGCACATGAAGGATTTCACTCCTTCATCGTAGGCATTATCGAGCACACCGATAACGGCCTTGATATCCTGAAAACGCATGGCCTGGGCCCGTGCTTTTTCCTCCGACATATGATTTACACCGAAGAACTGATTATCACCAAATAACAAACGATCGAGTTGATCCATTTCCTGCTCCATTCATATTTCGTATCGAAATCCAGCTGCGCGGCCTGTCAGCGGCCGAAAAAGAAGCCTTTTTTCTTTTTGGGCTGTTCCGGCAAGGCATCACTGGACAGTACGCCAGGTCCTTTTTCCGCATCGGCGATCAGCATCGAGATGACGCGGTCGGTGGCCAGCGCGGAAGCGAAGGAGTTGACGTTGTCGTCCGCGCGCTTGTCAACGATGCAACGGACGAAATAGTCGAGCTGTGCGGAATACTCTTCGCCGCGCAGGTAAAAGTCGACCGGTTCCGTCAATTCCGTTGTGTTGCGCACGGTCCAGCCTTCGCGGTAGCCCTCCGGCGCGCCGCTGGCGTCGCGCAGGTAGACCTGGATTTCCTGGCGGTCGGCGGCGATGCGCCCGTTCTTGCCCCACACGCTGACCTTCGTCGTCATCTTGCGGTAGGACTCGTCGCTCCAGTTGACGGACAGCTGGGCGCTCTTGCCATCCGGGTAATACAGGGTGGAAAACACTTCGTCGTCCGTGTCGGCCGAGAATATCTTGTTGAGGACGGAGCCGCCCACGCCGCGCGGCGCGCCGAAATACCAGTTCAGCAGGTTCAGCGGATGGGCCGCGTAGTCGTACAGGCAACCGCCGCCTTCCGAACGCTGGGTACGCCATGTGGAACCCTTCGGCTTCAGCACCACCGGGCCATAGGCTTCGGCCAGCATGTGCGTCACCTCGCCGATCACGCCCAGGTCGAGCAGGCGCTTGACTTCCTGGAAGGCGCCGACGAAACGGTAGTGGTAGCCGACCTGGTTGACGAGGCCCTTCTCCGCGGCCAGGCGCGTGGCCTGCTCGCCTTCCTCCGTATCGAGGCAGAACGGCTTTTCGCAAAACACGTGCAGATTCTTGTTCAGCGCGGCCAGCACCATCTTGCCGTGCATGCTGGACGGCGTGGCGATGATCACGGCGTCCAGTTCCAGCTCCTCGAGCATGACGTCGAAATCCGTATAGGTCTTCACGCCCGTGTATTTGCCCAGGATGTCGAGCATGTAGCCGGTGGCATCGCAGACGGCCGCCAGCTTGACACCGGGATGTGCATTGATCATGGAATGGTGGGACAAGCCCATCTTGCCCAAGCCTACTACTGCGAGGCGTATCATATTATCCTGTCCTTTTGCGCTGCCGGGACGACGGGGCCTGTGCCGCCATCGCCCGGATGTTGTTAATCAAATATTATCGGCCCACGAGTTGCCGCTTCACCAGGTCATACGCGGCGCGGCCCTTTTCCAGCAGGCTGCGGTTGGGCGGCTGCTGCGTCGCGCTGTCCAGGTAGGCCAGCGCCTGCGCCGCCGCCAGGTCCGGCCAGTGCTCGAAGGCGCCCGCCTCCAGCAAGTGGCGGTCGACATCGAGCAAGGCATCCTGGTAGACGGAAATGGTGGGGATGCCCAGCACCGCCATCTCGCGCGTCATGGTGCCGCCGGCGCCGATGAACAGGTCGCAATCGGGCGCGATGTCGGCGATGTCCAGCGCCGTCGTGACGACGCGCACGCCGGCAAACTTGGGGTCCTGGTAATGCACGCCCTGCTCTTTCCCACGTGGCAACAAGACGATGTCGACACGGTCTTTCATACCCAACAGCAACTCATCGAGGAAATTGCGGCTGCCCTTGTAATACTGGGCCGTCCACGGTTCCGGGCGGATATACACGACGGGCCGCGCCCGCCCCGCGCGCGGGTTTGCCGCCCCGGCGCCCAGGCGCTGGTCCAGTTCCCACAGATAAATCCCTTCCTTGACGCCTGGATAATGCAGGACCTTGCGCGGATTGGCCCATTGCTTCTTCAGCTTTTCCATGCCGAGGAATTCCGGCACCATGATGCTGTCGGCAAACAGGAACGCGGGAATATTGCCCACGGCATGCTCGTTGTCGTTCATGTAGATGGAGCGGATGCCCATCAGCCGGGCCACCACGGGCAGATGGAAGGAACTCTGGCCGATCGCCACGTCGACCTTCTTGCCGCGAAGAAAGCGCCACAGCTGGTAGACGCGCACGGGAAAGCCGAACAGCTTGGCCGACAGCTTGCCGCCGTAATGCTTGCCCACCACGGTATATCGGAAGCCGTGCAGGTCCAGCAGCTCGACCGTGTTGGCCAGCGGCCGGCACGTGATGAGCACTTCGTGGTCGCGTTCCAGTTCGCGGATCATGGCCGCGAACATATTGATGTGCGGCGAGTTGGTCAGTTCAAACCAGATACGCATGAATTACCCTTGCAACGATAAAAAAAGATGTCGCGCAGCAGCGCGGCGCCGGCCCTTACAGGCGCCAGACCTTGATGCCGGCCTCTTCCAGCGCCAGCTGGTCGAAGCAGGCCTTGACGTCGATGAAGCAGCCGCCCTTGATCAGCTTGCGCTGCAGTTCTTCCACCGGCAAGTCGAGCAGTTGCTGATGCGAAACGGCCGCCACGATGGCATCGGCGCGCGGCAGCTCTTCCCAGCTGAACAGGCGCACGCCGTATTCATGCATCGCCTCTTCCTGCTCGGCGTACGGGTCGTGCACGAACACTTCCACGCCGTAGGTCTTCAGTTCACGGATGACGTCGCCCACCTTCGAATTGCGCAAGTCCGCGCAGTTTTCCTTGAACGTCAGGCCCAGGACGTTGACGCGGGCGCCCTTGATGTAGCTGCCCGAGGCGATCATGTTCTTGATGGTCTGTTCGGCGATGTACTTGCCCATGCCGTCGTTGATGCGGCGCCCGGCCAGGATCACCTGCGGGTGGTAGCCCAGCATTTCGGCCTTGTGCGTCAGATAATAGGGGTCGACGCCGATGCAGTGACCGCCCACCAGCCCGGGCGAGAACTTCAGGAAGTTCCACTTGGTGCCGGCCGCCTTCAGCACTTCCGACGTATCGATACCGATCTTGTCGAAAATGATGGCCAGCTCGTTCATCAGCGCGATGTTCAGGTCGCGCTGGGTGTTTTCGATCACCTTGCACGCTTCCGCCGCCTTGATGCTGGAACAGCGGTGCACGCCCGGCTCGACGATGGTTTCATACATGGCGGCCACGCGCTCGAGCGTCTGCGGCGTGTCGCCCGAAACGACCTTGACGACGTTCGTCAGCATGTGCTTGCGGTCGCCCGGGTTGATGCGCTCGGGGGAGTAGCCGACATAGAAATCCTGCTGCCACTTCAGGCCGGAAACCTCTTCCAGCACGGGAATGCACACTTCCTCGGTGGCGCCCGGGTAGACGGTCGACTCGTAGACGACGGTCGCGCCCTGCTTCAGGTATTGCCCCACCGTGCGGCTGGCGCCGATTAGGGGCGAAAAATCGGGATTGTGCGCCTGGTCGACGGGCGTCGGCACGGCAACAATGATGATATCGGCCTCGGCCAGGATCTGCGGCTCGGACGAATACTCGGCGTGCACGGCCGCGGCCATCTGCTGGTCGCTCAATTCGCGCGAGGGATCCGTGCCGCGCTGGCAAGCTTGAACTTTCTCGACGGAAATATCAAAGCCGATAGTACGCCCCAGCTTGCCAAATTCCACGACCAGGGGCAGGCCGACGTAGCCCAGGCCAATCACTGCGATAGTTGTCATAACAAAACCTTCGAAAAAAATTCAATCTTGGCCAGGCAAGCACACGGCTTTCCCGGCAGCAGTACTACCGTGCCGCGAGCGGCCCCCTCATTACCAGGCTCATGGCAGCGCCGGCCCTTCCAGCTCGCGGTAGAGGCCGGCCAGTTGCTCCATCACCACCTCGGTACTGAAACGCGCGGCGACGGTGGCGCGCGCGCGCTCGCCGATGCGGCGGCGCAGCGCGACATCCGTCAACAGAGTGCGAAATGCCGCTGCCAGCGCGGCAGCATCGCCAGGCGCGACGAGCAAGCCATTGACCTGGTCCTCGACGGCCTCGGGAATGCCGCCCACGGGCGTCACCACCACCGCCTTGGCCGCGGCCATCGCCTCGAGCATCGACATGGGCAAGCCTTCGTCATGCGACGGCAGGGTAAAGATCGCCGCGCGGGCCAGTTGCTCGTTGCGCTCGGCCGCGCTTATCCAGCCCATGATGCTGACGTGCGCGCCGAGCTGCAGCCGCTCCACCGCGCGCGCGACGGCGTCGAGATTACCGTCGCCGCCGACCACCAGCATGATTTCAGGAAAGTCCTGCTTCAGCAAAGCCATTGCCTCCAGCAAGACGAAGATGCCCTTGCGCTTTTCGGCCCGGCCCAGGAACAGGATACGCCCCGCCTCTTCCCGCAGCGGCTGCGGCAGTACCGGCAAGGACACCGAATTGAATACCACGCGCAAGTGCGCCGTCGGCGACAATGCGTGCAAAAAGCCGCTCCAGCTTTCCGACAACGCCACCACGACGGAACTGCCGGCCAGCGTGCGCCGTATCCACCAGCGACCAAGCGGCCCGGATTTGTCGTAGGCAAACTGACGGAATTCGGCACCATGCAAATGAAAAATAGTCTTTCGGCCAAACAATCTTGCCATGAGCAAGATCAATGATTTCCGGTAAAAGCTGGAGCCCGACGCCGAGTGCACGTGCACGATGGCAGGACGCTGGACAAGGCAGATCCAGCCCACCGTTGCCATGGCGCCCATGGCCGTGACCAGCTTGCGCAGCGCACCCACCTGAGCATGCGTGGCGATATAGCGCACTTGATTGCGCTCAAAAAATCCTTGCTCTTGCAACACAGCCACGACGGTCGCAATGCCCCCCTTGCCATCCGGATGGGTGCCCATCATCAGTACCTTGCATGCAGCCTTCATCCAGCCCTCACTTTTCTATCCAGCATCATGTCAGGCCACGGCACCACAGGTGGCAGTGCATGCCACAGGACGCGGACACAGCTTTGCCTGGCATATCGTCGCACTTAAAACCATTGCATTTTTCCCATTCTTGCACATTCTTCCCGGATTTATCCGATACATTTTGCAACACCGCAAAATTGTTATTCTTGTGCTCATAAAGAGTAACTATTGTACAACAATAATACTTCTTTAAAATTAACTTTTTCAATCGGGCCGCACCTCGCTCCCTACTTGAGCGGAAGCGGCTGAATGAATACGGCAATCCGAAAAATATTGTATTATGAATAATCACCCCGTTGCACTAGGCGTGCCTGCAAGCAATCCTGCGCGGCGGCACGCCGGCGAGCTGTCCATGATGGCGTTCCATTCTGTCCAGCGCGAGAATAGAGAGTACACAGAATGACCTTAGCGTTGCGCTACAAATTAATCGACCTGGCCCGCGGCACCGATTCGGTCAGCCTGCTCAAATCGCTGCGCCGCTGGCAATACGAGGACCCGGCGAGCATGCAGGCAAGGCAGCGCCGCCAGCTCGATGACTACTTTGATGCAATGCACCATGCATTGCCCCTGTTTCGCGACGTCAGCCATTTCGATGCGCTGCCGGTGCTGGACAAGCGTTTCATCAATACCCACCGCGAGCAGCTGATCAATCCCCTCTACAAGGGCAAGGTCATCCGCAAGAAGACGGGCGGCTCCACGGGAGAGCCGCTGGTTTACTACACGGGCAATGAAGCGCAATCGTATCTGTGGGCCGGCATTTTCCTCGCCTGGGAAGCGGCGGGCTACCGGCTGGGCGACAAGGTGGCGTTTCTGGCAGGGTCTTCCCTGTTTGGCACCGGCTACAAGCAGCGCATCTATTACCGGCTGCTCAATGTCAGCGTCCTGTCCGCCTTCGACATGTCGCCGCAGCGCATGGATGAGTATGACGCGGTCCTGGGACAGGGCGGCTTCCGCCTGCTGTACGGCTATGCTTCCGCCGTCCACCGGCTGGCCCGCCACCGGCTGGCATCCGGCACGCGCCGGCCGCACGCGCTGCGCGGCATCGTGTGCACGGCGGAAGTGCTGACGCCGGCGATGCGGGCCGACATCGAGGCGGCCTTCGGCATCCCCTGCTTCAGCCAGTATGGCTGCAACGAGGCAGGCGTTTCCGCCTTCGAGTGCGAACACCGCAATGGCTTTCACCTGATTGCATCGCGCAGCCACGCGGAAGTGTTGCCTGACGGAAGGCTGATCTCGACCGACATGGCGAACCGCGCGATGTTCCTGCCCCGCTGCGACACGGGCGACCTGGTGCGCATGTCGGGCCGGCTATGCGCCTGCGGCCGCAGCCTGCCGCTGATCGACGAGGTGGGCGGGCGGCAAAATGACATGGTGGTCGACCCGCACGGCGCAGCCGTCCACTCCGAGTTTTTCACCCACCTGTTCCGCGAAGACCAGCACATCCACGCCTTCCAGGTGGTGTTCGACGAGCAGCGCCTGGAAATCAACCTCCACGGCACGCACGATGCAAGCCGGATGCCGGACGAGGAATACCGCCGCCGCATCTGCGCCTCGCTGGCATTCGAGCGGCTGGACTTTGTCTACAACGCCCCGTTCGTGGCGCAAGCGAACGGCAAGCACCGCTTCGTGATACGCCGGCCCGCGGCCTGAGGCGCTAGCGCTGCAGCAGGCGGCGGTACTGTGCCGCGACAGCGGCCGCGATGACGCGGTAGCTGCGCCCGGCCTCGATATAGGCAGGTCCGCCGGCCGCCCGGGCACGCGCCGCCGGCGGGTCGGCCAGCACGCCCAGCAATCCCTCGGCCATGGCCTGCGTCGAGCTGCCAACCAGCCAGCCCGCACCGCACTCTTCCAGCACGCGCACCTGGTCCGGATTGTCATTGGCTACCACGGGCATGCCCAGCGCCAGATACTCCAACAATTTGGTGGGCGAACAGGTGTCATGGATCATGCCACGGGGAAAATAGGACACCGCCACGTCGGCGCTTGCCAGCAAGGCCCAGGCTTGCCGTGAAGGCAGCCAGCCCGTGATGCGCACGGCGTCGTCCAGGCCGGATGCGGCCACGTGCGCCTGCAGCGCCTGCGTCTCGGCGGGCGAGCCGGCGCTGCCGATCAGCAGCAGGCGCGCATCCGGATGGCTGCCGCGCACGATGGCCAGCGCCTCGACCATGCGTTCGATCTGGCGGCTGGGATCGAGCGTGCCCAGATAGGCGATCAACGGCCCGTCCTGCCAGCCCTGCGGGCGTTCCGCCTGCACCGGCGCGGCCGCCAGCGCCTGCGTATCGACGCCCATGGGCACGGCGCTCAGGCGCGCCCTGGGAATGCCTTTCTCCAGCATCATCTGCAGCATCGCCTCGCTCTGCACGAAGACATGCTGCGCACCCGGCAGCACGACACGGTACAGCAGGCGCTCTTCCAGCAATCCCTTGAGCAAGATCAAGCGGTTGCGCAAGCCGCCATGCGCAGCCAGCTGCGCACGCGCCCGCGCGATGCGCGCCTCGCACATCAGGAACGATACCCAGAAGACAAAGGGAATGCCTTTCAGGCGGGCAATGACGAGCGCAAGCAGGCCGATCGATACCATGTCGCGCACCTGGACGACGTCGCAGTCGGCGCGCCGCGCCGCGCACAAGGCCTGGAAACAGGTGCGTAAAAAAGCCGCCTCGCGCCGCAGCCGTCCGCCCTGCCCGCTGCTGGTGCGCACGCGCGCGAAGCCGGCGCCATCCCCGCGGTCCGGCAAGGCGCCCGCCACCGGCTTGCCGACCAGGTCGCACACGATGCCGTGGCGTGGCAGATAATCGCCGAACAGCGTGGTGACGTCGACGCGGAATGTGGGCAAGGCCTCGGGCACCAATTGCAAAAGACGCAACGTCGGACCATGGTCCTGTGTTGCAGCGTCCGGTGTACTCATCAAATTAACCTCTACGCAATATCATGTATTTATTGCAATAATACCATGCGAATCTCACTTTCCCGCCTGCACGTGCAGGCGCAGGGGCATAAAAAAAGCCGCTTGCCTGGCTGGCAAACGGCCTGTCCGCGATGCGGCCCCGCTTAATTGGCGATCGTGATTTTTTGCGTGCCGACCGTCAATTGCCGGCCCGTCGCCGTCGGCGTGATACTCACCGGCAGGTTTTTGCACCCCACGTCGAGCAACACGAGGAATTCGGCGCTGGCCGCCTTGGCCGTGCGCACCAGGGCGCCGTGGTCTTCGTAGCTGCCGGGCTTCGGTGGCGGCCCCGTCCGGCGTTCAAAGCGCACGCCCGTATCGGCAACCGGCGTGATGCACACGGAACGGCCCTGGTTGACGATGGAAATATTGCCGCTGCCATCGACGAGGATGGGCGCCGCAGCATGGAAATTCCATTCAAAGGTGCGCAGGATAGGCGCGGCGAGCTTGTCGCGCACGACGATGGCGTCGCTGTCGCGCAAGTACCACAATTGCCGGACGGCCGAGCTCAGGGCACCGCCATAGGCCGCCGTCGCATTGCCTTCCACGTAGTCCACGGGCGGTGTCGTCGAAAAGGCGGTAATGGCGCCGTTGCGCACCAGCGTCTCGCGGTAGCCGTCCACCATCTGGCCGACGCCGCCATCCACCGTGATCGTGTTGGCCGACTTCGATTGGCGGTACCAGGTCGTGTGCATGGGCGAACCGAACCAGTCATACCAGCCCGTCTCGATCAGCAATGGCACGTTGGCGCTCATCACCACGAAGGAATTCTGGTTGCCATGGCTATGCGAAAACGAGCCATACGGCGTCGACTTGAAATACACGGACGTGCGCTTCAGATCGGCGAGGTTGCTGTGCATCGCGCTCCAGCCGATACTCGGGAACAGGACGCCATTGGCGGGCGGGCGCGGCGTTTCCGTCACGGTCGAGACAGGCATGGGGTATGGCGCCTGGAGCAGGGTCAGCATGTCCTCGTTCGAGCTGATATTCTTGACGTACCAGGCCGCTTCCGGCGTGGCAAACCGCGAGACATAAGCTTTCAGCAAGCGATATACGGGCTCGATCTCCTGGGCATCGCCGAACATATGCGTTTTGGCGCCGGGGGGAACAAATTCCATGAAGAAACGCGCCAGCCCTGCCGACCACGGCTTGGCAAACAAATCGATGCCGCTGGCCTGCAGCAGGGGCTGCCATATCTGCAGCGCATTGTCCGCAGCAAACTCCGCGTATGCCGTGCCTTCCGAGAAGCCCCCTTCCGGACCGCTCCAGACCATCAGCGAACCGGAGAAGAAGCGCACGGAAAAGTCGAACCACGTGGTCGCTTCCGGAATCTCCCCCAGGCTCAGGGCGGAAATGGCGGCGAGAAAGCCGATATTCGTGGCCGTAAAGGCATCGTAGGGCTTTTGTTCGATACCACCATTGCTAGTGAGCAATTCCTGATAAATCACGGCCGTGCGCGTCTTGACCATCGCCATCCAGGCAGCGCGCCGCGTCGCGTCGAGGTTGGCCCCGAGGCTGTCCAGTGCCTTGCTCAGTGCCAGGGAAATGGAACGGCTGCCTTGCGCCTGGTTCACATAGCTCGTCGGGCCATTCGGATCGAGCGCCGTCAGCGCATCACCGCGCCGCAATGCCTCGGTCAGGAAGCGCTGCTCGCCCGTCAGGCGGAACATCAGGGCCGCTGCCTCCAGTTGCCGGCTGTTCAGGACTATCGACGTGCGAATCGACGTCATCTGCGCCGCAAAGGCAGCCGTCATGACGCTGCTGGCAACCAGGGGCCAGCTGGCATCGGACGGCAATGCCACGTTGGTCGTCTGCAAGACCACTTCATTGCTCATGCCCTGCAGGGCGGCGCCCCGCTCCGCCTTCATGGCCGCGCTCCAGGCGCTCGCCGCCGGCAGGCTGGCTGGCAGGCCGCGGGGACGGGGACGCTTCAGGATATTGGCGCGCAGGATTTCATTTTGCGGCAGCACGAATTGCTTGGAGCTGTCCGCGATCTCGAAGGCGCGGTCATCGGACCAGGCCGCGCTGCTGGTCGGGCGGACGCGCCACGTGTAGCTGCCGACCGGCAAGGCCTCACTGGGCAAATACCAGTTGCGCGTACTGGTGTAGGTACGGATCACGGTAGTGCCGCTGCGAATCTCGAGGGTGTAGGAGGCGGTGGTGGTCGAGTACGGCGCCCAGGTGAAGGTCGGCGGATTCTGCACCTGCAACTGGCGGTTCGTCGGCATCGCCTTCACCACCAGCGCGTCCGTCGACTGGGCCCAGTCGGCGTGCGCATAGTGGCTATAAGGGAACAGCAGCCAGGCGGCACTGCACAGCAAAGTACGTTTAGCGGCTTTCATGCTTGTAGCCTCCATGAGAATAGGGTGACATCTTTTCCGGGAGGCAGTTTCATTGTTTGCATAATCGCCTTCCCTTGAGACGGAGCGGCGCGCGTGGAGGGACAAGGTTCGCAGATGGCAATTCCCTGTGACAACATCAGCGCAGGACTCATTATACCGAAAGTACTTTCGGTTACTAGGAATTTAGTTGTCCCTCTTCAATTCACGCCACATTTCCCACCGTTTGAGCAAGGAAGCGTTGCCAACGGTACACATGACAAAGGTCACCAGCCAGCGCATCGACATGCCGCCACGCAATGCCCTGCGCAACTCCCCCAGCGCTTCGCCGCGGCGCCCATCCTGCAAGGCATAGCGCGCCACCTTGATGCGCGCATCGGCCACAATGCTCAGGGCGGGATGGCGCGACGGATCGGCGGCAGGCAGCCTGGAGGCACGCTGTTCCAGCCTGGAAAACACCTGCGGCAAGGTGCGCAGGTTATACACGGTACACAGGCTGCCGGCCACGTCCGAGCGATACGCCACCAGCCGCGCGGGCGTAAACACCAGTTGCAGGCGCTCGGCTAGCCGGAACCACAGATCCTGGTCCTCGCCGAACTGGTCGCCCTCGGGAAAACAATACGGCATGGCCATCAGGTGGCGGCGCGGCACGGCGATCGAGTTGGTGCAGTAAAACACCCCGTGCGCCGCCCGATAGGCATAAAAGTTGGCGATCGGCTCAAAATCCGCATCGGCGGCCTCGTCGAGACGCCCGTCCGACGGGTCATGCATGCACAGGAAAGAAGTAGAAAAAAAGCTATCTTCCGGATACTTTTGGTAGATGGAAACCATTGCTTTAAGAAAATCCTTGCCATACCAGTCATCGGCGTCGAGGAAACAAACCAGCTCCCCGCGCGCCGCGGCGATCCCCGCATTGCGCGCGCGCGACACGCCGCCATTGGCTTGCCGCAGCAGGCGGATGCGCGGATCGGGCATGGCTTCCACCAGGGCGGCACCGCCGTCGCGCGAGCCGTCGTCGACGACGACGATTTCGAATTCCTGGTGGCTTTGCGCCATCACCGAGGCGATGGCCGCGGCGATATAGTGCTCCTTGTTGTAGAGCGGAATAATGACAGAGCACAACATCAGGACAGGTTTCCTTCCAACATATGGCGGCGCGCCAGGGCCTTCTCCGCGCGTTGCTGCGCCACCGGCACGTAATAGCGGGCCAGCACGGCCAGCTGCAGCATATGGATCGGCAGGTCAGGACTCATGCTGGCCAGCGACAGCGGCACTTCGCTGATCGATTTGCAGATGAGCAGGATAAACAGCGCCAGGGACAGGCCCTGGCTGGCCCTGACGGTCTTGCCGACGAAATAAGCCAGCACCAGGGTGTAGAAAATCAGGCCGAACGCCCCCACGCTGCCGGCGCTCGACAGGCTCTGGAAAAACTGGCTGTGCGCATGCGTGGCGAAGGGCATGCCGATACTGTTGCGGAAAGCCTCGTCAAAGATGTTCAGGCCGTAGCCGAACACGGGATGCTTGCGCCACTCTTCCACGGCGATCTGCCAGATCTGGTCACGCCCCATGAATGTCATCAGCTCCGCGCCGTCGCGGGTCGTGAAAAAGCGTGCGATCTTGTCGCTGCCGCTGCCAAACATGAATAGCAGGCAGAGCATGGCGCCGCCAAACATCAGCATCAACACCAGCAGCACGGGCAGGTGGGGACGCCGGAAATCCTGAATACGGGCATTGATTTCATCACGCCGGCTATACCAGGCCAGCACCAGCACCGACAGGAGGAACGCGATCCAGCTGGTCTTCGACTGGGTCAGCACCAGGCTGACGCCCCCCAGGACCCAGCCGAGGCGCACCAGCCAGCGATTCTTGAAAGGCCGGTACCACAGGCACAGCATGAACAGCACGCACAACGGTCCCAGGCTGTTGGCGTGGCTGGTCAGCCCCGCATAGCGCAGCTTCAGGCCGGGCACCAGGCCATGGTAGTTGGTGCTCAGCACCAGGCCATGCTTCCAGGCGATGCAGGCGGCACTGGCAACAAGCAGTCCCAGCAGCGCGTTGCGCAGCACGACCGTCATGGCATCCACGTCCGCCTTGCTGTTGGCCATCAGGGCGGCCTGGCAAGCCAGCAGCGCATACAGGAATTCATGGGAGAAATACGCATACTGGCCGAACAGGGCCGGGATCAGGGTATTGCTGACGTAAAAGACCCAGAAGGCAAACAGCAGCATGCCGGGCATGCGCTTGTGCTCGCTGCCGGCATTGAGCACGTAGCGCAGAATGCGCTCGCCGCACGAAAAAATGAGAAACATCGAGCTCAGCCGGCCCAGCCAGGAGACGAGCGTGCTCTTGCTGACGACGATGGCCAGGACATCTTCGGGAAAAGCCAGGTCGCGGCCCGACAGGAAGATCGTCAGCGCATACGTCAGGAAAATGGGATAGGAAATATACTGCATCAACCCCAGTTCGCGCTTGTGCCCCCAGTGAGCACTCAGCGCCATGCCCGCCACGACCACGATTGCGGCGATCAACACCACCAAGCCGACGATAAATTCAATCATATCAATCTCATCATACTGAACATTTATTACGAAGATAAACACCGACCCGTGCCGGCACCGGCGGACTGAAACGTCCCAGCAGGTCGACGATACGCCGTCCCAGCAGTTGTGGCTGAAGCAGACCCGCCAGCAGGGGCAGGCCGCCGCCACCGAGCGAGCCGAGCAGCAAGGCCGGCAGCGGCCCCCGTCCGGCCGCATGGCCCAGCAGCGAACCGCCATGGGCGCCCGCTGCCGCCAGCAGCAGCATCACGGCGGCACGCCACGCGCTGGGCCACAGGTCCGCCGGCCCCAGCTGCAGGCGCCGGCAGGCCGCCACGCCGATCACCAGGGCGCGCGCCAGCAGGGTGCCGGAGGCGATGGCAGCCACCGCCACCACGCCCAGGCTAGAAAATTGCCAAAGTGCAATGCACGCCAGCACGATCAGCGGCATCTGCAGCAGCGCTTCCAGGTGCTTGCCGCCCGTGTTCCACAGGATGGGTGTCGACATGCCCCACGTCACGTAGGCGGGCATGCCCAGCGCCAGCACGGCCAGCACGCGGCTCGATGCATGCCAGACATCGCCATACAGGGTGGCGATCAGGTCGCCGGCCAGCACGGCCAGCACCACGAAGACGGGACCGATGACGATCCAGGTGGCGGCGATAACGGACAGGTAGGCCTGCCGCAGGCCCGCCATGTCGTCCTGCAGGCGCGCGCCGGCGGCCAGGAAGGCGGGCTGCAGGGCGCTGAGGAACAGCGAGTTGGGCGTGTTGGCCAGGTTATAGCCCACCGCATACACGCCGACGGCGTGGGCGTTGAGGATGCGTCCCAGGAACACCCGGTCCAGGTTATTCAGGAACCAGTTGCTCAGATTGGTGATGAAGACGGTGCCGCCCGTGTTCGTCGAGCGCCGCGCGCCCGGGTACCAGAGCAGCGGACGCAGCGTATGCGGATGGCGGCAATACGTCAGTAGCAGCAGACTCAGGGCCTGCACCAGCCAGGCGCTGACGAGGGTCCAGACGCCCGCGCCGAGCAGGGCCAGCGGCACGCCCACGCACAGGTAGCCGAGCACGTAGCTGAGGATCTGCGCGATATTGAGCCAGCGGAAATTGAGCTGGCGGCGCAGCAGGTTGCTGCTGGGCGCCGTCATCGCACTCAGCAGGCACGTCAGGCTCAGCCAGCTGACGATCGATACCAGGCGCGGCTCCTTGAAGTAGGCGGCGATCCACGGCGCCAGCAGGTACAGGCCCAGCATGGCGGCCGCGCCGGACAGGCACTGCCACGTGAAGGCAAAGCGGATGTCGTCGTCGTGCAGCTGCTGGTTCTGCACCAGGCCCCAGGCGAAACCGAAATCGGCAAGAAAGGTGCTCAGTGTCATGACCAGCAAGCCCATGGCGAACAGGCCGTAGATTTCCGGCCCCAGCAAGCGCGCCAGCACGATCTGCACGCCCATCTGCAACACGAAACGCGTCACCGTGCCCAGCGCGGCCCATTTGACGGCGCTGACGGCGCGCGTCTTGACGTCAGCGCTGGCGGACATGGCGCGACACGGGGCGGGTGAAGGCGCACTGGCGCCGCAACAGAGAGTTAATGGTCATTCCTATCGACAAAATATCATGCCCCCGCACCGTCCGGCAGCGCCCGGGAGCGCGGCGCTCAGCCAGGGAAGTTGCCGATGATGCGCGCGCGGTCCTGCGGCTTCATGCCCGCCAGCATGGCGCGCACAAAATCTTCCTGCACTGCGTAGGCGGCACCGGTATCGCTGTCGATGGTCGACACGCGCACCAGCATGGCGTCGGGAATCGCCCCGCTCAAGCCATAGCGCAATTCCTGCATGCGCTGGTCCAGGCCCGGCGTGAGCGCCTTGTCGCCGACGGTAATCCAGTAGGTAATCGGCTCCTGGCGCGGACCGTTGATGGCATACAGGTGCTTCACCGGCAAGTTACCGTAATCGGTGCGGATCTCGCCGCGGCCCGACTTCTGCACCTCGAAGCCTTGCGCGCCGTAGCACACTTCCGGCAGGTGGACGGCCATGTTGCTGCTCTGGTCGCCACCGTAGGCGATCGACAGCATGACGCGGTTTCCCTGCGGATCGATATACGTGCGCGACAGCGTCTGGTTGTAGATCTTGTCCAGGCGCGCCTGCGTTTCCGGATCGACCTGCAGGGGAATGATGCTCGTGTCGATGGTCCAGCCGCCAAACGCGGCGGGGATGATTTCCGCCAGCTGGAACTGGCTCTTGCTGTCGGCGATCTTCACGCTGGGCGTCAGGTGCTTGGCCAGACCGGCCGACGCCACCATGAGGATGCCGGCCAGCACGCTGACCTTGACGGAATGGGTCATCGATTTCATGCCAGGCTCCCGGAGGCTTTGCGCGCGCGCAATTTAACGATCCATTGCAACAGGGTGTCGGCGGACAGGATCAGGATCAATGCCGTAATGAACAGCACCATGCCGGCAAAACCGTGCAGGAAGCCCTGCCCCGCCGCATCGCCGAAATAATAGGTAATCAGGGTCAGCACGATGACGCGCACGACGTTGGCCGAGAACGAGATGGGAATGATGAGGATGGCCAGGGCGATATTGCGCAAGGCCGAGGTGTGGCGCACGACATTCAGGTAGAACAGGCCCAGCGCCTCGAGCGACAGCAGGGTCTGCAGGCCGGCGCACGCATCGGCCACCATCAGCTGGTACTGGCCGATCTGCAGGATCACGCCCGTGCGGGCGATGGGGTAGCCGGCAAAGAACAGCAGGTGCTCGACCACGTACGACACGGCCATCTTCATCGGCATCGTCAGCATGATCACGAGCTGGGCCGGCAACGGCACCATGAACAGCATGAAGAAAAAGGGAAACCACAGCACCTTCAGGGCGCGCAAGCCCCGCTTCAGCAGCAGCACCGCGGCCAGCATCCAGATGAAGGAGCCGATTTCAAAGGCGATGATGTGCTGCGAACGGCCCAGCACGTACAGCACCAGGGCGATGGCCAGCACGACCCAGCCCAGCGCACTGGGTTCGCTGCCGCGGGTTTTTTCCAGCATGTCCGGCCAGTTGCGCCAGATCAACCACAGCGACAGGAACAGGATGATGGGGCCATGCGCCTGCTCTTCCGTCGCCCAGATGCCGCCAAACAGGCCGGCGAACGACGGAATGTACATGGCCAGCAGGCCGACGGCCAGCGGCAGCCATTCCGGCAAATATTCCTTGCATTGCTGCAAGTTCAGGCCCGACCAGCGTTTGGCTTGCGTCGTCATTTTAGAAATCTACCATCACGGAACCGACCACCTTGGCGCCGCTCTGCACGATCTGCTCGGCCATGGCGTTGATGTCGCTCAACAGGGACTGGTTCTTGCGGGCCACGATCAGCACGCCGCCGGCGCGCGCCGCGATGGCCATGGCATCGGAACCGAGCGCATACGCGGCCACGTCATAGATGACGATATCGAACAGCGACTCGAGTTCCGTGTTCAGGTTGGCAAAGGAGCTACGGCTGAGCAGCTCCTGCGGATTCGGCGGCAAGGTGCCGGCCCCCAGCACGGACAGGTCGACGAAGGACTCGACCTTGGTGATGGCATCGAGCTGGGCGCGCCCGGCGAGCACGTCGGACAGGCCCTGGCGCGTCTGCACGTCGAAAATTTCATGCTGGCGGGGATTGCGCAGGTTGGCGTCGACCAGCAGAGTACGCTCGCCCAGCTGCGAAAACACGACGGCCAGGTTGGCGGCAAACAGGCTGGCGCCCTCGCCCGACGCGCCGCCCAGCACCACCAGTGCCTTGTGCCCGCGGGCAAACCAGCGCAGCATGAGCTGGCTGCGGATCGCACGCAGCGTTTCCACTTGCGGGCTGAACGGCTCGTAGGCGGCCACCAGCAGTTCCGAATACTTGCCCTCGCCCTTTTGCAGGTAAGGGTAGTCGAACTGGCGCGCCAGCACTTGCTGGATGTCCGCTTCCGTGATCAGGCCCAGGCGCAGGGCCGCTTCGCCGAAGCGGATGCCGAGTTCTTTTTGCATGCGCAGCACGCGCTCGGCGTTTTCGGGCGTGATCTTGCCCGACTCGAGCAGCAGACCGCCAATGCTGGAGTCGCCGGTACGTGGCACGGAGTTCATCGAAATGGGGAGCGCGGCTTGGTTCATCATCTTATCCATGTTTAACGTAAGCGCAGGCGGCGCGGCAGGATGCCGTTCAACCCACCTTTTTTGCGCGGCGACTTGCTGGCGTTCCAGTCGATGGCGCCGAAGACGGGAATCTGCAGCGTTTCTTGCAGGTCAGCTTCCGAACGCACGCGGCGATACAGCATCTCGATCACGATGGCCAGGCCCACGCCCAGCAAGGTGCCGAGGAAAATCGACAGCAGGGTATTGAGCAGCACGCGGGGACCGGATGGCTCGATCGGCGGGACGGCCGGATTGAGCACGGAAATGTCCGACTGCTCGGCCTGGCCCTCGATGCGCGTCTGCGACAGGCGCTGCGACGTCACGTCGAAGGCGCGCTGGGCGCTTTCGACATCCTTCATCAGCACGCCCATCTCGTCGCGGGTACGGTTCAGTTCCAGCACCTTGGCCTTTTGCGCCTGCAGGGCGGCGCGCACTGCCGCTTCGCGCTGCTGCATGATCTGCGCATTGTTGCCGACGCTGCTGGACGTATTGGCCAGCTGTTCACGCAGGTCGGCGCGCAGCTTGTCCACTTCCGCCTTGGCGCTCTCGTACTGGGGATGGTTGCGGCCCAGACGCTGGGCGATTTCCGCCAGTTTGCCTTCGGCATTGCCCAGGCCTATCTTCAGGTTCTGGATCAGCGGATTGGACGACACGTCCGGCGACGCCAGGCCATCGCTGCCCTGCGCCATGCGCTGGCGCGACGACGCTTCCATCGACTGTCCCTGGGCCATGACCAGCTGTGCCGACAAGTCGTTCAGGCGGTTCGACTCGACGTCGAGGCGGTTGTCGACGCTGACGATGCCGTTGTCCTGCTGATACTTGGACAGCTTGCTTTGCGCCACTTCCAGGTTATCGCGAAGCAACTTGGTCTGTTCGCTGAAATACGTCGACACGCGGCGCATCGGATCGACCTTCAGCTGGATGCTGGTTTTTTGATATTCGTCAGCAAAGGCATTCGCCACGGCCGCCACGAATTGCGGATCGCTGCCCTTGAAGCTGATGTCGACCACGCTGCTTTCGCGCGACGGGACGATCTCCACCTTTTTCAGCAGCAGGTCGGCCAGCCAGTCGCGCACGGTGCCGCCCTTGCCTTCCGTCGCCTCGTTGAATTGCGCGATGACGGCCGGGCTTTCGGCCAGCTTCAGATGGTCGACGACGCGCAGGGCAACATTCTTGCTGCTGATGATGTCGATCTGCGTCGCCATGAAACCGGGCAACAGCTGGCCCGGCATGGCCAGGCCCGTCAGGGGATCGACGCCTTTGTAGTTCAAGAGCAACGAACTTGTCGCCTTGTATGTTTTAGGCAATAGCAAACTGATCGACAGCGTGCCGAGGACAGTAACCAGCAGTGTGATCAAGATCAATTTCTTGTGCGCACGCAGGATCAGTAGGAGCTGTGACAAATTCATGGGGAAACCTCAACACAGAATGAAAAACATCCGGCTTGCGCCGGAAAGATACGGACACTGGCTTAAAACAGGCTTTCCTGCACGTACACCATATCGTCGACTTGCAACAGATCATCATGCTTGGCGTTGATGACCTGCAGCTTGCCGGCCTCGTCGCGGCGCTTGATGCGGATGCCCCGTTCCGTGCCGCGCGGCGTCAGGCCGCCACCGACGGACAGCGCCTGCAGCACCGTCATGGAACGCTCGAGGCGGAAAGCACCCGGGCGCTGCACTTCGCCGTAGATATAAAAGCGCGGCGCGCGTTCGACAAAGATCACGTCGTTGCCGGCCACGTCCAGGTCGCGGTTCAGGTCGGCCGAGCGCACCATGTCGATGATGTCGATGATTTCACGCGTCGTCTTGCCGTTGCGCTTGCGGATCAGGCTGACCGTGTCGCCGCCATCCGGGCTGACGCCGCCAGCCATCGCCAGCATGTCCATCAGGCTGCGCTTGCCTTCGATGGGATAGCGTCCAGGACGGTTGACCTGGCCCAGCACGGATACCTGCTGGCTTTGCAGCTGGGTCACGATGATGTTGACCTGCGCCTTGCGCAGGAAACCGCCGCTTTCCAGCAGGCCGCCCAGTTTTTTCTCCGCCGCCGACACGGACAGGCCGCCCAGGGCCACGTTGCCCACCAGGGGGAAGGTGATCTCGCCCGCTTCGCTGACGCGCGTCTCGAGCGCCAGGTCGGGATTGCCATAGACGGAAATTTTCAGCACGTCGCCGGCGCCCAGCTGGACATCGGCAGCGCCGGCGATACCGGCGCTCAGCAGCAACAGGGTGGCCATGCACCACATCAGAAGTCGTTTCATGATTCGCTTATTCCATTGATGAATTACTTACTTAAAATGCTGCGACTTACTTCAAGCCAGCAACGCCACGATCATTTGCTTCCGACGAACTCTGTGCAGCCGCAGGCGGAGCGGCCGGCGCTGGCACCGGCGCCGGCGCCGCGCCACTGGCCGCTGCCGACGCGGCAGCCGGGGCGGCATCCTTGCCCAGGTATTCGATCTTGGCGGCAGCGCGCAGGCGCTTCAGCTCGGCGTCGGCGGCATCCTTGTTTTTCTTGTTGAACAGGAACTGTTCAATCTGCGGCGCGGCCTGCGCCAGGGTCACGGGATTGTCGCGGATGTCGGCCAGGGAAATGAGCAGGGTACGGTCGCCCTCGCGGATGATGAACAGCTGCCCCTTCGGCATGGACAGCAACTTCGCGCTCAGCTCGGGCGCCAGGTCGGCGCTGGTGCGCGACAGCTGGGTGCGGGCATACTTGACCTTGTGCGTGTCGAGCCAGGCCGCCACGTCGTCGAGCGTCTTGGCGCTGTCCATGGCCGCCTTCAGCTGGTCGTTCATGTCGGCGCTGGCGATCACCAGTTCGCGCATGTCAAACTGCTTGCGCTCGCTGAAAAACTGCGGATTCTTGTGGAAGTACTCTTCCACTTCCTGCTTGGTAGGACGGGCAATGGTGCCGATACGCTTCTGCATGTAGGCTTGCGCGACGATCAGCGCCTTGGCCCGTTCGATCGCCTGCACCACTTTGGGATCGCGGTCCGTCTTGTCCTTGGCGGCCTCGTTCTGCAGCAGCTGGCGGTCGATCAGCGATTCCAGCAACTGCTTGCTGGCCGCTTCCTGCTGCGGCGCCTGCACGTTGGCGCGCTGCATTTCTTCATTCAGTTGCAGAACGGTAATTTCTTCCCCATTCACGCTCGCCAGCGCCTGGCCGGGCTTCTTTTCTTTATTGCCGCAGGCAGACAATCCTGCAGCGGCCAGCAAGACCAGGCCAGCGCACAGCAGGCGCGAATTCAGGGCTGGCTTGCTCGAGGACAAACGGGCGATTTGCGGTTGGTTCAAAATAACTCCTTCGATTCATGTAAGGAAATCTGCCGATATTTTTGTGATCTTGATGATAACGCACTTAACAACAAGATATTGTCAAAAAACACAGATTTCGATTGAAATTATGGGCTGCGGGCCACATCATTGTCAATATTATAAATATGATACACATTGTACTAGCTTGCTAGGAAACTATTTGCTTAAAAAACTATTAAGAGGTCTTAAAAACAACTGTTTCGACAGAAACACTGATGCTGCAAGGGCACTTCAAAAAATAGTTTTTAAGTTGCAACATTTTAAGTGAAGGCGCGTCCTGCCTTCACACTGCACAACATTCAGGGCGCACAGCGTTCCGGCAGAGCGGCGGGGATGGGGCCGGACCTCTGGTGTCATCATGTCCTGCAAGGCGCTCGCCTGCCCTGCCAGCCGGACCATGCCCCGGCGGGGGCAAGCATCGCGCCAGCCGCCGGGCGCGCGTGCCCGGAAGGCGTGCATGCCATGCCGCAGGAGGTAGCTCATCTGGTTTCAGGGCTCGTCGCATCATTGTTCAGCCGGCATCGGAAGCCGGACCGTTGATACCTCGCATGATTGCGTCATTTTAACGCTTATTAATTCACTGCAAAAAATATTCAAGTCCGCTGTTGCCGGCGCAGCCACGACGCCCGCGGTCAATGCGCATTGTCGCGCTTGAGCACCACCTTGACGGTGCGCAAGATGATCCACAAGTCCAGCCACAGCGACCAGTTGCGCAGGTAATCGAGGTCGAAATGGATACGCGCCTCCATCTTGTCGAGCGTTTCCGTCTCGCCGCGCAAGCCGTTCACCTGGGCCCAGCCCGTAATGCCCGGCTTGACCTTGTGGCGCAGCATGTAGCCCTTGATCAGCTTGCGGTACTGCTCGTTATGCGCCACGGCGTGGGGGCGCGGTCCCACGATGCTCATGCGCCCCTGCAGCACGTTGATGAACTGCGGCAACTCGTCGAGCGAACTGCGGCGCAGGAAGCCGCCGATGCGCGTCACGCGCTGGTCATCCTTGGTGGCCTGCACCACCTTGTCGCCATCCTCGCTGACCGTCATGGAACGGAATTTGTACACGATGATTTCCTCGCCATACAGGCCGTAGCGGCGCTGGCGGAAAATCACGGGCCCCTTCGAAGTCATCTTGACGGCGATGGCGATCACCAGCATGACGGGCAACAGCATGATCTGGATCAGCAGGCCCAGCACGATATCGCTGCCCCGCTTGACCATGCTGTTAAAGCCCGTGAACGGCGATTCGCGGATGGCGATGACGGGCATGCCGCCCACATTGTCGAAACGCGCCTGCATCAGGTCGAAGATGTAAATGTCCGGCAGGAAGTACACGGATGCCGTCGTATCCTGCAATTCATCGAGCATCTTGCGGATGCGCGGCTGGGCCGAAATGGGCTGGCTGATGAATATCATCTTGATATTGTGTTCGCGCACATAGGCCGCGATGTCGGCCATTTTGCCCAGCATGGGTTCGCGCATCTTTTCCGGCCAGCGGTCGTCCGTGCGGTCGTCGAAGAAGCCGCGCACGCTCATGAACAGATTCGGGTTGCGTTCCACGGTGGCGGCAAATTTCAGGCTGGCAGCATTGGCGCCGATGATGACGACGGAGCGCACTTCGCTGTCCCGGCCGGGGTCGGCCACCATGCGCCGTGCGGCAAGATGGCTGAGCAGCAGGATGAAGGGCGTCAGCAGGAACCAGGCCAGCACCAGATCACGGTCAAAATGGAACGCCAGTCCCGTCGCCGAGCCCAGGAAGACGAGGATCAGCGCCGTGATGCCCCAGCTGACGAAGACATCGCGGGCGTAGGCCAGCATCCGGCCGCTGCGCCAGGTGCGGTAGGGGTCCACATACTGGAACACGGACGAGGAAATGAAAAACGCCAGGATCATCAACACCAGCGAATATCCCGTAAACGGCGCGCCGGACAGCACGGAGAGCAGATACAGCGTGCCCATGATGATCAAGGGATCGAGGATGCGCTGGAAAAACGAAATCAGGGGTATATCATTGACCGTCATAATGCTCTTCAGAACTGAACGCTGGCGCTAAAGGACACGCCCTTGGCGCGGTAGCTGCCTGTATTGATAATGGGTGCGCCCTTGCGCGTGTCGCGGAAGGCGTTCAAGCCCAGCTGGATATTGGGCTGCGGCGCATAGGTCAGGCCCAGGGACTCGGTGCGCGTCGTATCGCTGACATCGACTGGAAAGACGAGGCCGCTGGCCGCCGAGAAGTCGCGCTTCTCGCGCCGCACCTGGGCATCCATGCGCACCTTGGAGGTGATATCCCAGGCAGCGGCGACACTGGCGCCATTGTTCAGGCTGCTCGATACGAGCGCATTTTCCACCACGCCATACTCATGCCATAAGGAACCGGTAAACCGCACCTTGCCCAGCGGCGCCCAGTTCACCACGATGCGGCCATTGGCGCCGCTCGAGTCGCGCCCCGTATAAAAGGCATGGCTGCGCCGCACCCATCCGCCCAGCAGCTGCACCTGGGTAATCGCACTGTAGACCCAGTAGACATTCGCCTTCACCTCATCCTGGGTGTAACCGTCATCGACGCCGAACTGGCCGCTGTTGACGCGGTTCGGATAACTGCCCTGGACATGCCGCAACTGGATACCGATGCGGCTACTACTTGCAGGCAAGTAATCGAGCCCCAGTTCCGTCGCGTTTTCCTGCCGGTCGGCATAGCGCTGCGCCAGCAGGTCATACGAATAGCGTTCCCGGCTGTAAGCGCCGCGCACGCGCCAGCTCGGATGGAAGCGCCAGCCGCCATCCACGTACTCGCGCTGGCGCGTGCGCAAGTTGCGTTCCGTGCTCTGGAAATCGCTGAACGGCGTCAGGGTTTGCGAATACAGGGCGCCCGCGTGGCCGTCAAGATGATTGCCGAGATGCCACTCCAGGTCGGCCAGGAAATCCTTGCCGTTGTAGTTGAACTGGTCAAAGTGCTGGAACGACACGCGCGACCACTTCGCCTGGCCGGTCAGGATCTGGCGCCCGAACGGCCGGTTGACGAGGAAACCTGCCTGTATCTGGCGCGACGTGTCGGAACGGGGGCCGTTATAGCCGGGCACGTTGTCGTCGAGGCGCAACAGATTGTCGTCATACGAATACGACGTCGCCAGAAACGGGAAAATGGTGTCGCTCAGCGCTGCCATGGCCGGCGCGCATGCCAGGCTGCCGGCCATGAGCACGCAGGCGGCGCGCAGCGCGGACAGGGGCGCCATCCTGCAGGGCGGATGCAGGTGGCCAGGCTGACTTTTTGGCGGGGATTTCAACATGGGATATCGTCTTTTGAGAGAGCAACAGTTGATTGGCAATATTACCAGTAAGTCCAGTGTCCGCCGGAAACAATCCAGAGGCCCAGCACGCCATTCGTGACACCATGCGCCAGGATGGGCGACCACAGCGACTGGCTGCGCATGTACAGCAGGCTGTAGGCGGCACCGGCTACGATGCCGGCCAGCCACAAGTTGTGCTCAAAACCAAACAGCACGACGCTGATAATCAGCGCCTTGGCGCTGGCCAGGCGTGGCTGGAAAGCGAGGAAATCAGGGGCATCGATCCAGCGCAGCAGGAAGGAACGCCAGAACAGTTCCTCCATCACGGGCACCACGAGGGCCGCGCCGGCGATGCGCAGCAGCACCAGGCTCCACTCGATGCGGCCGTCGTTGCGCGGGTCGAAGCCGTCGGCGCTGCCGATCGTCATCCAGTCAGCGCTGAGATTAATCCACAACAGAAAAACAACAATCCCCGTCGCCAGCGCCACGGCGATGGCACGCGCGCCCAGCGGCGTCCAGGCCAGTTCCGTGTAGCTGCGGCGCCAGTACAGCAGCATGCCCAGCACGACACCGATCTTGACGGCGTACAGCCAGCGCAGGTCCTGCGCGGCAAAGCCGAGCCGGCCGAGCATGTCGGCGATAAAGATGAAGGAGAGGTAGGCCAGGAATGGCGCTACCCGGGGCAAGGCGGCGCGGTCAAACATCGTACCGCGCGCCCGGGCCAGGCCGGCGCGCCGGACGCGTTGGCCCGGAGCGCGTGTTTTTGATAACAAACATGCATCCCCCGATGTAAAAAATATAATTATATAATTATATCAAGCTGAACCGTTGCCGTGGCAAGTAATCCTAACTTAATTACAACAGGAGAGGGGGAAAACCATCAGCCGTTGGCGCGCGCCTCGATCTGCTCCCACTTTTCCAGCGCTTCGAGCAGTTCGCCTTCGATCTCGGCCACGCGGGCGTTCAGGCGCTTGCCTTCGGCCGGCGTCTTCTTGTAGAAGTCGGGATGCGACAGCTCGGCGGCCAGCACGGACTGCTCGTCTTCCAGCTTGGCGATCAGCTTTGGCAACTCTTCCAGCTCGCGCTGTTCCTTGTAGCTGAGCTTTTTCTGCTTGGCAACAGGCGCCGCCGGCTCGGCCTTGACGGCCGGCTTGCTGGCCGGCGCCGTGGCGATCGGCAAGGTGCGCACGCGCTCCCAGTCCGTGTAGCCGCCGACGAATTCGCGCCACTTGCCCTCGCCTTCGGCGACGATCACCTGCGTGACGACGTTGTCGAGGAAGGTGCGGTCATGGCTGACGAGGAAGACGGTGCCCGTGTATTCTTCCAGCAACTCTTCCAGCAGTTCCAGGGTATCGATATCCAGGTCATTGGTCGGCTCGTCGAGCACCAGCACGTTGGCCGGCTTGGCGAACAGGCGCGCCAGCAGCAGACGGTTGCGCTCGCCACCGGACAGGGACTTGACGGGCGAACGGGCGCGTTCCGGCGCGAACAGGAAATCGTTCAGGTAGGTCATCACGTGGCGGCGCTGGCCATTGATCTCGACCCAGTCGCTGCCCGGCGCGATGGTTTCCATCAGGTTCGCCTCTTCGTTCAGCTGCGTGCGCATCTGGTCGAAATACGCCACTTGCAGCTTGGTACCCAGGCGGATGGTGCCCGTGTCCGACTGCTCTTCGCCGAGGATCATCTTCAGCAGGGTGGTCTTGCCGGCACCGTTGGCACCGATCAGGCCAACCTTGTCGCCGCGCAAGATGGTGGCGCTGAAATCCTTGACGATGACCTTGTCGCCATAGATTTTCGAGACGTTTTCCAGATCCGCCACGATCTTGCCCGAGCGTTCGCCGGCCGACACGTCCAGTTTCACTTGTCCCTGCTGCTCGCGGCGCGCATTGCGCGTCAGGCGCAGCGCTTCCAGGCGGCGCACGCGGCCTTCGTCGCGCACGCGGCGGGCCTTGACGCCCTTGCGTATCCACACTTCTTCCTGCGCCAGGAACTTGTCGAACTTGGCGTTTTCCACTTCCTCGATTTCCAGCTGCTCGGCCTTGCGCACTTGGTACGCCGTGAAGTTGCCCGGATACGACAGCAGGCGGCCGCGGTCCAGTTCGATGATGCGCGTGGCAACGTTGTCGAGGAAGGAGCGGTCATGGGTAATGAACAGCACGCTGCCCTTGAAATCGCGCAACAGACCTTCCAGCCACAGGATGGAGCTGAAGTCCAGATGGTTGGTCGGCTCATCGAGCAGCAGCACGTCCGGCGCCGAGACGAGCGCGCGCGCCAGCGCCACGCGCTTCTGCATCCCGCCCGACAGGGTTTTCATGGCCATGTCGCCCGTCAGGTTCAAACGGTCGAGTACGGTTTCCACCTTGTTCGGCAAGCTCCACGCATCGGCCGCATCCAGCTTGACCTGGATGTCGTGCATGCGTTCCATCAGTTCGTCGTCATTGCCCTGGCCAAACTGGCCCGTCAGCGCGTCGTATTCCTTCAGCCACGCCTGCGATTCGCCCATGCCGGACGCGACGGCATCGAACACGGACATGTCCGGGTCGAATTGCGGCTCCTGCTCCACGTAGGCGATCTTGATGCCCTGTTGCATGACCAGCAAGCCGTCGTCGAGCTTGAACTTGCCGGAAATGACCTTCAGCAAGGAGGATTTGCCCGTGCCGTTGCGGCCGATCAAACCGACCCGTTCCGACGTTTCGAGTGAAAATTCCGCGTGATCGAGCAGCGCGACGTGACCGAACGCAAGTTGCGCCGATGAAAGAGAAATGACAGCCATAATGAGTAAGAGTGCTCGGGCGCCGTCCCCTGCACACCGCTGGGTATGCAAAACAGCCGCCGATTGGATGAATGAAGCACGCATTGTACCGATAACTCGGACTTCAATCGCCATCGACCGGTAATACCGCCTGGATGATCACAGGCTGCCGACGCGCGTTGCGTGGAATGTGGTGTCGCCAGCAGGAATCGAACCTGCATTTAAGTCTTAGGAGGACCTTGTACTATCCATTGTACGATGGCGACACGCGCAGCGGCATTATACAGGCTGGCGCCCGTCATTGACATAGTGTCAGCCAGCAAGAGGAAAACGCGCGCCGGCATCGGGGCCGGCGCGCCATGAAGCGCCCCTCCCCCGCTACGGCTGCCGGGACGGCTGCAGCACGGGCAGCACCTGCTGCGCGGCCAGGCCGTGCGCCACCTTGTTCCAGTGGCCGTCCATCGGCAGGAAATCCAGCCGCTCGGCGCGCTGCCGCCAGTGGGCCGCGAACACCGGCTGCATGTCCACCACGACGTGGCCATTTTTCCTCGCCTGCGCGATGAAGGCCTGGCGGTCGTCGCCGTGCCAGGTGGGCTTGCCCTTCCTGGGCTCGTACAGCATGTTGCGGTCGCCGTCGACGACAAAGATCAGTTGCGTGCCTACAACGTCCTGAGCCGCCCGCAGTTGCGCAAAATAATAGTCCAGCACCTGGTCGCGCGCGGCCGGCGCCGCGCCGCCAACACCTGCCGCCCCGCCGCTATGCCGCAGGGAAGAGAGCCAGTCCGGCAATTTCAGGTTGTAATAGGTATACCGCACGAGGGCCGAGCGCGCCATCCAGCGCTTGAGCCTGGATTCCGCGTAGTCCACGTGCACCATGCGCACGCCATCCGGGCCGGCCACGAACTGGTTGTGGCTGCGCGGCGCCGGCAGCAGCAGATTGTTCAGGTTGCCCGAATCGATGAGCATGACCACATTGCGCGGATGCAGGCGCGGCCCGTAGTAGCGCAGCATTTCCAGCGTATCGGCCAGGCCATTGCCGGAACTGGCGGCGGCGTACACCCGGCCGCCCACCATGCGGTCCAGCTGGCCTTGCAGCGTGTCCTCATAATCGAGCATCAGGCTTTCGACAAAGCTGTCGCCCAGCACCAGCACGGCCGCATCGGGCTTGAAATCCGCGGAATTGGCAAAGCCCTGCGCATTGGTGGCGCCCCGGCGCGCATTCGACAGCGCCCAGCCGTGGGAATACACGTAGGCCTGCCCGGGCAGATAACGGCTGAGCGGCATGGCCGCGCTGCTGTGCTCCAGGCGCAGGCCCGACGATACGGGCAGGCACTGCAGCACGATCTCGAGCACCAGCGCCATCAGCAGCACACCGATTCCTGTCGTAATGGATGAACGCATGATGATTTAAAAGTTAAAGTACAGAAATTCGGAGACGCCGCGGGTTTCGCTGATCGACAGCAAGAACAGGCACAGCAAGAGCAAGGCGCCCAGCAGCATATTGCCGCGCCGGCCGGCCAGGCGGTTTTCCGCCTCCAGGCGCAGGCCACGGCCCAGCAGATCATAGGCATTCGGCAACAAGAAGACGATCGCGGCACAGGCCGCCAGCCACCACAGGCAGGAACCCAGCTCCATGATGCGGTTCATGCCCAGCACCGTCTCGCGCATGGACGGCGTCAGCGTCCCGCCCCCCATGGCTTGCAGCACGTCCAGCGCCACGCCGACGGAAGTGGCGCGGAAAAAGACCCAGGCCACCACCACGGCCAGGAACGTGGCGCCTGCGCCCGCCACGCGCAGGGGCAGGTTGCTGCGTCCGCCCAGCACGTGCCGCAAGGCATGGTTAATGATCAGGTAAATGCCGTGCAGCAAGCCCCACAGCAAGAATGTCCAGTTGGCGCCGTGCCACAGGCCGCCCAGCAGCATCGTCAGCAACAGGTTGCGGTAGCGCTGAAATGCGCTCTTGCGATTGCCGCCCAGGGGGATGTACAGGTAATCGCGCAGGAAATTGGACAGCGTGATATGCCAGCGGCGCCAGAAATCGATGATGGACGCGGCCTTGTACGGGGAATTGAAATTGATGGGCAATATGATGCCGAACATATAGGACAAGCCGTAGGCCATATCGGAATAGGCGGAGAAATCGAAATACAGCTGGAACGTGTAGGCCAGCGCGCCGGCCCACGCCTCAAGCATGCTCAAGTGCTGGTGGTGCAGGTCGAAAACCGGCCCCACGAAGCGGGCCACGCCGTCGGCCAGGATGACTTTCTTGAACAGGCCGATGGTGAAGAAGCTCAGGCCCACCAGCAGCCTGCCGCGGTGGAAGACATGCAGGGCCGGCTGCGAGAACTGCGGCATCATGTCCTTGTGATGCAGGATGGGGCCGGCAATCAGGTGGGGAAAGTAGGTGACGAACAGGCCGTAGCTCTCGGGCTGATAATCCTTGACCTTGCCGGCATGGCAGTCGACAAGGTAGGCGATCTGGGTAAAAGTGAAGAAGGAGATGCCGATGGGCAAGGTAATGCCGATGGGCTCGATCGCCATGCCCGTGACGGCGGCAATATTGCTCAGCAGAAAGTCAAAATACTTGAAAAAGACCAACAGGGACAAATTGAAGACGAGTCCGCCGATCAGCCAGCGCTTGGCCGTGCGCAAGCGGCCCTGCCCATGTTGCAGCGAAATATTGCGTCCGACGGCAAAGTTGGTACAGATGGACAAGGCCAGCAGGGGCAGGAAGGCGATATCCCAATAGCAATAAAACGCCACCGAGGCGAGCAACAGAAAAATGATGGACAGGCGCAGGGAATACTTTGACAGGACAAAATAACCAAGCAGCGCCAGCGGCAAAAAAACGAGGAAAAATGAAAAGGTATTAAATAACACGACAGGGTCCCAAGCGTGGGTGGTTGCTCATACGACAGTATCAAGCCCAGGGCCGCTGCCATGCGATTAGTTGATGATCATCAATCATTTCCGGCAAGCCAGGTTCGCCCCCGCCGGATGCGGCGCGCGCCACGCGAGGGGCTGGCGTCGCCGCAGCATGCGGAGTCAGCCGCGGGCGCCGTCCCTGACCCGCGACTGGCGCAACTGCATGCCAGCCAGCAAGATCAGCCCCCCCAGCAGCAAGCTCCAGGTGGCCGGTTCCGGCACCGCGCTGATGGTAAACACCTGTATCGCACCATACGTGATGTTCGGCCCCGTGAAGGTGGAACCGTCGATCAGGCTCACGCCGTTTGCCGGCTGCCCCCGGTAATTGTAGGAGTACAGCGAGGAATAGCCTCCATGCGTCAAGTCCTGGGGAACGTACAGGTCATGGCCGATGCCGAAGGTGGGACCATAGCTCAGGTCGTTATACGTCTGTCCGCTGCCGATGCCGTCGCCGCTGAAATACTGCTTCAGCTGCGGCAGCATGACGCCCGCCGTCAGGTTGAAGATGAAGGCGGTGCGCTGGCTGTCTTCCATGGTGACGTGCATGCCCCCCGTGGAGCTCCAGCTTTGCGGATTATAGCCGCCCACCAGCCAGGTCTGTCCGGCGCTGTTGCTCGCTTCCATGACGGAAAAGGTGCGCCCCTTGCCATCCGTCGCCTTGTGAAAATCGAGCGAAGTATCGCCCGCCGCCTTGCTGTAAATGGCCGTCAGCGCCAGGCGGCCCTCGCCCAGCCACGTTTCCAGCTGGGCCTGATAGCCGGGCGAGAGGAGCGAGGTGCCGGAATTGGCCTGCGCCCCCAGACAAAAGGCCATGCCGGCTACCGCCAGCGCCGCGCTGCTTGCTGCTCTGAAATTGTTATGCATCCTCTACCTCGACTGTCAGTATTTAAAACCGGCGTATTTTCCGGTTGCCAAATATAACATGATAGATAATGTTTTTATATTTATTATTTAGATGCCAATGTGCAATCTTTCATAGCAGAAATTCATCCCGGCAGCACGGCCGTCACCTCGATCTCGACTCTCGCCCTGTCCTCGATGAGGCCCGCCACCTGCACGGCCGTCATGGCAGGAAAATGCTTGCCGATAATTTCCCGATAGGCAACACCAATCTGTGGATACGCCGCCACATATTCCTTCTTGTCCAGCACGTACCAGTTCATGCGCACGATATGCTCGGGCAAGGCGCCCGCCTCGGCCAGCACGGCGACGATGTTCTGCAAGGCCTGGCGCACCTGGCCCGCGAAATCGTCCGTGTGGAATTGTCCCTGCGCGTCCCAGCCTATCATGCCGCTGACGTACACCGTGCGCCCGCTGGCGGCGATGCCGTTCGCGTAGCCGCGCGGCCTGGCCCAGGCGGGCGGTTGTAAAACTTGCATTTGATTTTCCTCGTTGTTCATGCGCTTCATGCCGTTCCTACGCTGGCTGCCTCGCGCAGCAGTTCGCGCGCGATGATCAATTGCTGCACCTCGCTGGCGCCCTCGTAGATGCGCAGGGCGCGGATTTCGCGGTACAGGCGTTCGACCGGGTGGTCGCTGACGACGCCCATGCCGCCGAACAGCTGCACGGCCGCGTCGATCACCTGCTGCGCCGTTTCCGTCGCCGTCAGCTTGGCCATGGCCGCCTCCTTCGTTACCTTGCGGCCCTGGTCGCGCTGCCAGGCGGCGCGGTAGGTGAGCAGCGCCGCCGCATCGATGCCGGTGGCCATCTGCGCCAGCTTGGCCTGCGTCAGCTGGAAGTCCGCCAGGGTCTGGCCGAACATCTGGCGCGCCATGGCGTGGCGCAGCGCCTCGTCGAAGGCGCGCCGCGCAAAGCCCAGGGCGGCGGCGGCCACCGACGTGCGGAAGATGTCCAGGGTCGCCATCGCCACCTTGAAGCCCTGCCCCGCCGCGCCCAGGCGCTGCGACACGGGCACGCGGCACTGATTGAAACGCAGGCGCGCCAGCGGATGCGGCGCGATGACGGCGATGCGTTCGGCGATTTCCAGCCCGGGATTGTCCGCGTCGACGATGAAGGCGCTGATGCCGCGCGCGCCGGGCGCCTCGCCCGTGCGCGCGAAGACCACGTAAAAGTCGGCGATGCCGCCATTCGAGATCCACGTCTTTTCGCCATCGAGCACGTAGTCGTCGCCCTCCAGGCGCGCGGCGCAGGCCATGGCCGCCACGTCCGATCCGGCCTGCGGCTCGGACAGGGCGAAGGCGGCGATGCGCTTGCCGCTGGCGACGTCGGGCAGGTAGCGCGCCTTGTGGGCCGCGCTGCCGAACAGGCCGATGGCGCCCGAGCCCAGCCCCTGCATGGCAAAGGCGAAATCGGCCAGGCCATCGTGGCGCGCCAGGGTTTCGCGGATCAGGCAAATGGCGCGCGTGTCGACGTGGCCATCGGCGCTCGTGGCATGCGCCAGCCAGCCGCCCTGCCCCAGTTGCGCCACCAGCGCGCGGCAGGCCGCATCCACGTCGCCGCCGTGCGCCTCGCCCACATGCTGCGTGGCCCAGGCATCGAGTTCGCGCTCCAGCTGCGCGTGGCGCGCCTCGAAAAACGGCCAGTCCAGATAGCTGGTATCACGCATGTCAGTCGCCCTCGAACTGTGGTTGGCCCTTCGCCACGAAGGCGTGATAGGCACGGTGGAAATCGTTGGTGGCCATGCAGATGGCTTGCGCCTGCGCTTCCGCCTCGATGGCTTCGTCGACGCCCATGTTCCACTCCTGCTGCAGCATTTTCTTCGTCATGCCGTGCGCGAACGTGGGGCCGCCGGCCAGGCCGGCGGCGAACAGCCGCGCCGCCTCTGCCAGCTCTTCCGGCTCGACGAGGCGGTTCAGGAAGCCCCAGCGCTCCGCCTCCGTACCGGGCAGGGAGCGCCCCGTGTACAGCAGTTCGGCGGCGCGGCCCTGGCCGATCACGCGCGGCAGCAGGGCGCAGGCGCCCATGTCGCAGCCGGCCAGTCCCACGCGGGTAAACAGGAAGGCCGTCTTGCTGCGCGCCGTGCCGATGCGGATGTCGGAGGCCAGCGCCAGCATGGCGCCGGCGCCCGCGCAGATGCCGTCGATGGCGGCGATGATCGGTTGCGGGCAGGCGCGCATGGCTTTCACCACGTCGCCCGTCATGCGGGTAAACGCCAGCAGGCCGGGCATGTCGAGCTGGGTCAACGGGCCGATGATGTCGTGCACGTCGCCGCCGGAGCAGAAATTGCCGCCGCTGCCGGTGATCACCACCGCCTTGACGTCGTCCGCATGCGCCAGCGCGCGGAACAGCTCGCGCAATTCCGCATACGAGTCAAAGGTGAGCGGATTCTTGCGCTCGGGCCTGTGCAAGGTCAAGGTGGCGACGCCGTCCTCGACGGAGAATAGAAAATGCCGCGCCGCGTAGCTGGCCAGGCTGGCGCGGTTGCCAGGCAGGTCCTGCGGCTGGCCGGGGAGGTAGCGCATGGTCAGTCCTTTAGGGGGTGTTGTTCAACTGCTGCTTCATGTGCGACAGCAGCTCGATCAGTTGCGTCTTGTCGTCCGGCGTCACGCCCTGCAGCAGTTCCGCGATCCAGCCTTCGTGCACCTTGGCCATCTCGTCGAAGGCGCGCCGGCCGGCCGGCGTCAGCTTGACGCTGTACGAACGGCGGTCCTTCGGGTCGACCACGCGCGCCACCAGCTTTTCCTGCTCCAGCTGGTCGGTGATGCCCGTGATATTGCCGCCCGTGACCATCATGCGCTTGGACAGTTCGCCCATGCGCAGGCCGTCGGGAAAGCGCTCGAGCTGCGCCATCAGGTCGAAGCGGGGCAAGGTGATGCCGAAGGTGGCGCGCAGGCGCGTGCGCACCTCGTTCTCGATCTTCACCGTGCACGACAGCATGCGCAGCCACAGCTTGAGCGACTGGTGGTGGTCCTGCGTCAGGCGGCTGGACAGGTCCAGCACGGGCTCGTCCTGCAGATTATCGGTTTCTTTATCCATGGTCTTCATTCGGTTACATGACTTCGCCGCCGGCGACGGCGACCGATTGTCCATTCATGGCCGACGAGGCGGGCAGGCATAGCCACGCCACCGCATCGGCCACCTCTTGCGGCTGCACCAGGCGCTGCTGCGGGTTGGCGGCGGCCAGCTCCGCGCGCGCCGCCTCCTCGCCGCGGCCCGTCTTGCGGGCGATATTCTGCACGGCCTGCGCCATCATGTCCGTCTCCGTGTAGCCGGGGCAGACGGCGTTGACGGTCACGCCGCGCGGCGCCACCTCCAGCGCCAGCGCGCGCGTCAGGCCGATCACGCCATGCTTGGCGGCGACATAGGCGCTGACGTAGCGGTAGCCTTTCAGGCCCGCCGTCGACGCCACGTTGACGATGCGCCCCCAGCCCGCGTCCAGCATGCCCGGCATGGCCGCCTGGCAGCAGTGGAACACGCCCGTCAGGTTCACGGCCAGCATCTGCTGCCAGATGGCCGTATCCGTCTTGCCGAACGGCGCCGCATGCGCCTGGCCCGCATTATTGACCAGGATGTCGATGCGGCCGAAATGCGCGGCGGCCTGCGCAAACCCCGCCTGCACGGACGCTTCCACTGCCACGTCGAGCACGCACAGGGCCACCCTGCCCGCGCCGCCCTCCTCTTCCAGCTGCAGGCGCGCGCGCGCCAGCCGCGCGCCATCGCGCCCGGCCAGGGTGACCCTGGCGCCCGCGCCCAGCAAGGCGCGCGCGCAGGCCAGGCCAATGCCGCTGCCGGCACCCGTCACCAGCGCATGTTTTCCTGATAAGGCGTCCATCGATGCTTCCTTGTTCATGTCATCCTTCCAGCAGCCGCGCGGCCACCTGCTGCGGGGTCAAGCCCGAACTGGCGGCGGCCAGCTGGCGTTCGCGCGCCAGATTGCGCTCCAGCTGCTGCTGGCCCGGCCGGTACTGCCTTGGCCACGCGGCAGCGGCCCCGCTGTAGCCGATGCGCGCCGTCTCCGTCAGTGTCCATGCCGGGTTGGCCAAGTGCGGCCGGCCCACGGCGCACAGGTCGGCGCGCCCGGCGGCGATGATGCTGTTGGCGTGGTCCGCCTCGAAAATCGAGCCGACGGCCATGCTGGCGATGCCCGCCTCGTTGCGCACGCGGTCGGCGAACGGCGCCTGGAACATGCGCCCGTACACGGGCTGTTCCAGCTTGCTGACCTGGCCCGAGGAACAGTCGATCAGGTCCGCGCCCGCCTGCTTGAACAGGCGCGCGATGACGACCGCGTCGTCGGGCGTGATGCCGCCGTCGACCCAGTCGTGGGCCGAGATGCGCACGCTCATGGGCTTGTCCTGCGGCCAGGCGGCGCGCATGGCGCGGAACACGCGCAGCGGATAGCGGCAGCGGTTTTCCAGGCTGCCGCCATACTCGTCCGTGCGGCGGTTGGTCAGCGGCGAGATAAAACTCGACAGCAGGTAGCCGTGCGCGCAATGCAGCTCCAGCCAGTCGAAACCGGCGACGGCCGCGGCCAGGGTGGCGCGCACGAAGTCCTGCTCGATGCGCGCCAGGTCGCTTTCCGTCGCCGCCCGCGCCACCTGCGACACGCCCGGCAGGTATTGCTGTTCCGAGGCGGCCAGCAGCGGCCAGTTGCCCTCCCTGAGCGGCAGGTCGATGCCGTCCCACATGGGCCGCGTCGAGCCTTTCGCCCCCGCATGGCCCAGCTGCAGGGCGATCTTCGCATCGCTGTTCGCATGCACGAAATCGACGATGCGCCGCCACGCCTGCGTATGCGCCTCGCTGTACATGCCGGGACAGGCGGGCGTGATGCGCGCGTCGGCCGACACGCACGTCATCTCGGCAAACACGAGGCCCGCGCCGCCCATGGCGCGCGCGCCCAGGTGCATCAGGTGGTAGTCGCCCGCCACGCCGTCGACGGCGCTGTACTGCGCCATGGGCGAGACGGCGATGCGGTTCTTCAGCAGCACGCCGCGCAGCCGGAATGGCGTGAGCATGGGCGGCAGCGGGCCGTGCGGCGCCTCCACGCCGGCCTGTTCGGCGGCGCGCCGCGCCAGCCACTGCTCGTAACCGGCCACGTAGGCGGGGTCGCGCAGGCGCAGGTTTTCATGCGAGATGCGCTGGCTGCGCGTGAGCATGGAATAAGCGAACTGCGGCGCCTCCATGGCGCTGTAACGCTCGACGTTTTCAAACCACTCCATGGAATTGCGCGCCGCGCTCTGGATTTTCAGCACCTCGACGGCGCGCAGCTGCTGGTAAGCGGCCAGCGCGGCAGGTGCATCGCCATGCCGGCCGAAGCAGCGCGCCAGCTCGATGGCGTCTTCCAGCGCCAGCTTGGTGCCCGAGCCGATCGAGTAATGCGCCGTGTGGGCCGCGTCGCCCATCAGCACCACGGGCACGCCGTCCTGCATATGCACCCACTGGCGGCAGACGATGCGGGGGAAGGTGATCCACTGGGCCGAGCCGCGCAGGTGGGGTGAGTTGCTCAGCAGGCCATGGCCATCGAGTTCCCCGGCGAACAGCGCCTCGCAAAAGGCGACGCCCTCTTCCTGGCTCATGGCGTCCAGCCCCGCCGCGCGCCACACATGTTCGGGCGTCTCGACGATGAAGGTCGAGGTGTCGCCGTCATACTGGTAGATATGCGCCTGGAACCAGCCGTGTGGCGTCTGGCGGAAGGCGAACGTGAAGGCGTCGAACTTCTTGCGCGTGCCCAGCCAGATGAAGCGGCAATGGCGCTGCTCGATGGCGGGCTGGTAGCTGGCTGCGTAGCGCGTGCGGATACGGCTGTTCAAGCCGTCGCTGGCGATCACCAGGTCGGCGCCGTACTGGCGCGCGATGGCCTGGTCGTCCTGCACCTCCGTCTCGAAGACGAGGTCCACGCCGAGTTCCTCGCAGCGCTGCTGCAGGATGTTGAGCAGGCGCTTGCGGCCGATGCCGCAAAAGCCATGGCCGCCCGAGCGCACGGTTTCGCCCTTGAAATGGATCTCGATGTCGTCCCAGTGGTTGAACGCCTGCAGGATGGCGCGCGCCGTCGGCTCGTCGGCATTGGCCAGGTTGCCCAGGGTCTGGTCGGAAAACACCACGCCCCAGCCAAACGTGTCGTACGGGCGGTTGCGCTCGATGACGGTGATGCGGTGCGCGGGGTCCTGCTTTTTCATGAGCAGGCTGAAATACAGGCCGGCGGGGCCGCCGCCGATGCAGACGATATTCATGGCATGTCCGTGCGAAGTTTGAAGCGCTGCAGCTTGCCCGTCTCCGTGCGCGGCAGCGCGGGCAGGAAGCGGATGGCGCGCGGATATTTGTAGGGGGCGATCTGCTGGCGCACGAACTCCTGCAGCTCGGCCGCCAGCGCATCGCCGGCCTGGCAGCCCGCCTTCAACACCACGTGCGCCTCGACGATCTGGCCCCGCTCCTCATCGGCGCGCCCCACCACGCCGCATTCGGCCACGGCCGGGTGGCGCAGCAGCGCCTCTTCCACTTCCGGCCCGGCGATGTTGTAGCCGGCCGAGACGATCATGTCGTCGCTGCGCGCCCGGTAATAGAAATAGCCGTCGCCATCCATCTCGAAGGTGTCGCCCGTCAGGTTCCAGCCGTTCTGCACGTACTCGCCCTGGCGCGCATCGGCCAGGTAGCGGCAGCCGGTCGGGCCCTTCACGGCCAGGCGGCCCGTCACGCCGGGCGGCTGCGGCACGCCCGCCTCGTCGACGATGCAGGCCTGGTAGCCGGGGATGGCCTTGCCGATGGCGCCGCGGCGGATGCCCTCGCCCGTGGCGGAAATAAAGATGTGCAGCATCTCGGTGGCGCCGATGCCGTCCGTCATGGCCAGGCCCGTGGCCGCCTGCCAGGCGTCGCGCGTGGCCAGCGGCAGCGCCTCGCCGGCCGACACGGACAGGCGCAGGCTGCGCAAGTCGTGCTGCGCGGCCAGCGGCGCCATCTGGCGGTAGAAGGTGGGCGCCGTGAAGCAGATCGTGGCCGCGTAGGTCGCGATGGCCCGCAGCAGGCCCTCCGGCGTGAGCTTTTCCAGCAGTACGGCGGCCGCGCCGAAGCGCAGGGGAAACAGCAGCAAGCCGCCCAGGCCGAAGGTGAACGCCAGCGGCGGCGTGCCGATGAAGATGTCGTCGGCGCGCGCCTGCAGCATGGAGCGGGGAAAGCAGTCGCAGATGGCCAGCAGGTCGCGGTGCATGTGCATGGTGCCCTTGGGCACGCCCGTCGTGCCCGACGTAAAGCTGATCAGGCAGACGTCGTCGGCCGCCGTGTCGTGCGCGGCAAACGGGCTGGCGTGCGCCGCCATGCGCTGCTCCAGCTCCGCGCCATCGGCGCCAAAGCACAGCACCGGCGGGCAATCCGGCACGCCATCGAGCTCGCCGCGCAAGCCCTGCGCGCACAGCACGGCATTGACTTCGGCCTTGGCCGCGATGGTGGCCAGTTCGCGCGCGCGCAGCAGCGGCATGGTGGGTACGGCGATGCAGCCGGCCTTCAGCACGGCCAGCAGGCAGGCCGCCATCATCGGCGTATTTGCGCCGCGCAGCAGTACGCGGTTGCCGGGAATCAGGCCCAGGTCGCTGCGCAGCACGTGCGCGATGCGGTCGACCTGCTGCTGCAGGTGGGCATAGCTCCAGCGCTGGCCCTCGGCGAGGATGGCCGTACGCGCGCCGCCGCCAGCGGCGACGGCCGCATCGAGCAGCGCGGCGACGCAGTTCAGGCGTGTCGGATATTGCAGCTCGGGCAAGGCCAGGCACAGCTCTGGCCAGAGTGCGCGCGGCGGCAGGTGCGCGCGCGCAAAGTCATCCCGGGGAGGTACGGTGGTAGGCGATGGGTCGCTGCTCATGCTCGTCCTGGCTGGTGGCGGGCGCGCGTGCTTGGCCCGGAAGCAGATACTTTAAACCTAAAGTATTTTTCCGGCAAGCGGAAAACAGCGGATTCAGTCCGCGTCGTCCTGCTCACCAAGCAGATGCGCCTGCTGCGCCACGCTGCGCGCCAGGGCGGCCAGCGCAGTCTGCATCTGACCGCCATCGAGCACGGCCCCCTGCAGCAGGGCCAGCATGGCAGCTTCCGCGCCATGCAGCCCCAGGGTGCGGCAACCCAGGTGCAGCCGTTCCAGCTGCTGGCGCGCCTGCACCGGTTCGCCGCTTGCCAGCAGGGCTTCCACCTGTTCGGCGGCGGCGCCGATCTGGCCCTGGAAGCCCGTCAGGTACGCCAGCAGGCGTTCGTGATCGATGCCCAGGCGCTGCGCCGTCGCCAGCGGCGCCTCGGCCGGCAATGGCGCCACGTCGAAGCAGGCGTCGATATGCAGGCGCACCTGTTCCGGCTGGAAGGGCTTGACGATATAGCCCGCCGCGCCGGCCTGCACGGCATCGCGCACCGTGTCCTGGTCATTGGCCGACGAGACGAGCACCAGCGGCATGGCGTCGAGCGCGCTGTCGGAGCGGATCTTCTGCAGCAGCTCCATGCCCGACAGGCGCGGCATGCGCAGGTCGCAGAAGCACAGCGCCGGCCGCAAGCCGCCCTCGAGCTGTTCCCACGCGGCCGCGCCATCCTCGGCCTCCACGATATCGTGCACGCCACAGCTGTCGATCAGGTGCATCAGCACCATGCGCGAAACGACATCATCGTCAACCACCAGTACTTTCATCAGTCTCTCCATTGCCGGCAGCGTCAGGGCGCCTGGCGGTATTCTACCCAGTTTCGCCGCGCTTCCCCCGTCCGGCATTGCATATTTTACATTTCCTTGTCCGGAACGGCGATTTGCGCCAGCAGTGCGCGCAGACGCGGCAGGTGCAGGGCCACCTGCGTCCAGCGCCCGCCATCCGCCGCTTCCTCCATTTCCGTGCACAGCATGTGCAGCTCCGTTTCGTCGAGATACGCGGCGCTGCCCCTCAAGCCGTGCAGCAGGCGCCCGGCGCCCTCCTGGTCCTGCGCGGCCAGGGCCGCGTCGAGTTCATGCAGCCGCCCTTCCAGGTCGGCGAGGAAGGCGACGCGGATGCGCCGCTGCAGCTCGCCGCTGCGGCTGGCCGGCGCCGCCGGCGCTGGCGCGCTGCCTGCCTTGGGCGCGACGCCGAACAGGGCGTCGAGTTCGGCCTGGCCCCGCGCCGCATTGCGCGGCATGCTGGACGGCATGCGCGGCAGCATGAAGCCGCGCTGCAGCTGGCGCTCGATGGCACGCGCCAGCAAGCCATGCAGGGCCGCCTCGTCCACCGGCTTGCTGAGGAAATCGTCCATGCCCACGCCCAGGTAGCGGCTGCGGTCCTCTTCGCTGGCGTTCGCCGTCAGGGCCACGATCATCAGCTCCTGGTCGCGCACGGGCTGGTCCGGCCAGCCGCCCACGCGGATCAGTCGCGTGGCCGTGGCGCCATCCATCTCCGGCATGCGCCCGTCCATCAGGATCAGGTCATAGCGCGTATGCACGCAGGCCGCCACGGCCAGCATGCCATTGGCGACGACGTCGACGCGGTGCCCCAGCTCCTCGAGCATGACGCGGATGATGATCTGGTTGGTCGGGAAGTCTTCCGCGCACAGCACGCGCAGCTGGTGGCTGTGCGGCGCCAGCGCCACCTGCGGCACCAGCGGCGGCGCCACGCCGTCTGCCATCGGCAGGGTGAAGGTGAACGTGCTGCCCTGCCCCGGCATGCTGGCCACCTCGATCTCGCCATCCATCAGTTCGACCAGTTGGCGGCAGATCGCCAGGCCCAGGCCCGTGCCGCCATAGCGCCGCGTGGTGCTCGCATCGGCCTGTTCGAACTTCTGGAACAGGCGCGCCATCGCATCGGCATCGATGCCGAT
>NZ_RFSK01000048.1 GCF_009923995.1 Janthinobacterium sp. | reverse complement strand
GGGTTTTTTCCTGCTGTCCTTGACTTGCGCGATAACTTGCGGCAAGTCCAGGGGGCTCAGCTATTACTTGTTGCGGGTACCGACAACTTCGATTTCCACGCGACGGTTTTTAGCACGGCCTTCAGCGGTAGCGTTGCTAGCCACTGGTTGTTTTTCGCCTTTGCCTTCGGTGTACACACGGTTGCTTTCAACGCCTTTGGAAACCAGGTAGGATTTGACAGCATCAGCACGACGTACCGACAGTTTTTGGTTGTAAGCATCGGTGCCGACGGAGTCGGTGTGACCCACGGCGATGATGACTTCCAGGTTGATGCCGCCCAGTTGTGCGGTCAGCTCGTCCAGCTTGGCTTTGCCTTCTGGCTTCAGCGTAGCTTTGTCGAAATCGAAGAATGCATCAGCAGCGAAGCTGACTTTTTCCGAGGTAGGAGCTACGACGACTGGTACTGGTACCACGACGACTGGCGCTGGTGCTGGTGGTGCTGGTGGCGGAGGTGGAGCCACGCATTTGCCGTCTTGCAGAGTTTCTGGCTCTACGCACAGGGGAACGTCGCAACCTGGCACCGCGTCAGCAGGTGTCCAGTAACCGGTACGCCAGCACAGGCCGAATGGGTCACGCACGATCACGCCGCGAGCATCTTGCACGTAAGCGCTTTTTGGGCTAGGTGCTTTGATGTCAGTGGTAACTGGCGCGAACGGTGGGGAGGTTGGGGTTTGGGCCGAAGCCGAGCCAGCAATCACTGCGGATGCAGCGAAAAACAGCGTTACAAATTTATTCATTCTTTTTTCCTTTCGGGGGGTGATATCCGCAGAACAACACTGCGCTACTGGTGCTACGTGCCAAGATTTTATCATGTAGACCATATGCGCTCGTTTCAGATTGCGAAACTAGCAATTAACTTCCCAGTCATTTTGCCACACGCATCAGGGGCACACGACCGTGGTTAAATCAAAGCTTGCCCGATTTTAGACCGCACGTTGTTTTCACGCAACGGAAATGCTCATTTGTAACGCGTCTGTAACAATTGATCGCTTTTTTTGCCTCTTTTTAGGGCAGAAGACTTGAACTGGTATTGCCATTGTGCATTATCGACAGGCAAGCCCGCACGGCGCCGGTGCAAACTGTCAATATTGCCGGTCTGGCCAATTTGTACAGGTAGCGGGGCGCGCATGCTAAAATCGTGCGCTTGGCTGTTAAGAGTGCTAAACAAAAAGTGCACGGTAGCGCGGCATGGCCTGGACGTACCGAATGGTACGGCTAGCGGCCTTGTCACTGTCCCGGCCATTTTTTGCGCGGCACGCCGCCCTGGCAGCCACCCAGGATATGCAGTATTGCGTCATACATTGCGTAGCAGATAAGTTAACCACAGCCTGAGATCAGTCGAACCGCCAATGGATCAATTCGCAAAAGAAACAATTCCTATTTCCCTCGAAGAAGAGATGCGCAAGAGCTACCTCGATTACGCCATGAGCGTGATCGTCGGGCGCGCCTTGCCGGATGCGCGCGATGGCTTGAAGCCAGTGCACCGCCGCGTCTTGTTCGCGATGCATGAAATGAACAACGTGTGGAACCGCCCTTACGTCAAGTGCGCCCGCGTGGTCGGCGAAACCATGGGTAAATACCACCCCCACGGCGATGCCTCGATCTACGACACCTTGGTGCGCATGGCGCAAGATTTTTCGCTGCGCTACATGCTGATCGATGGCCAGGGCAACTTCGGTTCCGTCGACGGCGACGGCGCCGCGGCCATGCGTTACACGGAGTGCCGCCTGGACAAGATCGCCAGCGAGCTGCTGGCCGATATCGACAAGGACACGGTCGACTTCCAGCCCAACTATGACGGCAAGGAAAAGGAACCGACGGTCTTGCCGACGCGTATCCCGAACCTGCTGATCAACGGTTCTTCCGGCATCGCCGTGGGCATGGCGACGAACATTCCGCCACACAACATTACCGAAGTCATCAACGGCGCCCTGCACGTGCTGCGCAACCCGGACTGCTCGATCGATGAATTGATCGAACTGATCCCTGCGCCCGATTTCCCGACGGCCGGCATCATCTACGGCGTCTCGGGCGTGCGCGACGGCTACCGCACGGGCCGCGGCCGCGTCGTCATGCGCGCCAAGACGCACTTCGAGGAATACGGCAAGGATGGCGGCCGCATCGCCATCATCGTCGACGAGCTGCCATTCCAGGTCAACAAGAAGTCCTTGCTGGAACGCATCGCCGAAAACGTGCGCGACAAGAAGCTGGACGGCATTTCCGACATCCGCGACGAATCCGACAAGTCGGGCATGCGCGTGGTGATCGAGCTGAAACGGGGCGAAGTGCCGGAAGTGGTGCTGAACAACCTGTACAAGCAGACTCAGCTGCAAGACACCTTCGGCATGAACATGGTGGCCCTGGTCGACGGCCAGCCAAAGCTGCTGAACCTCAAGCAGATGCTGCAATGCTTCCTGTCGCACCGCCGCGAAGTGGTGACGCGCCGCACCGTGTTCGAACTGCGCAAGGCGCGCGAACGTGGTCATGTACTGGAAGGCCTGGCTGTCGCGCTGGCCAACATCGATGACTTCATCGCCATCATCAAGGCCGCGCCGACGCCGCCGATCGCCAAGGTCGAGCTGATGGCCAAGGCCTGGGATTCGTCCGTCGTGCGCGAAATGCTGGCCCGCACGGGCGACGGCACGACGCCGGGCGGCGTGGATGCCTACCGTCCGGAAAACCTGCCGAAGCATTACGGCATGCAGACGGATGGCTTGTACAAGCTGTCGGACGACCAGGCGCAGGAAATTCTGCAGATGCGCCTGCAGCGCCTGACCGGCCTGGAGCAGGACAAGATCGTCAACGAGTACCGCGACATCATGGCGCACATCGCCGACTTGCTCGACATCCTGGCCAAGCCGGAACGCGTCACCGTCATCATCACCGATGAAATGACCCTGGCGATGAACGAATACGGCGCCGGCAACAAGGACGTGCGCCGCTCGCAGATCGAACTGAATGCCACCGACCTGGAAACGGAAGACCTGATCACGCCGCAGGACATGGTCGTGACCCTGTCGCACACGGGCTACATGAAGGCGCAGCCGATCACCGAATACCGCGCGCAGAAGCGCGGCGGGCGCGGCAAGCAGGCCATGGCGACGAAAGAGGAAGACTGGATCGACCAGCTGTTCATCGCCAATACGCACGACTACATCCTGTGCTTCTCGGACCGTGGCCGCATGTACTGGCTGAAGGTGTGGGAAGTGCCGCAAGGCTCGCGCAACTCGCGCGGCAAGCCGATCGTCAACATGTTCCCGCTGCAGGACAACGAAAAGATCACCGTGATCCTGCCGCTGTCGGGCGAAAACCGCACCTTCCCGGAAGATCATTACGTCTTCATGTCGACCAGCCTGGGTACCGTGAAAAAGACGCCGCTGAAGGACTTCAGCAATCCACGCAAGGCCGGCATCATCGCGGTCGACCTGGACGACGGCGACTTCCTGATCGGCGCCGCGCTGACGGACGGCCAGCACGACGTGATGCTGTTCTCCGATTCGGGCAAGGCAGTGCGCTTCGACGAAAACGACGTGCGTCCGATGGGCCGCACGGCGCGCGGCGTGCGCGGCATGAACCTGGAAGAGGGCCAGCACGTGATCGCCCTGCTGGTGGCCGAGAACGAGCAGCAGTCGGTGCTGACGGCCACGGAGAACGGCTACGGCAAGCGTACGCCGATCACCGAGTACACGCGCCACGGCCGTGGCACGAAAGGCATGATCGCCATCCAGACCAGCGAGCGCAACGGCAAGGTGGTTGCCGCGACCCTGGTCGATACCAGCGATGAAATCATGCTGATCACCACCGGCGGCGTCTTGATCCGCACCCGCGTGTCGGAAATCCGCGAGATGGGCCGCGCGACGCAGGGCGTGACCCTGATCGCCGTGGAAGACGGCACCAAGCTGTCCGGCCTGCAGCGCGTGGTGGAGACGGATATCGACGAAGTCGAGCTGACGACGGAGGCGGGCACGGATGCCGCGCCGGCGGCGGCCGATCCGGCCCAGCCGGAGTAAGATGATTGGGGCTCCGCGAGGAGCCCCAATTGCTGTTGGCGTGCCCGTTGCGGCGCCAGCCTGCATATTTCAAGTTGTTCCCCGCTTTTGTAAAGTCCCGCATGCCATGAGAAAAATCGTCGCCACCTTCTTCGCCGCGTTTTCGCTGGCCTTTCTTGCCACCCTGCCGGCCCTGGCCCAGAGCACGCAAGCCGCGCCGGCCCGCCAGGCCGCGCCCAGCCCCGCCATGAAAGTGGCCGTGCGGCGCATGCTCGAGGCGATGCAGTTCCCGCAGCTCACGCGCAGCATCTTCGACCAGATGCTGCAATCGGTGCCGGAAATGATCCGCCAGTCGGCGCAACAGCAAATCAATACCGATCCGCGGCTGGACGAGCAGCGCAAGGCGCGCGCGCTGGCCAGTGCCGAGGAAGAGATTCCCGTGGCCGTCGCCACCCTGACGCAGGTGCTGGCCGACCCGACCCTGATTGACGAGCTGGGCGCCGAGATGGTGCCCCTGTACGCGCGCTATTACACGGTGCCGGAAGTCGAGCAGCTGACGGCCTTCTACAAGACGCCGCTGGGGCGCAAGATGCTGGCCACCATGCCGCAGTTGTCGGCCGAATCGATGGCCATCAGCCAGCGCGTGCTGATCCCGCGCGTCAATGCCGTGCTGGAGCAAGTCATGCGGGCGGCCACGCAGCCGCCCCAATAATTTTCATTTTGCCAAGGACCGTATCGTGACCCAAATCTACAACTTCTCCGCCGGCCCGGCCGTCCTGCCCAAGGAAGTGCTGGCGCAAGCGGCCTTTGAGATGCAGGACTGGCATGGCAGCGGCATGTCGGTGATGGAAATGAGCCACCGTGGTCCCGAGTTCATCTCCATCTACAAACAGGCCGTGGCCGACCTGCGCGAGCTGCTGGCCGTGCCCGAGAACTACAAGATCCTGTTCCTGCAGGGCGGTGGCCTGGGCGAAAATGCCATCATCCCCATGAATCTGGTGGGCCATGGTGCCACGCAGCCGGCCACCATCGACTTCGTGCACACGGGTTCCTGGTCCGGCAAATCGATCAAGGAAGCGGCCAAGTACGCCAACGTCAACGTGGCGGCATCGTCGCAGGCGGGCGGTTTCACGCATGTGCCGGCCGTATCGGACTGGCAGCTGACGCCAGGCGCCGCCTACCTGCACATCTGCACCAATGAAACCATCGATGGCGTGGAATTCCAGCAGGCGCCAGGCGTACCGGCGGGGACCACCATCGTGGCCGACATGTCCTCGCACATTCTGTCGCGGGTTATTGATGTATCGCAATACGGCGTGATCTTCGGCGGCGCGCAGAAAAACATCGGCCCGGCCGGCCTGACGGTCGTCATCGTGCGCGAAGACTTGCTGGGCAAGGCCCTGCCGATCTGCCCGTCGGCCTTCGACTGGAGCATCGTGGCCGAACATGAGTCGATGTACAACACGCCGCCCACCTACGGCATCTATATCGCCGGCCTGGTTTTCCAGTGGCTCAAACGCCAGGGTGGCGTGGCAGCCATGGAACAGCGTAATATTGAGAAAGCGGCGCTGCTGTACGCGGCGCTGGATGCGGACGACTTCTACCAGAACCGGGTCGCCCCGGAATACCGCTCGCGCATGACCATCCCGTTCTACCTGCGCGACGAAAGCTTGAACGACGCATTCCTGGCTGGCGCGAAACAGCGCGGCCTGCTGCAACTGAAGGGCCACAAGTCCGTCGGCGGCATGCGTGCATCGATCTATAACGCGATGCCGATCGAGGGCGTGCAAGCCCTGGTCAACTATTTGAACGAGTTTGCCGGACGCTAGAATGCCTGCCAAAAAGTCCAGGGCGTTGTTGCATTGCCTTGTCGTACATTCGTACTGTCAGCGGCAACGCGCCTAGCCCTGATCATTTTGTCCGGCATTCTCATGAATGAGCGCGCCGGCCCGCCGCCGGCGCAGGCCGCGCGGCAATGATTGAAGTACAGCTGACGAAACAAACCAACCATGACCGATAAACTGAAACCGCTGCGCGAACAGATCGATGCGATCGACGCGCAAATCCTCGACCTCCTGAACCGCCGCGCGCAGATTGCCCAGCAAGTGGGCCACGTGAAGGCGGAAACGCAGGCGCCCGTGTTCCGCCCCGAGCGCGAAGCGCAGGTGCTGCGCGGCGTGGCCGAGCGCAATCCCGGCCCCATGGGCGACCGCGAAGTGCAGACCATCTTCCGCGAAATCATGTCCTCCTGCCGCTCGCTGGAAAAGAGGGTCACCGTGGCGTATCTGGGCCCGGCCGGCACCTTCAGCGAACAAGCCGTGTACCAGCAGTTCGGCAGCGCCGTCGAAGGCTTGCCGTGCGCCTCCATCGATGAAGTGTTCCGCTCCGCCGAGGCGGGGACGGCGGACTTTGGCGTCGTACCCATCGAGAATTCCTCGGAAGGCGCCGTCAACCGCACCCTGGACATGATGCTGCAGACTAGCCTCATCATCAGCGGCGAGGTGGCCATCGCCGTGCACCACAGCCTGATGACGAAGAGCGGCAACATGGATGGCGTGACCTCCATCTGCGCCCATTCGCAGGCGCTGGCGCAGTGCCAGGTGTGGCTGAACCAGAACTACCCGCACATCGCGCGCCACGCCGTGGCCTCGAACGCGGAGGCGGCGCGCATGGCCGGCGAGGATGGCACGGTGGCGGCCATCGCCAGCGAACTGGCGGGCGCGCAGTACAAGCTGGGCGTGGTGAAAGGCCATATCCAGGACGACCCGCACAACCGCACGCGCTTTGCCGTCGTCGGCACCTTGCAGACGGCGCCGTCGGGCAAGGACCAGACCTCGCTGGTGCTGGCCGTGCCGAACAAGGCGGGCGCCGTGTACCAGCTGCTGGCACCCCTGGCGAAACACGGCGTGTCGATGACGCGCTTCGAGTCGCGCCCGGCGCGCATGGGCAGCTGGGAGTATTATTTCTATGTCGACGTGGAAGGCCACGTGCACGATGCAGCCGTCGCCCAGGCGCTGGCCGAACTGCAGGGCAATGCGGCCTTCTTCAAGGTGCTGGGGTCGTATCCGGTCAGTCTGTAACCCAGTAAAGGCTGGGGGCCGACCCCAGTCATTGCTTTTGGGGTTCACCAATCATTCACCAACTTTTAAAGAACACCATGTCTAAAAATATCGGTCCTGAATACGTCCGCGCCATCGCCCCTTACCAGAGCGGCAAGCCGATCGCGGAAGTCGCGCGCGAGTTTGGCCTCGACGAGGCAGCCATCGTCAAATTGGCGTCGAATGAAAACCCGTACGGCATGCCGGCATCGGCCAAGCAGGCGATGATCGCCGCCATCGATGACCTGGGCCGCTACCCGGACGCCAACGGCTTCGACCTGAAAGCCGTATTGTCCAAGCGCTATGACGTGCCGGCCGACTGGATCACCCTGGGCAACGGCAGCAACGACATCCTGGAAATCGCCGCGCACGCGTTTGTCGAGCATGGCCAGTCCGTCGTGTACTCGCAGTACTCGTTCGCCGTCTACGCACTGGCCACGCAAGGCCTGGGCGCGCGCCACATCGTCGTGCCGGCGCAAGCCTATGGCCATGACCTGGACGCGATGGCGGCGGCGATCGCCGACGACACGCGCCTGGTCTTCATCGCCAACCCGAACAACCCGACCGGCACCTTCCTGACGGCCGCGCAGCTCGAGGCGTTCCTGAAGAAAGTGCCGCAGCACGTCGTCGTCGTGCTGGACGAGGCCTACAACGAATTCCTGTCCGCCGATGACCAGTACGAGTCGACGGCATGGGTGCGCCAGTATCCGAACCTGGTGGTCTCGCGCACCCTGTCGAAGGCCTATGGCCTGGCCGGCCTGCGCATCGGCTTTGCCATCGCCCAGCCGGCGCTGACGGACCTGATGAACCGCATCCGCCAGCCGTTCAACGTCAACTCGCTGGCGCAGGCGGCCGCCATCGCCGCCCTGAACGACAAGGAATTCCTCGAACAGAGCGCGCGCAACAACGCGGCCGGCTACCAGCAGTTCACGCAAGCGTTCACGCAGCTGGGCCTGGAATACGTGCCATCGCACGGCAATTTCGTGCTGGTGAAAGTGGGCGACGACGATGGCGCCGGCGCGCGCGTCAACCTGGCGCTGCTGAAACAGGGCGTCATCGTGCGTCCCGTGGGCAGCTACGGCTTGCCGCAATGGCTGCGCATTTCCATCGGCCTGCCGCAGGAAAACGCCATCTTTATCGCTGCGCTGACGAAAGCGCTGGCCTGACCCCATGACGACGCCTGCACTGAAAAAAATCGTCATCTTCGGCGTAGGCCTGATCGGCGGCTCGTTCGCGCGCGCCCTGAAGCATGCGGGCGCGGTGACCACGGTGGTCGGCATGGGCCGTTCGCCGGCGTCGATGGCGCGCGCGCTGGAGCTGGGCATCATCGACGAGATCGGCGGCGACGTGGCCACGGCCATCGCGGGCGCCGACCTGGTGCTGCTGGCCGCACCCGTGGCGCAGACGGGGGCCATCCTCGCCTCCATCGCGCCGCACCTGAAGCCGGGCACCGTCGTCACCGACGCGGGCAGCACGAAAAGCGACGTGGTGGCGGCCGCGCGCGCGGCGCTGGGAGGCAAGGCGGGCCAGTTCGTGCCCGGCCACCCGATCGCGGGACGCGAGACGAATGGCCCCGATGCGGCCATCATTGATTTGTATCAAGGCAAGAAAGTGGTGCTCACGCCGCTGGCGGAAAACGCCGCGGGCGACGTGGAACGGGTGGCCGCCGCGTGGCGCGCCTGCGGCGCCATCCTGCACACCTTGACGCCCGAAGAACATGACAAGGTGTTTGCCGCCGTCAGCCATCTGCCGCACCTGCTGGCCTTTGCGCTGGTCGACGACATCGCCAACAAACCGCACGCGGGCCTGCTGTTCCAGTACGCGGCCAGCGGCTTTCGCGACTTTACGCGCATCGCCGGCTCATCGCCGGAAATGTGGCGCGACATCAGCCTGGCCAACCAGCCGGCGCTGCTGCATGAACTGGACGCCTACCTGGCGCAGTTGACGACCTTGCGCGCGCACCTGGCCGCCGGCGACGGCGCTGCCATCGAAGGCGTGTATGCGAACGCCCAGCACGCCCGGCAGCAATGGATAGAGGCGATCGAAACGGCGGAAGCGCCCGCGCCCACACAATAATCGAAGGATTCCAGCATGACCCAGACCAAGCACTACCCCCACCATATCGATCTGAAGCCGGTGATGCACGTCGAAGGCACGGTGCGTCTGCCCGGCTCGAAAAGCATTTCCAACCGCGTGCTGCTGCTGGCCGCGCTGGCCAAGGGCACGACGAAGATCGTCGACCTGCTCGCCTCCGACGACACCTTCGTCATGCTCACGGCATTGACCTCGCTGGGCGTGAAATGGACGCAGGATGAACTGCAGGGCGATCCGGCCACGGCGCACCAGATCCACCACGTGGAAGGCTGCGGCGGCGTCTTCCCGCACCATGCGGCTGACCTGTTCATGGGCAATGCCGGCACGGCCATCCGCCCGCTGACGGCGGCGCTGGCCGTCATCGGCGGCGATTACACGCTGCACGGCGTGTCGCGCATGCACGAGCGGCCCATCGGCGACCTGGTCGACGCGCTGAACGCCGTCGGCACGCAGATCGAATACACGGGCGAGCAGGGCTTCCCGCCGCTGCGCATCCGCCGCGGCCATATCCACGCGCAGCGCATCGCCGTGCGCGGCAACGTGTCGAGCCAGTTCCTGACGGCCCTCCTGATGGTGGCGCCGCTGATGGCGCGCGACCACGCGGTGACCATCGACGTGACGGGCGAGCTGATCTCGAAGCCGTACATCGAGATCACCCTGAACCTGATGCGCCGCTTCGGCGTGACGGTCGAGCATGACGGCTGGCAGTCGTTCACCGTGCAGCCGGGCCAGCAGTACCAGAGCCCGGGCACCATCCACGTGGAAGGCGACGCCTCGTCGGCGTCCTACTTCCTGGCGGCCGGCGCCATCGGCGGCGGTCCCGTGCGCGTGGAAGGCGTGGGACGCGACAGCATCCAGGGCGACGTGCGCTTCGTCGAAGCCTTGCAGCAGATGGGCGCGACCATCACCATGGGCGAGAACTGGATCGAAGCCCGCTCGAATGGCGTGCTGAAGGCCATCGACATGGATTTCAACCACATTCCCGACGCGGCCATGACGATCGCCGTGGCCGCCCTGTACGCGGACGGCACCTCCACCTTGCGCAATATCGCCAGCTGGCGCGTAAAGGAAACGGACCGCCTGGCGGCCATGGCCACGGAACTGCGCAAGCTGGGCGCGGAAGTGGAAGAGGGCGCCGACTACCTGCGCGTGACGCCGCCGGCCGAAATCGCCGCCGCTACCATCGACACGTATGACGACCACCGCATGGCCATGTGCTTCTCGCTCGCGTCGCTGGACGGCGCCGCCCGCCGCGGCAATGACATGCGCATCATGGACCCGAAATGCGTGGCCAAGACCTTTCCCGAGTATTTCACCGTGTTCGCGGGGATTGCCAAGGATACATTGATATAACCCAAGACAAGTGCCGGGGTCGGACCCTCAGGGGGAATGCCTTCCAATGGAAGGCATTTCGATCCGCCAGGTCTGACCCCAGCCCTTGCCTTGGGGTTTAGTTCTTTTTAAAGTGACAAAATAATGCCGACCTCCCACATCCCAGTCATCGCCATCGACGGCCCCACCGCTTCCGGCAAGGGCACGGTGGCCCACCGCGTGGCCGACAAGCTCGGCTTTCATTACCTCGATTCGGGCGCGCTGTACCGCCTGACGGCCCTGTCGGCGCTGCGCCGCGGCACGGACTTGCGCGACGAGCACGCGCTGGCCAAGCTGGCCGAGCACCTGCCGTGCCACTTCGCGGGCGGCGAAATCCTGCTGGCCAACGAAAATGTGACCGAACAGATCCGCGCGGAAGAAGTGGGCAATACGGCGTCGAAAATTGCCGTCTTGCCAACGGTGCGCCACGCCCTGGTCGGTTTGCAGCTGGGCTTTCGCAAGACGCCGGGCCTGGTGGCCGATGGGCGCGACATGGGCACGGTGATCTTCCCGCATGCCCTGCTGAAGGTGTTTCTCACGGCCAGCGTCGAGGCGCGCGCGCAACGGCGCTACAAGCAATTGATAGACAAGGGTTTTTCTGCTAATATGGAAGACCTTCTGATGGATTTGCAGGCGCGGGACGAACGTGATACTCACCGTGCGATTGCGCCGCTGGTCCCCGCGGAAGGGGCGCATGTCCTCGATACCTCGGCCATGACGGCAGATGATGCCGTTGAAACCGTGTTGAAATGGTATGCCGCTGTTGCAAGATAAGCAGCAAAATGGCGTGTATTGCTGTGTAGTGCGCGCCATGTGGTGCCCGTTGACGGCTCCTGGCCTGTCCGGGTGTGTCAAAAACCTAACCCAGTTTAAGTCGCATCGTGCGATCTCTGCTGGATAACCTGTGTGAACCCTATGTCTACTGTTACAACTAACGAATCTACCGGTATGGAAAGTTTTGCTGCGCTCTTCGAGGAATCGTTGTCGCGTCAAGATATGCGCTCCGGCGAAGTTATTTCCGCTGAAGTCGTGCGCCTCGACCACAATTTCGTGATCGTGAACGCTGGCCTCAAATCCGAAGCATTCATCCCTGTCGAAGAATTCAAGAACGACCACGGCGAACTGGAAGTCAAAGTTGGTGACTTCGTTTCCGTGGCGATCGAATCGCTGGAAAACGGTTTCGGCGATACCATCCTGTCGCGCGATAAAGCCAAGCGTCTGGCTTCGTGGCTGGCTCTGGAAAAAGCGATGGAATCGGGCGAAATCGTCGTCGGTACCGTCAATGGTAAAGTCAAAGGCGGTCTGACCGTGTTGACCAACGGCATCCGCGCATTCCTGCCGGGCTCGCTGGTTGATACCCGTCCTGTCAAAGACACCACCCCATTCGAAGGCAAAACCCTCGAATTCAAAGTGATCAAGCTGGATCGCAAGCGTAACAACGTGGTTCTGTCCCGCCGCGCCGTCATCGAAGCTTCGATGGGCGAAGAGCGTCAGAAACTGATGGAAACGCTGAAAGAAGGCACGGTCGTGACCGGCGTCGTCAAAAATATCACCGACTACGGCGCGTTCGTGGATCTGGGCGGTATCGATGGCCTGCTGCACATCACCGACCTGGCATGGCGCCGTGTACGTCACCCGTCGGAAGTTCTGACGGTTGGCCAGGAAATCACCGCCAAGGTCCTGAAATACGATCAAGAGAAAAACCGTGTTTCGCTGGGCGTGAAACAACTGGGCGACGATCCTTGGACCGGTCTGTCCCGTCGTTACCCACAAAGCACCCGTCTGTTCGGTAAAGTAACGAACCTGACCGACTACGGCGCGTTCGTTGAAGTGGAACAGGGTATCGAAGGTCTGGTACACGTTTCCGAAATGGACTGGACGAACAAAAACGTTGCTCCTAACAAAGTTGTCCAACTGGGCGACGAAGTAGAAGTAATGGTTCTGGAAATCGACGAAGAGCGTCGTCGTATTTCGCTGGGCATGAAACAGTGCAAAGCCAATCCATGGGACGACTTCGGTGTTACCCATAAGAAAGGTGATAAAGTCCGCGGCGCGATCAAATCGATCACCGACTTCGGCGTGTTCATCGGCCTGGCCGGCAACATCGACGGTCTGGTGCACCTGTCCGACCTGTCCTGGACCGAAACCGGCGAAGAAGCCGTGCGTCGCTTCAAGAAAGGTGACGAACTGGAAGCCATCGTTCTGGCCATCGACGTTGAGCGCGAGCGCGTTTCCCTGGGCGTCAAGCAACTGGAAGGTGACCCATTCAACAACTTCGCAGCCATGAACGACAAAGGCTCGCTGGTAACCGGTACCGTTAAATCGGTTGAGCCTAAAGGCGCCGTGATCCAACTGTCCGAAGAAGTCGAAGGCTACCTGCGCGCTTCCGAAATCTCGCGCGACCGCGTTGAAGATGCTGGTACGCACCTGAAAGTCGGCGACACCGTCGAAGCCATGGTGTTGAACATCGACCGCAAAGCTCGTGGTATCCAACTGTCGATCAAAGCGAAAGACAACGTGGAAACCCAGGAAGCCATGCAGAAGATGGCAGCTACCGACAACAACGCAGCTTCGGGCACCACCAGCCTGGGCGCCTTGTTGAAAGCTAAGTTCGACAACAAGAACTAAGACTGCGGATACGGCAGATGACAAAGTCCGAGCTGATCAACCGCCTCGCTGAGCGTTATTCTCAGCTGGTGGCGAAAGATGCGGAGTATGCCGTCAAGACCATTCTCGATGCGATGACCAACGCCCTGGCGACGGGCCAGCGCATCGAGATCCGCGGTTTTGGCAGTTTTGCCCTGAACAGCAGGCCCCCGCGCATCGGCCGCAACCCGAAATCCGGCGACAAGGTGATGGTTCCTGAAAAACGGGTCCCTCACTTCAAGCCGGGCAAACAGTTGCGCGAGCGGGTGGACGCGATGGTCGGGCAACCGATCATCGAGGATTAATCGTCTGCTGGAAGGCGACACAAAGAGCGGCGTCCTTGGATGCCGCTTTTTTTTGTTAATATGCTGAGAATACCTGACATAAGCTACTGCGCGTCGCGCTTTGCGGCCTGCGATGCTCACCGTGCTCAAGCACGGTTGCGCTTCTTGGCCACAAATCGCTGACGCTCGCTACGCTTCTGCCAGGCATTCCAAGGTTGTGCCATACGGGCATTTTTTGTACTTTCTGGGCGTATCGATGAAAATCATCTCCACCATCGTTGGCTGTGTTCTTTTCGTCCTGTTCTTCAGTTTTGCGCTGAAGAATGCGCAGGTTGTCGACCTGCATGTTTTCCTCAATTATGAAATTCGCGGCCCCCTGGTCCTGATGCTGCTGGGCTTTTTTGTCGCTGGCGCCAGCCTGGGCGTCCTGGCCCTGACGCCGACCGTGTTCCGTCACCGCCGCGAAGCGACCAAGCAGAAAACCACCATTGCCGCGCTGCAGACCGTTGGCGTGGCCAGCAATGTCCAGCCGCAACCGGACAGCGTGAGCGCGCAGTAAGCAGCGCCGTCGCTCCTATCTCTCTTACTCGAATAAAAACAATCGCATGGAATTTGAACTCTGGTGGCTCTTGGGTATCCCGGTGTTTTTCGCGCTGGGCTGGATTGCCGCGCGCGTTGACATTCATCAACTGGTGTCGGAATCGCGCAGCTTGCCGCGCAATTACTTCAAGGGCTTGAATTTCCTGCTCAATGAACAGCATGACAAGGCCATCGACGCCTTCATCGAAGTGGTCAAGCTGGACCCGGAATCGGCCGATATGCACTTTGCGCTGGGTAACCTGTTCCGCCGCCGCGGCGAGACGGAGCGCGCCATCCGCGTGCATCAGAATTTGCTGGCGCGTCCCGACCTGCCGCTGGAGCAGCAGGGCCACGCCGCCTACGAGCTGGGCATGGATTACCTGAAGGCGGGCTTGCTCGACCGTGCCGAGGAAACCTTCAATGGCCTGGTCGATACGCAATATGCGGCCCAGGCGCGCCGCGCGCTGCTGGAAATCTACCAGCGCGAAAAGGAATGGCCGCGCGCCATCGAGGCAGCCGTCGGCTTGCAGGAATCGGGCGCCGGTGCGCGCCAGAAGGAAATCGCCCAGTTCTATTGCGAACTGGCGCATGACGCGCTGGTGCACCTGAAGCCGGACGAAGCCATGCCGCTGCTGGAAAAAGCCCTGCAGACGGACCGCAAGAGCGTGCGCGCCACCATTTTGACGGGTGACGTGCTGCTGGCGCGCGGCGACGTGGAAGGCGCGTTGACCACCTGGCGCCGCGTGGAGCAGCAAAGCGTGCCGCACGTGGCCCTGGTGGCGCAGCGCCTGATGGATGGCTACACGAAAGTGGGCCGTCCGCAGGAAGGCGTCAACCTGCTGCGCTCCTACCTGGAAGAAGCGTCGTCGATCGACCTGATCGAAGTCGTCTTCAAGGCCGTCATCGAGCTGGACGGCGTGGAAGCGGCGAAACAGCTGGTCAGCGCGGAATTGCGCCGCACGCCGACCCTGCTGGGCCTGGACAAGCTGCTGGAGGCGCGCATGATGGATGCGCCGGCCGCCATCTGGTCCGAGCTGTCGATGGTGAAAAACCTCGTGCACGGCTACACGCAGAAGCTGGCCCGCTACCAGTGCAGCCACTGCGGCTTCAAGGCACGCCAGTTCTACTGGCACTGCCCGGGCTGCAACAAGTGGGAAACCTACCCGCCGCGCCGTACCGAAGAGCTCAACGTCATGAACTAATCCTACACGCCACCTTGCCCCGCGCAACGTGGCGTGTACTCGTATGTAGCACCTGAAATTCACCAATAAGAAATACGGCATAACCATGAAAATCACCATTATCGGCACGGGCTATGTGGGCCTCGTCACCGGCGCCTGCCTGGCGGAGCTGGGCAACGACGTCTTTTGCCTTGACCTGGACGCACAGAAGGTAGCGCTGCTCAACAGCGGCGGCATTCCCATCCATGAACCGGGCCTGGAAGAAGTCGTGGCGCGCAACCGCGCCGCCGGCCGCATGACCTTCTCCACCGACGTGGAAGCGGCGGCCAACCATGGCGTGATGCAATTCATCGCCGTCGGCACCCCGCCCGACGAAGATGGCTCCGCCGACCTGCAGTACGTGCTGGCCGCCGCGCGCGGCATCGGCAAGTACATGACGGACTTCAAGGTCATCGTCGACAAGTCGACCGTGCCCGTCGGCACGGCCGAAAAAGTGCGCGCCGCCATCCAGGGCGAGCTGGACGCGCGCGGCGTGGCCGCTACGTTCTCCGTGGCATCAAACCCGGAATTCCTCAAGGAAGGCGCGGCCGTCGAAGACTTCATGCGCCCGGACCGCATCGTCATCGGCGTCGATGCCACGCCGCAAGGCGAACGCGCGCGCGACCTGCTGAAAAGCCTGTATGCGCCGTTCAACCGCAACCATGAGCGCACCTACTGGATGGACGTGCGTTCGGCCGAGTTCACCAAATACGCGGCCAACGCCATGCTGGCCACGCGCATCTCGTTCATGAATGAACTGGCGAACCTGGCCGACAAGGTGGGCGTCGACATCGAGGCCGTGCGCCACGGCATCGGCTCCGACCCGCGCATCGGCCACAGCTTCCTGTACGCCGGCTGCGGCTACGGCGGCTCCTGCTTCCCGAAGGACGTGCAGGCGCTGGAGCGCACGGCACGCGGCCACGGCCAGGAATTGCTGATCCTGCGCGCCGTGGAAGCCGTTAATGACAAACAGAAACATATTCTCGGTGGCAAGGTCGTCAAGCGCTTCGGCGACGACCTGACGGGCCGCCATTTCGCCGTCTGGGGCCTGGCCTTCAAGCCGAATACGGACGACATGCGCGAAGCGTCGGCCCGCGTGCTGCTGGCGGACTTGCTGGCGCGCGGCGCCACGGTGGCCGTCTACGATCCCGTCGCCATGACCGAGGCGCGCCGCGTGCTGCAGCTGGACCTGACGCCGGAACAGCTGGCCAGGGTGCGCTTCGCCGACAGCCCGCAGGATGCGCTGACGGGTGCCGACGCCCTGACCATCGTGACGGAATGGAAAGCCTTCCGCAGCCCCGATTTCGAGCAGATCAAGGCGCGCCTGAAGCAGGCCGTGATCTTTGACGGGCGCAACCTGTTCGAACCGGCCGTCATGGCCGAGGCGGGCATCGAATACCACGGGATCGGTCGCTCGATCCTGACGCGCGCATGAACGCCCGCGACATGACGGCGCCAGCCGCTCTGGCCCAGGTGCGCCTGCTGGTGGTGGGCGATGTGATGCTCGACCGCTACTGGTTCGGCGATGTCAGCCGTATCTCGCCGGAAGCGCCCGTGCCCATCGTGCGCATCGAGAAGCGCGAAGAGCGCCTCGGCGGCGCGGCCAACGTGGCGCGCAATGCGGCCGCGCTGGGCGCGAAGACGAGCTTGCTGGGCGTGGTCGGCGACGACGAGGCCGGCAGCCAGGTCGAGCGCCTGCTCGAAGGCGGCGGCATCCACAGCTACCTGCAGCGCGACGCGGCCATTTCCACCATCATCAAGCTGCGCGTGATCGGCCGCCAGCAGCAGATGCTGCGCATCGACTTCGAGGATGCTCCCAGCGACACGGTGCTGCGCGACAAGCTCAAGCAGTTCAACGCACTGCTGCCCAGCTACGACGTGGTGATCCTGTCCGACTACGCCAAGGGCAGCCTGGTGAACGTGGCCGAGATGATCAAGGCCGCCCGCGCCGCCGGCAAGATCGTCATGGTCGACCCGAAAGGCGATGATTTCAGCCGCTATGCGGGAGCGTCAGTGCTCACTCCGAACAAGTCGGAACTGCGCCGCGTGATCGGCAGCTGGAGCACGGAAGAGCAGCTCACGGAGCGGGCGCAGCAGATGCGCGCGCAGCTGGGCCTGGAAGCCCTGCTGCTGACCCGTTCGGAAGAGGGCATGAGCCTGTACACGGCCGACGAGGTGCTGCACATGCCCACCGATGCGCGCGAAGTGTTCGACGTATCGGGTGCCGGCGACACGGTGATCGCCACCATGGCGGCCATGCTGGGCGCCGGCATGGGCCTGGGTGACGCCGTGCGCACGGCCAACCGCGCCGGCGGCATCGTCGTCGGCAAGCTGGGCACGGCCACCGTCACCCGCGACGAGCTGTTCCCGCAATAAACCGCTGTCCCGCCTGCGCCGTCCGTTTGATCTGGCGCAGGCTTTCCCTTCCTGTCGTGTCCCCCTCTTGTCAACCGTATCACGTCCCAGCCGTTAAAGCCGTTAAGGCGCTGTTCCTCCCTTGCGTTCGAGTCATCTTGAAACCACATCACGGAGAGATACCCATGTTCAAAAAAATAATGCTGGCCTTCGCCACCCTGGTCGCGACGATGGGCTTTGCCTTTGCCCAGGTCGATGTCAACAAGGCGGACCAGGCGGCACTCGACAGCGTCAAGGGCATCGGCCCCGTCACCTCGAAAGCCATCGTCGACGAGCGTGCCAAGGGCGGCGCCTTCAAGGATTGGGCGGATTTCGAAAGCCGCGTGAAGGGCATCGGCCCGAAAAGCTCCGTGAAACTGTCGGAAGCGGGCCTGCAGGTGAATGGCCAGGCCAAGTCCGGCGCGCCGGCGGCCCCGGTGGCGAAAGCAGCCCCCGCAAAAAAGGAAACTGCTGTGAAGGAAGCTGCAGCGAAAGAAGCCGCAGCGAAGCCAGCTGCTGCGACCGACACCGCTGCGGCGCCAGCCAAGACGGCCGCTGAAACGAAGAAGGAAGCTGCTGCTGCCAAGAAAGAAGCCAAGGCTGCCGCTGCCGCCGCGAAGAAAGAAGCTGCCGCCAAGGCCGTCCCTGCCGCCGCTCCCGCTGCAGCCGATGCCGCTCCCGTGAAAACGGCTGCCGAAACGAAGAAGGAAGCCGCTGCCGCGAAGAAAGCGGCTACGGCCGCCAAGAAAGAAGCCAAGGTTGCGGAAGCCGCCGCGAAGAAGGAAGCGAAACTGGCTGCTGCCGACGCGAAGAAAGCGGAAGCCGAGAAGAAATAAGCGTTTTGCCGTAGAGCTGGCTGCGTGGTGGTGCCGCGCAGCCTTGCGAGAAAACCCCGCGCGGTACCGGCCGCGCGGGGTTTTTTTACGCCGGTGCGGCCGGGCCGTGCGGGCCGCTGCCGGGGATCAGTCGGCTGGCCCTGGCCGTGTTGCCGGCGCGGCCGGGGCAGGCGCGCGGCGCCAGGGGGCCAGCAGCTGGCCGGCCAGGCTGGCGGGCATGGGGGCCTCGATGCCGCAGCTGGCCGGCCACCCGGCCGGCAGGTGATGCGTGCCGAACAGGCGGTCCAGCACGGGCAGGGTGGACGCGTAATTGCGGTTGATGTGCTCGAACTTGCTGTGGTGCCAGTGGTGGAAGGCGGGCGTGGCCACCAGCCATTCGAGCGGGCCGAAGCGCCAGCGCAGGTTGGCGTGGATAAAGAAGCCCCAGACGGTGCCGATCAGGAGCAGCAGCACGGGCGCGGCGCTGCCGGCCGCGCCGGGACCGGCCAGTCCCAGCAGATACAGGGGTGTCAGGCCGAACAGGCGCGTGACGACCATGTCCACGGGATGGGTGCGCGTGTTGGCGAGGAAATACAGCTGCTCCGTGCTGTGATGCACGGCATGGTAGCGCCACAGCCACGGACTTTCATGGCTGAGGCGATGACCCCAGTAAGTGCCGACTTCGCCGATGAACAAGCCCAGCAGCAGCTTGGCCCACAGGGGCAGGGCGCCCAGGGTAGCGGGCACGGCGTCCGGCAGGAAGCGCTGGCCGGCGACGGCAACCAGGGCCAGCGGCACGGCCAGCAGCGCGGCCGGCAGCAGGCTGCTGATGAAATAGAAGCCCAGGTCACTGAACAGTTCCGTGCGCGGGCGCCCCGCGTGGCGTTCGCCAAAGCAGCGTTCGAGCGGCACGAAGAGGACGGCCAGCAGCACCAGCCACAGGCTCAGGCGCAGGACATCCACGGCAAGGCCAGGCAGGTGCGTCTGTAGGGTCTGTAGCAGGCTCATGGCAGGAACGTGATCGGGCAGTGAAAACCCCGGCCCAGGAAATGCCGGTGCGGATTTGCTGGCGCGCCAAGGCGTAACACAACCGTGGCGGGCCGATGTGCGGCGCGGCCGGGAAGCGCGGCTGTACTAAAGCACAGCGCGCATCGCAGGACGCGCCCCGGACAGCCGGTTTGGTCAGCCTTTGCGGCGGCGCGCCGCGAAGCCGATCAAGCCCAGGCCGCCGATCAGCATGCCCCAGGTCGACGGTTCCGGCACGGCCGACACGAGCGATACGCCGTCGAGCAGCATGAAGGGCGGCGCGCCCGTCGGGCTGCCCTTGGCCATGAAGGACAGCAATTCGCTGCTGTTCGTCGCCGTGAAGGTCATGCTGGCCTGGTGCCAGCCCGTGAAGCCCTGGCTGACGTTGGCCAGGGACGCCGTCTGCTGCTTGCTATTGCCCAGCGAAACGTCCCAGTAATTGACGAGGTTATCGCCGCGGAAGCCTACCTGCTGGCCTGCGCCATAGGAAAAGCTCAGGGTGTAGGCCTGGCCGGGGATCAGACCGCTGACTTGCTGCGTGACGGGGCCGGGGAAGTAATCCCAGTCGGCCGCCAGCACGTTGCCGCCCGTGGGGCTGACGCCCAGGCCGTTTTTCGGGCCACGGCCGCTGTAGGAATTCGGACCCCACAAGGCCAGCGCCGTCGCGGCATTGGTATCGTCGATGTTGTTGCCGTTCAAGACGAAGTTATAGCCCTTGCTGGACCAGTCCGTCAGGTAGGTGCGGTCCGCGCGGTCGTAATTGCCTTCGTTCAGCTGTTTCGAAGTGCCATTGCTGGTCAGTTCGAAGTCGCCGTTCTTGACGAGGTTGGTCGCGGCCTGGGCACCGGCAGCGGACAGGGAAATGGCGGCGGCCAGCGCCAGCAAGGTGTATGGTTTACGCATGGTAATAGCTCCAAAAGTGACAGGTTGGTCTTGCAGTCTGTCGGCGAGCTTTTGGCCAACGATGGGTATATCGCGGAAGAGGCGAGATGGGCGATGCTGTAAAAAGTATTTCTGTGACAACTATTATGTCTTGTTGGCTAGATTATAGCAGCGTTTGGCAAAAAAGCACGTCACATGTCTTGAAAACAACATCTATTTTTACATGGCAACTCCAGCAAGTTTGATGTTTTGGCATGCCGGCTTCGATTACAGTTGCGACTCGATCGGCAGCCAGCGCATCAGGGAGACCAGCGCGCGGCGCCAGACACCCGCTTCCGGGTCATGCGTCCACACTTTGGCAGGCTCTTCCGTGGCATCGGACCAGCGCAGCGCGCCGTCGTCGAGGAACAGGCGGTAGCTGGTGTCGCTGGCCGTCGAGCGCAGGAACAGCGTGCGCAGGTCGGCCGCCAGCGCCGGATCGTGAAACACGACGCCCATTTCCGTGTTCAGCTGTGCCGAGCGGGGATCGAGGTTGAAGGAGCCGACGAAGCCCCGCGCATGGTCGACCACCATGGCCTTGGTGTGCAGGCTGGCGCGGCTCGAACCCGTCAGGCTGATGCGCTTGCGGTGCAGGGTCTTCAATTCAAACAGGTCGACGCCGCCACCCAGCAGCACCTCGCGGTAGCGCGCATAGCCCGCATGCACGAGGGCCACGTCGGTGGCGGCCAGCGAGTTGGTCAGCACGCTGACCTTGACGCCGACGGCGACCTTGTCGCCCAGCAGGGTACTGAGCGCGGCGCCGGGCACGAAATATGGCGAGGTCAGCAGCGCTTCCTCGTGCGCCTGCGTCAGCAAGGGGAGCAGGCTGTGCATGAGCCAGTGCTCGCTGCGCTGCAAGCCGGCCACGGGGGCGGCTTTTTCCGGCGGGTCCGACACCACCTGCACCTGGCCGCTCCAGTGCAGGCGCAGGCGCCCGTCCAGGTGCGCCTGCAGCTGGCCCGTATCGGTCAGCTTCTGCAGATACGGCGAAGCCCCCACTTCGCCGCCGAGCGCCGCGAGACGGGCGCGCACGGCGTGCAGCTGGACTGCCTCGGGCGCGTCCGCGTTCTTGCCCACATGCAAGGCACGGATGGGAATGACGGCTCGGCTGTTCCAGAAACGGTCGAAGATGTCGCTCGCCTGCTGCACGGCCGGCCCCACCAGCAGCAGGTCGGCATCCTGGAAGTTGACTTGCTCGGCGGCATCGAAGTACTCGTCGCCGATATTGCGCCCGCCGACGATGGCGACGCGGCCATCGACGATCCAGGCCTTGTTGTGCATGCGCCGGTTCAGGCTGACCGCGCGCAAGGCCATTTCCACGGCGCGCCGCCAGATGCCGTCGCGGTTGCGGCCGGGATTGAAGATGCGCACTTCGATCAGCGGGTGGCTGTCGAGCGCGAGGATGGCGGCATCCTGGCCCCGTGCATTGATATCGTCGAGCATCACGCGCACGCGCACGCCGCGGTCGGCCGCGCGCAGCAATTCGCGCACCAGCAGCCGTCCCGTGACGTCGTTATGCCAGATGTAGTACTGCAGGTCGATGCTGCGGCCCGCTTCGCGCGCGCTCAGGGCGCGCAGGGCAAACGCTTCCAGGTTGTCGTCGATCAGGGCCGTGCCGCTTTGCTGCGGGCGCTGCGCCAGCTGCGGCGCCAGCACGCGGTCGAGCAGGGTGGCATCGGCCGCCACGGGCAGGGCCGTGCCCGGCGCGCCCAGCGAACGTTCCGCAAAGCGGCCGTAGCTGTACAGGGCTGCAATGCTGAGCAGGGCAAACAGCGCGGCGAACAGCAGCAGCTTGACGAGCATGCGGCGCACCGTCAACGGACCGCGCGCGCGCGGCGGCGTGCGGGAAGGAGGGAGGGCTGGCGCATGCGGCGGTCTTTCGTGGTCGGGATGGGGAGAGGCGATTGTAGCAGTTTCTATAATGCATGATTTTCATCCGGGAACTTCCTTGCCTGCCGTCAAAAATGCGAGAATGGCCGTCTAACAATTCTCAGGAGACAGTGGCATGGTACGGATATTGACGGGAATGACGGCAGCGCTGCTGTCGGCAGGCGTGCTGGCGGCGCCGGCCGGCGACAGGGCACAGCCGCAGATCGAGCGCGTCGTGGCGGAGATCTCGCCGCAGCGCATCGAGGCGCATGTGCGCAAGCTGGTCGGTTTCCAGACGCGCCACACCATGTCCGATACCGTCTCCGACACGCAGGGCATCGGCGCCGCCAGGCGCTGGATCAAGGCCGAGCTGGAGCGCTGCGGCGCGCAGGCGGGCGGTCGCCTGCAGGTGGCCTTCGACAGCCACGTGGCACCCGTCTCGAAGCGCATTTCGCGGCCGACGGAAATCGTCAACGTGGTGGCGACCCTGCCTGGCAGCCAGCCGCAATCGGCCGAGCGCATCTACGTCGTCAGCGGCCATTACGACTCGCGCGCCACCGACGTGATGGATGCGACCGGCAACGCCCCCGGCGCCAACGACGATGCCTCGGGCACGGCGGCCGTGATCGAAATGGCCTGCGTGATGGCGCGCTACCAGTTCGACGCCACCCTCGTCTTCATGACCGTGGCGGCCGAGGAGCAGGGCTTGCTCGGTTCCGGCCACTGGGCGCAGCAGGCAAAGCTGAAAAAACTCAATATCGCCGGCATGCTCAATAACGACATCATCGGCAGTTCGCGCGCCGACGACGGCACGGTCGACGGCGGCCAGGTGCGCCTGTTCGCCGAGGGTATTCCCGCCGTCAAGGAAATGAGCGACGGCGTGCGCGGCCTCGTGGCCACGGGCGGAGAGAACGATTCCATCTCGCGCCAGCTGGCGCGCCATGTGAAGCAGGTGGGCGAGCGCTATGTGCCCGGCTTCAAGGTCAACGTCATCCAGCGCGCCGACCGCTACCTGCGCGGCGGCGACCACATGCCCTTCCTCGCACAAGGCTACGCGGCCCTGCGTTTCACGGAACCGAACGAGGATTTTTCCCACCAGCACCAGGATGTGCGCGTGGAAAACGGCGTGCAATATGGCGACTTGCAGCAATTCGTCGACTACGACTACGTGGCGAAAGTGACGCGGGTGAATGCGGCGGCCCTGGCCTCGCTGGCCCTGGCGCCTGCCGCGCCCGCCGGTGTGCAGGTGCGCACGGCGCAGCTGGAAAACGCCACGACCCTGCAATGGCAGCCGAATACGGAACCGGACCTGGCCGGCTACCGCATCGTCTGGCGCGCCACGACGGCGGACCAGTGGCAGGGCGCGCAAGACGTGGGCAATGTCACCGAGGCGCGGCTGAAATTGTCGAAAGATAATTATTTCTTCGGCGTCCAGGCCATCGACAAGGATGGCAACGTCAGCGTGGCAACGTATCCCACTCCCTTGCGCTAGCGTCCACGCCGGATAAGACCCACGCGCAGCCGGCGTGCTTAGGCGCTGCCGGCAGGCAATCTGGCCAGGAAGCCGTGGATCTGCGACACGACGGCCGCGCCTTCGCCCACGGCCGCGGCCACCCGCTTGGTGGAGCCGGCCCGCACGTCGCCGATGGCGAAGACGCCCGGCACGCTCGTTTCCAGCGCGGCACGGTCCGGCAAGTCGGGAGGGTAGATCGCGTGGCCGTGCGCGCGGCATTCGGCGCGCGTGACGTCGAAGCCCGTGCGGATAAAACCCTGCTCGTCTACGGCCACGGCGCAGTCGTGCAGCCAGTCCGTGTTCGGATCGGCGCCGACGAACAGGAACACGCGGCGCACGGCGCAATCGCACTCTTCGCCCGTGTGATTATTGCGCCAGCGGGCGCCCGTCAAGCCATCCTCGTCGCCTTCGAGGGCGATGATTTCCGTGTGCGTATGCAGGGTGATGTTGGGCGTGGCGGCGATGCGCTCGATCAGATAGCTCGACATGCTGGCCGCCAAGCCCTCGCCGCGTATCACCATGTGGACCCTGGCTGCGTGGCCGGAGAGAAACACGGCCGCCTGGCCGGCCGAGTTGCCGCCGCCCACGAGGATGATCTCTTCCTGCTTGCACAGCTTGGCTTCGATGGGCGAGGCCCAGTAATACACGCCCCGACCCTCATAGGTTTTCAGGTTGGCCAGCGAGGGGCGGCGGTAGCGCGCGCCGCAGGACAGCACCACCGTGCGGGCGCGCACCTGGGTGCCGTCGCACAGCTTGACGCGCAGGGGCCAGCTGTCGCACAGCAGGTTGGCGGCGCTGGCCGGCGTGGCGATCTCGACGCCGAATTTCTGCGCCTGCACGTAGGCGCGTCCCGCCAGGGCGCGGCCGGAAATGCCAGTTGGAAAGCCCAGGTAGTTTTCGATGCGCGCGCTGGCGCCCGCCTGGCCGCCATAGGCGCGCTGTTCCAGCGCCAGGACCGATAACCCTTCCGAGGCCGCATACACGGCCGTGGCCAGGCCCGCCGGTCCCGCGCCCACCACCAGCACGTCGAAGATTTTGTCGCCGGACAAATCGGGCAGCATGCCCAGGCAGCGCCCCAGTTCCGCATTGCCGGGGTTTTTCATGACCTTGCCGTCGGGACACACGACCAGCGGCCACTCCTGCGGCGCGGGCCGGTAGCGCTCGGCCAGCGCGGCGGCGGCCGCATCCGTGGCAGGGTCCAGCACCGTGTGCGGATGGCCATTGCTCGATAAAAAGCTTTGCAGCTGGAACAAGTTGCCATTGCCACGCGGCCCCACCAGCACGGGGCCGCCCGAATTGATTTCGATCAAGGCCACGCGGCGCAGGATCAGGGCGCGCACGATGCGCTCGCCCATTTCCGCTTCCGCCACGATCAGCGCGCGCAGCGATTCCGAGCTGATCACGAGCACGTCCACGTCGCCCACGGCATGGCCGTTGACGAGGGCGGGGCGGCCCGACAGCTGCGCCACTTCGGCGATGAAGTGGCCGGGGCCGATCTCGCGCATCAGCGAGGTGCGGCCCAGTCCCTCATGGCGCGTGACGGCGACCTGGCCCGACAGGATGACCAGCATGCCGAAGCTGCTGCTGCCCGCCTCGAACAGGCTGGCGCCGCCCGCGTAGTGGCAGACCTTGCCATAGCGCTGCAGCCGGCGCAGCTCCGCTTCGGTGAAGACGGGGGAAATCTGGTGCATGCGGCCCTGGATATCGAGGCTGCTGGGCTGGACCGGGTCGTCCTGCGTAGTTTCGGGAATGAATTCGGGTGCGGTGCTGGCCATGACTAATCCATTGATTGAATAAGCAAATTACTAAAATAACTAACCGCCACGAGTCTAGCGCATGCGTGCGCGGAGCGCTGGCGAACGGCGCGCGCATGCCCTTGCCTGGCGTAAAGCGAGGCGCCATGCGGCCTGGCGCGGCAGCGGCCACGGCACCGGCTGGCTGGCGGGAGCGGGGTTTTTAGCCATACGCCGTCCAGCATCTCATATTAGAATGGGTCTTTGTTGAAATTACTCAAACAGACACGATGGCTTACAAGACACTGGAAGATACGATAGGCAATACCCCGCTGGTGCAGCTGACGCGCTTGCCGGGTGCCGACGCGCTTGCGCGCAACAACGTCATTCTCGGCAAGCTGGAAGGCAACAATCCGGCCGGCTCCGTGAAGGACCGCGCCGCCATGTCCATGCTCAAGCGCGCTGAAGAGCGCGGCGTCATCAAGCCGGGCGACACCCTGATCGAAGCGACCAGCGGCAACACGGGCATCGCGCTGGCCATGGCCGCCGCCCTGCGCGGCTACAAGATGCTGCTGCTGATGCCGGACAACCTCAGCGTGGAGCGCCGCCAGAGCATGGCCGCCTACGGCGCCGACATTTTGCTCACGCCAAAGACGGGCGGCATGGAATATGCCCGCGACCTGGCCGAGCAGATGCAGAAGGATGGCCGCGGCGTGATCCTCGACCAGTTCGCCAACGAAGATAATTCGCGGGCCCACTATGAAAGCACGGGGCCGGAAATCTGGCGCGACACGGAAGGCCGGGTCACGCACTTCGTCAGCGCCATGGGCACGACGGGCACCATCATGGGTGTGTCGCGCTACCTGAAGGAACAGAATCCCGCCATCCAGATCATCGGCGCCCAGCCCGAGGAAGGGTCGCAGATTCCCGGCATCCGCAAGTGGCCGGAAGCGTACCTGCCGAAAATCTACGACAAGAGCCGCGTCGACCAGGTGGAATATGTGAGCCAGGGCGTGGCCGAGCGCATGGCGCGCAGCCTGGCGGCGGAAGAGGGCCTGTTCTGCGGCATCTCGGCGGCCGGCGCCTGCGAAATCGCCCTGCGCATCTCGCAGACGGTGGAAAACGCAACCATCGTCTTCGTCGTCTGCGACCGCGGCGACCGCTACTTATCGACAGGCGTGTTTCCTGCCTGATGGCGGACGGCCGGGCACACTGCGCGCGGCGCGCCTTGCCGCCTGCGCTGCTCGCCGTGCGCTGGCACGGTTGCGCTGCTTGGCCACCAATTACTGCCGCGCGTGACGGTTGTGTCGGGCGTCAATATCCTTGGGGAATACGGTAAGGCGGGAGAGAGGTCGGCCAGAACGGCCTGGGCACTGCTGAAACCACTGATGAAACACCCCCTCCCCATGGCGGGGAGGGAAAACCTGCGTAACTGGCAGGATCAGCCTTGTGGCGTTTCGCCTTCTTTTGGCTTGAATTGCTTGTCGCTGATGCGGAATTTGTTGCGACGGTCACCCATCAGGTAACGCAGGTCACGGATGCTCAGGTCGCTGACTTCGTGCATGCGGATCAGCAGCGAAGCGCCGACCGGCAGGCGGTGATGGCGGATTTTGCTGATGACTGGTGGCGCCACTTCCAGGGCGCGCGACAGGGCTGCGTCGTTTTTCAGGCGCAGGTTTTCGATCAGGGTATCGAGCAGTCTGTTTGGGTTGTACTGAAGCAGATCGTCGGAGTCCGAATCGCTGTTCATATCAATGCCGACTTGGTTTGTCATGATGTTATTGTTCCTTCTGTAGTTGCACTGCAAAGTAAAAAACACTCGGAGCTCGCTCTTGCTGCGTTCATGTTCATTCTTTACTAAAAGGAACGAATTCACACACGGTACGATCCGGGATACAGTTTTTCATAATATATACACAATTGTACAACAGGATTTAATTTCAGGCTGGAAAGCCCCGTAATCTTGCTTTGTACAGAATCGGCGTTGTCTAGCTGCAACACCTATTTATTCTTTATTATGCTCTATGATAGAACAAAAATTGTACTTTGACAAAAGTTAAGTATAAAACCATTTCCGTATCCCGTGCCGCACAACAGGCTGGCGAGCGAGGCTGGCACGATGTTATCGACTCCACCATAGACCTGTTTGCAGGTCGCTTCAACATCGCTTACGCTTTCTTACAAGTAATATTATAACTTTACACCGACTTTCGGTTAGCGAGCGCGCACTTGGCTGATGGCCTTGCCCAGGTCGATCACTGACATGGCATAAAAATAACTTCTGTTGTACTGAGTTATAGCAAAGAAGTTATTGGTTGCCAAGCTATACTCAGTTGCTTCTGAACCATTTTGTAAATCAATCAGGCCGAACAGCATGTTGGGTGGCGGGGTGTCAACGACGCTGACGCCGGCCGCCTGCAACTCATCGAGGCGGTACTTGGCCTGCAAGCCCTGGCCGATGAATTTTTCCCACGCGCGGCTGGCCGAGACGGTGACGGGATATACGCTGATGGCGGGGTCGTCGCGGCGCCAGCCGTGTTCGACGAGAAAATGCGCCACGCTGCCGATGGCGTCCGCCGTCGAATTGCGCAGGTCGATGTGACTATCGCCATCGAAGTCCACGGCATATTTCATGATGCTGCTGGGCATGAACTGGGGCAGGCCGATGGCGCCCGCATACGAGCCGAGCAAGGTCAGCGGGTCGATGCCATCCTTGCGCGCGAACAGCAGCGCGTTTTCCAGTTCACCCTTGAAAAATTCCATGCGGGCGGCGCGGGTCGGACTTTCCGGATAGGAAAACGCCAGCGTCGTCAGCGCATCGAGCACGCGGAAGCGGCCCGTATTGCGCCCGTACACGGTTTCCACGCCGATGATGCCGACGATGATCTCGGCCGGCACGCCATATTCGCGCTCGGCGCGGGCCAGCGCTTCCGCATTCTCGTCCCAGAATTTCACGCCGGCATTGATGCGCACGGGCTCGATGAAGCGGGCGCTGTACGCCTGCCAGTTCTTCGGCTTGCCCGGCGGCGCCGGTTTCATCAGCTGCACCGTCGTGTCCACGTAGCGCACCTTGCCGAACAGCGTGTCGAGCTCGGCACGGTCAAAACCATGCTTGGCCGACATCTCGTCGAGGAAGGCGCGCACTTCTTTCCAGTTGGCATAGTCGACAAATTCGCCTTCGAAGTCGAATTTCGCGGGGGCTTTCCTGGCTGCCGCGTTGAGCGCCGTCTTTTTGACGGGCGGGGTCTTGGCCGCGCGCACGGCGCGGGCGCGGTCGGCCGCGGAAATATTGCTGTTTTCTGCGGCGTGCGCAGCGGTGTGGACGCCGGACAGGCACAGGGGCAAGGCGAGCAGCAGGGACAGGGCGGGGTATTTGATCGGTAACAAGGAGCGTCTCATCGGCATTGGGTTAGCAGGCGGCGCAAGCTGCGCCGCGCGCGGAGGTGGTCGTCTGGGCTGGCATTACCATACTTCATCGTCGCATAGATTGCCAGAAAGCGTGCCATGGCGGCGTGCGCCTCGGGCGAGGCCTTGCCCGCCGCCAGCCGCGCAGCATAACCGTGCGGGCCTTCATGCGGCGCACGGCTGTAGCCGCGCCCCGCCTGCAGGCGGCAAAAACGCGCGTACAGGGCGTCGAGCGGATCGCCGGCGCGGCCGTGGCGCCAGTGCAGCAGGCCGCCGGCCAGCGCCGCCAGCAGGGCCAGCACGGCGCAGGCCTGGGCCACCTTGTGCGCCGGCAGGTTTTTCACGCCGTCGAGCATGGCGTGCTGGCGCTGCGGCGTGGCGTCGAGCACCCAGCTGTTCCAGGCCAGTTCGGCCTGCTGCCATTGCTGGCGCCACGCCGCGATGGTCCCGCCGGCGCCCCCGTCGAGGCCGACCAGCGTGCGCCACGCTGTCAGCGGCGACGGGGCCGCCGGCAGGGCGGCGTCCAGGTCGCGCTGCGTGCGCAGGGGCGCCACGGCGCCGGTGGGGTCGACGCGCACCCAGCCCCGGCCCGCCAGCCACACTTCGCTCCAGGCATGGGCGTCGGACTGGCGCACGCTCAGGCTGTTGTCGGCCGCGTTGCGCAGGCCGCCCTGGTAGCCCGTGACGACGCGGGCCGGTATGCCCATGGCGCGCATCAGCACGACAAAGCTGCCCGCGTAATGCTCGCAAAAGCCCGCCTGCGTGGCGAACAGGAAGTCGTCCACGCCATCCTTGCCCAGCAGCGGCGGCTGCAGGGTGTAGCGGAATGGCGCGCGGCGGAAGTGAGCGAGGACGGCGGCGATGGCGGCCTCGGGAGCCAGCGCCTGCGTGCCGCTGCCGCGCAGCTTGCGCGCCCAGGCCACGCTGCGCGGGTTGCTGCCTGCGGGCAAGGCCAGCCAGGGCTGTTGCTGCTGCGGCGTCAGGCGCGCCTGCCACCGGTAGCGGGGCTGGGAACTGGCGCGGTAACGCACGGTCGAAGTAAGGGGCTGCACGGTCTGCACTTCCAGCGCGGCCGAGACGACGTAGGGGTTGCCGGGCAGGCGTTCGATGCTGCGCGGCAGGTCGAGCGCGAACACGCGCCGCTGGCCGCTGGCCTGCAAGGTGATTTCGTAGCTGCTCGCTTCGCCTTCCAGCGCAATCTCGATCCGGCCGTCGATGGCGGGCTGGCGCTTGCCGGGAGCGGCACCGCTGCGTGTCCAGGTGCTGCCGTCGTAGTCGCCCAGCACGACGCCGCGCCAGTACAGCTGGTCTTGTGGCGGTATCGGCGTGGCAAAGCGGGCCGTGAAGACGGTTTCGCCGGACAGGGCCAGCGAGGCGATGGCGCCCGGCTGCATGCTGTCGGACAGGCCCGTGCGCGCTTGCGTGCCTTCGGGCGGTGCGCCCCACAGGGGGCCATCCAGGCGCGGCATGGCCAGGAACAGCAGGGCCGCGATGGGCAGGGCCAGCGCCAGCAGGCGTCCCAGCAGGCGCAGCCGTTGTGGCAGGCGCGGGCGCGTGGCGCCGTACTGGGCCGACAGCAGGGCGGTCAGCAGCACGATGACGGTGAGCAACATCCAGGCGGCGCTGAGGATGCCCTGCGCATGAAAGAACTGGGCCAGCAGGAGGAAGAAGCCAAGAAAAACGACGACGAAGATGTCGCGCCGGCCATGCATTTCCAGCCCTTTCAAGGCCAGCAGCCAGGCCAGCATGGCCACGCCGGGGTCGCGCCCCAGCAGGCTGCCGTAACTGGCGTGGATGCCGGCGAGGCCCGCCAGGGCCAGCGGCAGGAGCAGGACCAGCCGCGGCTGGCGCCGGCCCCGCACGGTGATAGCGGCACGCCACAGCAGGAGTGCCCCCGTGGCTGCCGACAGCCATGGGGGCAGGTGCAGCGCGTGCGGCGCCAGCACCATGGCGGCGGCCAGCAAGAGCAGCAGGATGTCGGCCTTGTCGCGCGGCAAATTGGTCAGCCAGTGCTTCATGGCGCCGCCTGCATGGCCTGCGGCACGGCCCGTCGCGCCGCCTGGGCAAGCGGAGCGTATTGGGGCGGCTCGTGCAGGGCCAGGGCGCGCAGGCAGGCGTCGCGGTGGCTGGCGCCCAGGCCCGGGGCGATGCTCAGCGCGCCCAGGCGCAGGCCGTAGGGCAGGCTGTGCCGTTCCGCCGCCAGCACCCAGGCGGCCAGGCGCGCCAGCCGTGCCTCCGGCGGCAGCGCGGACAGGGCGGCGTGGTCGAGCACGATGTTGCCCTGGGGAGTGCCCGCGGGTGCTTCGGCGGCGGGCAGGAATTGCTTGCTGAACAAATGTTCGCCGTCGTGGCGGGCGATCTGGCGCCAGGCCAGGCGCTGCAGCGGGTCGCCCGGCTGGTAGGCGCGCACGCCGGCGACTTCCCGGGTGCCGCCGCCTCGGGCTGCGGATACACGAGCACGCGCGCCTCGGGCTGCCAGTGGCACCAGGCGAGGAACAGGCCCAGCGGAAAACTGCCCGACAGCCGCACGGGCGGGGCAGGGAGCCAGCCCCGCTGCGGCGCCGCCACGCCGATGCTGACGGCCGTGTCCCCATGGGCGGGGATATCGGCCAGGTGGGGCGCCGCGGCGGCAGCGGTGACGGCCAGGCGGATGGCGTGGCGCGGGCGGCTGCTGCGGTTGATCAGGCGCAAGGTGAACACGGCGTGGCTGCCCGCGAAGACGGGCGGTCCCGGCACGGCGGCCAGGGCCAGGCCCGCCAGGTTGCGGCTGGCAAACAGCATGTCGGCGATGGCGCAGGCGGCCGCGACATACGTGAGCGCATAGCCCAGGCCCAGGCGGTAATTGACGGCGGCGATCCACAGCGCCAGCAGCAGGGCCGCAAACGCCAGGCCCGCCCGCGAGGGACGGATGTGCACGCGCTGCGCGCCCAGCCAGGGGCGCGCCGGCAGCCACGGGTGATCGCGCCAGCGCATGCCGCTCAGACGGGGGTGTTCAACAGCAATTGCTGCAGCAGCGCGCGGCTGTCCGTGGCCCCTTGCGCCGCATGCAGGCGGTGGGCGCAGACGGGCAGCAGCACGGCTTGCACATCGTCGGGCGTGACGTGGTCGCGTCCCTCCAGGGCGGCCCAGGCGCGCGCCGCCTGCAGCAGGGCCAGCGCGGCGCGGGGGCTGAGGCCGTCGGCAAACATGCCCGGCGCCCGCGTGGCGTGCACGAGGGCCAGCACGTAGTCGACGAGGGCGGACGAGGCGTGGATGGCGTGCAAGGCCGCCTGCGCCTGCAGCAATTCCTCGCCGCTCATCACGGCGGGCAAGGTGTGCAGCATGGCGCGGCGGTCCGCGCCCAGCAGCAGCGCCCGTTCGGCGGCCGCATCGGGGTAGCCCAGGGTGACGCACATGAGAAAACGGTCCAGCTGCGATTCGGGCAGGGGAAAGGTGCCCAGCTGGTGCGCGCAGTTTTGCGTGGCGATGACGAAGAACGGCTGCGGCAGCGCATGCGTCACGCCATCGAGCGTCACTTGCCGCTCTTCCATCGCTTCGAGCAGGCCCGACTGCGTCTTCGGCGTGGCGCGGTTGATCTCGTCGGCCAGCAGCACTTGCGTGAACAGGGGCCCGGGGTGGAACAGGAAGCTGGCGCTGCCCCGGTCATACACGCTCATGCCGGCCACGTCGGCGGGCAGCAGGTCGCTGGTGAATTGCTGGCGCTTCCATTGCAGGCCCAGCGTGATGGCCAGCGCGTGTGCCAGGGTGGTCTTGCCGACGCCGGGCACGTCCTCGATCAGCAGGTGGCCGCCGGCCAGCACGCAGGCGAGGGTCTGGCGGATCTGCAAGTCTTTGCCGACGAGAACTTCGCCGATCTGGCGCGCGGCCTGGTGTATTTTCGAAAACATGCTATTTCTATCACAGTACACGGGATTATTTAATTTACAATCGCTTTGGCCAGGTCAAATGGCGCCGCCCGCCCGCGCCGCGCACGTGGTAGATTAGGGTTGCGGCAAGGGCGGCACAGACCAGCCAATGATTTTATGCGAGAACGCGCCTGGCGGGCAGGAATGCCATGCAGCGTTCCCCGCGCGGACGGAGTATGGACAGAGACAGAGGTAACCAGTACAGCGCATGAGCACAGCCATTTATACCCACCCCGATTGCCAGCGCCACGAAATGGGCGACTGGCATCCCGAATCGCCGGCCCGCTTGCAGGCCATCAATGATCAACTGATCCTTGCGCACATCAGCGACCTGGTCGAGCACCGCGACGGCGCGCGCGCGCAATTGTCCGATATCGAGCGCAACCACAGCGCCACGGCCATCGGCCTCGTGCGCGACAACGTGCCGCCCGTGGGCGACTACTATCCGCTCGACGGCGACACCCTGCTCAATGCGCACAGCTACAATGCGGCGCTGGCTGCGGCCGGCTCGGCCGTGGCGGCCACGGATGCCGTCATCGATGGCGAGATCAGCAATGCCTTCTGCGCCATCCGCCCGCCCGGCCACCATGCGCGGCCCAGCGAACCGATGGGTTTTTGCCTGTTCAATAACGTGGCCATCGCCGCCAAGCATGCGCTCGACGTGCGGGGGCTCGAACGGGTGGCCATCGTCGACTTTGACGTACATCATGGCAATGGCACGGCCGAATCCGTGGCGCACGACCCGCGCATCCTGATGGTGAGCTTCTTCCAGCATCCGTTCTATCCCTACAGCGACGTCGAGTCCTACACGGACACGCGCGTCAACGTGCCCGTGCCGGCCCGCTCGAAGGGCGACGTGGTGCGCCAGCTGGTGCTCGACCACTGGCTGCCGGCGCTGCACCGCCAGCAGCCGCAGATGATATTCATTTCCGCCGGTTTCGATGCCCACCGCGAAGACGACGTGGGCGGCATGGGCCTGGTGGAGGCCGACTATACGTGGATGACGCAGCAGATGATGGCCGTGGCCCAGCAGTATGGCAAGGGCCGCATCGTCAGCTGCCTGGAAGGGGGCTATAACCTGTCGTCGCTGGGCCGCAGCGTGGCGGCGCACGTGAAGGCGCTGGCGGAACTGTAGCTACAGCAAGGTCGGGCGGCTGCGGGAATTGGTGTGGCGGTGGGTCTGGTAGTCGAGCGCGTCGCCGGCCATGAAGCGGCGCCACGCCTCCGTGTAGACGCCTGACGATTTTTCCGCGTCAAAGCTGTCGAGCTGCAGCATGTCGCGGTGGTACTTGATTTCATTGACCAGCTGGTCGTACAGCATCTGCAGGCCATAGCTGTCGGCGCTCTGGCGTTTCAGCCGCTCTTCCAGCTGCGCCACCTGCAGCTGCAGCTGCCGGCATTCCTTCTTCAGGCGCGGCACGCTGCCGCCGCGCGGCACGCGCTTGGCCGCGGCCTTCTTGCGCGGGCGCCGGCCGCCACGCTCAGGCCCGGCCTGCGCCGCGTCCGTCTGTTCCATCGTCATATCGCCCTATCCCCGTTGCCTATCTCCCTGCGTCTGGCGGGAGCCAGCCTGGAAACATTGCTTTTCATTTAAGAGGCGATATTAGAGCATACTTTTTTATTGCTGGCAGTAAATATATAAATCCGTGTAGAAATATTTAACATGGTTTCCGACCGCACCATTACTGCGTGCTGGCAGGCGCTGCCGTGGCGACCTGGCTCTCGTCGGCATAGGTCAGGGTCAGCAAGGTATCGTCGTCCCACGTCTGGTCATGCAGGGGCGGCACGTAGCGCTGCTGGTCTGCCGTGATGCGGATGGCGGCCGTGCGCTCGCCCGAGCGCGCCTGCACGGCCAGCAGCTTGCGGAACACGGGATAGGGCACGTGGATCAGCGAGGAGTGGCAGGGGCCGCCCGCCAGGCGGAACAGATTGCGCCGGACAAACGGCAGATCGTCCTGCTCCACGGCCCAGCGGATTTCGCATTCCATGCGCAGGTCGCCCAGGCGGCGCACATTCGCCGGCAGGCCGGGCGTATGGATGTCGGCGCGCCAGCGCACGGTGTCGCGCTTCTTGTTGCTGACCAGGTCCGCATTCGCGTCGTAGGCGGCCTTGTCGCGCGCCAGCGTGAAACTGCCGTTGGCGGCCAGCGGGATGGGGATCGACAGGTTTTCGGCCGACAGGTGCAGGGTGACGCCGTCGAGCTTGCCCGTCGGCGTGGCTGGGATGAGCATGAAGCGCAGCGGCGCAGCGGGCGCCAGGCGCAGGTGGTCGGCATAGGCGTCGACGCCCTTGAGCATGGTGCGGTAGGGGCGCAGGTCGGGATCGCGCGTGCTTTGCACGTCGACGGTCTGCTGCACTTCCTGGCTGGACGGCTCGGCTGGCGCTGGCGGCTGTTCCTGGGCCAGGGCCGGCGGCAGGACGGCGCAAAGGGCGGCAAGGAAGGCGGTGCGGAAGACGGACATGGAAAACAGCCAGGTTAAATATGCGGGGAGCGGGCCGGCCCGCATGGACGGACACGGATCTTATCATTCATGTAACTGCCAAATTATCACCAATTGTCTCGTTCGTGTCGCACGGCAGCCATTGCCGTCAGTAAACGCGACGCTGTGGCGGCAACCACGTAAAATAGCGGATTGACCGAACGATTTTGAAAGCAAGAGCATGGCGATACAATGGTACCCAGGACACATGAACGCGGCCCGCAAGAAAGCGGCCGAGACCATGGAGAACACCGATCTGGTGATTGAAGTGGTGGACGCGCGCCTGCCGGCAGCCAGCTGCAATCCCATGGTGGACGAGCTGCGCCTGTTCCGCCAGCGCCCCTGCCTGAAGATCCTTAACAAGACCGACCTGGCCGATCCGGCCGCGACGGCCGCCTGGGTGGCGTATTTCAACGCCCAGGAAGGCGTGACGGCGTATGCGATGACGACCAAGAAGCCGGGCGATGTGGCGCGCATCCCGGAACTGGCGAAATCGCTGGCGCCGCACCGGGGCGTGCCGACCAAGCCGCTGCGTATCATGATCATGGGCATCCCCAACGTGGGCAAGTCGACCCTGATGAACGCGCTGCTGAAAAAGCGCGTGGCCAAGGTGGGCGACGAGCCGGCAGTGACGAAAATGCAGCAAAAGCTGTACCTGGACAAGAACACCATCCTCGTCGACACGCCCGGCATGCTGTGGCCGAAGATTGCCATCCCCAGCGACGGCCTGATGCTGGCAGCCAGCCACGCCATCGGCTCGAACGCGCTGATCGAAGAGGAAGTGGCCGTGTTCCTGGCCGAGGAATTGCTTAAGCGCTACCCGGACTTGCTGGCGGCCCGCTACGGCACCAAGGTCGGCGAAGTCGACGCCATCGGCGTGGTCGAAGGCATCGCCGCCAAGCGGGGCTTCCGCATCAAGGGCGGCGACTACGATTTCGAGAAAGCGTCGCACACCCTGCTGCTGGACTACCGCAGCGGCATCCTGGGACGCATTTCGCTGGAAACGCCGGACACGCGCGCGGCCCTGCTGGCCCAGCACGCGGCCGAGATGGCGGAAAAGGCGGCCAAGGCGGCGGAGATCGCGGCCGAAAAGGCGAAGAATGCGGCGCGCGGCAAGCGCGGCACGTAATTCACGGCCGCCAATTCATCCCACAGCAAATTCTGGGGTCAGACCCCCGGTGACGTTGACGCTGAACCAGCCGTTTGCGGTGTCGAGGGTCTGACCCCGGCTTCCGGCGTCTCCGTCTGACCCAGCTCTAAAAGCGCCGCGACATTGCTGTCGCGGCGCTTTTTTCATGGGCTGCCCGCTTATCCGAACTTGAAGCTGGTGACGGCCAGCGCCCCGAAGAAATCTTCCTCGTGGTACACCACCTGCGCCGATTCCTGCTCGGCCGCGCCCAGCGCCACCATCAGCGGCAGCAGATGGTCTTCCTGCGGATGGGCCTGGCGCGCGCCCGGTGCCCTGTCCCAGGCCAGCAATTGTTCCAGCCTTTGCGCCGGCGGCAGGGCCATCGTGTCGCGCAGCCAGGCATCGAACTGGTGCGAGGCGACGGCGCCCGCCTGGCCGAACTGGCGCAGGTTGTGATAGGACAGGCCGCTGCCGACGATCAGCACGCCCTGGCGGCGCAGGCCGGCCAGCGCGCGGCCCACCTCGACGTGCGTGAGCGGATCGTAGCCGTGTTTCAGCGACAGCTGCACCAGCGGCACGTCCGCCTGCGGGTAGATGGGGTACAGGGCGCTGAAGGTGCCGTGGTCGAAACCGCGCTCGTGGTCCAGGCGGGCAGGGTGGCCGGCCGCATCGAGCAGCTGCTTGACCTGCGCCGCCAGTGCCGGCGCGCCCGGCGCCGGGTACCGGATCTGATACGTGTGCGGCGGAAAGCCCGAGTAATCGTAGATCATGCCTGGCTGCGGACTGGCCGAGACGAGAAATTGCGGCCCTTCCCAGTGTGCCGTCACGACGAGCACGGCCTGGGGACGCGCGCCGATCTGGCGCGGGATATCCTGCAGCGACGCTTCGAGCACGTCGTAGCGGTCGCCGAACTGCTCCTTCATGAAGGGCCACGGGCCGCCGCCGTGCGACAGGAAATAGGTGGGGAAGGTGTGCTCTTGCATGGCGGCTCCTGGTGGGAATGGCTGATGATGACACCATGATAGTCATGCGCAATGAGTTGATCAAGATCGCTATTATTGATATATCATTTCCTTTTTGTTGATGATGGGGATGTCATGGATACCTTGCGCAGCATGCGCGTGTTTCGCGCCGTCGTGGAGCTGGACAGCTTCGTGCGCGCCAGCGAGCGCCTGGACCTGTCGCCGGCCATGGTCAGCAAGCACGTGATGCATCTGGAGCGCCACCTGGGCGCGCGCCTGCTGAACCGCAGCAGCCGCCACCTGAGCCTGACGGAAATCGGCAAGGTGTATTTTGAACAGTGCCGCGACATGCTCGACAATCTCGACGAGGTGGAAGCGACGGTGGGCCGCACGACGGTGGTGCCGCGCGGCATGCTGCGCCTGAGCGCGCCCGTCTGGTTCGCCAACGCCATCTTTACGCGCACCCTGGCCGCCTACCGCGCACGCTTTCCGGAAGTGACCTTCGACATCGACTTGAGCGGCAGGGTCGTCAACCTGGTGGAAGAGGGCTTCGACCTGGCCCTGCGCGTGAGCCAGGCGCCGTCGCCCGCCCTGATTGCGCGGCCCATCGGCAGCATCGCCTTTCACCTCGTGGCCGCGCCCGCCTACCTGGCCCGTGGCGGCCATCCGCAGGCGCCGCAGGAGCTGGCGCAGCACGCCATGATCAGTTATTCGTTGTTGTCAAACGGTAATGAACTGGCCTTCGACGGGGCGCAGGGGCGCGAGACGGTGAAGTTCAGTCCCGTCCTGCAGTGCAATAACGAAAGCCTGCTGCACGCGGCCGCGCTCGACGGCATGGGCATCGCCCTGCTGCCCTCGTGGCAGACGGATGCGGACCTGGCCGCGGGGCGGCTGGTGCGCCTCTTCGACGGCTACCGGCTGGCGGGCGGCAAGGTGTATGCCGTCTACACGAGCCGCCGCTACCTGTCCTCGAAAGTGCGCACCTTCATCGATTTCCTGGCTGAGGAAGGGCGCCTGGGCAGCTGATGGCGCAGGCGCTTGCGGCGCCGCGCGGCGTGCGTATAATGATTCGCTTTTGCCATCCCGTCTACCCACGAGCGCGCGAGCGCGCCGCGACCATGCCATTGCACTCAAGCCAGCCGCCATGATGCCTGTTCCCCTCGCCCTGACCGTTGCCACGCGCGCCTTGCTGCTGTGTGCCCTGGCCATGCCGGCATGTGCGCAGGAAGGGGGCGATGCGGCCGGCGGCGCGTCCGCCGCGCCGGCCGGCGTCACGCATGGCGACCTGTCGGGCGAGCTGGCGCAGGGCGGCCAGCACAGCATGCGCGGCGCCCTGTCGTACGACCGCGATGGCATGGCCCTCGACGCGGCGGTGGATGGACAGCGCAATGGCAATTACCGCGATGGCAGCGTGTTCCACCAGCGCGGCTTCAACGGCGGCGCGGAGTGGAAGCTGCGGCAGGGGCGTTTCGGCTTCACGGCCGACCAGCTGACGCAGGAGACGCGCTACCCGGCGCCCGAGGCGCCCTACCTGGCCCTGCTGGCGGCGCGCCCGGAAGACCTGTACAGCTATGAAGTGCAGCGCGCCAGCGCCTTCGTGCAGCGTTACGTGGGCAATTTCGAGCTGGGCGTGGAACTGTCGCAGCGGGAAAAGCGCGCCGAGGCCCGGTATGCGGGCGAGACCGGCAGCGCCGAGTCGTCCTACCGCAGCCGGCGCCGGCTGCTGGCGCCCCGCGTGCGCCATTACGGCAAGGTGGGCGGCGTGGGCACGGACACGGAAGTGGGGCTGGACCTGATGCAGTGGGAGCGGCGTTCCGGCAGCGCCGCGTGGGGGCGCGAAGGCGATGCGCAGCGCCACCAGTTTTCGCGCGCGCTGCTGCTGCGCGAAGAGCTGGCCTTCGGCGGCGCGCTGGCGCCCCGCCTGCTGCTGGGACTGCGGCATGAACAGATCCAGCTCGATCCCGCCGATATGCCCTTCGGTGGCAGCGACTGGGAAAACCAGAACGCCTGGGATGTGCAGGGCAGCGTGCTGCTGCGTCCCCAGCTGAGCGTGTACGCCAGGAGCGCGCGCAGCTACCGCATCGACGACGACGGCTACACGAGCGCCGGCTATCGTCCGCTGGCGGGACAGGAGCGGCGCGAGACGGAGCTGGGCGCCACCTTTGGCGACAGCGCGCGCAGCGCCTCCGTGCGCGTGTTCAGCGAGCGCCTGAGCAACCAGATCGTCTTCGACCACAGCCTGGGCCAGCTGGGCTTTGCCGGCAACCTGGAGCCGTCGCGCCGCGACGGCATCGCCATCGAGGCCAGCGCGGCCCTGGCGCGCGACTGGCGCCTGGACGGCCAGCTGCGGCAGGTGCATGCGCGCTATGACGATTATGCCTACGATGGCCCGGATATCGCGCTCGTGCCGAAGACCCTGGCGACCCTGCGCCTGTACTGGACGGGCCCGCGCGGCGCCAGCGCCGACGTGGGCGTGCAGTGGCTGCGCGCCCTGCGCTATGGCCCGGATTTCGCCGGCAGCTGCCTGGCGCAGGTGCCCGCGTTTGCCACCGTGGACGGACGCGTCGTGCGCAAGCTGGGCGCCTGGGAGCTGGAACTGGCCGGTAGCAACCTGGCCAACCGGCGCCACTACGGCGATGCGCCGGGCTGCCGTTCGAGCATTTACCAGAATGACCGGCGCCAGCTGCGCATCTCGGCGCGCTACCATTTCTGAGGCGCCGGCGCGGCGGGGCTTAAATGCGGCTTAAGCGGGCGCGGACAGGGACGGTAAACGCGCCTTTTTTGCGCCCGATCTTCATCGTCCGGCGCAAAAAGTGGTAATCTCGCCCCGTTCACGACCACTTTATGATGAAGGATTATTATGCGTTTTCTGCGTTTCTTGCGTCCCCTGCTTGCTGCCGTCACCCTGGTGGCGGCCACCGGCGGCGCCATGGCGGCCGATACCGGCTTTACCACGCTCCCCACGCCAGTGCGCACGGACACGGGCAAGAAGGTGGAAGTGGTGGAATACTTCATGTATTCCTGCCCGCATTGCTACGCGCTCGATCCGCTGATGCACGACTGGGTCAAGAAGCAGGGCGACAAGATCGCCTTCCGCCGCATCCACCTGGCCTTCTCCGGCCCGAAGGACCCGCAGGCGCACGCCTACGTCACCCTGGAGGCGATGGGCCAGCTGGACCAGTTCCATGACAAGATCTTCCGCGCCATCCACGTCGAACGCAACCGCCTGAACCGCGACGACGCCATCCTCGACCTGCTGGTGAAGAACGGCATCGACAAGGCGAAATACCTGGACATGTTCAATTCCTTCGGCGTGCAGACCAAGCTGAAACGCAACGAGCAGCTGATCACCGCCAGCAAGATCGACAGCGCGCCGACCATCGTCATCGATGGCCGCTTCGTCACCTCGCCGGCGCAATTGTCGCGTCCTGGCCAGTCCGAGCCGCAGACCCAGGCGGCAACCCTGCGCGTGATGGACGAACTGGTGGCGCGCGTGCTGAAAGAGCGCGCTCCCGCGCCAGCGAAGAAGTAAACGGAGATTCTCATGAAGCAGCTGCCCTGGACTCTGTGCGTGCTGGCCCTGGCCCTCGTGGCGTGGCTGGCGATCGCCGTCGTCAACGTGGAAAACCAGCGCAATGCGCTGGTCACCAAGGCGTGCGCGGACCCCGCGTTCAAGGGCGAAGTCGACGCGAAATGCCTGGCCGGCGTGCAGACGCGCGCGCACTGGTGGCAGCATCTGGGCTACGCCATGACGCACTTCAGGAACTGAAGGCGACTGCAGAAAAACCCGCCATGCGCGGGTTTTTTTTCGTCCGCGTATGATGAGGCCACAACCACCGGGGAGGGGCAATGAAGGAAGTGATCCTGATTACGGGCAGCAGCCGCGGCATCGGCGCGGCGACGGCCTTGCTGGCGGCGCGCCAGGGCTATGCCGTGTGCATCAACTACGTGCGCGATGCGCAGGCGGCCGGGGCGCTGCGCGCGCGCATCGTCGCCGAAGGGGGCGAGGCCATCGCCGTGCAGGCCGATGCCGGCGACGCGCAAGACGTGGCGCGCCTGTTCGCCGAGACCGATGCCCGCCTGGGCACGGTGACGGCGCTGGTCAACAATGTGGGCGTGCTGGAGCAGAAATGCCGGCTCGTCGACATTGCCGTGCCGCGCCTGGAGCGCGTGCTGCGCACCAACGTGATCAGTTACTTCTTGTGCTGCCAGCAGGCCGTGCGGCGTATGTCGACGGCGACGGGCGGTCAGGGCGGGCGCATCGTGAACGTCTCGTCGGCGGCGGCGCGCCTCGGTTCGGCGGGGGAGTACATCGATTATGCGGCGTCGAAGGGCGCCGTCGATACGCTCACCGTGGGCCTGGCGAAGGAAGTGGCGGCCGAAGGCATCCGCGTCAACGGCGTGCGGCCGGGCATCATCTACACGGATATCCACGCCTCGGGCGGCGAGCCGGGCAGGGTGGCGCGCCTGGAATCTGGCGTGCCCATGCAGCGCGGCGGCCAGCCGGAAGAAGTGGCCGAGGCCATTTTGTACCTGCTGGGGCCGGGCGCCACCTATGTGACGGGCAGCATCCTCGACGTGGCCGGCGGCCGTTAGGCCTTGTGCGGTGCGGCTGGCGCGGGGCCGGCTGGCGCCGAATGGGGCGTGATCACCACGGTGCAGGTGGTGCCTGCCACCAGCAGCTGCCCCTTCGGCTGCTCGTCGATATGGATGCGCACGGGCACGCGCTGCGCCAGGCGCACCCAGTTGAAGGTGGGGTTGACGTCCGCCAGCAGTTCGCGGCCCGTAGCGGCGTCGCGGTCGGTGATGCCGCGCGCGATGCTCTCGATGTGGCCGTGCAGGGTGCCGCCGCTCATCAGATTCATTTCCGCCTTGTCATCCTGCGCCAGCATGCCCAGCTTGGTCTCCTCGAAGTAGCCGACGACGTAGTACGAGGCGCTGTCGATGACGGCCAGCTTGGCCGCCCCGACGGCGGCGAAATCGCCCTTGTGCACGTTCAGGTTGGTCACGTAGCCGCTGACGGGCGCGCGCACGGTGGTGCGCTCCAGGTTCAATTGCGCCAGGGCGCGGGCGGCCACGGCGGCCTGCACTTGCGAGGTGGCCGAGGTGGCGGCAAAGGCCGCGCTTTCGCGGCTTTCCGTGGAGATGATGCTGGCGTCGAGTCCCGCGCGGCGCTGCGCTTCCTTGCCGCGGCGGCCCTGCTCCGTCCTTTGCGCGGCCAGCACGGCGTCGGCCTGGGCCAGCGCGCTGACATAGCGCTCCCTGTCGACGACGAACAGCACGTCGCCTTTCTGCACCACCTGGTTGTCGCGCACCAGCACGTCCGTGACGGTGCCCGCCACGTCGGCGCTGATGTTGACGATGTCGGCCTTGATGCGGCCGTCGCGCGTCCATGGCGACTCCATGTAGCGGTCCCAGACGGTCTTGCCTATCCACAGGGCCGCCACCAGGAGCAGCAGGGTGATGGCATAGCGGGTCAGTTTGGTTACCATGGCGGTACCCCTTCTCAAATTGGTTGAACAGTTTTTTTAATTATTTGTACAGCGACAGGGCCAGCGCGCCGAAGACGGCGATGAAGATGCACAGCCGCGCCAGCGACGGGTGCCACACCATGCGGTACACGCCCAGCCAGCCCAGCACGCGGTCGAGCAGGGTTTGCAGGCCGATGCTGAGGATGAACAGGGGCAGCAGGGTAGGAATCAGGATTCCGAACAGGGCGAATTCACGCGGCATGGTGGTCTCCGGCGCCAGGCGCCATTTGGTCGAGTAATGAAGTGTAGATCGAATGCAGGTCGGCGAGCGCCGTCTGCAGGCGCGCGCTGCGTTCGGCTGTCGCATCCGCCTCGCCTTGCGCGGCGCGCACCACGGCGCCCGCCTGCAGGGTGGCCGCCAGCGCCGCCTGCAGCTGCGCGTCGGCGCGCGTGCGCAGCCAGGCGCCGATGTGGTCCACGCACTGCTGCAGCGCGTGGCGCGTGGCGCCCGGGCGGGCGCTGGCGATCAGTTCGCGCAGTTCGATCACCGAGTGGCCGATTTCCAGCAGATTCAATGCCTGGCGCACGACGGCGCGCGTGGCGACGCCCGGCGCCGGTCCTGCCGCCGCGTTGAGCTGGCTGAGCAGGTCGCGCACGCGGTTGTCGAAGCGGTGCTTGACCCTGCGCACGGGCGCCGTGCACGCGTGCAGGGCTTCGCGCCACAGGGCCGGTCCCACATGGTCCCGGTGGCCCATGGTGTGCTCGGGCAGCAGCACGGCAAACACGAGGGCGGCCAGCATCAGGCCGACGATCAGCGCCATGCCCGTGTTCAGAAAGCCGGCGCCGTCGACGCGCATGACGTTCAGCGGCGCCATCTGCGTGATGAAGGTCGACACGCCCAGGCCCACGCCCAGCTTGGCGGGATTGGTCATCAGGTACAGGCCGACGGCCAGGAAGGGTGCAAAGCTGAGCACCAGCATGGGGAAGCCGTCGCCGTGCAGCAGCACGAAGTACACGCACACGAGCGACAGCGGCATGGCGATCAAGAAGCCCGTCAGCACCTGGCGGATCATCATGATGGGACGCGGCGAGGATGAGGCCAGGGCGCAGAACACGGCCGCCATCAGCATCGCCGTGCCGGCGTAGGGCCAGGCGAGGAAGTAGGCGCCCAGGGCCAGCAGGGCCAGGCTGATGCCGGCGCGCGCGCCGCTGGCGATGACCAGCGCGGGCGGCGTCTTCGGCGCGTAGGCCTGCGGCGTGCTGATCTCCAGCGGGGTGTCGTGGGCCAGGCTGAAATACACTTCGTGAAAGCGGCTCATGTCGCGCGCAAAGCGTTCCAGCAGTTCGCAGACGGTGTCGAAATCGATGCGCTGCGCATGCGCGACGGGCGCGCCGTCGATCTGCGCGCGGGCCTGGGCCAGCGCCGTCTGCAGGTGCAGCTGCATGGTGTCGAGCGAGTCCTGCGACGGCGTCGTCTGCAGCGCTTCGGCGACGATGGCGTACAGGGGCGCGCACGCCTGCATGACCTGGGTTTCGCCGTCGCGCTGCAGGCGGTCGAACAGGCGGTGGAAGGTGTAGAAGGTGGTCAGCGCCGTCATGAAGGTGGCGTTGAAGGCGTGCAGCTTGCGGTTTTGCGCGCGCACGTGGCCCACTTTGCTGGTCACTTCGAACAGGGCCGCCGAGCGGCCCAGCTCCAGCGCCGCCACGTCGGCGGCGAACTGCAAATGCGTCAGCTCCACCTGGGCCGGCGTGAGCTTTTGCTGCAGCACGTCCTGGCAGAAGGCGAGGAACTTGCCGTAGCGGGCCTGCACCGTGCGCATCACCTGCGTGCCCTGGTGGCGCGGCAGCAGCACGCTGGAGACGGCGGCCGAGCAGATGATGCCCAGGCCCACCTCGGCCACCCGCGTGACGGCCAGCGCGAATACCTGCGTCGGCTGCTCGATGGCGGGCAGCACGATCATGCAGGCCGTGTAGCCGGCCAGCACGTACACATACGACTGGGCGTTGCGGTGCAGGGCCGAGCCGCTCGTGCACAGGCCCACCCACAGGGACAGGCCGGCGAACAGCAGCACGGGCTGTTGCGGGAACAGGCCGATCAGGGTCAGCGCGGCCAGGCAGCCCAGCAGGGTGCCGCACAGGCGGTAAAAGCTTTTTTCCAGCACCATGCCGCTGCTGGGCAGGGCCAGGATGATGGTGGTGGTCATGGCCGTGCTGGGGGAATCGAGGCCCAGGCGGTAGGCCAGCCACAGCGCGCAGAAGGCGGCGATGAGGTTCTTGCCGACGTAGATCCAGCGTTCGCCTTCCGTCGTGCGCCAGTCCTGCAGCGCCAGCGCCAGCCAGCGGGCCGCCCGTGTCAGGGGGCCGGGGAGTGATTTTGTTGCTGTGGCTGGCGTCATCGATAGGCTATCAGTTCTGGTTGTTGAGATTGTTGAGGTTGCGCAACTGGCGCACGTACAGCTTGTCGAGCACTTGCAGTTCTTCCGGCGTGAAGCCTTCGTACAGGGCCGAGGTTTCCTGGTACACGTCGGGCAGCGCCGTTTCGATCAGCGCGCGGCCCTTGTCCGTCAGCGAGATCATCACCGAGCGGCGGTCGCCGGGGCGGGTGCCGCGGTGGATCAGGCCACGCGTTTCCAGGTCGTTGCACACGCGCGTCAGGTTGGCCGGCTTTTCATGGCAAGCCATGCCCAGGGTGCAGGCGTTCGAGGTTTCATCGTCCGTGCCGTACAGCACGGCCAGCACCATGTAGCTGGCATCGACCAGGTCATGCTTCTTCAGCGCGGCATTGGTCAGGTCCTTCATGCCTTTTTGAATGTGGTACGTCATGCGCAGCAGGCGCATCAGTTCCATGGGGAAGCCTGGCATGCGCGTGCGGATGTTTTGCAGCCGCTTGGAGGTGGCGTCAAAAGCGGTCATGTCATATTCCTTCATGTGTCAATAAAGCTCCGATTGTATCTTGTTGAGCTATGGCAACGCGAGTCTAGATGCCGCCTCCCAGTGCATTCATCAAGGAAACGTAGAGATCCAGTTCGCGTGCCCCATTTTGCGCCTGCTGCTGTTCTTCCGCCAGCAGCGCCACTTGCGTGTTGAGCATATTGATGGCGTCGCTCATGCCCGCCTTGTAGGCCTTTTCCGCCAGGTCGCGCGCGCGCTGCGCCGTGGCCAGCGCCTGCACGGTCAGCAGGTGCTGCTTTTCCAGCGACTGCGCTTTGGTGACGGCATTGGCCACGTCCGACATGGCGTTGATGACGGTGGCGTTGTATTGCTCCACGGCACCGTCGTAGAGCGCCGTCTGGCTGCCCAGCTGGGCGCGCAGGCGGGCGCCGGCAAAGATGGGCAGGCTCAGCGCGGGCGAGGCGCCGCGGATTTCCGAGTTGGCGTCGAGGAAATGGCTGAAGCCGAAGGCCTGGAAGCCGGCGAAGGCCACCAGGTTGACGTTCGGGTAGAACTCGGCCTTGGCGGCGTCGATGCGCTGCGCCGCCGCTTCCACGCGCCAGCGCTGGGCGGCGATGTCGGGACGGCGGCCGATCAGGTCGGCCGGCAGGGCGGCAGGAATGGCCAGCGGCTGGTCCAGGCGCAGCACGGGGCGCGTGAGCGCCGCGCCGGCGCCCGGACCCTTGCCCGCCAGGGCCGCCAGCTGGTTGCGCAGCAGGGCCAGCGATTCGGCCGACTGCTCCAGCTGGCGCCGTCCGGCCGGCAGGGTGGTTTCGATCTGCGCCACGTCGACATCGGTGCCGATGCCGGCCGCCTTGCGCTGGCGCGTGATGTCGAGGATGCGGGCGCGCTGCGCCAGGCTGCGCTCGATCACGTCCTGCAGCGCGAATTCATACGACAGCTGGATGTAGGTGCGCACCAGCGCCGTTTCCAGGGCCAGGCGGGCCATCTGCGATTCGGCCGAGGCCATCTGCACGTCACCCAGCGCGGCGGACAGGGCGGCGCGGTTGCGGCCCCACAGGTCCAGGTCATACGAAGCCGTGACGGTGGCCTGGTTGCGCCACGCATAGTTGCCCGCCAGCGGCGCCGGCGTGCTGCCGTGCAGCGAATACAGTTCGCGGTTGATGGAGACGGACGCGTCGGCCTGCGGACGGGTCTTGTCTTCCGCCGCGCCGGCCAGCGCCTCGGCCTGGCGCACGCGCGCCTGGGCGCCGCGCAGGGTGGGGCTGTCGGCCAGCGCCTGCTCCATCAAACGGTTCAATTGGGGGTCGTGCAAGTCTTGCCACCATTGCGTGCGCGGCCATTGGATGGCGGCGCTGGCGGCGGCATCCATGGCCTTGCTCGCCTGCAGCTTGTTGGCGTCGAGCATGGCCGACTGCGGCGCGATATGGCCCATGTCGGCGCAAGCGCTCAAGGCAAGGATCAGGCTGGCGGCAAGCAGGCGGCGGTGCAGGGACATGCAGGGACTCCGATAGTGTTGGGGGTGTTGCTGACAGCTCGCCGCGGTGAGCGCCGGGAGTGGCCCGGTCGGGGTAGACCCGAATGCTGCGCCGCAACTGAGGTGTGTTACTGACTGACTGACTGACTGAAACCGGCTGACTGGTTTCTTATTTGACGACGTGCTTGGTCGTTTGCGCCACGTCAAAATCGGCTTCCGTCTGCGGGATCTGGCCGGCCTTGCGGGCGGCGTAGAACTCGGCCATGACTTGCTCGCGCGTGACATTGCTGGCGGCGGTGGCCGGCGTTTTCGGATAGTCGGCTACGCTGGTGGCGATTTCGCCGGCATCGCGGGCACGGATGTATTCGGCCGTGGCTTGCTCGCGCGTCAATTGCTGGCCGGTGCTGGCAGGCGCGGCGCTCTGGGCGAAAGCCGAAGCGGCGGTGGTGATGGCAAACAATGCTGCGATGAGTGATTTGGCTTGCATGATAAGACTCCAATATGTGCATGATGGCTGGGTGGATGGGCCGGCTCGCCACGTACCGGTCGGTCCGGCAGCGTTGCGCGGGTGGGCGCCGTGCTGCCGGTGAAGCATTTCTGGATGAGAAGCTGCTTACTTGAATTAACTATAGCAATGAATAGTACATTTGTGAAGTAATTTCTGAAAATATTTGTGCGGTGCCGCATTTTCCCCGGGGAAAAT
>NZ_RFSK01000047.1 GCF_009923995.1 Janthinobacterium sp. | reverse complement strand
GCGCAGCCACTGGATCGCCGGGCCGCGCGGCGCATGGTCTTGCTCCGGATGGGGGCGCGTCTGCAGGAAGGCATAAAGCAATCCCAGGTGCAGGACGGCGATCAGCAGCAAGCCGGGCGCGCGGCGGGATGGCATGGAAAACGTGGTCATGGGCAGGCATGGCTGTGCAGGTACGCCAATGTATCTGAGGTATTTGATAATTATCTAGAATGTCACACGTGCTTACAAAAAAGTGCCACACGGAAATTGCGCGGCGCCGGCGCCGGCCGGGGAACCCCGTGCCGGCGGGGCGATCCAACCGGGATACCACGCGAAGAGGAGCTCACCATGTTGCAGGCAAATGAAGTGGCACGGCGCTTCGGCGCCATCGAGCAGGCGATCGGCCAGGCGGCCCGGCTGTGCGGCAGGCAGCAGGGCATGCCGATGGACTTGAAGGATTGCATCGACCAGCTGGACCAGCAGAAGAGTGCTGTGCGGCAAGCCATCGATACGCACGACGATGCGCGCATCCGGCAAGCCGTCGACCAGATGGAATCGCTGGGCGACCGCGCCAAGAAGGCGTGCGGCACGGCAGCCGGCCTGACGCCGGAAATGCAGCGTGCCGTGCTGCAAGTCCACGATGCCTTATCGGACCTGAAGCACCAGCTGCACTAGGCCCGGGGGCGCGCCGCCTACATCTGGCGGAACAAATGGGCATACAGGGGGCTGACGCGCAGCTGCGCCGGATGCTGGCGCAGGGTCAGTGACAGCTTGCCGGCCTCGTCGCGCACGGCCGTGGCGATGGCGCTGGCGTTGACGATGGTGCCCCGGTGGATTTGCCAGAATTGCTGCGGGTCCAGCTGGGGCAGCAGTTCCTTCAGGCTGGTGCGTATCAGCGCTTCGCTGTCGCGGCAGACGACGTTGATGTATTTGTCCAGGGCCTCGAAATACACGACGTCGGCCATGGCGATCATGCGCACGCTGTTGCCGACGGCGGCCCGTATCATCTGCAGGCGGGGGGCGGGCGGCACCATCGCTTGCAGCTGGGCCAGCAGGCGGACCAGGTTGTCCTCGCCGGCGGGCGCCGCCGGCGTGGCCGGGGTTGCCGCCGCGCTGCCGCTGCGGCCATCGCTGCCGCCGCTGCCGTCGCGCAGGCGCTGCTGCAAGCGCTCCACCGTCTTGCCCAGGCGCGCATCGTTGACAGGCTTTAAGACGTAGTCGGCGGCCGCGTGCTCGAAGGCGGCCAGCGCGTATTCGTCATAGGCGGTGACGAACACGATGTGGGGGAAGGGCAGGCCTTCGGTCCACTGTTCGGCCAGTTCCTCGGCCGCTTCCAGGCCCGTCTTGCCCGGCATCTTGATGTCAAGAAACAGGATGTCGGGCCGCAGGGCCAGGCCTTGCTGCAAGGCTTCCACGCCATTGGCGCAGGTGGCCACGATGTCGAGTTCCGGCCACAGCCGGCGCAAGGCATGGGCGAGAGCGGCGGCAAGGATAGGTTCGTCTTCGGCGATCAGGGCGCGCGGGGTGGGGCTGGTCATGGTGTGGTGCTCGTTGTAGTGGAAGGGAGGGGCAGGGTCAGGCGGGCGGTGGCGCCGCCGGTGGCGTTGCTGCTCAGGGACAGGCTGGCCGTGGCGCCATGCATGGCTTGCAGGCGCTCGCGGATATTCGCCACGCCCAGATGCGTGCCCTTGCTCTGGCCCGGGTGGTCCAGTCCCAGGCCGTCGTCCTGCACGCTCAGCGTCAGTTGCGCGCCGTCGCTGCTGGCCTCGACCTTGATGTAGCCGCCGTCGATCTTCGGTTCCAGGCCGTGCTGGATGGCATTTTCCACCAGCGGCTGCAGCAGCATGGGAGGCACCTTGAGCTGGCGCAAGCTGTCTGGCAAGTCCAGCGCATAGCGCAGGCGCGCGCCCATGCGGATGGACATCAGTCCCAGGTAGGCTTCCATCAGGGAAAATTCCTGCCCCAGGGTGGTCGTGTCCGCGCGCGAGGAACTCAGGGTGGCGCGCAGGTACTGGATCAGCTGGTCGAGCAGCAGCTGGGCGCGGTCCGGGTCAAAGCTGATCAGGCCCTGCAGGTTGGCCAGTGTATTGAACAGCATGTGCGGCTCGATCTGCGCTTGCAGCAGTTGCAGCTGGGCCTGCATGGCCTGGCGGGCCACGGACTCGGCCCGGGCGCGTTCCTCCGCCGCCTGCGCTTCCAGGCGGGCGATCTTTTCGCGGCTGGAGAAGAACAGGACGGCACCGGCCGTGCCGACGAGGCTGAAGGTGAGGGTGCTGATCATCCTGGTGGGCAGCAGGCTGGCGATGCTGTTGACGGGCGTGCCCGTCAGCCAGCCGAACAGCGTCAGGCCCGCCACTTGTGCCACGGGCACGATCAGCAGCATGAGCATGACCATGTGCAGGAGCTTGGGCCGGCGCTCCCGGCCCCATAAGGTCAGGCGTATGCCATTGAACAGCAGATAAATGATGCTGCCGATGCACATCGAGGCGATAAAGTTCAGCCACAAGTCGCTGCCAGGATCGAATACATAGGTGATCAGGGCCGTGAAGACGAGGTTGATGAGCAGCGCGTAGCGGGCATCGAGCAACATCTGGCGCCACAGCGGCACGGTGTGGCAGGCGCCGGGCGGCGTGGCTTGCGGGGAAGGGTTTTGTCGGTTGAGCATATGGCTATCCTCGGCCGTCGCGGGCGGCAGGTCAAGTCCGTTGCGACGAAACGGGGCTGGCACGGCGCCAGTCGTGCCGTGCCAGCCGCCAGCCGGCGCCGCCGCGCCCTTTGTGCGCTGCCCTTTACTTTCCCGCGTGCGCGGGCGATAGTGCGACGCTCCACCCTCTTTTTATGGCGGCTTACCCATGTGGCCTTATCCACGCATCCTGGCGCACCGCGGCGGCGGCACCCTGGCGCCTGAAAACACCCTGGCCGCCCTGCGCTGCGGCCTGGCCTACGGCTATCGCGCCGTGGAATTCGACGTCATGCTGGCATCCGACGGCGTGCCCGTCGTCGTGCACGACCCGGAACTGGGGCGCACGGTGGCCGGCAGCGGCCACGTCAGCGACTACACTGCCGACGAGCTGGGCGGCATGGACGCGGGCGCCTGGTTCGGCCCCGAATTCGCGGGCGAGGGCGTGCCCACTTTCGCGGCCGTGGCGGCGTACTGCAAGGCGCAGCGCATCTGGATGAATATCGAGATCAAGCCGGCGCCCGGTTCCGACGTGGCCACGGGCGCGGCCGTGGCGCGGGCCACGCGCGATTATTTCGCAAAGGAAATTGCAGACGGGGAATTGCTGCCGCTCTTGTCTTCCTTCAGCATCGACGCGCTGCAGGCGGCGCGCCAGGCGGCACCGGAACTGGCGCGCGGCTGGCTGGTCGAGGCGATACCAGCCGATTGGGCACGCCAGGCGAAGGAACTGGGCGTGTTGGCGCTCCATTGCGACCACACGCAGCTGACGCCGGACGTGGCGCGGGCAATCAAGGACGGGGGATACGGACTGTTCTGCTACACCGTCAACACCCCCGAACGGGCCAGCGAGCTGCTGGCCTGGGGCGTGGACGGCTTTTGCACGGACAGGATCGATCTGATCAAGGCGACGGAATAATGCGCTGCATACTCAGCGGAAATTTGGGGTCAGTCCCTTCGGGAGTGGAATTTTCCCCATTGGAAAGAATTCCCCCGGTCGGGTCTGACCCCGGCAGTTGCCGTCTAGTCAAACATTAAAAGGTCACGCGCATGCCGACTGTCAAATTGCGCCCCGTCAACGGCGCCGCATTCTTGATGAAGGAGGTATGGCTGTACGCCAGTTCATTCGTCAGGTTGTTCGCCTTGATGTAGAACTGGGCCGGCGTCGTGCCGATGCGCGTGTCGTAGTTGGCCGACAGGTTGAGCATGTTGTAGCCCGGGGTGGCCGTTTCGAACGCCGCCACTTTATCCTGCTTGCCCACGCGGTAGAACTCGGTCACGCCGCTCCACGCCTGCCAGTTGGCGTCGAACTTCACGCCAAAACGCTGGGCCGGGATGCGCGGCAAGTTGCCGCCGCCGTCGGCCAGCTTGGCCCGCACGTAGTCGCCGAAGACGCTGGCGCCGAACATGGGGTTCAGCTGCTGGCGGATCTGGCCTTCCACGCCCGTAAACGTGGCGTCGCGCTGGGCGTACTGGATCAGCTGGAAGCCCTCATGGCTGTCCAGGGTGGAGCCGAAGATGTAGTTGTCCACCTTGTTGCGGTAGGCGCTGGCCGAGAAGGTCGTGGCGCCCGCATATTTGCGCAAGGTCAAGTCGATATTGTTCGACGTTTCCTTGCCCAGGTTTTCATTGCCCAGTTCATAGGTGGCCGTGGCCATGTGCACGCCGTGCGCATACAGTTCCTCGGCGCTGGGCAGGCGGTGGGTGCGCGAAATGGTCGAGCCGAGCGAGTACTGGGGCGCGAATTTCCACACGGCGCCCAAGGAGATCGACGTGCCCTTGGCACTGCGGTCCTGCAAGGTGGCGCTGTCGACCGTGATGTCCTGCCATTCGTGGCGCAAGCCCGCTTCGAAACGCCATTGGTCCAGCTTGTACTCTTCCACCAGGAAGGCGGCGTGTTTCTTCGTGACCGTCGGCGCTACGTACGCTTCTTCGCCCAGGGCGGAGAAATCGCGCTTCGACGTCTGCAGGCCGACGACGCCGCGCCAGCCGAAGACGGGATGGTGTTCCATTTCCAGGCGCGCGTCATGGCCCTTGTTCTTGAACGTGGTGGCGATAGTCGTGCCTTCGATTTCATCGTGCTTGTAGTCGGTGAACGAGGCGCGCAGGCGCAGCTTGGCGAAGCCGGGCACGGGATCGCGCAATTCGCCGCGCACGTCCCAGCGCTCGCTTTTCAGTTTCACGTAGGGCACGGCGCCGTCTTCGTGGTCGTGATCGTGTTTGTCTTCACCGCCATGGTCGTGGCCTTCGTGGCCGCCGCAATGCAGGTGCGTGCCGTGCGGGTGGCAGCTTTCGAATTCATGGTTGTGGCCAGGCAAGCCGTATTCCGCATGCTGGCTCGTGAAGGCCAGGCCCAGGAAGCCGCGCTGTCCCACCCACGACACGCCCACGCTGCCCGTGTCCGTCTTGTTGTAGCTGCCGGCGACGGTCGAGCCGCCTTCCCAGCCGCTGCCGACCTTGTATTCCTTCGCATCGCGCTTGACGCCTTCCGCGTGGAAGGCGATGTTGCCCGAGCCGCCAGTCACTTCAAAGGCGCCCGCCTTTTCGCGCGCGGCCGAGTTGGCGCGCACTTCCGCGCTGCCTTCAAAACCCTTGGCCGGCACGCGGGTGGGGATTTTCTTGTCGATGACGTTGACGACACCGCCTACGGCGCCGCCGCCATACGCCAGCGCGGACGGGCCGCGCAGCACTTCGATCTGTTCCGACAGCATCGGTTCGGCCGCGACGGCATGGTCGGGGCTGATGGTCGAGGCATCCTGCACCTCGGCGCCATCGGACAACACCTTGACGCGGGGACCATCCATGCCGCGGATGATGGGGCGGCTGGCGCCGGCGCCAAAGTGGCTGGACGTGATGCCGGGCTGGCCGGCCAGGGTTTCACCCAGGGTCGCCTCGCGGGCGCGCACCAGTTCCTCGCCTTCCAGGACGGTGACGGGCGTGCTCATCTCGTCGCTGCCCAGGGCCAGGGCACTGGCGGACACGGTGACGGCGGGCATGGTTGCCGCCTGCTGCGCCAGCGCGCTGGCGGGGGCGGCGAAGGCCAGCATGATGGCCAGCGCGAGGGGAGTCGGTTGTTGAGGACGGACGGACATGGGCAGAAATTCCTTATTCGCTATCGGTGTTTGCGGGGCTGGGGCAGGCCATTGCCGGGTGGGGTGGCTGCCAGAAGATGATAATGATAACCCATTATCATTACTGTGTGACAGTTTTTCCGGGCGGTGGAAGAAGGCGATGGTGTATTCTGTCGGCTATGGAACGCACAACACGTCAAAAAACCGCCATTCAAGCCGCCATCGAGTCGGCCCAGCGCCCCCTGTCGGCGCAGGAAATCCTCGAACAGGCCAGCTTGCAGGTGACGCAACTGGGCATCGCCACCGTCTACCGCAACCTGAAATCGCTGGTGCAGGAAGAAAAGGTGCACGTGGTCACTTTGCCGGGCGAAAACCCGCGTTACGAGTCGAACACGGCCGCCAATCACCACCACCACCATTTCCAGTGCACGACGTGCCAGCGCGTGTTCGACGTGCATGATTGCCCGGGCGACTTGAAGCGCATGGCGCCGCAGGGTTTCGTCGTCGAGCGCCACGAACTGACCCTGTACGGCCGCTGCGCCGACTGCAATGCGGCTGCCGGCGCCAGTGCGGCTTCCGCTGCGGCCAAGGCCGGGCCGGCACCGCACGCCTGCGCCAGCCACCACGACCCGGCCTGAACGGGGTGGGCAGGCTTGCAACAATGCTCCCTGCCCGGCGCCAATTCCCGTAGCCATATCACGTATAATCTTTCCTTTAAAGCTGCCGCCACTCTTTGCCAAAAAAACATGAAATCATCTGAAATCCGCGACAAGTTCCTCAAATTTTTCGAGTCCAAGGGCCATTCCATCGTCCGTTCCAGCTCCCTGGTGCCAGGCAACGATCCGACCTTGCTGTTGACGAACAGCGGCATGGTGCAGTTCAAGGACGTGTTCACGGGCACGGACAGCCGTCCGTACACGCGTGCCACCTCCGTGCAGCGCTGCGTGCGCGCCGGCGGCAAGCACAACGACCTGGAAAACGTCGGCTACACGGCGCGCCACCACACCTTCTTTGAAATGCTGGGCAACTTCAGCTTTGGCGACTATTTCAAGCGCGATGCGATCCAGTACGCGTGGGAACTGTTGACCAAGGTGTATGGCTTGCCGGCGGAAAAACTGACGGTCACCGTGTACATCGAGGATGACGAAGCGTACGACATCTGGGCCAAGGAAATCGGCGTGCCTGTCGAGCGCATCATCCGCATCGGCGACAACAAGGGCTCGCGCTACGCGTCGGACAATTTCTGGCAGATGGCGGACACGGGCCCATGCGGTCCGTGCACGGAAATCTTCTACGACCACGGCGCCGAGATCCCTGGCGGCCCGCCGGGCTCGCCTGACGAAGACGGCGACCGCTTCATTGAAATCTGGAACCTCGTGTTCATGCAGTTCAACCGCGACGAAGCGGGCGTCATGCACAAGCTGCCGAAGCCGTGCGTGGACACGGGCATGGGCATGGAGCGCCTGGCCGCCGTGCTGCAGCACGTGCATTCGAACTATGAAATCGACCTGTTCCAGCACCTGATCAAGGCTGCCGCGCGCGAAACGGGCGCCACCGACCTGGAAAACAAGTCGCTGCGCGTGATCGCCGACCACATCCGCGCCGCCGCCTTCATGATCGTCGACGGCATCATTCCGGGCAGCGAAGGCCGCGCGTATGTGTTGCGCCGCATCATCCGCCGCGCCCTGCGCCATGGCCACAAGCTGGGCCAGACGAAACCGTTCTTCTACAAGCTGGTGGCCGACCTGGCCATCGAGATGGGCGGCGCCTATCCCGAGCTGGAAGAAGCCAAGGACAACGTCGCCAGCATGCTGAAGGCCGAGGAAGAGCGTTTCGGCGAAACCCTGGAAACGGGCATGAAAGTGCTGGAAGCGCAGCTGGCCAAGGATGCCACGGGCATCGACGGCGCCACCGCCTTCACCCTGTACGAAACCTACGGTTTCCCGCCGGACCTGACGGCCGACATCTGCCGCGAACGCAACATCAGTTTCGACCAGGCCGGCTACGACGCGGCCCTGAAGGAAAGCCAGGAACTGTCGCGCAAGGGCGGCAAGACGCACAAGGACAGCAAGGTCGAGTACACGGGCGAGAAAAACACCTTCGTCGGCTACGACCAACTGACGTTCAGCAGCAAGGTCGTCGCGCTATACGCGGCCGGCACGCCGGTGCAGGAACTGAAGGCCGGTGAAGCGGGCATCGTCGTGCTCGACACGACGCCGTTCTACGCGGAATCGGGCGGCCAGGTGGGCGACCAGGGCGTGATCGCCTCGGGCACGGGCAGCTTCGCCGTCAGCGACACCCTGAAGATCCAGGCCGATGTGTTCGGCCACCACGGCGTGCTGGAATCGGGCGTGCTGAAGGTGGGCGACGCCGTCTCGGCGGAAGTGGACACGGCCAAGCGCGCGCGCACCATCCGCAACCACTCGGCGACCCACCTGATGCACAAGGCCTTGCGCGAAGTGCTGGGCAGCCACGTGGCGCAAAAGGGCTCGCTCGTCGATCCGGACAAGACCCGTTTCGACTTCAGCCACAATGCGCCGATGACGGCCGAGCAGATCGCCGCCGTGGAAACCATCGTCAACAAAGAGATCCTGGAAAACCGCGCCACGCAAGCGCACCTGATGTCGTTTGACGATGCCGTCAAGCATGGCGCGATGGCCCTGTTCGGCGAGAAATACGGCGATGAAGTGCGCGTGCTCGACATCGGCAGCTCGAAAGAGCTGTGCGGCGGCGTCCACGTGCAGCGCACGGGCGACATCGGCCTGTTCAAGATCACGGGCGAAAGCGGCGTGGCCGCCGGCATCCGCCGCGTGGAAGCGGTGACGGGCGAGGGCGCGCTGGCGCTGGTGCAGACCATCAACCGCCGCCTGGTCGAAGCGGCCAATGCCCTGAAGGCGCAGCCGGAAGAGCTGACGGCGCGCATCGTCCAGGTGCAGGACCACGTGAAGGCGCTGGAGAAGGAACTGGCCGCGCTGAAATCCAAACTGGCGTCGGGCCAGGGCGATGAGCTGGTCACGCAAGCCGTCGACGTCAACGGCATCAAGGTGCTGGCCGCCGTGCTGGATGGCGCCGACGTGGCCCGTTTGCGCGAAACCATGGACAAGCTGAAGGACAAGCTGAAAACGGCCGCCATCGTGCTGGCCAGCGTCACTGACGGCAAGGTCAGCCTGATCGCCGGCGTCACGGCCGACGCCACCGGCAAGGTCAAGGCGGGCGAGCTGGTGAACTTCGTTGCACAGCAAGTGGGCGGAAAAGGCGGCGGACGCCCCGATATGGCGCAAGCCGGCGGCACCGATCCTAGCGGCCTGGCGAACGCCCTGGCCGGCGTGCCGGCCTGGGTGGGCGAACGCGCGAAATAAGGCGTAAGCTAGCAGGCATGCGGGGTTTTCGCCCCACAGCCTCTTGAAAACGGCCCGCAGACCCTGTTTGCGGGCCGTTATTTCTTTTTGAATCCCGTTGTGACACCACAACAGCCGATGAACTATTTTGGTGCAGCGCGTCAATGCCCCTGATTTAGAGTAGTATGTCGAAAATCAGTACAACAAAAATGGTGGGATATTGATGATGAGCGACACACTACTTGATACCGAGATTATGGAATTTCACAAAGAACTCGACGCGCGGGGCTTGAATTGCCCCTTGCCGATTCTGAAGGCGAAAAAGGCTTTGTCAGAGCTGCAAAGCGGCGAAGTGCTGCGCATCATGGCAACCGATCCCGGTTCCGTGCGCGACTTCCAGGCTTTCGCCAAGCAAACGGGCAATGCCCTGCTGTCGCACGTGCAGACGGGCACCGAGTTCGTCTTCCTGATGCAGCGCAAGTAATTCTGCCAGCCTGGGCCGCCGTGGCGCGGCCTGGTTTTTCCGCCCGCGCCCGCAGCTTTTGCTGCCCTGCAGCGTAGCGGCACACTCCCCTGAAATCCTCGCAGCCTGGCAGTTTAGATGGATTGCTCTAACAAAAAATCGCACGATCGTGCTTAAATTCGGTTCAGGATTCAAATTTCTCTTATAATCAAACACACAATCAGCACTTGATCCGTCATTTTTATAATTTCCCAAAGGCATAGCTATGAAAGTCTTGGTACCCGTCAAACGCGTGGTCGACTATAACGTCAAAGTCCGCGTCAAGAGTGACGGCACTGGCGTCGATACCGCCAACGTCAAAATGTCGATGAACCCTTTCGATGAAATCGCGCTGGAAGAAGCGATGCGCCTGAAAGAAGCCGGCAAGGTCACTGAAGTGGTTGCCATCTCCTGCGGCGTGACGCAGTGCCAGGAAACCCTGCGCACGGCCATGGCCATCGGCGCCGACCGCGGCATCCTGGTGGAAACGACGACCGAACTGGAACCGCTGGCCGTGGCCAAGCTGGTGAAGTCCCTGGCCGAGAAAGAGCAGCCGCAACTGATCATCCTGGGCAAGCAAGCCATCGATGACGACAGCAACCAGACCGGCCAGATGCTGGCAGCCCTGCTGGGTTGGCCGCAAGCCACGTTCGCCTCGAAAGTCGTGCTGGAAGACGGCAAAGTCACCGTCACCCGCGAGGTCGACGGCGGCCTGGAAACCCTGGCATTGACCTTGCCAGCGATCATCACCACCGATTTGCGCCTGAACGAGCCACGCTATGTGACCTTGCCGAACATCATGAAGGCAAAGAAAAAGCCGCTGGAAACCGTCAAGCCGGAAGACCTGGGCGTCGACGTCGCGCCACGCCTGAAGACCCTGAAAGTGGTCGAGCCAGCCAAGCGCTCGGCCGGCATCAAGGTAGCAGACGTGGCCACCCTGGTCGCCAAGCTGCGTACCGAAGCCAAGGTTATCTGAGCGGTTTGCCGCCAAAACATAAAATCTGGGGTCAGACCCGTCGGGTCTGACCCCGGCATTTGCTAACTATTAGGAATAATCATGGTCGCATTAGTTATTGCTGAACACGACAACGCTACCTTAAAGGGCAGCACCCACCACACCGTGACCGCGGCCGCCCAGTGCGGCGGCGACGTGCACGTACTGGTTGCAGGTTCGAACGCCGCGGCCGCCGCCGCTGCCGCCGCGCAGATCGCCGGCGTGACGAAAGTCATCGTGGCCGACGCGCCATACTTCGCCGACGGCCTGGCCGAAAACGTGGCCGAGCAAGTGCTGGCCATCGCCGGCAACTACAGCCACATCCTGGCGCCAGCTACCGCCTACGGCAAGAACATCCTGCCGCGCGTGGCCGCCAAGCTGGACGTGGCGCAAATCTCGGAAATCACCAAGGTCGATTCCCCTGACACCTTCGAGCGCCCGATCTACGCCGGTAACGCCATTGCCACCGTGCAATCTGGCGACAAGGTCAAGGTCATCACCGTGCGCACCACGGGCTTTGACGCGGCTGCCGCCACCGGCGGTTCGGCTGCCACGGAAACCGTCGCTGCCGTCGCCGACGCAGGCAAATCGGCCTTCGTGGGCCGCGAACTGGCCAAGTCGGACCGTCCTGAACTGACCGCCGCGAAAATCATCGTGTCGGGCGGCCGTGGCATGGGTTCGGCCGAGAACTTCCACATCCTGGAACCGCTGGCCGACAAGCTGGGCGCCGCCATGGGTGCCTCGCGCGCCGCCGTCGACGCCGGTTTCGTGCCGAACGACTGGCAAGTGGGCCAGACGGGCAAGATCGTCGCGCCATCGCTGTACATCGCCGTCGGCATCTCGGGCGCGATCCAGCATCTGGCCGGCATGAAGGATTCGAAGACCATCGTCGCCATCAACAAGGATCCGGAAGCGCCGATCTTTGCCGTGGCCGACTACGGCATCGTGGGCGATCTGTTCGAGATCGTGCCGCAACTGGTCAAAGAACTGGGCTAAGTCTCGCCCGATCCGGTTTTGTGTAGAGCGTATTCCGGTAGGGAGCGTCTGCAGCAGATTGTTCATCGGAAGTGCGGACAAGGCGCGAGGAGGACGCATGGATATCCATGCTACGACGAGCAACGCCGTCCCCGCTTTCGAGGGGCTGTCTGCTGCTGATGAATTCCTCTACCGGGATACGCTCTTACTACAAAGCCACGCCGGCCCGCCCCACACGGCGAGCCGCGCGTGGCTTTTTTCTTGGAGAAATAGATGAGCTATCAAGCCCCGCTGAAAGACATGTTGTTCGTCATGAACGAACTGGCCGGCCTGGCCGAAATCCATACCTTGCCCGGCTGCGAAGACGCCACGCCCGACACGGCCGAAGCCGTGCTGGAAGAGAATGCCAAGTTCTGCGGCGGCGTGGTGGCCCCCTTGAACGGCCCCAGCGACAAGGAGCCGAGCTTCTGGCACGACGGGGAAGTGACCACCTCGAAAGGCTTCAAGGAAGCGTTCAAGGCGTATGGCGAAGCGGGCTGGCAGGGCGTGCAGCATCCGACGGAGTTCGGCGGCCAGGGCTTGCCCAAGCTCCTGGCCACGCCGTGTATCGAAATGCTCAACTCGGCCAGCATCTCCTTCGCTCTGGTCGCCCTGTTGTCCGATGGCGCCATCGAAGCGCTGCTGACGGCCGGCAGCGACGAACAGAAGGCCACCTACCTGGAAAACCTGGTGTCGGGCAAGTGGACGGGCACGATGAACCTGACGGAGCCGCAGGCCGGCTCCGACCTGGCCGCCGTGCGCACGCGCGCCGTGCCGCAGGGCGATGGCACGTATAAAGTCTTCGGCACGAAGATTTTCATCACGTATGGCGAGCACGACATGGCGGAAAACATCGTCCACCTCGTGCTGGCCCGCACGCCGGACGCGCCCGCCGGCGTGAAAGGCATTTCGCTGTTCATCGTGCCGAAATTCCTCGTCAACGCGGACGGCAGCCTGGGCGCGCGCAACGACGCCCACTGCGTGTCCATCGAACACAAGCTGGGCATCAAGGCCAGCCCGACGGCGGTATTGCAGTTCGGCGACCACGGCGGCGCCATCGGCACCCTGGTGGGCGAGGAAAACCGGGGCCTGGAATATATGTTCATCATGATGAACGCGGCCCGCTTCGGCGTCGGCCTGCAGGGCATCGGCCTGGCCGAGCGCGCCTACCAGCAAGCCGTGGCGTTCGCCAAGGACCGCGTGCAGTCGCGCGACCTGGCGGGCTCGCCAGGCCCCGTCTCCATCATCCACCACCCGGACGTGCGCCGCATGCTGATGTCCATGCGCTCGCAGACGGAGGCGGCGCGCGCGCTGGCCTACGTGGGCGCGGCCATCAGCGACGTGGCGCACCACCATCCGGATGCGGACGTGCGCGCGGAAAGCCTGGCCACGTATGAATACCTGGTGCCGGTGATCAAGGGCTGGTCGACGGAAATGTCGCAGGACGTCACGCGCGACGGCGTGCAAGTGCATGGCGGCATGGGTTTCATTGAGGAAACAGGTGCGGCCCAGCATTATCGCGATGCCAAGATCCTGACGATCTACGAAGGCACGACGGCCATCCAGGCCAACGACCTCGTGGGCCGCAAGACGGTGCGCGACGGCGGCGCCGTGGCGAAAGCCATCATCGCCCAGGTGCGCGCCACGGAAGCCCAGCTGGGCGAGCTGTCCGGCGCCGACTTCCTGGCCATGCAGCGCCACCTGGCCGAAGGCAGCGCCGCGCTGGAAGCCGTGGTGGAATATGTGGTGGCGAACATGAAGTCGGACATCAAGGCCGTCTTCGCGGGCAGCGTGCCCTATCTGAAGCTGGCCGGCATCGTGCTGGGCGGCTGGCAAATGGCGCGCGCGGCCGTGGCGGCGCAGCAGAAGCTGGGCGAGGGCAGCGGCGACGCTTCGTTCTACAAGGCGAAGATCGCCACGGCCCGCTTCTTTGCCGACCACATCCTGTCGCAGGCGCCCGGCTTGCGCGCCACCATCATCGACGGCAGCGCCGGCGTGATGGCCTTGTCGGAAGAGCAGTTTTAACCGGGGTCAGACCCCCACACCCGCCAGCGCCGAGCTTGACGCTGGCCACATTGAGGGTCTGACCCCAGCCGTTGACGCCCGCCGGCTGCATGCAAAAAAGCGCTGGAGATCACTCTCCAGCGCTTTTTCTTTTTTAGCCCCAAAGCAAATTCTGGGGTCGTACCCTGAGGGACTCGGCGTCCCCGTACGACCCCGGTCTTTCTTGGGTTGGGCTTATCTTCTGGCAATGCCGTTGCCGGAATTACGTACCAAATCGCCCGCTGCCAGGCCCGGGTCCTGGTCAAACGCGAAGTCGGCCTTGGCGCCCGTTTCGTACTGCACGGTGACGGTCCACGTCTTGGCGTTCTTCATGTGGCCTTCCACTTGCTTGCCCGCATACGCGCCGCCGGCGGCGCCGGCCAGGGTGGCCAGGTCCTTGCCGCGTCCGCCGCCCACCTGGCGGCCCAGCAGGGCGCCGGCTACGCCGCCGCCGATCAGGCCCAGGGCGCCGCCTTCACCCGCTTTTTCACTGACGTTGACTGCCAGTACCTTGCCGCATTCGGCGCAGATCTGGTGCGGCGGCTGCTTGTTCTGCTGGGCAACACTCGAGGTGCCCGCTTTTTGCGCGGCCTTGGCGTTGATGATGGCCTGGTCGTATTCGCCCTTGGCGTCGCGCAGGCATTGCATGCGGGCTTTCGAGCTGGTTTCTTCTGCGCACAATTTCTTGTCGTCCGCATAGCGCGTGTTGGCTTGCTTCGTGTCGTAGGCGTATTGCGCCTTCGGCGACAGGTTTTGCGCGAAGGCGGAACCGCTGAACAGGGTGGTGACGGCCAGTGCGATGAGGTATGGGCGACGAATCATGATCTTCTCCTAGGGGGTATTGAATATGCCAGTAATGTTGGCATTGTGAATGCAGTATAGAGGAAAATCATGATTGCTTACCAACACTTACATGTGCGTGCGCGGGGCTGGCTGGGGCGTTATTTCCATGTGGAAATTAGCCGTAGGCGCCGCCCGTGTACAGCAAGTCGAACAGGCGCGCCATGGTAGCGATGAGCACGCCTGCGCCTAGCATCAAGGTAGCAACCAGCACGACGGCCAGGGGCCAGCCCGTGTCCGACTGGCGGCCCGAGGCGCCGTTGTAGCGGCTATCCCACTTTTCGTCCGGCATCAGGCCCAGCACCAGCGCTTCGAGGAAGCCGGCCAGGGCGGACAGGGTCAGCGGCAGGATCTGGTAAAACCAGTCGGCTTCGGGAAAGAGCTGGCGCAGCAGCAGGGCGGCCGGCACGGCGGCCAGGTGCAGCCAGCCCCAGGCATCCCTGGCGCCGTGCAGATAAAAGCGGTGCGCGCCCAGGGTGCCCAGCAGGAAGGCCAGCAGGCTGGTGAACGCCTTGTTCTTGTGCGACTGTTGCAAAATGGTCGTGGTGTGCATGGGACTCCAGAGTTGCTCATCGGTAAAGATGCCCAGTATTGCGCATTGTCGGGTGCAGCGATAGCACTTTCATGCGTCATTGTGCGATGATGTCGGGTGATCGCATGGCAAAGCCGTGCCATTGCCGGCACGATAGGCGCACGCGCCTATTGCGTCTTCGGCGATGTCTGGTCATAATGTTCGATTAGCCCAAATTACACGCCCGTCATCATAACGCTTGCTGCCTGGCGGTAAAGCGCGCTATAATTTGCGGCTTTTTCCGCCTCAGCACACTTTTTGGAAATATTATGGTCGTTATTCGTTTAGCTCGTGGAGGCGCCAAGAAGCGCCCGTTCTTCAACATCGTCGCTACTGATTCGCGCAATCGCCGCGATGGTCGCTTCATTGAGCGTATCGGTTTTTACAACCCGATGGCGCAAGGTGGCGAAGTTCCACTGCGTATCACCGCAGACCGTCTGGCCTACTGGCAAGGCGTTGGCGCACAATTGTCGCCAACCGTTGCTCGTCTGGTTGCCAGCAACGGCAAAGCAGCAGCTTAATTAGATCACTGGTTTGACGGTCAAGACTGCATCCGGGGTGAAAGTCCCCGATGACCTGGTACAGGTAGGCTATGTCTCCGGTGCCTATGGCATTGCTGGCGGGGTCAGGATCACTCCTTTCTCCGACGACGCGGATGCATTATTAAGCGTCAAAACCTGGTGGTTTGATAAACCCGCCTTGCACGAAGTGCAAGTCAGGCAAGCGAAGTTACACGGCGGCGACGTCGTGGCCCAGCTGGTGGGTGTGGTCGGGCGGGATGCCGCAGAAGCGCTGAAAGGCGTGTCTGTGCAAATTCCGCGTAGCCATTTCCCGACGCTGTCGGCCGATGAGTTTTACTGGTCCGATCTGATCGGACTGACAGTTGAGAATTTGCAAGGCGAGTGCCTCGGCAAGGTGACTGACATGATGAGCAATGGTCCGCAATCGATCTTGCGCATTACTCCTGTCGCCAATGCTGATGAGACCGTTGAAAAGGCGCCCGAGCGCCTGATCCCGTTTGTCGGGCAGTTTGTCATCAATGTTGACAAGGCTGCCGGCAAGATCACGGTCGACTGGGGCCTCGATTATTAAACCGCCTGCGCTTAATCTTGCGCCTGGCAAACGTTGCGGAATGGTGAGCGATGCAATTTGATGTCGTGACCCTGTTCCCGGAAATGTTTGCCGCGCTGACGCAGTCGGGTGTGACCCGGCGTGCCTTCGAACAGAACAGATGTGGCCTGTCGCTGTGGAATCCCCGCGATTTCACGACCGACAATCACCGCACCGTGGATGACCGCCCGTATGGCGGCGGCCCCGGCATGGTGATGATGGCCCGTCCGCTCGAAGCGACAATCACGGCCGCCAAGCAACGCCAGACGGAACTCGGACTGGCCGCGCCCCGCGTCGTGTTCATGTCGCCGCAAGGCCGTCCGCTGACACACGAGCGCGTCACGCAGTTGAAAGCCGAGCCTGGTCTCGTCATCCTGTGCGGCCGCTACGAAGCCGTGGACCAGCGTCTGCTGGACCGCTGCGTCGACGAAGAGATCAGCATGGGCGATTTTGTCCTGTCGGGCGGTGAATTGCCCGCCATGGCGCTGATGGATGCCGTGATCCGCCTGTTGCCGGGCGTCTTGAACACGGAGGCCTCGGCCATCGAGGACAGCTTCGTCAATGGCTTGCTCGATTCGCCGCACTATACGCGGCCGGAAACATATGAAGGCATGGCCGTGCCGCCCGTCTTGATGGGTGGCAATCATGCCGAGATCGTCAAGTGGCGCCGCCAGCGCATGCTGGAAGCGACCGCGAAGAAGCGGCCTGACCTGCTGGTCAGTGCGCGCGCCGCCGGCTTGCTCAGCAAGGCCGACGAACAATTCCTGGCCAGCCTGTAAGCCGTCCCCGGACGGCCGGCAGGGTGGCCTTGCAGTGCCGGGCATGTTGCCCAAATTGGTAATACCCATCCTCTACCGGGCGGATAGCACGCTATCCACAGTGCGCCGGCATGATGGTTTTCGGAGTGTTAAAAATGGACTTGATTCAACAATTAGAGCAAGAAGAGATCGCCCGTCTGGGTAAATCGATTCCTGACTTCGCACCAGGCGATACCGTTATCGTCAGCGTCAACGTCGTCGAAGGTACGCGCAAGCGCGCCCAGGCGTACGAAGGCGTCGTTATCTCCCGTCGTAACCGTGGCCTGAACTCGAACTTCATCGTTCGCAAGATCTCGTCCGGCGAAGGCGTCGAGCGTACGTTCCAACTGTACTCGCCGCTGATCGCTTCGATCGAAGTGAAACGCCGTGGTGATGTTCGCCGCGCCAAGCTGTACTATCTGCGTGAGCGTTCGGGTAAATCGGCGCGTATCAAAGAAAAATTGCCAAATCGCCGCGTTGTGGCGAAAGCAAGCGCGTAATATCAGCGTCTGCGTTGGGAAAAGGGGTGCCTCTCGGCGCCCCTTTTTTTATGGTGGCACCTGGCCCAAGCTGCTGCGCGCCGGCATAGGTAGCCTGCGATGCTCGCCGTACTGGCGTACGGTTGCGCGTCCCGGCCGCCTCGTCCTGCCGCTCGCGCCGGTTTTGCCAGCTGGTTTTAATCATGAAGGAGGGGTAATGGCCACTATCGCGTTTGATCCCAAACAACTCGCCATCGATTCGATCGCCGGCGAGGCGGCGCTGGACGCCGAACGCCTGACGCCGGACTGGCTGCGCCGGCGCCTGGCCGAACAGCCGGACTGGCAGCCCGAGATCACCCAGGATTTCCTCTCCGCCCGCGCCGTGCCCGTGCGCGCCGCCGTGCTCATTCCCCTCGTGCAACGGCCGCAGGGCCTGACCATTTTGCTCACCATGCGCACGGATCACCTGAGCAGCCATGCGGGCCAGGTCAGCTTTCCCGGCGGGCGCAGCGAAGCCTTCGATGCCTCGCCCGTGGCCACGGCCCTGCGCGAAACGGAAGAAGAGGTGGGCCTGGCGCGCGAGCATGTCGAAGTGCTGGGCTGCCTGCCCGATTACGTGACGGGCACCGGCTACCGGGTCACGCCCGTGGTGGGCCTGGTGACGCCGCCGTTCACGCTGCGCGCCGACCCGTCGGAGGTGGCGGAAATCTTCGAGGTGCCGCTGGCCTTCCTCATGGATGGCGTCAACCACCAGCGCCTGTCGGTGGAATTGCCCGGCGGACGGCGCTCGTTCTACGCCATGCCCTACGAACGCTTTTATATCTGGGGCGCCACGGCCGGCATGCTGCGCAACCTGTTTCACCTCTTGCGCGCGTAAAATGGCGCCCCGCACGTAATAAGTTTGATTCCAGCACTGCACTGCGCTATCGTAGCGGGCATTGCGGTATTGCTGAAAAAGACAAAAAGGACGTTTGATGACATTTCTCTCCATACTTTGCGCATTGCTGATCGAGCAGCTCAAACCTTTGCGCGCGGATAATCCCATCTACGCCGAGATCAAGAGCCTGGCGATGCGCATGGAGACCTGGTTCAATGCCGGCCATGCCAACCATGGCCGCATGGGCTGGTTCCTCATGCTGGGCATGCTGATGGTGCCGACGGCGGCCGTGTACTGGGTCCTGCAGCATTACCAGCTGACCCTGGTCGCCTTTGCCTGGAATATCCTCATCGTCTACCTGACCCTGGGTTTTCGCCACTACAGCCATTACTTCACGTCCATCCAGCTGGCCCTGAGCGCCGGCGACGAAGCGTCCGCGCGCACCTTGCTGGCCGATTGGACCAAGCTCGACACGGTGGGCATGGAAGCGAGTGAAATTGCCCGCATCGCCGTCGAAAAAGCCCTGATCACCACGCATCGCAATGTATTCGGCGTCTTCTTCTGGTTCCTCATGCCGCTGGGGCCCGCCTGCGCCGTGATGTACCGCGTGGCCGAATACCTGGCGCGCGCCTGGAACGAGCCGGAGCACATGCGCAATGAAGCGTTCGGCCAGTTCGCCGCGCGCGCCTTTTACTGGATCGACTGGATCCCCGTGCGCCTGACGGCCGTGGCCTTCGCCGTGGTGGGCAATTTCGAGGATGCCATCTATGCCTGGCGCAATTTCGCCCAGCGCTGGCAGGACGAGGCCATCGGCATCATCCTGACGGCCGGCGGCGGCGCCATGGGCGTACGCCTGGGCACGCCGGCGGAAACGGCGGCGCGCGTGCTGACGACGCCGGACCTGGCCGTCGACGACAGCGACAGCGAAGGCGACATCCTGCCGGGCGAAGAGCCGGGCGCGCGCGCCTTGCAGAGCACGGTGGGCCTCGTGTGGCGCGCCTTGCTGCTGTGGATGCTGCTCCTGCTGCTGCTGTCGGGCGCCGTTTTCCTCGGCTGACGGGGGCGCACGCGCGTTCTCCCTGCGCCTGGCGCGTGGAACAAGGTTAAAATAGGGGCTGGCGCGCAAGGCGTGCCGGCCCCTGTTTGCATCCGCGGGGCAGATCGAGGTAGAACCCAAGTCTTCTATAAGATATAATACTGGCTTACCGCAGCAAACGTAGTTGAATTACCAGCCCGGCTTACCCGCCGGGGCCATTCACGCAATCCAGTCCCGACAAGCCACATGGCCGAGTTATCTCAAAAAACAGGGGAACTCTCAGACGAGTTCTTCATCCTTGGTCTCACCAGCAATGGCAAGCAATTCCGACCCAGCGATTGGGCCGAGCGCCTTTGTGGAGTGATGTCCTGTTTCAATCCCGAAGGCGGCGGGCGCAATGCGCACCTCCAGTATTCGCCCTACGTGCGCCCGACCGTCGTCAATGGCGTCAAGTCGGTGGTGGTCAACACCAAGCTGCGCGAGATCGAGCCGATGGCCTTCCACTTCGTGCGCGAGTTTGCCAAGGATAACGACCTGCAGATCGTCGAAGCCTGCTTCCTGCCGCCTCCCGAAGAAAAGTAAGACCCGTTTCACTTGATTTGCATCAAGCCCGCGCCGGCGCCGCTGGCGTAGCGTTGAGACTCTGGCGGCAAAGGAGGGGCGACATGCGTATCAGCGACATCTGCACCTTGCAGACGATTCATTGTCAGCGTGACACCAGCGTGCAGGAAGCGGCGCTGCTGATGCGCCAGCACCACGTGGGCGACCTGGTCGTGGCCGAGCAGCCCAACGGCGAGCGCGTGCCCGTCGGCATCCTCACCGACCGCGACATCGTCATTTCCGTCATCGCCCTCGGTCTCGACCCTGCCAGCCTGCTGGTGGGCGACATCATGAGCGCACAGCTGCTCACCGCCAGCGAAGACGAAGACGTCTACGAAATCATCGAACGCATGCGCGTCAACGGCATCCGCCGCTTGCCTGTGGTCAATAGCCTGGGCGGCCTGTCCGGCATCGTCAGCATCGACGACCTGCTGGGTTTCCTGGCCCAGGAAATGGCGGAACTGGCACGCATCAGCAGCGGCCAGCTGCTGCACGAAAAGCGCACCCGCAAATAGGCAGCGCTTGCGCGCATTGCGCAATTCCGGTCAAATCATCGCCTTCCGAAAATGCTACAGTCGCTGCTCGTTCAACGGGAAGCGCTCATGCACTATCTGGCCAAGGCACTGTGGTATATCGAATCGCATTATGCGGACAACTTGTCGCTCGACGACATCGCCCGCGTGGGCGGCGCCTCGCCCTGTCACCTGACGCGCGCGTTCGGGCTGGCGACGGGCCACTCCGTGATGCGCTACGTGCGGGCGCGCAGGCTCAGCGTGGCGGCGCGCGCGCTGGCGCAGGGCGCGCAGGATATTCTTGCCGTCGCGCTGCAGGCCGGCTACGGCTCCCATGAAGCCTTTACGCGCGCCTTCCGCGAACAGTTCCAGGTCACGCCGGAAAAGGTGCGGGCCCAGGGCCACGTCGCCAACCTCGCCCTGGTGGAAGCCATCAGGCACGATGCCGCGCCCGGCCAGCCTTTGGCGCCGCCGCGTTTCGAGCAGGGGCCGGCCCTGCTGCTGGCGGGCCTGGTGGAACGCTATCGCGCGGAAACGGCGGCCGGCATTCCCGCCCTGTGGCAGCGCTTCCTGCCCCATGCCCCCCCGGGCCAGGTGCTGTATGGCGTGTGCTGCAACAATGACGACGCGGGCAATTTCGATTACCTGTGCGCCATGCCCGTGGCCGACTTTTCCCAGGCGCCCGAAGGCTGGATGCGCCTGCGCATCGCCCCGCGCCGCTATGCCGTGTTTCATCACCGCGGCCATATTTCCACCATCCGCGCCACCTGGCATGCGCTGTGGAACGACTGGCTGCCCCGCTCCGGCCTGGAAGTGGCCGACGCGCCCGATTTCGAACGCTATGACCACCATTTCGACCCCGCCAGCGGCATCGGCGGCGTGGAAATCTGGCTCCCCCTGAAAGCATGAACATGTCGACGACCCTGGCTGCCCCCTCCCTGTTTGCCGGCAATGGCGCGCTGCGCCGGCGCCTGTCGCAGATCGCCGCCGCGCTGGCGGCCGGCCTGCCCCTGTACTGGGTGCTGGGGCCGCAGCCGCTGGGCTGGCTGGCCTGGTGCGCGCCCGTCCCCGTGCTGTGGCTGGCCTTGCGTTCGGGCCGCCGCGACGCCGCCTGGATGACCTTGCTGGCCGCCACGCTGGGCCTGTCCTCGAACGTCGCATATTTCCGCCTGCTCATGCCCTTGCCGGCCGTGCTGGCCGCGATCGCCGTCAAGGCACTGCTGTGGCTGCTGGTGGTGCTGGCCACGCGCCGCCTCGTGCTGCGTTACCGGGCGGGCTGGACGGTGTTGGCCTATCCCGTGCTGTGGGTGGCCATCGATACCCTGATGGCGGCCCTGCTGCCGGACGGTAACTGGGGCAGCTTCGCGTATTCGCAAGCGGATAACCTTGCCGTGCTGCAGGTGACGGCCCTGGCGGGCGTGCCCGGCCTGCTGTTTTTGCTGTGCCTGGCACCCTCCGCGCTGGCCTTGCTGCTGGCCGGCGGCCGCGCATATGTGCCGGCGGCGCTCGTCACTGGCCTGCTGCTCCTGGCCGCGTTCGCGGGCGGCAGCTGGCGCGCGCACGCGGCGCCGGCGCCGGCGGGGCCGCTGGCGGGACTGGTGGCCATCGATGACTTCATCGGTCCGGCCACGCCGCCGGCCCGCGCGCAAGCCATCTGGGACCAGTACGCCCGCCACGTCGAAGCGCTGGCGGGGCAGGGCGCGCGGCTGCTGCTGTTGCCGGAAAAGATAGCCGTGCTGCCGCCCGCGCAGGCCGCCGTCGTGCAGCAACGCTTCCAGGCGCTGGCGCGCCGCACGGCGACCTGGATCACGCTGGGCATCGGCGTGCAGGACGCCGACGGCCGGCGCAACCTGGCGTGGCTGTTCGCGCCCGATGGCGCCGCGCCCACCAGCTATCAAAAACAGCATCTGGCGCCGCCCGAGCGCGACTTCCTTGCTGGCGGCGCGTTTGCCGTACAGCCGGTGGCGGGGCAAGCCATGGGCCTGGCCATCTGCAAGGATATGCATTTTGCATCCCTGGGGCGGGCGTATGGCGCGGCCGGGGCGCGGGCCATGCTGGTGCCGGCCTGGGATTTCCAGCTCGACGGCTGGATGGGGGCGCGCATGACGCTCGTGCGCGGCGTGGAAAACGGCTATGCCGTGCTGCGCGCGGCGCGCGAGGGCGTGCTGACGGTCAGCGATGCGCATGGACGCGTGCTGGCGGAGCGCCCCAGCAGCGCCATGCCGGGCAGCACCTTGCTGGCGCCCCTGCCGGCAGCGCAGCCCGTGACGGTCTGGGCGGGCTGGCTGGCGCCCCTGTCCGGCTGGCTGTGCGTGGCGCTGGCCGCGGTTTTCCTGTGCCTGGGCCGCCGCGCCACGCCCGCCGCCTGACGGACGGCGGCACGCTTTGCTGCAATGCGCCATAGCGCATGGCACGGTCCGTTTTATATGCTGCGCGCGCAGCCAGATAATCGCCGCCGATTAATTCACCGTGCCTTCGCATATATCGGCGCGGCACCGGCATATATATTGCACCGCAATAAGTGGTTTTATCTGGTATTGAGAAAATCGGGCATCCGGTATTAATTGGTACTTAATTCGGCCACGAAGTCATACATATCGCCGCGGAAGTAGGAGCGGCAAAATTCCACGGCGCGGCCATCGCGCAAAAAGCCCAGCCTTTCCACCGACAGCCCCGCGTCGCCTTCCTCCGCCTGCAGCAGGCTGGCCTGCTCTCCCGTCAGCAACAGCGCGCTCAGCCGCTGCAAGGCCCGCACGGGGCGGTTGCCAGCCTGTTCCAGAGCGTCGTACATGGAGACGTCGACGGCATCGAGTGCCGGCAGGCAGCTGGCCACGATGGTGGCGTACTCCAGGCACATCGGCACCTCGTCCGCATAGCGGATGCGGTGGAAGCGGTACACGGGCGCACCCGGCGACAGCCGCAGGCGCAAGGCCTCTTCCGGCGTGACGGTTCCCTCTGAGCGCTTGAGCCAGACGCTGCGCGGCGTGCGTCCGCGCGCCCGCATGTCCTCGGAAAACGAGGTCAGCTTGGCGAAATTCTTTTCGATGCGGGTATTGATGAAATTGCCCGAGCCGGGACGGCGCACGAGCAGGCCTTCGTTGACGAGGCCGTCGATGGCCTTGCGCACGGTGATGCGCGAGACGGACAGGTCGCTGGCCAGCTGGCGTTCCGCCGGCAGGGCTTCGTCGGGGCCGAGGATGCGCTTGTCGATCGCTTCGCGCAGCGCGCGCTGCAGTTGCTGGTACAGGGGCAGGCTGCTCGTCTGCCCCAGGCCTTGCATGATGTGAGCCAGGGTTGTCATTCGCTGAGGGTCTCCGTTACGGCGCGTTGCAGACGCGCTCTGTATCTGTTTTGTGTCGCTGGATAATACCAAAAAAGACCGTTATAAAACCAATTTGAATTATCAGGCCGGCAATTTATGCCTCGCCCCGCTGGTATTTACACCGGCCATACGGGCTAGGGATTGATTCAGCGGAAGTGGTCTGTGTGATTCAAACAACGTTATAAAAAAAAAGTTGCAACTGGTAGTGTTCTGGTATTGGATAGTAGTATATTGGCGTTGAATTGGTTTTGTAAGTGGTTGTACCGAAGGGTCTGCAGCAAGCCGGCGAGAGCGGGCGGGCTGTAAAGAAGATCTACGTTAAAAATGAAAAGGTTCCAATCCTGGAGCTTAAATCAAGGGGGAGTACATGAAACGCAATTTGACACCTGCAGCTGCCGTATTGAAATCCGGATCGCGTCACCGCACGCCGATCGCCGCGGCCGTTGCCGTGATGGTCGCTGGTCTGGCTTTTTCGGCGCAGGCGCAAGAAGCACCCGCCGAAGATGTGGCCACCGTCACGGTGACGGGCGTGCGTGCATCGCTGGAAAAATCGCTGAAGCAAAAACGCAATGCGGACTCCGTCGTGGAAGTGGTGACCGCTGAAGATATCGGCAAGATGCCGGACCGTAACGTGGCCGACGCGATCCAGCGCCTGCCAGGTGTGAATACCCAGTCGTCGGCCGGCGGCGAAGGCGGCTTCGGCGAAAACGACCGCGTCAGCCTGCGCGGCACCAGCCCCAGCTTCCAGCAAACCCTGTTCAATGGCCACGCCATCAGCACGGGCGACTGGTTCGTGCTGAACCAGTTCGGCGGCAACGTCGGCCGCAGCAGCAGCTTCTCGCTGCTGCCATCGGAACTGGTGAGCTCCGTCGTCGTGCACAAGAGCGCCACGGCCGACCTGCCTGAAGGCGGCGTCTCGGGCGTGATCGACGTGATCACCCGCCGTCCGCTGGAATTCAAGAACCAGATCACGGCCGAAGCATCGGTGCAGGGTTTCTACAATGACCTGGCCGGCAAGACCGATCCGCAGTTCTCCGGCCTGGTGAACTGGAAAAATGACACGAATACCCTGGGCATCATGGTGCAGGGCTTCTCGCAAAAATCGACCGTGCGCCGCGATGGCCAGGAAATCCTCGGCTACACGCCGATCCTGGCCAACAGCGCCGCAGCGCTGGCCCATCCTGAACTGGCCGGCGTGAAAGTGCCGACCTTTATCGGTGCCAGCCTGTTCGAGCAAAAGAAAACCCGCGAAGGCGGTGCCTTCGACGTCGAATTCAAGCCCAGCAAGGACCTGACCCTGGACGTGAACGGCTTCTATTCGCAGCTGAAGGCCCCGCACCAGAATACCAACTGGCTGGCCGCGCCGGCGAACTCGATCAACAGCGCCAACCAGGTGCCGAGCAACTACACGGTCAAGAACGGCACCCTGACGGGCGCCACCTTCGCCACCAACTCGGGCGAGGTCGACAATATCTACCGTCCTGACGCCGGCGGCGAATCGTACTACCTGGATTTCAACTTCAAGTACCGCGCCACCAAGGACCTGACCCTGACCGGCAAGCTGGGCAAGACCCATGGCGTCGGCTATGACCGCGACGACGTCTACTACCAGAACAACGTCGATGGCGGCATGGTGTATCAGTTGAACGGCATGAGCCCGGCCAATGTGTCGTATCCGGGCGGCACCACCACCAAGCCAGGCTCGACGGCTTGGGCGGGCGGCGGCGAATCGCGTTCCGTCGACCAGGAAAAATACGCCCAGATCGATGCCGAGCTGCGCCTGTCGTCCGGCGTCTGGGATTCCGTCAAGTTCGGCGCCCGCATGACCGACCACAAGCGCGATGCCGAGCATCCGTTCGAAACCCGTCCGGGCGCGCTGGGCTTCTCCAATCCAGGTCCCGTATGGAATGGCACGATGTACCCGAGCGACTTCGCCAGCAACCTGGGCGGCAACCTGTCGAGCAACTACTTCAAGTATGACGGCGCGGCACTGGGCGCCTGGGGCGCGGCTCCCGGCAACCGCCTGTTCGACTACGTGCGTCGCCACAACTGGACCGACGAATTCAAGCTGCAGGAAAAAACCTCGGCTGTCTACGCCATGGCCAACCTGACGGGCGACAACTGGAGCGGCAACTTCGGCCTGCGCGCCGTGCACACCAAGCAGTCGACCCTGGTCAACCAGGCCGGCGGCCCGATCACCGGTTCCGACTGGGGTCCGTACTCGCAGCACCTGTACGAGCGCAGCTACAATGACTTCCTGCCGAGCGCCAACATCAAGTTCGACGTGCGCAACGACCTGGTCGTGCGTGGCGCCATTGCCCGCACCATCGCCCGTCCTGACTACAGCGCGCTGGGCGGCTCGGTCTCCCTGAACGACGATGCATTGAGCGGTGCAGGCGGCAACGTCAACCTGAACCCGGTCAAGTCGGATAACGCCGAAGTGAGCGCCGAATGGTACTTCGCGCCGAAGTCGGCCTTCTCGGTGGGCCTGTTCTACATGGACCTGAAATCGGTCGTGTCGAACGGCACCACCAGCGCCACCTACTTCAACAGCAAGCGCAACGCCAATGCCGTGTACCTGATCACGTCGCCATTCAACACCAGCGGCAAGAACAAGGGCGCGGAATTCAGCTACCAGCAGCCGCTGTTCGGCGACTTCGGCGTCCTGGCCAACTTCACCTATGCCGACGGCAAGCTGGACAACGGTGACGAGCTGGTCAACGCATCGCGCAACACGTACAACCTGACGGCCTTCTACGAAGCCAATGCCCTCAGCGCGCGCCTGGCCTACAACTACCGTTCGTCGTACAAGGCGGGCGTGGACCGTGGCGCCAGCCAGCACGTGGAAGGCGCTGGCGGCCTGGCCGGTTCGATCAACTACAAGATCAACGAACACTTCACGGTCACGTTCGATGCGCTTAACTTGACGAACACCACCATCAAGATGTACGCGGAAAACAAGGATCAGCCACGCGCTTTCTACAGCAACGGCCGTACCTTCTACCTGGGCCTGCGCGCCAAACTGTAAGCAAGACGATCCGGCCTGGCGCCACCGCGCTGGGCCGGGTCTTCCTCGGTCTTTTCAAGGCAAGTTCCTGTTCCAGGGGCTTGCCTTTTTTTTCGGCGCTCCCGCCGTTATCCCTTTCTTGCCGCTGCACCCCGTCGTTTGCCGTCTGTACTCATCCATAAAACCGTCCCGCCACCGTGGCGGGCATCCATAACGAGGAGTCTATGAACAGTCGTTTGCATCCCGTATTACACCCCATCGCCGCCGCTGCCGCCTTGTTGTCCATCAATATCGCGGCCCAGGCACAGCAAGCGCCCATGCAGGAAGTGGTCGTCACCGGCATCCGCGCGTCGCTGGAACAGTCGCTGAGCCAGAAGCGCAACAGCGATTCCGTGATCGACGTCGTCAGCGCGGAAGACATCGGCAAGCTGCCCGACAAGAACGTGGCCGATGCCGTGCAGCGCGTGCCGGGCGTGAATATTTCCTCGTCGGCGGGCGGCGAGGGGGGATTTTCCGAGAATGACCGGGTCAGCATCCGCGGCACCAGCCCCAGCCTGACGCAAACCCTGATCAATGGCCACGCCGTCGGCACGGGCGACTGGTTCGTCACGGACCAGGTGGGCACCGTGGGGCGCAGCGTGAGTTTTTCCCTGCTGCCGTCGGAAATCGTCAGCCGCGTCACCGTGCAAAAGAGCGCCCAGGCGGACCTGGTGGAGGGCGGCGTGGCCGGCTCCATCAATATCGAGACGCGCAAGCCGCTCAGCTTCAAGAACCCGTTCACGGCGGAACTGGCTGTGCAAGCCATCTACGCGGACTTGCCGGGCAAGACGGACCCGCAAATGAATGCCCTGTTCAACTGGAAGAACAAGGCCAAGACCATGGGCGTGCTGTTCCAGGTGTTTTCCGAGAAGCGCCACGAGCGCCGCGATGGCCAGGAATTCTTCGGCTATGGCGCCATCGATGCGAACAGCCCCGCCGCGCAGAAATACCCGGAACTGGCGGGCGTGCTGGCGCCGCTGGGCATCAACTCGGCCCTGTTCGAGCAGGTGCGCAAGCGCCAGGGCGGCAGCGTCGACGTGCAGTTCAAGCCCACGCCGGATCTGATGCTCGACGTTAACGGTTTTTATTCGAAACTGGACGCGGCCAATTACAACCGCAGCTTCTACAACCAGCCCGGCGCCAACCTGAATGCCGTCGACAATGACGGCAAGCACGTGGGCGTGATTCCCAGTGCATTTACGGTGAAGAACAACACCCTGGTGGCGGCGGATTTCCCCGCCTCGCAATTTCCTGCCGCCAATGCTACGACGCCCTACAACGGCCAGCTGTATCCGGCCCTGGTCGACCAGATCTACCGCCCCGGCTCGAATTCCTCCACGGCGTATGTCGATGTCAACGGCAGCTACCGGGCCAGCGACCGCCTGCGCATCTCGGGCAGCCTGGGTTACACGCGCGGCATCGGCGAGACGCCCGTCGACCTCGGCTATGAGGCGGGCTTGACGGGCGTGGGCGTGTCCTACCAGTTGAATGGCCTGTCGCCGGCCCGGCTGAACTTTCCCGGCCTCGATATTTCCAAATTTTCCAACGTGGTGACGGCGTCGGCCTGGGGTTCGCACGTGGAAACCCTGGATACGGAGAAATACGGCCAGGCCGATGGCGAGCTGAGCATGGACTATGGCGTGCTGGAATCGCTGAAGTTCGGCGCCCGCTACGCGGAGCACCACCGCAATGTGGCGTGGCCGGAAAACCGCAGCTGCGCCGTGTGCGACGGCACGACGAACGCGCCCTTGCCGAAGTGGAATGGCGGCACCTATCCGGGCGACTATGGCAAGGGCCTGGGCGCCAATGCGCAGGGCCGCTACTGGCAGCTCGATCCGGCCGACCTGGTGGCGTGGGCGAATAAATACGACAATTCGGGCGGACCGAATTCGCGCAACTGGCCGGCCGAGCTGGACGTGAAGGAAAAGGACAGCGCCGCCTACCTCATGGCCAATCTGTCGGGCAACAAGTGGCGCGGCAATGTGGGCGTGCGCGTCGTGCGCACGCAGCAGACGACGGTGACGAACGTGCCCGGCGGCGAAAACCCGATCGGCCAGGAAAATATCTTCGGCACCTACACGCCCACCGTCGTCAAGCACAGCTACACGGACGTGCTGCCCAGCGCCAACGTCAAGTTTGACCTGAGCAAGGACCTGGTGGCCCGCGCGGCCGTGGCGAAGACCATGGCGCGCGCCGACTACAGCGCCCTGGTGGGCGCCGTCAACCTGAACGACCAGCTGCTGACGGGCACGGGCGGCAATCCCGACCTGAAACCGATACGCTCGACCAACTACGATGCTACGCTGGAATGGTATTTCGCGCCGAAAGCCATGCTGTCCGTGGGCGCGTTTTTCATGGACATGCAATCGTACGTGACCTTCGGCACGGCGCCCGTGACCTATTACAATAATACCTTCAAGAAATTCAACACCTATGTGATCCAGTCGCCGACGAATATCGGCGCCAAGAACAAGGGCGTGGAACTGAGCTACCAGCAAGGCTTGTGGGGTGGCTTCGGCGTGGTGGGCAATTACACCTATACGAATGGCAAGGCCGACGATGGCGCCGCCGTGGTCGGCAGCTCGCGCGGCACCTACAACCTGGAAGGCTATTACGAGGATGAGCGCCTCAGCGCCCGCCTGGCCTATACCTACCGCTCCAGCTTCCTGGCCGGCCTGTTCAGCAGCTCGCCCCAGTACGTGCATGGCGTGGGCAACCTGGCCGCGTCGCTGAACTACAAGATCAACGAGCGCTATTCGCTGACCTTCGACGTGTTGAACCTGAACAACCCGGTGCTCAAGTACTATGGCGCCAACCAGGACCAGCCCACGGCCCTGTATGCGAACGGCCGCCAGTATTACTTTGGCCTGCGGGCCAAGCTGTAGTGACCGCTGGCGAAAGCGGCACGCAGCCGGTTTCGCCAGGCGTCATTGTTTTTTTCCGGCTGCCTGCCGCAAGGGCAGCCGGTTTTTATCTTTTGGAACTGTTTTACCATGACTATTGCTTCTCAACGCTATCTCGCCCTCGACGTCCTGCGCGGCCTGACGGTCGCCCTCATGATCGTCGTCAATACCCCGGGCGACTGGGGCAGCGTGTATGCGCCATTCCTGCATGCCGAATGGCATGGCTTCACCCTCACGGACCTGGTCTTTCCCAGCTTTTTGTTTGTCGTCGGCAATGCCCTGGCCTTTGCGCTGGGCAAGTATGAGCAGCTGGGGCACGGCGCCGTGCTGGCCAGGCTGGGCAAGCGCAGCGCGCTGATCTTCCTGCTCGGCTTCCTGCTGTACTGGTTTCCGTTCTTCAAGATCGATGACGCGGGGCAATTTGCCTGGTCGTCCCTGTCGCACACGCGCATCCCCGGCGTGCTGCAGCGCATCGCCGTGTGCTACCTGGCCGCCGCGCTGATCCTGCACTACGGCAAGACGCGCGGTGCCCTCGTCTTCAGCGCCTGCGCCTTGCTCGGCTACTGGGCCATCCTGGCATGCTTCGGCGACTACACACTGCACGGCAATGCGCCGGCCAAGCTGGATCTGATCCTGCTGGGCGACAGCCACCTGTACCACGGCGAAGGCATCGCCTTCGATCCGGAAGGCATCCTCGGCACCTTGCCGGCTATCGTCAACGTCATCGCCGGCTACCTGGCGGGCAGCTTCGTGCGCCGGGCGGCGCCGGCGCAGCTGCGCGCCAGCCTCGTTCGGCTGGCCGTGGCCGGCGTCATCTGCGTGGCCGTGGCCCTGTGCTGGAACGAGGTGTTTCCGATCAATAAGAAGCTGTGGACCAGTTCCTACGTCATGCTGGGCATCGGCCTGGACTTGCTGCTGCTGGCGCTGCTGATGTTCATCATTGACGTGCGTCAAATGACGGGCTGGACCTACTTCTTTGAAGTGTTCGGCAAGAACACCCTGTTCATCTACCTGGTGTCGGAAGTGCTGGTGATCATCGCGTTTACCGTGCGCATCGGCGGCGTCAATCTGTACCAGTGGCTGTACCGGCAGGGCTTCACGGGCTGGGCGCCGGCGCGCGTGGGATCGCTGCTGTTTGCCGTCAGCTTCATGCTGCTGTGCTGGCTGATCGCGTATGCCATGGACAAGCGCAGGATCTACATCAAGGTCTAGAATTTCAAGGTCCAGCCATGTCGCGTGGCCAGGGCCGTGAACAGCAGCATCAGGGCCGTGACGCCTGCCGCGTTCCACAGGCCGGCCGCGCCGCCCGTTTCCAGCCAGGGCCACCAGACGGGCGGCAGGTGCAGCACGGCCGTCAGCTGCTGCCACAGGTCGGGCACGATGTAGGCGAACAGGGCATTGGTACCGGCGGGCAACAGCACCACCGTCCAGGCGCGCCAGCGCCACACGTCGATGACGATGTAGAACGCCAGGAACAGGGCCAGGATGATGGCGCTGCAGACCAGGGTATAGGATTCCGTCGCCGCGATCTTGTTGATGTGGTGATACGGCCGCAGCAGCATGCCGGCGGCAAACAGGCCCAGCGCAAACCACGCCATGAACCGTATCCGCTGGCGCGGCGTCATGGCGGCGTCGCGCAGGAAGAGCCGGCCCACGAGGGTGCCGGCCAGCACGTTGGCGGCCGTCGACCCCAGCACCTGCGGCACGTTGACGACGGCGTTGATGCTTGCCGGCAAGAAATCCAGGCTGCCCGCCGTGCCGCCCATGTACAGCACGATCAGCATGGCAAGCATGCCCATCAGCGCCGTGCCCTTGCCCCGGCACGCCAGGTACAGCAGGCTGCACAGCAGATACGCCCAGCCTATCATGCCGAGGATGCCCCACCACGAGGGTTGCAGCCAGGTGCTGGAAAACTCGCCGTTCAATGTGCCGCGAAACGTCGCCAGCAGGAACAGCATCAGCGCGCCGCCCGCGGCCAGTTCCCGCCTGCCCGCGCCCTGGCGCCACAGCAGGAGCATGGCCACGTAAAACAGCAGGAAATACGGGGCGCGCGGCAGCAGCGCCGCCTGCGCATCGTAGCGGTAGGCATTGGCCAGCACCACGCCGGCCAGCATCAGGCTGGCGGAGCGCCACAGCAGGCGGCCCAGCAGGGCGGGCGTGACGTGGCCGCAGTGGCGCTGCATGGCCAGCGGGATGGCCATGCCCACCATGAACAGAAAGCCGGGAAAGACCAGGTCGGGCAGAGTGATGCCGTCGGCGCGGGGTCCCGCATGTTCCAGCCACCACGGGATGCCGGGCATGCCGGCCAGGTAATTGACCCAGATCATGGCGATGATCACGCAGCCGCGGAAGGCATCCAGGCTGATCAGGCGTTCGGTGGCGGCGGTGGCTGGCGGCATGGTCGGAGGGAAAGGGTCGAAAAAAAAGCGGCCCCGGCATTGGCCGGGAACCGCTTTGCTATGCTTGCGCAGGCAGGAATTACTGTGCCGCTGCTGCCGGCGCCGCCGCTGCCGTGGCAGGACGGTTCAGCCAGAAGATCCAGTAGCGGGCCAGGTCGCCCACGCCGTCGCCGCCCTTGACGGTTTCCAGCACCTTGATGGCTTCATCTTTCTTGCCAGCCATGGCGTAGGAATAGCCCAGGCGCAGCTTGGCATCTTCAGGACGCTTCAGGCCGCCCTTGGCGATACCCTTTTCGATCAGGTCGATACCCTTGTCGAACTGGTCCATCGTGACGTAGGCGTAGCCCAGGTTGATCAAGCCCGTGCCATCCTTGCTCTTCATGGCCGACGCTTCGCCGCTGGCGATGTTCTTCGCATCGTCGGCGGCTGCCTTGTTGGCCTGGTCGCGCATTTTCTTGTGCTTGGCGGCATTCGCGCCCGTGCCCAGCAAGCCCTTGGCAAAGCCGGCGTCGAGGACTTTTTTCGCTTCCGTCGGGAAGGCATTGACCAGGGCGATCTCCGCCATGTCGCTGTAGTCCTGCGGCGGCATGGTGCCGACGGCCTTGAACTGCAGGCGCAGCACGTCCAGCGCGAAGCGGTCCGAGTAGCCGGCCTTGCTCTGCAGGCGGCCCAGCAGGTCGCTCCAGTAGTCGTCCGACGGGTAGTAGCGCACCAGGTTTTCCATGGCGATCAGGTAGGTGGCCGGGTCCTTGCTCTTCGAGCCCGTGTTGGCCAGCAATTGCAGCTCTTCGATGGTCGGCGTCTTGCCCGCTTGCTGCTTGGCCGTCAGGTCGGCCATCAGTTCCTGCTTGGCGCGCGCGAAATCGTTGTTGAAGTAGTAGGCGCGGATGATGTACGGGCGCACGGTGGCCACGTCGCCAGTTTCTGTCTGGTAACGGGTGAACCACTTGATGGCGTTCGGATAATCCTTGGCGTTGTAGTGGTAGTTGGCCAGGGCCTGGATGAAGTCGCCCTGCGATTTCTTGTCCAGCTTGCCCGATTCGATCACCGCTTCCAGCGCCGTCATGGCCATGGCCGGATTGTTGGTGGTGGAGGCGAGCGCCACGCGCAGGCGGTTCAGCACGAACAATTCGTAGGGCGTCAGGGCGGGAATGGCGGCTGCCTGGTCGATGCGGCTTTGCACGTCGGCATAGTTCTTGGCATCCATCGACGCCTTCACGACGGCCGGGTCGAGCAGCTTGAAGATTTCAGGGCGCACCGTATCGGCGGGCGCGGCTGCCGGCGCACCGGCAGCCGGGGCCGCAGGTTGGGCATCTTGCGCGTGCGACAGGGCAGGCAGGACATTCAGGCCGATGGCGGCCAGGAGCAGGCTAAGGCGGGCAAGACGGAATTGGGACATGGGTTATCCTTCAATCAATAACAAAAATATGCACTGGCCCTGGCTGCCGCTGCGGCATTGCCAGGCAGGCAAGGAAGCTCAAAAAAACAGACATTCTGCCATTCTGCCTGCATAAGTCAAAGAGAGGCAGCATGGTAAACAGCGGCTATTGTCACATAAACGGCTGGGCCGGGGCGCCTGATGTGCGTGCCAGGGCTTGTCCAGCAGCATCGAACAGCAGGCAATGCTGCGGCGGCAGGTGCAGGCGCATGGCGTCGCCCGGCTGGCGCAAGCCATGCTCGGCCGGCAACTTGACGGCCAGCATGTCGGTCGCGCCCGGCATGGCGGCGTAGACGATGGCCACGTCGCCCAGGTACTCGACATGGCTGACGGCCGCATCGACCGCGTTGTCGCCCGCATGGCCGCCGTCGTGCAGGCTGACATGTTCGGCGCGCACGCCCAGGGTCAGCTGGTCGCCGGGCGCCACCGTCCCGCCCTGCGCCGCGGCCTCGATGACGGCGCCGCCGGGCAGGCGCACGGCCACCGTGCCGGGACCGCTGGCGACGGCGACGCAGGCGATGAAGTTCATCTTCGGCGCGCCCAGGAAGCCGGCCACGAACAGGTTGCCGGGGTTGTTGTACAGCTCGTGCGGGCTGCCCACCTGCTCGATGCGCCCGCCGTTGAAGACGACGATGCGCTCGCCCAGGGTCATCGCCTCGACCTGGTCGTGCGTGACGTAGATCATGGTGGTCTTCAGTTCCTGGTGCAGGCGCGAGATTTCCACGCGCATCTGCACGCGCAGCGAGGCATCGAGGTTCGACAGCGGCTCGTCGAAGAGGAAGACCTTGGGCTTGCGCACGATGGCGCGGCCGATGGCCACGCGCTGGCGCTGGCCGCCCGACAGGTCCTTCGGTTTGCGCTTGAGCAAGGCCGTGATCTGCAGGATGTCGGCGGCGCGCTCGACGGCGGCGCGCACCTCGGCCTTCTTGTGTCCGGCCAGGGTGAGGGCGAAGGCCATGTTTTCGTACACCGTCATGTGCGGGTACAGGGCGTAGCTCTGGAAGACCATGGCCAGGCCCCGTTCGGCCGGCGCGACGTCGTTGGCCAGCTGGCCGCCGATGTGCAGCTCGCCGTCCGTGATGTCTTCCAGGCCGGCGATCATGCGCAGCAGGGTTGATTTACCGCAACCCGACGGCCCCACGAAGACGACGAATTCGCCGTCGCGGATGTCGAGGTCGATGCCGTGGATGACGGGGTGCTTGTCGTCGTACAGCTTGACGATATTCTTTAAGGCGATATGGGCCATGAAGTGCTTCTATCCTAGCTGGCGCGCGCTGGCGCCGGTGGCGACTCGGCCTGGGCCTGGTCGGGTTGGTGGGCGGCTTCCTTGGCGCCGATGCGCATGAAGCGCGACAGGACCAATACGGGCACGGCCGATACCAGCACCCACAGGAAAAAGGTCTTGTAGCCGAGCGCCATCTGGATGTCGCCGCTGATCATCTTGAACAGCACGAAGCCCAGCTGCATCACGCCGGTGGCGAACGCATAGTGGGCCGTCTGGTACTTGCCGACGGAAACTACCTGCATCATGAACAGGATCAGGCCGACGAAGCCGAAGCCGTAGCCGAACATTTCCACGCTGAGCGCGCCCGTGATCAGGGCCAGGTCGGTGGGCATGCTGTGGCTCAGGTAATAGAACACGAGGTTGGGCAGGTTCATGGCGAGGATCAGGAAGGGCATAGCGCGTTTCAGGCCCAGCCAGGACGTGAAGTAACCGCCGCCGATGCTGCCCAGCAGGAAGGCGACGGTGCCGGCCGTGCCGTACACGGCGCCCACTTCCGTCGTCGACAGGCCGAGTCCCCCCAGTGCGCGCGCTTCGCGCAGGAACAGCGGGCCGATGGTCTGCACCTGCGCCTCGCCGGCGCGGAACAGGATGATGAAGGCGATCATGCCCCAGATGCCCGGTTTTTTCAGGAAGTCCATCAGCACGTCCCCCAGGGTGCGGCTGATGCCCGCCACGCTCTTGTCGGCCACGGCCGCGTTGCGCACCTGCGGCAACGCCCACAGGTGGTAGGCGGCCAGCGACAGCATCATGGCGCCGATGATCAGGAAGATCACCGACCACGCAGGCTTGACGCCGATATGCTTTTCCAGGTAGCCGGCCAGGATCACCAGGCCGCCCAGCGAGATGAACTTGCCCGCGTTGAAGAAGGCGCCCTGCCAGCCCGCATAGGCCGCCTGCTGCTTGTCGGTCAGGCTGGCAATGTACAGGCCGTCGCAGACGATGTCGTGCGTCGACGAGGCCAGCGCGGCGACGAACAGCACGGCGATGCAGGCGGCGAACCACAGCGGCGTCTGCAGGGCCAGCGCGATCAGGCCCAGGCTCAGGCCACCCATGAACTGGAACAGCACCACCATGGTCTTCTTGCTCGACGCCAGTTCCAGGAAAGGGCTCCACAGCGACTTGAAGACCCAGGCAAAGCCGATCAGGGCCGTCCAGCGGGCGATCTGGTCGTTCGGCACGCCCATGCTCTTGAACATCAGCCCGGCCACCAGGGCCACGGCATAAAACGGCAGGCCCTGGGCGAAATACAGCGTGGGTACCCAGGTGATGGGGCTGCGGGCGCGCTGGCTGGTATTGCTGCTCTTGTCGTTCATGAACACTTCCTCGGTGATGGCACCATCCGGCGATGGCGAAGTTACTGCTGTCGGTATTGCGTGCTGCTGCATGCTATGGCTCCCGCCGCGCCAGCGCCGCCTTGCAGCGGCGCCAGCCCTCGGCCAGGATGATGCGGTCGGCGGCCTCCTGCACGTAGTGCTGCGCATGCGCTTCCGCCCTGGCAGGGTAGCGCCGCGCATGCGCGGCCAGGCGCGCCAGGCGCGTGCCGGCGGCCTGCAGGGGCAGGTCGCCCGAGGCCAGCGCACCCGCCACGGCGTCGAGCGCGGCCACGGCGGACGGATGCTCCAGCACCATGGCCATGTCGCTGCCGGCGGCCACGCTCTTCAGCGCGATCTCGCCGCGCGCGTGGCGTTCGCGCACGCAGGCCGTGTCCAGGCCGTCGCTGATGATCACGCCCTCGTAGTGCCACTGCCCGCGCACGAGGTCCTGCAGCACGCGCGGCGACAGGCTGGCGGGCAGCGCGTCGTCGAGGGCCGGGTACAGCACGTGGGCGCTCATCATCGACGCCGCCTGCGCGGTGGCCTGGCGAAACGGCACGAAATCGTATTCTTCCAGCTGCGACAGGCTCTTGGCGACCGTCGGCAGGCCGGCCTGGGGCGCGACGGCGCCGGGCATGAACAGCCTGGCGCAGCAGGCCACGCCTTCGGACTGGCTGCCGGCCATCCACGCCATCGCCATCGCGGATGCATGCGTGGGATCGCCGCCAAACGCGTGTTCGGCGCCCGGCGCGGCCGGGAAGGCTCCGGCGGGGGCCAGGTCCAGCAGCGGCGCCAGGTGCCAGTTGATGCCCAGCGAGCGCAGGGCGCGCGCCACGCAGGCGCCCGTGCCGTAGGCCAGGCTGGCGTCGCCTTCGGCGCACAGGGCCGCGGCCGTGGGCGGCTGGGGCAGCCAGGCGGGGTAGGGGGACGCCGCGCCGGCCGTGTCGATGGCGATCAGCGCCTGCGGCCCCAGCACGCGCTGCAGGGCCGACGTCAGGCGCACCAGCTGCGCCTTGTCGGCGATGTTGTCCGCGCGCAGGCAGACGGCGCGGATGCTGCTGCGCTGCAGCCACTGCGCCGTGGCCGCATCGAGCTCGGTGCCGGGCACGCCCGTCATTAGCAGCTGGCCGGCCAGCAGGCGCAGGTCGGTGGCGATGGCGGCGCTCATTTGACGGCGCCGTCCATGCCGCGCATGAAGAAGCGCTGGGTGAACAGGAATGCCAGCAGGGTCGGCACGATGGTGATCAGGGTGCCGGCGGCGATCACGCGGGTGCTGCTGCCGAAGGTGCCGCGCAGGTACAGCACGCCCACCGACAGGGGGAATTCATCGGGCTTGCTCATGACGATGGACGGCCAGATGTATTCATTCCACGATTCGACGGCCGTCAGGATGCCGACCGTGGCCAGCCACGGCGTGATCAGGGGCAGCATGATGCGGCTGAAGATGACCCATTCGGAGGCGCCATCGACACGCGCCGCGTCGATCAGGTCCTGCGGCACCTCCTCGAAGGCCTGCTTGAGCAGCAGGATGGCCACGGCCGTCACCACGTTGGGCAGGATCACGCCCGTATAGGTGTCGACCAGGCTCATTTGCGTGATGGTGATGAAGTTGACGAGGAAGTTCACTTCCGACGGCAGCACCAGGGTGGCGAGGATCAGGCCGAACACGAGCTTGCGGCCGCGGAATTTCAGGCGCGCCAGCGGATACGCGGCCAGTGAGCACAGCAGCAGTTTCCAGAAGACGGTGAACGCGGCGATCAGCACGGAGTTCTTGAAGAACGACCAGATGGGAATCGCATTGAACACTTCGATGAAATTCTCGAACGACGGCGCCTTCGGCCAGAAGGTGGGCGGGAAGGCGAAGATATTGCCCTCCGTGGAAATGGCCGTCACCAGCGTCCACCAGAAGGGGAAGACGCAGACGACGGCGATCGCGCACAGCACGGCATAGTGGCCGGCAGATTGGCCAAGGCGCCGCAGGCGCGTCTTCAGGGGGCGGGAACGGATTTTCATGGTCATTTCCCGGTCAGCGGTGCTTGGGTTTGAGGTAGCGCAGGCACAGCAGGGCGATGCCGATGCAGAATAGGGACACGACGAAGCTGGCGGCCAGCGCGCGCGGCAATTTGAGGTGCTTGAGGCCCTGGTCGTAGGCGTAATACAGCGCCGTGAAGGTGGAGTTCATCGGCCCGCCCTGGGTCAGCACGTCGACTTCCTGGTACGCCTTCAGGGCCGCCAGCACGGACAGGATGGAGCACAGCATGATGGTCGGGCGCAGCATGGGCACGGTGATCTTCCAGAAGCGCTGCCAGCGGCTGGCGCCGTCGAGCATGGCCGCTTCCTGCATGTCCGACGGGATGGCTTGCAGGGCCGCCAGGTACATCACCATGTACCAGCCCAGGCCGCGCCACAGGGTGACGAACATGACGGCAAACAGGGCCAGGCTGTCGTTCGACAACCAGCCCACGGGCGCGTTCACGAGCTTTAAGGTCATCATCACGTAGTTCAGCGCGCCCTGTTCGTGGAACATGAAACCCCACATGATGCCGACCACGGAAACGGTGGTTACCACGGGCACGTAGAAGGCGGCGCGGAACAGACGGATGCCGGGCAGGCGGTTGTTCACCAGCACGGCGAGGGTGATGGCGCCCACCTGCACGAAGGGCACCATCAGCAGGAACAGCAGCGAATTTTTCAGGCCCGAGACGAACATCTCGTTCTGGAAGATGTAGCGGAAATTATCCAGGCCGACGAAGCGCGTCTCGCGTATCAGGCTGTAGTCGGTGAAGGCCAGCACGGAGCCGTAGCCGACGGGCCAGAAGGAAAAGGCGGCCAGCAGCAGCAGGGCCGGGGCGAGGAACAGCCAGGCTTGCAGGGTGTGGCGGTGGGCGAGTTTCATGGTGTCCTTAGTGGCGCGGCAGGGTGGCCAGCTTGCGGTTCCAGATGGCGACGGCCTGGTCCAGCGCCTGCTTCACGTCCTGCTTGCCCGTCACGCCCGCCTCGACGGCTTTCACCAGCGAGCGGCGCAATTCGTCGTAGTCGTCGATGCCGGCCACGTACAGGGTGCGCGAGTGGTTCATCGACAGGGCGCCGGCCGCCACCGCCTTTTCGGCCGCGCCCGCATGCTTCGGCGTGGCGAGGAAGAACGGGTCGGCTGCCGCCCTGATGGTGGTGGGGAAGACGCTGGCCTGGCGCGCGAAGTCGAGCTGGTTGGCGTCGTTCGTCAGGTAGCGCGCGAACTTGCCCACCGACGGCAGCAGCTGCATGGACACGCCTTTCGGAATGGCGAAGTGCACCAGCCAGCCGCCGTCGGCGATGCCCGTCGGGCCCAGCGGCGCGGGTGCCACGTCGGTGATGGCGTAGATGTCCTGCGCGTCGCTGCGGATGCGCTGCATGGCCGTCGGCGGCGCCAGCAGCATGCCCAGGCGGCCGCCCTTGTAGGCGTCGATCACGGCCGGGAAGTTATCTTCGGCGAACAGGCTTTCCTTCAGCAGGCCGCCGACCCTGTAGGTGTCGGCCAGCTTCTGCACCAGCGCCACGTGCTGTGGCGAATTGAAGACGGCGCGGTTGTCGGTGATGACGGCCAGGCCCTGCTGCATGAACAGGCCGTCGATCTTCGACAGGGCGGGGGCGATGCCGGCCTTGCCCGTGCGTTGCGCGATCTGGCGCGCGAACGCCAGCTGTTCATCGAGGCTGGCGGGGCCGCGCGACAGGCCCGCCTGTTTGAAAATGGCGGTATTGAAGGCGATCACCGCGACATTGCTGTACATGGGGAAACCATACGTGCGGCCCTTGAAGCGCAGGTCTTCCAGGGCGCTGGGTATGTAGCTGGCGCGCGCTTCCTTGATCAGGCCATCGACGGGCGTGAGCAGGCCGTCGCGCGCGTATTCATCGGCCCAGGGCACGTTCAGGCTGACCAGCGCGGGCGGGGTGCCGGCCACGATGCGCGTGACCAGCTTGGTCTGGATGACGTCCCACGGGAAGTCGATCCATTCGATCTTGACGTCGGGATTCTGCGCCTCATAGCGCGCCACCACCGCATTGAAATACGGCGTGAACTTCGGCTTCATGCTGAAGGTCCAGAATTCGATTTTCTCGACAGCGCCCGCCTGCGGCGCGAACAGGCTCGCGCAGGCAAACACCGCCAACAGTCTCTTGATGGTCATTTTTATCCTGGGGCGGCAGGCCCCACGTTTATATGAATCCGCAGCGCGGGTACATGCCCTTGCCGTCGCTTATGTTCGGGTGCTGGCGGCAGCGCCGCCCCGTGACGGGAGCGGCGCTGCCGGGTAATGCTTAATTTGTCTTCGTGACCTTGCTCAGGTGACGCGGCGCATCCGGGTCCATGCCGCGCGCGGCCGACAGCTTGGCCGCCATCACGTAGAAGGACTGGATGGCGACGATCGGGTCGAGGTCCGGCGTGGCCGCCACGGGCAGGGTCAGGTCGCGTTCGGCCACGTCCGCCGGCGCCGCCAGCAGGACCTTGGCGCCGCGGCCGCGCATTTCGCTGGCCAGCTGCAGCAGGCCGGCCTGGGTCGGGCCGCGCGTGGCGAAAATGAGCAGCGGGTAGCCGTCTTCGATCAGGGCCATCGGGCCATGCTTGATTTCCGCGCCGCTGAACGCTTCCGCCTGCAGGGCCGAGGTTTCCTTGAATTTCAGGGCCGATTCCAGCGCCACGGGGAAGCTGATGCCGCGTCCGACGACCATGATGTTGCGCGCCGGCGCCAGCACGTCGATGGCGGGCGACCAGTCGACGCGGGTCGCTTCGAGCAATGCCTCGGGCAGCGCTTCCAGGCCTCCCAGCAGCTCGGGGTCGTTCTGCCACTGCGCCACCATGCGCGCGCCGGCGACCAGGCTGGTGATGAAGCTTTTCGTCGCGGCGACGCTCTGTTCCTTGCCCGCGCGCAGGGGCATGGCCCACTCGGCGGCGTGCGCCAGCGGCGACTCGATGTCGTTGACGAGGGCCACGGTGGTGGCGCCGCCGTCGCGGAAGTAGCGGATCGGCTCGACCACGTCCGGACTCTGGCCCGATTGCGAGATCGAGATGGCCAGGGTGTCGCGCGTCACCAGCGGCGACTTGTTCAGCGTCACCAGCGACATCGGCAGCGAGGCGACGACGCGGCCCAGGCGCGCCATGATCAGGTAGGCGACGTAGTTGCAGGCGTGGTCGGAGCTGCCGCGCGCGATGGTCAGCGCGGTCGAGAACGAGGTGCTCCTCAATTTGCGGCCCAGTTCCGCGTAGCGTTCCGTGTCGCTGGCCAGTTGCAGGGCGACGCATTCGGCGGCGGAAATGGCTTCTTTAAGCATCATTGAGGTCACAGATTTCTCCTTCTATATACACAGCTTTGAGTTTGAGGTCGCGATCGAGTACCACCAGATCGGCATAAGTACCGGGGGCCAGCCGGCCGCGTTCTTCCAGGCCCAGGTAATCGGCGGCGTTGGTCGACACGCGCTTGGACGCGTCGGCCAGGTCCAGTCCCAGTCCCACCAGGTTGCGCAGCGCCTGGTCCAGGGTCAGGGTGCTGCCCGCCAGGGTGCCGTCGGGCAGGCGCACGCCGCCCATGCATTTCTGCACGGCGTGGCGGCCCAGCATGTATTCGCCGTCCGGCATGCCGGTGGCGGCGGTCGAATCGGTGACGCAGTACAGGCGCGGGATGGCGCGCAGGGCCACCTTGATGGCGCCCGGATGCACGTGCAGCAGGTCGGGAATCAGTTCCGCGTATTCGGCGTGTGCCAGGGCGGCGCCGACCATGCCCGGCTCGCGGTGGTGCAGGCCGCTCATGGCGTTGAACAGGTGCGTGAAGCCCATGGCGCCGTGTTCCAGCGCGGCCACGCCGTCTTCATAGGAGCCGAGCGTGTGGCCGATCTGCACGCGCACGCCGGCGTCGGCCAGGGCGCGCACCAGCTCCAGGTGGCCGGCGATTTCCGGCGCCACGGTGATGACGCGCAGCCTGGCCAGGGTCTGCAGGCGCTCGATCTCGGCCAGGGTGGCGGCGCGCGCGTAGTTGGGCTGCGCCCCCAGCTTGCCGGAATTGATGTACGGGCCTTCCAGGTGGGCGCCCAGCACGCGCGCCGTGTTCGGGCGGCGGTCCTTGGCGGCCGCGCCGATGGCCGTCAGGGCCATGTCGATGTCCTCGGGCGGCGCCGTCATGGTGGTCGCCAGCAGGCTGGTGGTGCCGTGGCGCGCGTGGATGGCCGCGATGGCGTAGACGGCGTCGCCGCCTTCCATGATGTCCTTGCCGGCGCCGCCATGCACGTGCAGGTCGATGAAGCCGGGCAGGATGTAGTCGTCGCTGTTGCCCGACGGGTGGAGGGAATCGCCCGTGATGCTGTCGACGCGCTCGCCGAAGGCGATGGCGCCGTGGATCCAGCCGCCGGGGGTAAGGATATTGCCTTTGATTGTGCTGCTCATCTGCGCGACTCCGCTACGAATTCATAATAATCACTGCGGCAATACGAGTGGGTCAGTTCCACCGCCGCGCCGTTCTCGAGATAACTGACACGGGTGATGTGCAGCATGGCTTCACCCGTCTTGATGCTGGCCAGCTTGGCCTGTTCCGCCGTGGCGTTGACGGCGCGGATATGCTGCAGCGCGCGCATCGGGATGGTGCCGCGCGACTCCAGGTAGCCGTACAGCGAATCGGTGACCTGCTGCGGGTCCGGCATGTACAGGGCGGGGATGGTGGTGGTCTCGATGGCCATCACCACTTCGTCGGCCGTGCGCAGGCGGCGCAGGCGCGCCACCGGCATGTGCGGCGACAGGCCCAGCGACAGCAGCTCCAGCGGCGCCGCCGCGCCGATGTCGCGCTGCAGCCAGCGCGAGCCGGCCGTGAAGCCCCGCTGGCGCAATTCTTCCGAAAAGCTCGTCAGGCGCGACAGCGGCTGCTCCAGCTTCGGCGTGATGTAGGTGCCCGAGCCGCGCTTGCGCGTCAGCATGCCCCGGTCGCACAGCATGTCGATGGCCTTGCGCGCCGTGACGCGCGAGATTTCCAGGATGTCCGACAGCACGCGCTCGGAGGGCAGGGCCTGGTTGGCGCGCCAGTCGCCGCTGGCGATGCCGTCCGACAGCATGTTCGCCAGCTGCATGTAGAGCGGCGTGTCGCTGGCCGGATTGGGTTTGAAGGCGGATAGTTTGGCCAGCATGTCAGTGCTCCCGCAAGTGCTTGCGTATCAGGCGCAGGCCGCCTGCGGCCGAGTCGCCCTGTGCCGGCACGACCAGTTGCAACAGTTCCGCCGGCAGGTAGGCCGACAAGGGCGCCGCCAGGCCGCCGCACAGGGCCACGGGCAGGGTGCCGGCCGGGTCCAGCGCCCTGGCGATCAGGGCGATCTGCTGGCCCGCCTCGACGAGGATGGCGCGCGCCACGGCATTGCTGGGGGCGTGTTCGAGCACCAGGCGCGCCAGCTGCGCGAAGGTGGTCTGGCTGGCCGCTGCCAGCCACACCTGCATGGCGTCGCGCTGGCCGCCGCAGGCGTGCACGATGGCCGTGGCGAAGGCGCTGCCGGGCACGCGGCCGTCGACCACCTGCTGCGCATGGTTGATGGCGCGCATGCCGATCCAGGCACCGCCCGCCTCGTCGCCGGAAGGAAAGCCCCAGCCGCCCACTTCGTGGCGGCTGCCGTCCGCATGCAGCACCTCGCCCACGCTGCCCGTGCCGATGGCGACGATGGCGCCCGGTTCGCCCGCATGGGCGCCCAGCAGGGTGGTCAAGGCATCCGATTCGAGCGCCACGCGGGCATAGCCGGGATTGTGTTCGATGAAGCTGGCGGCCCACTGCTTGTTATGCACGCCGGCCAGGCCCAGGCCGATGGCCATGCGCTGCAGGGCCGGCTGCTCCAGGTCGGCGGCGCGGAAGGCCAGGGTGACGGCGTGCGCCACGGAAGTCCACGCGCGCTCGATGCCGTGCGCCAGGCCGGAAGGCCCGCTCTGTCCCTGCGCCAGTTCCTGGCCGTCGAGGCGCGCCAGGCGTACACGGGTGCCACTGCCCCCTCCGTCGACGCCGATTATGTATTCGATCATGTGTTTGCAGTCCGGCTTATGGTTGATTGCGCCTGTCTCGTTTTTTTTGTCGGGCGGCGAAAAAGCTGAAGGCACTATATTGTCGCCTCGATGGCTTGTCAACAGGTATTTAAGTGGTATTGTAAATTGGCGTAAGGCTGTTGCGGCATCGCCCATCGTTGTGGCGGTAAGTCATTGTTATGTAAGGATTTTTTGCTCGCCTGGAATGGTATTGAAATTGGCCTTGTTTAATGCCAATTTTTCCCAAATGGTACGCCGGGGGCCGTGCGATGTTGCTTCTGCGCATGCTTGGCAAGGCGGGTCATCAAGAGTAGAGTCCGCCTTTTACACCTGAGTTGGAAGAGCATGATGAACGACAAGGCAGCAAAGAGCGCGTACTGGGACGACTGGCAGCAAGAGGCGCTGGCCGCCGGCGTGTCGGCGCCGCTGGCCGCGCTGGGCATGGAATTGATGCGCACGCACCGCAAGAATCGCTGGCCGAAGGATTTCCTGGGCCGCGAAAGCGATGGTCCGGTCATGATCGAGATGTGCCTGGAAGACGAGGCGGAAACGGAATTGTTCTTTATCGAGAACCTGTATCCCTACGATGCGGCCCTGATCGAGAAGACCCGCCGCCGCCTGTGCCTGCACTGACGGGGCGCTGAAGCGTGACTGGAACGGCCGCCCTGCGCGGCCGTTTTGACGTCAGGTGCCGAACTTTTCGCTGGGGACGCGGGCGCGCATGCGCAGGCCCAGCAGCACGATGGCGACCAGCAGCAGCGACTGCGTATCCGGCTCCTGCGGGGCGGGGACGCGCAGGCTGGCGTCCGGCGGGAAACCGGCCAGGCGCAGGGCCAGCGCGGCGGGCGGCCCCTGGTAAGCGGACTGCGGCACCGGCCGCGGCAGGTCGGCCGCGCGCAGGTTGCCAGCGGTCCAGAGCGACAGGACCGCGCCCAGCAAGATCATCTTTCTCATCATAATGTGCATTTCCGCCGAGGGCTGTACGTGCATGACACATGGTCGCGCCGCGTGGCGGCCATGTCCTGTCCCCAGTTTGCATGGATGTTTCCGGTGCTGGTCTTGCCGCGCCGGAATAATATAATTTTATAAACTCCATGTATTAAAACATAATAAAATGAAAATGCAAACGTCTTTTTATGCATAAGCCCGTGCCGCGCGCGTGCTTGCCGGGGGGCGCTGCATTGCGCCAGGGAAATGACGTGGCATTTTCATGGGGCGGTGTCATAATGGCTGCGGCATTCCCGCCCAGGCATGGAGTAGATGATGAGCAAGGCACAGGACAGCAAGAAGGAAGCCAAGAAAGAACCGGCCAAGACCATGAAGGAGAAGAAGGAAGCCAAGAAGGTCAAGAAAGAAGAGCGCAAGCGCTGATCATGCGTGCGCGCCGTTCCTTGCCGCATGCGTGGCGCGCGGCGGCCCTGCTGGCCCTGCTGGCCGCGGGCTGGCCCGTGTCCGGCGCGCTGGCGCAGCCCAAGCCGCCGCCGTCGACGTTCGGGCAAGTGGTGGGCAATGCCGTGCTGTGCATCGACCAGATCGACAACAAGGCCTTTTATGCGTACCTGCTGACGGCCTTCGGCCCGGCCTACAAGCATGAAGGGGGCGCCTACTGGTTCCGCACGGACGCCACCTTGTGGGGCGCGCCCATTACCGACGTGATCGTCAGCGACGATACCAGCCCCCTCGTCTTCATGGGCGTGGTGGCGGACACGACGCCGGAAAAGCTGGAACCGGCCATCCGCAGCGCCTCGGGCCTGCGCTTCAATGCGCTCGATGCCTCCGCCTTTCCTGTCCGTGGTTCCGTGCCTGGCAGTAAAATCGTCTACTTCCGTAGCAAGGCGAAAGTCTATTGCGCCAAATACAAGCCGTTGCCGCCCGCGCAAACCCGCTGAGCCGGTGGCTCGGCGTGTCGGCTTGCCTGGACGCATTTTGATCGTTTCATCCGCAGGGTTTCCATGTACACGCATTATTTCCAGCTCAAGCAATCGCCGTTCTCGATCGCCCCCGATCCCCGCTACCTGTACATGAGCGAGCGCCACCGCGAGGCGCTGGCGCACCTGCTGTATGGCGTGGGCAGCGGCGGCGGCTTCGTCCTGCTGACGGGCGAGATCGGCGCCGGCAAGACCACCGTGTGCCGCTGTTTCATGGAGCAGATCCCGGACAATTGCCAGCTCGCCTACATCTTCAATCCGAAACTGTCCGTCGAGGAATTGCTGCACTCGATCTGCGAGGAATTCCGCATCGCCCTGGCGCCCGGCGTGGCCAGCGTGAAGGGCTATGTGGACGCCATCAACGCCTACCTGCTGGCCAGCCATGCCCAGGGCAAGAACAATGTGCTCATCATTGATGAAGCGCAAAACCTGTCCGCCGCCGTGCTGGAACAGCTGCGCCTGCTGACGAACCTGGAAACGAGCGAGCGCAAGCTGCTGCAGATTATCCTCATCGGCCAGCCGGAACTGCGCGCCATGCTGGCCCGCCCGGAACTGGAACAGCTGGCCCAGCGTGTGATCGCCCGCTATCACCTCGGTTCCCTGTCGGCCGACGAGACGGCCAGCTACATCCACCACCGCCTGGCCGTGGCGGGCAGCACGGCGCAGACGCCGTTCGCGCCGCGCCAGATGGCGCAGATCCATGCGCTGAGCCACGGCGTGCCGCGCCGCATCAACCTGCTGTGCGACCGCGCGCTGCTGGGCGCCTACGTGGAAAACCAGCGGCACGTGACGCGGCCTATCCTGCGCCGCGCCGCCGCCGAAGTGTTTGCCGAGGAGGGGCGCCGGGCGCCGGCGGCCGGCCTGCGCTGGCCCCACGTGGCCGGCGGCGTGCTGGCCGGCGCCGTGGTGACGGCCGCGCTGGCCTGGCATTTCATGCCGCACGCGCCAGCCACGGCGTCCGTGGCGAAGCTGCCCGCCGCCGTGGCGGCCCCGGCCCCGGCCCCGGCAGCGGCGGCCGCGCCCGCTGCCGTACCGGCGCCGGCCGCTGCCAGCATGCCGGACCGCAATGCCATGCTGCGCCAGCTGGCCGCCCTGTGGGGCGACCATTTGCCGGACGGCGACGCCTGCCAGGTGGCCGCCCGGGCCGGCCTGCGCTGCCTGCAGAGCCGGGGCGGCATCGCCGAACTGCGCGTGCTGGACCGTCCCGCCCTGCTGTCCCTGCGCGACCCGGCGGGCCAGGAGCGGCTGGCCCTGCTGACGCAGCTGCGCGGCGAGACGGCCACCCTGGCGATCGATGGCCGGCAGCAGAGCCTGCCGCTGGCGGAACTGGCGCAGCGCAGCGACGGCAGTTTCACCACCTTCTGGCGCGCCCCGCGCGGCTGGCGCGACGAGGTGCCGGCGGGGGCGCGGGGCGCCGACGTGGACTGGCTGGCGCAACGCCTGGCGCAGCTGCACGGCTTGCCCATGCCGCAGGCGAACCTGCCGCTCGATGCCGAAATGCAACGCCTGCTGCGCGACTTCCAGCAAAGCCAGAACCTGAAGGCCGATGGCCTGGCGGGACCGAAAACCTTCATGCGCCTGATGCAGTCGGGCGACAACCCGGAGCCGCGCCTGTCGGGCGCCGCTCCCGCCGTGGCCGCACCTGCCGCGACGGCGCTGGTGGCAGGAAAATAAGATGTCCTACATACTCGAAGCACTGAAAAAATCGCAGGCCGAGCGCCAGCTGGGCGAATTGCCTTCCATCCATGCGCCGCAGGTGCAGCTGCACGGCGGCGCGGCGGCCCATGGCGCGCGGCGCGGCACCGTCTGGCTGGCGCTGGGCGGCGTGAGTCTGGCCGTGGCCGCCGCGCTGCTGCTGTGGCAGCCATGGCAGGCGGGCGCGGCTGCGCCTGCATCTTCGCCTGCACCTGCTGTTGCAGCTGTGCCCGCGCCTGCCGTGCT
>NZ_RFSK01000046.1 GCF_009923995.1 Janthinobacterium sp. | reverse complement strand
TTCGATGCCGATGGCGTCGTTCAGCGGCTTGACCAGCGGTGCCAGGCAGTTGGTGGTGCACGACGCGTTCGAGATGACGGTGTCCGTCGATTTCAGGACCGAGTGGTTCACGCCGAACACGACGGTGGCGTCGACGTCCTTGCCGCCTGGTGCCGAGATGATGACTTTCTTGGCGCCGCCCTTCAGGTGAGCCGATGCTTTCTCTTTGGTGGTGAAGAAGCCCGTGCATTCCAGCACGACGTCCACGCCCAGCTCGCCCCATGGGATTTCAGCCGGATTGCGCTGTGCAAACACGCGGATCGGATCGCCGTTCACGATCATGTTGTCGCCTTCGACGGTAACCGTGCCCGGGAACTTGCCGTGCGCGGTGTCGTAGCGGGTCAGGTGGGCGTTCGATTTGGCATCGCCCAGGTCGTTGATGGCAACGATCTGGATATCCTGTTTCTTGCCGCCTTCGTAGAAAGCGCGCAACACATTACGGCCGATGCGGCCATAGCCATTGATTGCAACTTTGATCGTCATACTCTGCTCCTGATTAAAAAAAAGGTATCAGCACAGCACCCCGGTCAGCACATGGCCAGGGTCTGCTCAAAATCAATATTAGCCAGCGATAACAGCTTTAACCTTGGCTACGACGTTCTCGACCGTGAAGCCGAAGTGCTTGAACAGCACGCCGGCCGGCGCCGATTCGCCAAACGTGTCGATACCGACGACGGCGCCTTCCAGGCCGACATATTTGTACCAGAAGCTGGTCACGCCCGCTTCGATGGCCACGCGCGGCACGCCCTTCGTCAGCACGCTGGCCTTGTAGGCGGCGTCCTGGCGGTCGTACACGTCGGTCGACGGCATCGACACGACGCGCACATTGATGCCTTCCGACGCCAGCGCGCTGGCGGCAGCGACGGCCAGTTCCACTTCGGAACCGGTGGCGATCAGGATGGCCTTGGCGTCGGCCACGTCGTTGAGCACATAGCCGCCGCGGAAGATGTTCTCGATCTGTTCGGCGCTACGCTCCTGGTACGGCAGGTTCTGGCGCGAGAAGATCAGGGTCGACGGGCCATCCTTGCGGCGCACGGCGGCGCCCCAGGCAGCGGCCGACTCGACGGTGTCGCATGGACGCCAGTTGTCCAGGTTCGGGATCAAGCGCATCGACGAGACGTGTTCGACCGATTGGTGCGTCGGGCCGTCTTCGCCCAGGCCGATCGAATCGTGGGTGAACACGAAGATCGAACGCAGTTTCATCAGGGCAGCCATGCGCAGCGCATTGCGGCTGTAGTCGGAGAACGTCAGGAACGTGGCGCCGAACGGGATGTAGCCGCCGTGCAGGGTGATGCCGTTCATGATGGCGCTCATGCCGAATTCGCGCACGCCGTAGTTGATATGGTTGCCAGGCTGGCCCGAACGCACGGCCACGCACTCTTTCCAGTTGGTCAGGTTCGAACCGGTCAGGTCGGCCGAGCCGCCGAGGAATTCCGGCAGCGACGAGGCCAGTGCCTGGATGGCGTTCTGGCTGGCCTTGCGGGTGGCGATGTTTTCTTTCTTTTCCACGCAGGAAGCGATGGCGGCGCTCAGGGCCGCTTCGAATGCCTGTGGCAGGTCGCCCTGCATGCGGCGCGACAGCTCGGCGGCTTGCTGCGGGAACTCCTTGCCATAGGCGGCGAAACGCTCGTTCCAGTCCGCTTCCAGCAGGGCGCCTTGTTTCTTGGCATCCCAGGCTGCGTACACGTCGGCCGGCATCTCGAACGGTGCGGCATCCCAGCCGATGTATTCGCGCACGGCAGCGATTTCCTTGTCGCCCAGCGCGGCGCCGTGGACCTTGTCGCCGCCTTGCAGGTTCGGCGAACCCTTGCCGATGATGGTCTTGCAGCAGATCAGGGTTGGCTTCGACGCGGTCTTGGCGGCGGCGATGGCGGCGGCCACGGCGGCCACATCATGGCCGTCGACGGCGCGGATGACGTTCCAGCCGTACGCTTCGAAGCGGGCCGGGGTATCGTCCGTGAACCAGCCTTCGACCTTGCCGTCGATGGAAATGCCGTTGTCGTCGTACAGGGCGATCAGCTTGTTCAAGCCCAGGGTGCCGGCCAGTGCGCACACTTCGTGCGAAATGCCTTCCATCAGGCAGCCGTCGCCGACGAAGGCGTAGGTGTAGTGGTTGACGATGTCGTAACCAGGCTTGTTGAATTCAGCGGCCAGCAACTGCTCCGACAGGGCCATGCCGACGGCGTTGGCGATGCCCTGGCCCAGCGGGCCGGTGGTCGTTTCCACGCCCGGCGTGATATCGACTTCCGGGTGGCCCGGGGTTTTCGAATGCATCTGGCGGAAAGCCTTGATGTCCTCCATCGACAGGTCGTAGCCCGTCAGGTGCAGCAGCGCATAGTGCAGCATCGAGCCGTGGCCGTTGGACAACAGGAAACGGTCGCGGTTCTGCCATTTCGGGTTCGCGGGATTGTGGCGATAATGACCACTCCACAGGGCAACTGCGATCTCGGCCATGCCCATCGGCATGCCTGGATGGCCGGAATTGGCCTTTTGCACAGCGTCCATTGCCAGTGCGCGGATCGCATTGGCCATTTTGGTAGTCGGGAGCGTAGTTGTCATGATGGTGTGGGTCAGTCGCGAGTTTGGGATTCGTTTGCAACAGCGCGGACAGGGAAGCCGGCTGCTTTCTGTAGTCAACTATTTTACCAGACTGGGGGGCTGCAAATTAGAATTGCGCCGTACTGGTGCGCCAAATGGCTATACTTTGACGTCTTTCCATCCCAATTTGCCCCATTTAGGATTTGCATGCCGCGTTTTTTCTGCCCCCAGCCGCTCGTCGCCGGCACCACCGTCCCCCTGCCGGAGGCCGTCGCCCACCACATCCAGGTCGTGCGCCTGGCACCGGGCGACCTCATCACCCTGTTCAATGGCGAAGGGGGCGAAGTGCAGGCCAGCCTGGTGGCGGTGGCCAAGCGCAGCGTGACGGCGGAGGTGCAGACGCACGTGGCGCGCGAGGCGGAATTGCCGTATGCCGTGACCCTGGCGCAGGCGCTGCCGGAAGCGTCGAAGATGGACTGGATCATCGAAAAGGCCATCGAACTGGGCGCCGCGGGCATCGTGCCGCTGGCGGCGCAGCGCTGCGTCGTGCGCCTGTCCGCCGAGCGGGCCGAGAAAAAAATGGCGCATTGGCAAGGCATCATCGTCTCGGCCTCGGAACAAAGCGGCCGCAACCGCCTGGCGCAGCTGGCGCCGCTGCAGGAATTCAATAGCTGGAGCAAACAGCAGAATGCACAGGCGCGCATCATCCTGACGCCACGGGCGGAGCAGTCGCTGGCCGAATGGGCCCGTCACCAGCCGCCGCAGGCGGTCACCTTGATGGTGGGACCGGAAGGGGGGTTTTCGGAAGCGGAAGAAAAGGCGGCCCTGGCCGCCGGCGCCATCGGCCTGTCCATGGGCCCGCGCATCCTGCGCACGGAAACGGCAGGCTTGACGGCACTGGCCGCCCTGGCCGCGCTGTGGGGCGGCATGTAGCGATTCTTTGCCCATCGATAACGCCTTGCGCTCACCTGCACTGCGCCAGCGGCCCGACATGGCAGCTACGTTTCGCCAATTGTAAATAGGAAACTGCTGGAGCATCCGGCAACGGACGCAGAAATCAAAAAGGTCCGCCAGGAAACCCTGGCGGACCTTATTCAGACGGTCATCCGATGCTCCTTGCGGAGCCCCAGATTAGAACGACTGGTTGTAGCGAACGTACACGAAACGGTCGATCGGCAGGTTAGGATCTACCGACGACGACGACGACGGGCCAGAGTAGTTGCTGTTGGCGCTGTAGTTGACGGTAGGAGCCTTGTCGAACACGTTGTTCGCGCCGACCATGATGCGGCCTTTCCATGGCGTAGCGTAAGCAACGCTCAGGTCGGTGTAAACATACGCGCCGATCTTGTTGTATGCGCCAATTGGCGATACTGGGTTCGAGCACTCGACATTCGCGCCGAATGCGCAAGCAGCCTTGGTGCCGGACGTGTAACGCGACGTGACCGTTGCGCTCCAGTTGCCCAGGCTCCAATCCAGCGTCAGGTTCGACTTCAGGCGTGGCGAACCCCACTCACCGTTCGAATCGTACCAATCGGCTGTCGCGCTGCTCTTGGTCAGGAACGATTTGACCCAGGTCGATTGCGAATTGATGGCGAACTGGCCGTATGCCGTACGTGGCAGACGGTAGACCAGGCCGATATCAACGCCTTCGGTTTCCATGGTACCCAGGTTGGTATTGCCGCGGCTCAGGCCAACGATCTGACCAGTCGTATCACGCGTCACGTTGTTGCAGAACTCGGAGACGTTGTACAGGTAGCACTGGCTCAGGGTGTATGCCACGCCAACTGCCGTGATGCGATTCTCGATGGTGATCTTGAACCAGTCCAGGGTACCGCTCAGGCCAGGCACGAACGATGGGCTGTACACCAGACCCAGGGTTTTCGTCTTCGCCGTTTCCGGTTTCAGGTTGCTGTTGCCAGCGCCCGTGTTGAATGGAACTGGCGTCTGCGCTGCGGCCGTGACTTCAGCGCCAGTCGCATTGCGTTGACGGAAGGTAGCAGGGACACCGGCTTTCGCGCAATTGGCCGCGATCGTCGGATTGGACGTTTGGCCATACTTGCTGTCACAGATGTCCAGGTAGCTGTCGTACGACTGCGAACCGCCGCCGAAGGTATCGTTCAGCGATGGAGCACGGAAGCCTTCAGCCCAGGTACCACGTGTCAGCAGGTCGTTGACCGGTTTCCACATGAAGCTGGCTTTGCTGTTGGTGGTCGTGCCGAAGTTGCTGTAGTCCGAATAACGGGTAGCCAGGTCGATCGACAACAGTTTTGCGAATGGCGCGTCTTTCAACAACGGCACGTTCGCTTCCAGGTACATTTCCTTGACAGTGTAGCGGCCATAGGTGGCATTGCCAGCCAGGTCGGTCGTCAGGTTCGACTGCGCGAATTGATCCGGGACGTCATAGCCGCGCACTTCGCGACGCTCCAGACCACCAGCCACGCCCAGGGCGCCTGCCGGCAAGGTCAGCAGTTCACCGCTGACGTCGGCGGTGATGCTGTTGACCGTGCTGCCGTACGTTGCCTGACCATTGGCCGCGATGTATTTCAGCGCTGCCGGGGTCGAGGCCGATGGGCCGCCCAGGATATTGAACGGGGTGCACTCCGCCAGCGAAATCGGGCTAGCCGCCGTACCGCACTGCACCACGCCGCTGGAGTTCAGGAACGATGGACCCAGGGCCTTTTTCAGGTTGATCAGGTTCAAATTACCCGTGCTCGACGACAAGCCGGTGACGGCGTTGTGGTTGTAGCCCGTGCTCCAGCTCCATGGCAGACCGCGCAAGGTGAAATCGCCTTCCAGCGATGCATCGATGTGGACGGTCTGGTTCTTGCTGTCCGTGACGCGCGGCATTTCGACCATGCGACGGTAGAAGAACGCATCCGCACCCGTGCCGCCAGTGACGGAAGCGCCGATCGGATTGTAGTAGCTGTTCTTGTCGATATAGACAGGGTATTTCGACTGGCTCAGGCTGTTAACCGGGTAGCCCGCGTTCTGACGGCTGGCATTACGTTCGGAGAACATGGCCGTGCTGGCAAAGCGCACGCCCATCGGCAGTTCGAACGTACCCTTGGTAAACATCGTCGTCAGCGAGTTCGGCGATTCGAACATCATTTGCTGCGTCGAGTTGTACAGATCGTCCACGCCTGCCGCGTACGCATGGTAGCTGGCCGGATTGCGCGAATCCTGGCCAACGCCGTTCGGGTTTTGCCACGTACCGGTGTGGTTCAGGTATTGGTTGACGCCCGTTGCAGCGCCGCTAGCGCTGACTTGACGGTAACGTCCCCACTGGCCGACGCCAAGACCATCGGTCGGATGATTCGGACCGTAGGTCGTCGCCGTGACATCGCGGTCTTTCGACCAAACTACGCCCGACGTCGTGTGCGACAGGCCGAACATCAGCGAGGCTTTTTCATCGCCAGCGCCATAGGAGAAGCTGTAGTCCGAGTTCTTGCCGTCGCCCTTGTCGTTCTGGCCATGGTAGACGCTCAGGTTCGCGCCTTGCATGGATTTTTTCAATACGATGTTGACCACGCCGGCGATCGCGTCGGAACCGTAGATGGACGATGCGCCATCTTTCAGGATATCGATGCGTTCGATCATGGAGGTCGGTACCGTCGACATGTCCGTGTAGCCAGCAACGGTGGTAGTCCAGCGCTTGCCGTTGACCAGCACCAGCAGGCGCTGCGAACCGAGGCCCCGCATGTCGATGTACTGGCCGCCTTGCTCGCGGTTCGAGGTCAGGGTCGAGCCTTTGCTGAATGCTGGAGGGCCAGCCGAAGTCAGTTGATTCAAGACATCGCCAACAGTCACCAGGCCAGTCGCCTGGATCTGTTGCGCCGTCATTTTCAGGACAGGTTGAGCGGTCTCGAGATCGACCTGGCGAATACGCGAGCCGGTAATTTCGACGCGTTGCGGTGCTTCCGCTTCAGCTTGTGCCTGGGCAAAAGCGGTGAGCGTATTCAATGCCAATGCCACTGCTACGGCAATCTTGGTGCGTTGATGCATAAGTTCTCCGATTTGAAATACTACTACCTACTGATCTAGTCAGGCTCTTGTAAACATATGTGAATATGTTTATGTCTTTTTTAATCCAGTGCTGGCGGCCGTGTATCCAACCGTTAAACGCTTTATGAGCGGGTCAGCAAGATTGCTATGACATGGCCATCATCAAACCATTTCCAAAGCGACACTGTCAATAATCGTTGGAAATCGATTCATCAAAGAAACAACACTTTTCCATTAAGCATTTCCTGTTTCTCGTAGAAAAAAGAGCATGTCATGCTTGATAGCAATAGTGCATGCACCAGACGAGGGCAATAGCGAGAGCTATACGAGCTCAACTGCTGCATTGCAGTGCGCGGTCAGCTGCTGCGTGGTGGGCCAGCAAACCAGCAATAGCCCACAAACCGATGGCAATTGCAGCCAAAATCAGCGAATGCATGCAATTTCCCTCTAAAGCAACGCACATAAATGGTGCATCGCTCAATAAAACATCGTTTTTTTTCGCGTACAGCACGACATAAACGAGATTTTTTTTCGCTAGCCAGACGAGGAGTGGCAGAGAGTTGCAAAAACACAACAACATGGGTTAAATCTATCACAATCTCACTTTTTCATTATATGATGCAGAGGCAACAAGAAAGCACCTTGCTGATTTGAACGCCTTATTTAGTATGAAAACATATATTCATATGCGTTCGTAACGCATATTTCTTCTTTTGAAATAATAATTCGCCCCATTTCTATTCCAGGAATAAATAATATTTACAGGAATATAAAATTGCCGCGCGCTGCCCCAATATAATCGGAAAGATATCAAGGGGCCGGCTGATTTTTCACGCCTTAGTATTTCCCGGAAAATACCATTGCGCCGCTTGTAATAACATTGCGGAATACTTTCTGCTCGTCCGCGTCCTAATTTGGGCAGCTTTCCATTATTCGCTTCCATATGCTCCTGTGCTTGCCATCGCGGCTGCACCTGATGCGATCCGCTGCGCACGACCAGGAACCTGTTCCGGCAAATTCCGCTCCCGGTGGCGTTGACCGACCTGGCAATCTGCCGTGACGCCCCTGCCGCCTTCACGGCAGGCTGGCAGCGTCACCCCGCCGGGGCCTGCCGGCCAGGCGCGGCCGCCTCGACCTTCTCAACAAAACGCCAGCTCCGGGTAAAATGGCGGCTTGATGGCCGCGCGCGGCACGTCAACGACTCTCCGCTAGATACGGAGCCCAGCCATTTATATAGACAGATATCATGTTGCGACTCAACGAAGTAAAACTCCCCCTCGAACACGACGAAGCAGCCCTGCCCGCCGCCATCCTGGCGCGCCTGGGCATCACCGCGGCCGACCTGACCGGCTTTACCGTCTTCAAGCGCAGCTATGACGCGCGCAAGCGCAGCGCCGTGGTGCTGATTTACTCGCTGCATGTCGAAGTCAGGAATGAAGCGGCCGTGCTGGCGCGCCTGAGCCACGATATCCACCTGATGCCCGCGCCCGATACCGACTACAAATTCGTCGCCGGCGGCGAACAACTGGCCGGCCACACGAGCGAACCGCGCCCCATCGTCATCGGCACGGGCCCCTGCGGCCTGTTCGTGGCGCTGATCCTGGCGCAGATGGGCTTGCGCCCCCTCATCCTGGAACGGGGCAAGCAGGTGCGCGAACGCACGGTCGACACCTTCGGCTTCTGGCGCAAGCGCGAACTGAACCCGGAATCGAACGTGCAGTTCGGCGAAGGCGGCGCCGGCACCTTTTCCGACGGCAAGCTGTACAGCCAGATCAAGGACCCGAAACACTACGGCCGCAAGGTCCTGACGGAATTCGTCAAGGCGGGCGCGCCGGAAGAAATCATGTATGTCAGCAAGCCGCACATCGGCACCTTCCGTCTCGTCAAGATGGTGGAAGAGATGCGCGCTAACATCGAACAGCTGGGCGGCGAATACCGCTTCGAGAGCAAGGTGGTCGATATCGACATCGTGCCGGGCGCCGACGGCGGCCAGGTGCGCGGCGTGGTGCTGGCCAATGGCGAAACCATCGCCAGCAACCACGTGGTGCTGGCCATCGGCCACAGCGCGCGCGATACCTTCGAGATGCTGCACCGGCGCGGCGTGTACATCGAGGCGAAGCCGTTCTCGATCGGTTTCCGCGTGGAACACCCGCAATCCCTGATCGACAGCTGCCGCTTCGGCCCCAGCGCCGGTCACCCCATCCTCGGCGCGGCCGACTACAAGCTGGTGCACCATGCCAGCAATGGCCGCTCCGTGTACAGCTTCTGCATGTGCCCGGGCGGCACCGTGGTGGCGGCTGCCTCGGAGCCGGGTCGCCTGGTGACGAATGGCATGAGCCAGTACTCGCGCAATGAACGCAACGCCAACAGCGCCATCGTCGTCGGCATCACGCCGGCCGACTATCCGGGCGACCCGTTGGCCGGCATCGCCCTGCAGCGCGAACTGGAAGAGCGCGCCTTCGCCCTGGGCGGCGGCAATTACGATGCGCCAGGGCAATTAGTCGGCGACTTCGTGGCGGGCCGGGCCTCGACGGAATTCGGCAGCGTGGTGCCCTCGTACAAGCCGGCCGTGCACCTGACGGACCTGGCCCCTTCGCTGCCCGAGTACGCCATCACGGCCCTGCGCGAAGCCTTCCCGGCATTCAACAAGCAGATCAAGGGCTATTACAAGGCCGACGCCGTGCTGACGGGCGTGGAAACGCGCACCTCGTCGCCGATCCGCATCAAGCGCCGCGACGATGACCTGCAAAGCCTGAACACGCGGGGCCTGTTCCCCGCTGGCGAAGGCGCCGGCTATGCGGGCGGCATCCTGTCGGCGGCCGTCGACGGCATCAAGGTGGCCGAAGCGGTGGCGCTGTCGATGGCGGCGCGCAGCAAGTAAGGCCGCATCGCCGCCATTTGCGGCGGCGCAAAAAAAACGCCCGGGCAAATCACCCGGGCGTTTCAGTTTCCAGCCTGCCTTTACTTAGAACGTATAGCTGCCGCGCACGTAGATGGTACGGCCGATGGCATCGGCGAAGCGTGGATCATAGCCAGCCTGGAACGTCCTGGTCTGGAGGCTCAATGGCGGTGCGCGGTCGAACAGGTTGCGCACGCCAGCGGTCAGGGTCACGTTCTTGGTGGCAGCGACCGCGCCGAAGGTGTCGAAGGTCGTGTACGACGACACATTGTGGCTTGGGTCCTGGTCGACATAGCCGGATTTGTAATGGCCGGACAGGCCGCCGCTGAAGATGCCGCTGTTCCAGTTCAGCGTGACATTATGCTGCCAGCGGAAGACGGGACCGGTACCCGAGTAAATGCCCACGTTATCCTTCCACACGCCGCCATCCGTATTTTGGTACTCATACTTGTTGATGTAGGTACTGTTGGACACGATGGCAAAGGTGCCGTAGTCGTTCGAGCGCACGCGGTAGTTCAGGCTCAGGTCGACGCCGTTGGTATTGATGCCGCCCAGATTTTGCGTACGCAGGTCAACATAACCGCAGGTGACGGGATTCGGACATTGCGAGCCGTCCGTTGCCAGGTTGCCCGCCGACGTGCGGTGGTAGACGGCGGCATAGGTCACCGGATCGCCGAACACATCATCTTCGCTCAGGCTGCCGATCGAATGTTTCAACTGGATCCACCACACGTCAACACCGATGCTCAGGTTGTTGAGCGGCTCGAAAACGATGCCCAGCGTGGCATTTTTCGATTTTTCAGGCTGGAGGTTCTTGTTGCCGCCGCCCAAAGCCTGGAATTGCTGGCTGCAGTTCGCCGCTTCAGGCTTGCCTGGCAGCGCTTTACCGCCAGGGCAGTTGATAGGGTCATCCTGCTGGCTGGTATTGGTGTACGTCTGCGCCGAGTTGATTTCATACAGCGACGGCGCACGGAAGCCCGTCGAGTAGGAACCGCGCAGCAGCACTTCCTTGGTCGGCTGGAAGCGGAACGCCACCTTCGGATTGGTGGTGTTGCCAAAATCGCTATAACGGTCGTAACGGACGGCCGCCGTCACGTCCAGCGATTTGATGATGGGCACGTTCAACTCGGCATACAGCGCCTGGGTGTTGCGTGAACCTTCGTTATGCAGCTCGGGGTCGATACCGGTACTGGCGACAACCTTGCTGGCGTAGTCGAAGTTGGCGGTGCTGAGGAAGCTTTCATGGGTTGCCTGGCCGCCGACAGCCAGCGCGGCCGAGCGGCCCGCGCCGAACCAGTCGCTCAATTCGCGGCTGGCATTGAAGTCCGCGCCCTTGGTTGTGCCCTTGGCATTCTGTACGTTGCCGTCCAGCGCGGCGCTCTGGATCAGCGCCATGCCGGCAGCGTCCTGGTCGCCATACGGATTGATAATGCCGTTCAATACGCCCTTGGTGATGATGCCGCCATCACTGTAGCCCTTCAGGTTGACCTTGACCTTGTTTTCGTTATACGTCAGTGCGGCGTTGTAGTCCCAGCCGGCGATATTCCCCGTCAGGGCGGCTACCAGACGCTGCTGTTTATTGATGTTTTCGTCCGAACGCGAACCATTCGGCAGATCGCGCCATTTGACGTGGACGAAGCCGGGATTGACGCCGGCCGGTGGCGGCGAGTCCGGTTCCCAGTAGGTCGAGCTGAGCGGAATGTTTGGCACGAAATTGCCATTGCCCGGGAAATACGGGTTGGGCGAGCCGTCGAGACGGGTACGATTCTGAAACAGGCCGCCGTATGGCACGGGAGCGATATGGCTGTAGACCTTGCTTTCGCTGCCCAGATACTCGAGGCTCAGTTCATGGTTCGCATTGAGCTTCAGCGTGCCCTTGACCAGGCCGGTCGTGCGCTCGCTTTTCGGCACGTAGTCGACAAAGCTCGACGTCGTCATCTGGCAGCCAACGCCCAGTGGTATCAGGAAGGTACCGCTGGTGCAGCTAGGCGCGGCCGGATTGCCGCTCTTGCCGTCCTGGTAGTAGTTGGCCGGGCTGGTGGTGGGCGACAGGCCACCCGGGAAACGGGTGTTATACGGACGCTGCGTGCCGGTGATGGCGCGCTGGGCCTGGTGGTCGAGCATCGCGAAGAGGTTGAAGCCATCCTTGTCCAGGTCGCCAAAGCCGTAACCGATATTGGCGCTGTTGGAGAAACCGCCCGATTGTTCCGGCATATCCGCGCCAATGCTGGCGACGCCGCCCTGGAAATCCTTGCGCGTGATGAAGTTGATGACGCCGCCCACCGCATCGCTGCCGTACAGCGACGACGCGCCGTCACGCAGTACTTCGACGCGCTCGAGCGCGGCGAAGGGAATCATGTTCAAGTCGGGCGCCGAGCTGTCGAGCGCATTGTTGGCCAGGCGGCGACCATTCAGCAAGACCAGGGTCTTGTTGGCGCCGATGCCGCGCAGGTTGGCGAACGAGGCGCCGCCAGTGCCCAGGCCGACCACCTGGCTGGTGCCTTGCGAGGCCTGCGACGCGCTCAGGTTCGACATGACTTGTTCGATGGTGGTAATACCCTGTTTCTTCAGGTCATCCATCTTCAAGATCGTGATGGGTACCGATGTTTCACCATCGATACGCTTGATGGCCGAGCCGGTAATTTCCACGCGCTGGATCGGCGTGTCGGATTGTTGCGCCATCGCTGGCTGGGCCAGCATGGTCAGGCCGGCCATGACAGCGCCACCTGTAAACATCAAACGTAAAGAACGAGACAAGACTGTTTCCATCATCATTGCAAACTCCCCTTAATTTTTACCGCATGATCATCATGTAATCTAGCGTCACCGAACATCGAGGTGGCGATCCGCGGATGGCGGCCATCAACTCATTCAATTCTTATCATTGTAAAAAGCGCATTCTTGCCACTGATGAAGGGCTGTATGAACTCAATGGATGATGAATAGCCGCCCTCCAACTACTCTGTTAAAAGCCCAGCCGCCTTCAGCGAACTGAACTTTAATAAGCCATCAAAACACGCGGGATTGGAGAGTGTCAACGACGTACTGATCGTCGCTACAAAAAACAACATTTTACAAAACAGTAATATTGTTTTGCACAATGATGGTGTAGCTTACGCACCAAAAGTCACCATTTTTGCACTGGCGTAGGGAGGATTACTCGCGGCAGACTGAAGCGGCCAGCGGCAGCCGGATATGGATATGGCAGCCGGGACTGCTGTCGACGGCGCTGACCTCGCCGCCCAGCTGCTGCACGATGGTATAGACGATATGCATGCCCAGGCCGGAGCCGCCCTGGCCCCGCTTGGTGGTGAAAAACGGTTCGAACATGTGTTCGCGCACGGCGGGCGCCAGGCCGATGCCGTCGTCGGAAAACTCCAGCAGCAGCCAGGACGCGGCGGCATCGGCATCGTCCGTCTCGATGCGCGCGCGTATCGTGATGCGCCCCGGACCGCCCTGCGGATAGCCGTGGCGGGCGCTGTTCATCAGCAGGTTCGACAGGATCTGCGACAGTTTGCCGGCCGCCAGGCGCACCTGGCAATCGGGGGCGATGTCGAGTTCCACGCCCAGCGCCGCCTTGCGCAGCTCCGGGCTGTGCGCCGACACCAGGCCGTGCACGTAGTCGTGCAGCGCCAGGTCGGCCACGTATTCGCTGACCTGGTCCACGGCCAACTGCTTGAAATTGCCGATCAGGTCGGCGGCGCGCGCGAGGTTGCGCTCGATCAAGGCAGCTGCGCCCTTGAGCGACTCGGCAATATCGACCAGCTCGGCACGGCTGACCTTGGCGCCGCCCAGCAGCTGCACCAGCTGGTCGGCATAGCTGCCCATGCTCGACGCCGCCGTCAGCGCCACGCCGATGGGCGTATTGACTTCATGCGACACGCCCGCCACGAGCGAACCGAGCGCCGCCATCTGTTCCTGCTCGATCAGGTTGGCCTGCGCCGCCAGCAGCGATTCAGTGCGCACGCGCACGATTTCCTCCAGCTGCCGGGTACGCTCCTGGTGCTGCAGCTCGGCCGCGCTGCGGGCCGAAAAGATCGACAGCAGCAGCAAGGCCAGCAGCCGCTTGTTTTCATCGATGGGACGCGTGTCGATGGCCGACAGGATGCCCAGGGTCTGGCCGTCCGTATCGATCAGCGGCATGCCGACATAGCTTTCCGCGTGCATGTCGACGAGAAGGGTATCGTATGGAAAGCGACGCTGGATGTCGCTGCCGTGAAAGCACATGCTCTGGCAGGTCACGTCCTGGCACGGCGTGTGCCGCAGGCTGTATTCAATGTTCGGCTGGTAGCTGTCGCCGCCCCACAGGGCCAGCGTGCGGATGCCTTCGCTGCCGTCATCCATGCGGATCAGGCGCCCGGCGATCACATACTGCACGTCGAGCGCTTCGGCCAGGTCCTTGACGAGGATGCGCAGGAAGTCGTCGCCGCGGGCGCGGGCCGTCGAGGCGGTAATCGAGCGCAAGGCCGCTTCCGCCAGGGTGCGCCGCTGCTCGGGATCGAACAGGGGTTCTTGCGAATTCACATCAAACAACGGAATACTCATGAATGCTCCTGCGCAGCACTGGAAGCACCAGCAACCCTGCCGGCGTGGCAACCCTCAGCCATGGCCCGCGCACGCGGACCTGCCGCGATTGTACCCCTGGCTATTGTTTAATAATACAGATTTGCAGGAATTTTTTACAGCCAGCCGGAACGCTTGAACAGGTAGTACATATAACCGCAGACGCAGCTCATCAGTCCCACGGCCACGGGATAGCCATATTGCCAGTCCAGTTCCGGCATGAACTTGAAGTTCATGCCCCACACGCCGGCAAAGGCCGTGAAGACGGCGAAAATCGCCGCCCAGGCCGCCAACTGCTTGTTCACTTCGCTCTCATCGATGGCCACCATCGACAGGTTCACCTGGATGGCCGTGCTGATCGTGTCGCGGATGGTATCGAGCGTGCCATTGATGCGCGACAAATGGTCATGCACGTCGCGGAAGTATTCTTGGGTATCGTGGCACAGCGGTGGCACGCGGCCGCCGTGCAGCTTGCCCACCGCTTCCATCAGGGGCGCCACGACGTGCCGCAAGACCATGACCTTGCGCTTCAGCTGGTACAGCCGTTCGATATTGTCGCGCTCGGTGCCGCGGTCGAAGATGCGGTCCTCGATCAGTTCCAGCTCCGATTCCAGCGCGTCGAGCACGGGGAAATACCGGTCGACGACGGCGTCCATCAACGCGTACAGGACGAAGGCGGAACCCTGGCGCAGCAGGTGCGGTTCGCGCTCGGCGCGTGCCCGCACGCCGAGGAAGCCTTGCGAGCTGTTGCTGCGCGACGAGAGTACGTAGTTGGCGCCGACAAAAATGTCGACTTCGCCCAGCACCAGTTCATTCTCGACCATTTCCACGGTCTTCACGACGGCAAACAGGGAGTCGCCGTACTCCTCGATCTTCGGGCGCTGGTGGCCCCGCTGCGCGTCTTCCACGGCCAGTTCGTGCAGGCAAAATTCTTGCTGCATCTGTTTCAGCTCGTCCGGCGTGGCGTCGAGCAGGGCGACCCAGACGAAGCAGTCGGGCCGCTCCACGTAATCGCTGATATCGTCGATCGGCAAGTCGGCCAGTTTTTTGCCATCCTGGTAGGCCACGCAGTTTATGAGCATACACATTCCACAATCAAATGAAGAGCGGACGAAACAGTCCGCCAGGCGTCAGCTTACCTTATCGCCTGCATTTGTTGTGCATTCTGGCGTGCAAGGGACGCCGGGAGAAAAGCGGACGGGGTGGGGTCCCCGCCCGGCAAGGCGTCAGTCTTCCTTGGCGCCGTCGATGCCCAGTTCCGAGATCTTGCGGGTGATGGTGTTGCGGCCGATACCCAGGCGCACGGCCGCGTCGTTCTTGCGCCCGTGTGTATGCTTGAGCGCCGTCTTGATCAGGGCCGACTCGAATTGCCGCCCCAGCACGGCCATGACTTCCTGCTGCCCTGCGCCCAGCATGCCGGCCGCCTGCAGCTCCAGCAGGCCGATCCAGCCCGGCGGCGCGCCATTGGCGGGCGCGGCCGCCTCGAAGACCTGGCCGCCATGCCCATGAGCAACACTCGCCGGCGCCGTGTCAGTGGACGCCGCCGTGGCGCCGCCATCGCCCTGCCCCTGCGTCAATTCCAGGGGCAAGTCCTTGATTTCCACCGTCTGGCCCGGCGCCATCACCGTGATCCAGTTGCACAGGTTTTCCAGCTGGCGCACGTTGCCGGGCAAATCCAGGCTGCTGAGGAACTGCATCGTCGGTTCGCTCATGCGCTTCGCTTCCACTCCCAGCTGGCGCGCGCTTTGCACCAGGAAGTGGCGCACCAGAATGGGGATATCCTCGCGCCGCTCCCGCAAACTGGGCAGGCGCAAACGGATCACGTTGAGGCGGTGATACAGGTCTTCGCGGAACAGGCCGTCGCGCACGCGCTGCTCCAGGTTCTGGTGCGTGGCCGTAATGACGCGCACGTTGGCCTTCATGGGCTGGTGCCCGCCGACCCGATAGAAATGCCCGTCGGACAGCACGCGCAGCAGCCGCGTCTGCAAATCAAACGGCATGTCGCCGATCTCGTCGAGGAACAAGGTGCCGTTCTCGGCCTGCTCGAAGCGACCCCGGCGCGTCGTCTGCGCGCCCGTAAACGCGCCCCGCTCATGGCCGAACAGTTCCGACTCCAGCAAATCCTTCGGGATCGCCGCCGTGTTCAGGGCGATGAAGGGCTGCGCCGCGCGCGGGCTGTGCTTGTGCAGCGCGCGCGCCACGAGCTCCTTGCCGGAACCGGATTCGCCCGTGATGAGCACCGTCACGTTCGACTGCGACAGGCGGCCGATGGCACGGAAGACTTCCTGCATGGCCGGTGCCTGGCCGAGAATTTCCGGCGTTTCCGACGGGCCCGACTCGACGCTCGTCTCGCGCAGGCTTTCTTCCAGCGCCCGGCGGATCAGCTCGACGGCCTTGTCGATGTCGAAGGGCTTGGCCAGGTATTCGAAGGCGCCGCCCTGGAAGGCCGCGACGGCCGAGTCGAGGTCGGAAAACGCCGTGATAATGATGACGGGCAGGCCGGGAAAGCGCGACTTGACCGTCTGCAACAATTCCAGGCCGGACGCGCCCGGCATGCGGATGTCCGACACGAGCACTTGCGGCGTGTCGAATTCCAGTGCGGCAATGGCGTCGCGCGCATTGGCAAAACTCTTGGTGGCGAGATTTTCCCGTGCCAGGGCTTTTTCCAGCACCCAGCGGATTGATTCGTCGTCGTCAACTATCCAGATTGGCTTCATTAGTGTGTGCGTCCCGCAATGGATTTCATGGGTGGGATACGCCCCCGCTTATGGCAAGGGCAGAACGATCCTGAAATCGGTGTATCCAGGCCGGCTTTCGCACTCGATCACGCCCAGGTGCTGCTGCACGAAGGTTTGCGCCAAGGTCAGCCCCAGGCCGCTGCCGCCTTCCCTGCCCGACACCAGCGGGTAGAAAATCCGGTCGCGGATCTGGGGTGCGATGCCCGGTCCATTGTCAATGATATGCAAGTCTAATGCCAGGTTGTAACGTACCTTGGCCAAGGTCACCTGGCGCGCCACGCGCGTCTTGAAAATCAGCTCCGCATCGCCCGCCTCGATGCGCTCGGCCAGGGCCTGCGCCGCGTTGTGCGCGATATTCAGCACGGTCTGTATCAGCTGCTCCTTGTCGCCGCGGAACTCGGGAATCGAGGCATCGTAATCGCGCGAAATGGTCAGGCCGCTGGGAAACTCGGCCAGGATCAGGCTGCGCACGCGCTCGCACACTTCGTGGATATTCACGTCGCCCACGATGTGCGGGCGGCGGTGCGGCGCCAGCAGGCGGTCGACCAGGGTCTGCAGGCGGTCCGCTTCCTTGATGATGACCTGCGTGTATTCGCGCAGTTCGCTCAGGTGCAGGGCCGGCAGCTCCAGCTCCAGCAGCTGGGCCGCGCCGCGGATGCCGCCCAGCGGGTTCTTGATTTCATGCGCCAGGTTGCGGATCAGCTCCTTGTTGACCTGGCTCTGGTCGAGGATGCGCTCCTCGCGGTCCAGCTTTAACTGCTGCACGTTTTCGCGCAGCTCGATCAGCACGCTGTCGGGCGGCGCGTCGAGCGCGCTGATGATGCTGTGCACGCGCAGCGGCTCGCGCCCCAGGCGTTCCAGGCTCAGGTCCTGGCGCAAGTCGGAAAATTTATGCTCGAGCGCCTGGGCGCAGATGCCGGCCAGTTCCTCGGGATTGAGGAACAGGGCCGTCAGCTTTTGCCGCGACAGGGCTTTCAAGGAGCTTTCCAGCAGGTTTTCCGCCGCCGCGTTGGCATAGCCGATGCGGCCATCGCCGTCGAGCAGGATCACGGCCGAGGCCAGCAAATCGAGGCCGGCCAGGTGGGCGGGACGGATAGGGTGACTATCTAGGGTCATGTGGATTACCGAATATTCGCGATTTCGCGTTTCAGGGCCTCGACGTTCTGCTGCGTCCGGCTGATGTTGTCCTTCAACTGCGCCACTCTTTCCTGGTACTTGGCATAGTTGCGCTCATTGCCCTGGCGTTCAGGCTGGCCCTCGTTGAATTCCAGGCGCTGCGCCGCCAGCTTCTGCTCTTCGCTGCGCAATTCATCCTGCAGGATCTGGCGCCGGTCCAGGTCGCGCGCCCGCTGCTCGGCGCCATCGACCCGGGGAAACGCGCCGGCGGCCGGCGCCGGCGTCCCCGCCGCCTGTTGCGAAGGCCGCGCCGGGGCAGCGGCCAGCGGCGCCGCCCTGCGCGGCGGTTCCGTCATGGCGCCGGGCAAGTCCAGCAGCTGGCAATGCTTGCCAGCACTCTTGTCCGTGTATGTCTTGTGTCCCTGCGCATCGGCGCACACGTACAGCTGCCCGTGCGCCTGCGCCGCCGCGCCCAGCAAGCCTGCCATCAGCGCCATTCTGTATTGCTTGGTCAATCTTCACTCCTGTCGGCTCGTGCCGCATCATTCCTGCGCCGACTATACAACACTGCACCGGCGCCGCCTTGGCGCGCCGCATAAAAAAACGCGGGCAAGACCATCGCCTCACCCGCGTTTTTATTCAATGCCAGCAACTTGCCGGCATGGCGCCATTACAGCGAGTAGTACATGTCGAACTCGGCAGGATGCGTGGTCATGCGCATGCGCTGCACGTCCTGCATTTTCAGTTCCAGGTAAGCGTCGATCATCGAATCGCTGAACACGCCGCCACGGGTCAGGAACTCGCGGTCCTTGTCCAGCGCTTCCAGTGCTTCTTCCAGCGAAGCGCACACGGTCGGGATCAGTGCGTCTTCTTCCGGCGGCAGGTGGTACAGATCTTTCGAGGCGGCTTCGCCCGGATGGATCTTGTTGGCAACACCGTCCAGACCGGCCATCAGCAGTGCGGCGAAGCACAGGTACGGGTTCGCCAGCGGGTCCGGGAAGCGCGCTTCGACGCGGCGGCCTTTTGGATTGGCCACGTGCGGGATGCGGATCGAGGCGGAACGGTTTTTCGCCGAGTACGCCAGTTTCACCGGCGCTTCGTAGCCTGGTACCAGACGCTTGTACGAGTTGGTGCCCGGGTTGGTGATGGCGTTCAGTGCCTTGGCGTGCTTGATGATGCCGCCGATGTAGTACAGGGCGAAATCGGACAGGCCGGCATAGCCGTCACCGGCGAACAGGTTCTTGCCATCTTTCCATACGGATTGATGCACGTGCATGCCCGAACCATTGTCGCCAACGATAGGTTTCGGCATGAAGGTGGCGGTCTTGCCATAGCTGTGCGCCACGTTCCACACGACGTATTTCAGGTTTTGCGTCCAGTCGGCGCGCTCGACCAGGGTCGAGAACTTGGTGCCGATTTCATTCTGACCGGCGCCGGCCACTTCGTGATGATGTACCTCAACCGGGATGCCCAGCGATTCCAGGATCAGGCACATTTCCGAACGCATGTCCTGGAAGCTGTCCACTGGTGGCACGGGGAAATAGCCGCCCTTGACGGTCGGACGGTGGCCGCTGTTGCCGCCTTCGATGTCCTTGCCCGTCGACCACGAACCTTCGTCGGAACCGATCTTGACGAAGCAGCCCGACATGTCGATCTTCCAGCGCACGCTGTCGAAGATGAAGAATTCCGGCTCAGGGCCGAAGTAGGCGGTGTCGCCCATGCCCGACGATTTCAGGTAGGCTTCGGCGCGTTTCGCGATCGAGCGCGGGTCGCGGTCGTAGCCCTTGCCGTCCGACGGTTCGATCACGTCGCACTGCATGAACAGGGTCGTTTCTTCCATGAACGGGTCGATATTGGCCGTGTTTGGATCCGGCAGCAAGATCATGTCGGACGCTTCAATGCCTTTCCAGCCAGCGATGGAAGAACCGTCAAAGGCGTGGCCCGACTCGAATTTGTCCATATCGAAGTGCGACACGGGAACCGTCACGTGCTGCTCTTTACCACGGGTATCGGCAAAGCGGAAATCAACGAATTTGACTTCGTTTTCTTCTACCATCTTCAAGACTTCTGCGGCTGTCATTGCCATGCGTATCTCCTAAATGAATGTGGGGTGAGCCGACCTTAGTGCGTCTGGGCTGATGAAGCGAAGCAAACATTGCGTGCCACCAAAACTCATAGGGATCATAGCAGATTCCATGCCAGCTCCCGGAGCGTCCCGGCAGCCATCGCCAAATCGCTGTCATCCCAGTGAAAATTTTCGCGCCGGCGATTTCCGCGCCGCATTTGCACCAAATCAGGAATGCACTATACAAGTGCGAAAAACGAATAACGCACCATTATCGTGCATTTCGAAACGATTCTTGAAAAATGCCCATTTATGGTGCGTCGGCAAGATCCCCCGTATTCCCGCTTGCGGGGCGCCAGCGGCGCACTATAATCGTCCACACCTTTCCACTTTCATCGAGGATGCCATGACCACCGCCGCCGATATCCTGAACACCGCCCGCAGCCGCGCCAATGAGGGCACGCCCTATGCGGGCGCCGTCACGCCGCAGGAAGCGTACGAGCTGCTGCAGCGCGATGCTGCCGTCAAGCTAATCGACGTGCGCACCAATGCCGAGCGCGACTGGGTCGGCCGCGTCGACATCGCCGATACCCAGCATGGTGCGGTGCAGTGGGCCACCTACCCAGGCGGCGCGCCGAATCCCGACTTCCTCGCGCAGCTGGCCGCCCAGGCCGGCAAGGACGAGGTGCTGCTGTTCCTGTGCCGCTCCGGTGTACGCTCGCGCCATGCGGCCAAGCTGGCCACCGAACACGGCTATATCAACTGCTTCGACATCCTCGAAGGCTTCGAGGGCGACAAGGATGCCGACGGCCACCGCAAACAGATTGGCGGCTGGTGCAAGGCAGGCTTGCCATGGCTGGGCGCCTGACGCCGGCCGCCTGACTATCTGAACCATGTTTGATCTGGCGGGCCATGCTGCGGCCCGCCATCGGCTACAACCATCCATGCGCGCCCGATTTTCTCAAGAGCGGCGCAGATTTACCTTGCGAACATGTACCTTATATAGTACAACGTAGGAGTGGGTCATGGATGCTTCCGGCTTGCGGCAAATTACCCTGCTGTTCTATGCGAACGGCCATGGCGGCGAACCCGTGCGCGACTGGCTCAAGTCTTTACCCATCGAAGAGCGCCATGTGATCGGGCAAGACTTGATGCATGCGCAATGGCGCTGGCCCGTGGGCATGCCCCTGTGCCGCCACCTGGGGCAAGGCTTGTCGGAAGTGCGCAGCAGCTTGCCCGGCAACCGCATCGCGCGCGTGCTGATCTGCCATCACGGCGATTGCCTGGTGGCACTGCACGGCTTTATCAAGAAAACCCGCGCCACGCCCGACGATGACCTGGCCATCGCCCGCAAACGCTTGAAGGAACTGACATGAACGACACCGCTCCCCACCTCGGCAGCAGCCTCGACGACTTTTTAAAAGAAGAAGGTATCCTTGAGCAAACGCAAACCCGTGCCATCAAGGAAGTGATCGCCTGGCAACTGGCACAGGCGATGCAGGAACAATCGCTGTCGAAGACACGCATGGCGGCCCTGCTGCAGACGAGCCGCTCGCAGCTCGACCGCCTGCTCGACCCTGACAGCGACGTGACGCTCTCCACCCTGGAGCGGGCCGCCGCGCTGCTCGGGCGCAAGCTGTCCGTCACCCTCATTTAAGTCATCAGACCGGCTCGCCCACCTCAGGCGCCGGATGCTCTCCCATCAGGGTCAGGATGCGCTTGCGCACGAAATTGATGTGGCTGCGCAAGCCATACAGGCCATCGGCAAACGACAGCGGTATCGAGATCTGGTTGACCATCTCCTCGATCTGATCCAGCCGCTTCAACTGTTCCGCATACACGTGCGCGCGCTGCTCTTCCGGCACGTCTTCCAGGGCCTGCTCCACCGTGCGCAACTGGCCATACCAGCGGTACACGCGCGAACGGATGCGCCAGACATACAGGGGCGGCACCACGCGCGACAGAGGCAGTATCAAGGCGCCCAGCGCCACCACCAGCACCCACATGCGGTCGAAGAAATTGGCCAGCCAGAAACTCATGTAGCGCTGCAGCACGGGCGCGCCATCCTTGTAGAATTTCAGCGCCTCCGGCGCGACGGGAATTTCCGTGTAGCGCGCGGACGGGAACTGTCCCTGCTGCTGGAACCAGCCCGTGCCGCCATGGATGCGGGCCGCCGCCTGCACGAACAGGTCGACGAGGGCCGGATGCAAGTCTTCGCGCGCGACCAGGGTGGCCGTCGGCGCGATCAGGTGGTAATCCTGCGGGGGGATGTTCTGCCCCAGGTCGACGATGCCGCGCGGCAGCACCACGTGCGTGAGGAAAGACAGGCGCCGCGTGTACGCTTCCGCTTGCGAAAAATCAAACAGCTTGATGCCCGGGGTTTGCAGCAGCATCTGGATCAGCGGTGCTTCCGGTGCCGAACTGAACACGAGGCCGTCGATGCGCCCTTCCAGCAGTTCCACCGTGGCGGGCGTGTTCTGCAAGTCGCTCACCGTCAATTCATTGGCTTCCACGCCATTGACGGAAAGCAACTGCCGGAACAGGCTGGGCACGCCCGTGCCTTCCGGTCCCAGGTTGATCTTCTTGCCCTTCAATTGCGTCAGTTCCGTGACCGCCTTGTCTTCGCGCATGAACAGCCACACGGGTTCCGTAAACAGGCTGCCCAGGGAAATCAAGCCATGGCGTTCGGCATCGGCGTGCTCCGTCGAGCCGCTTTGCACGAAGGCAATATCGGTCGTGCCCGCGTTCAGGCGCTGCAAATTGTCCTGCGACCCCAGCGACGGCTGCAAGGTTACCTTGATGCCGTGCTTGGCCAGGGTGGCCGCGTATTTCTTGCCGAACTCTTCGTAGGCGCTGTTGTCCTGCCCCGTCGACAGGGTCACCTGGCGCGGCGGGGCCGGGTCCACCAGCCAGTACGCCAGCGCGCAGAACGCACCGACCAGCAGCAGGGTGGGGCCGGCGGTGGCGAGGAAATCGCGCACGGAAAAGCGGCTGAACGCGAGGATTTTGGACATGTGGTGGCGCATAGGTTTCATGGGTGGCTACGATGCCAAGAAAAGCTCAACTATGCAAGGCACTTTCACGCGCGGCGCGTGGCCATTTCCGCTACAGTGCTGGATCGACCACCTGCCCTCTGGAGTTCCGCATGCTGAAAATTCTTGGAAAAGCCGCCTCGATCAATGTCCGCAAAGTCCTGTGGACGTGCGAGAAAATCGACCTGCCCTACGAACGCGAAGACTGGGGCAGCGGCTTTCGCAGCACCGACGACCCTGCCTTCCTGGCCCTGAACCCGAACGCCATGGTGCCCGTGCTGGTCGACGGCGACCTGGTACTGTGGGAATCGAACACGATCTGCCGCTACCTGTGCGCGCAGGCGGGCCGCGACGACTTGCTGCCAAGCACGCCCCGCGCCCGCGCCGAAGTGGAAAAATGGATGGACTGGCAAATGGGCGATTTGAACAACAGCTGGCGCTACGCCTTCATGTCGCTGGTGCGCCGCAGCCCCGCCCACCAGGATGCGGCGCAGCTGGCGGCGGGCATTGCTGGATGGAACAAGATGATGGGCGTGCTGGAACAGCAGCTGCAGCGCACGGGCGCTCATGTGTGCGGCGAACAATTTACCTTGGCGGATATCGTGCTGGGCCTGTCCGTCAAGCGCTGGCTGATGGCGCCCATGCAGCGCCCCGACTACCCCGCCATCGCCGCGTATCACGCGCGCCTGGCGGAGCAGACCGCCATCTTTGCCGGTTAATCGAGTTCGATCGCCGCGACCGTGCCGCCGATGACGTAGCAATCGCCATCGCGGCGCACTTCGTCCAGGGTCGCGGGAGTGTCGCGCGCATACGTGCCGTCGATATCGACGCACCACACGTCGCCAAAGCGCAGCAGCTTCACGCCGCAGCAGATGCGGTTGATGAAGTTGCCCGGCGTCCTGAGCAGCACCTCCTGCACGTCGCCCACCGTGATGGCCATCTGACGCCAGACATTGCCGTCCAGTGCATGATTTCTTGCGTACAGGACGATGCGCACGGCCTGCACGCCCCCGGGCCGGTACTGCTGCTCGAATGATACAAGCATCCCATCGTCAAAACGGTGATATTGCTCAAACATCCGCTGCGTTTTTTCCATTTTCTATTCCTGCGCAAAAAAAACCGGCCCGCAAGGGCCGGCTTTCAGCGTCTGCGCCATGTTAATTCGTGCACTGCCTGGCCACGCCCTCGGCCTGCGCGGGAGGCTCGATCAGCGGCATCAGACTCGGCGCCAGCGACACGAGCAGCTGCACCGGCAAAGCGCTGGTGAAATCGTAGTTCTTCGATTCCGGCCCCCGCACGTACGCCGTCATGCTGCCATAGAAGCGCTCGCCGATATTGAACACAAACGTGGCCGAACGGTTCACGTAGCGCGACTCGATCAGGCGGCCGCCGGCGCCATACACGTCGAAGCGCTGGTCGCCCGTCCCCGTCTTGCCGCCCATCGGGATGGGCACGCCGTCGGCGCCGACAAACGCCGTCTTCGCCCGCTTCGCCGTGCCGTCCGACACCACTTCGCGGATGGCCTTGGCCACGGCCTTGGCCACGTCCGGCGACAGCACTTGCTCCGCCTCCACCTTCGTGCCCCGCTTGACCATGGTGTCGTACGGCGTGTTGGCGGCGAAGTGCATGGAATCGATGCGCACGCTCGGCTTGCGCACGCCATCGTTGATGATGATGCCCATCAGTTCGGCCAGCGCGGCGGGCCGGTCGGCCGAGGCGCCCAGGGTCGTCGCATACGACGGCACCAGGGAGTCGAACGGGTAGCCCATCTTCTTCCACTGGCGGTGGATTTCCAGGAACCCTTCCACTTCCAGCAAGTTGGCGATGCGGCGGTCCTGCGCATGCTTGCGGTGCGTGTTGAACAGCCATTTATACACTTCCTGGCGTTCCTTCTCGCTGGCCGCCACCATCTGCGACAGGGTGGACCCCTCATGCTGGCGCAGGTACGCCACCATCCACAGTTCCAGCGGATGCACATTGGCGAGATACCCGCGGTCGGCCAAGGACCAGTTTTCCATCGCGTACTGCTGGTACATCTTGGCGACGCGCTCGGGCGGCACTTCGTTCTGCGACGGCAGGTTGGCGTTGAGGAAATCGCCAAACTCTTCCAGCGTGCCTTTCGGATTGATGGTGCGGAAGATGTTCGCCAGGCGCACGGGCGTCGGGCGGATGCTGGCCAGCAGGATCTTTTCCTGCTCGTCGACGCTCTTGCCGCGGTACTTCTGGTAGAAGCGGTGCAGGAATTCGCGCCCTTCCTTGTCGGCAAAACGGCTCAGGTACTGGGCCCGGCGCGGGTCGTCCGCGTCCGCCAGCAGGGAGGCTGACGAATCGGGGCGCGAAAACATGTAGTAGCGGGCCACGTCGCGCATCAGACGCACGAACACCAGGTTGGTCGACTGGCGCAAGGCTTGCTGCACCGTCATGATGCGGCTGTCGTCGAGCTTGGAGAAGTTGCCGAAATGATGCAGGCCGCCGCCCGTGAAGAACCCTTCGGCCGGGCTGCCCGAATACTTGCGTTCCATGGCAGCAGCCAGCATGGCGGGCAGGTTGCGCGCCTCGCCCAGCGGCAAAGGTTTCAAATAAGCAATCGCCCACTGCGACAGCATGTCCTTGGGATCGACGGCCACCTTGCCCAGCTCGGCCGCGCTCATGCCGCCATAGCGCTGGTGCAGCTGGTCGATGATGTCCAGGTAGGTCACCAAGGTGCGCAGCTTGGCCGTGGAACCGAGGTCCAGCTTGGCACCTTCGTTGATGTCCAGCGGCTGGTCGTAATTGTCCGTCTGCACGCGCAGCAGATTGGCTTGCTCGCCTTTTTGCAGCAAAGTAAAGCTGTAGACGACGTTGGCCGGGTCGCCATTGCCCAGCATGCCCTTGCCCGTCAGGCCGGCCGCTTTCGCCACTTCCGGATCGCGCAGCTCGCGCAAGACCTTGGTGACGGCATTTTGCGCCTGCGCGTCCAGCGTGCTGACCACTTTCAGGTCCAGGCGGTCCAGGTTATACAGGCGCGGGTCGCCCAGCATGCTGGCCAGGTGGTTGCGCACGGCATTCGAGGCCTTGCGCGTGACAAACGACGTCGACGCTTCCGACTGCACGCCCGAGGCCGTCGACGGGCGCAGCGGCTCGGCGATGGCCGCATCGCGCAGCTGCGGCGAAATCACGCCTGCCTGCGCCAACAGGCGCAGATGGCTGTTCGTCAGCGCTTCCAGGTCGGCACCGCCCGCCACCAGATAATGCGAGGGGCGGCGCTGCGCGATCAGCAGGCTCAGCGCCTGTTTGTAGGCCAGCGCACTGCCCGGCTGGTCCATATGTCCTTTGAGCAAAGTTTTCACTTCGGCAAACGGACGGCCATACCAGACCCACATGCCGTCGCCGATGCCGTTGACCTCGCCAAAACCGCTCTTTGCCGACAGCGGCACGGTATTCAGGTAGTTGACGACGATCTTGCGCCGCGCTTCCATGGTGTTTTCGCCATCCTGGTACGAGCGCAGGCTGGCCGAGATCATCTGCAGCAGCTTGTCCTTCATGGAGCTGGTGCGGCCATCTTCCGAGTGGCGGTACTTTTCGATCTGCGTGGCCAGGGTACTGCCGCCGCCGCCCCGGTGGCCGCCGAACAGGTTCAGTGCCTTGTCGAGGATGGCCTTGCTCAGGCGGTCCCATTCCACGGCGGGATTGCGCATGGGCGTGCCCGGATCGAGCAATTCGCGGTTTTCGATGAACAGCAGGCTTTGCACGAGGGCCGGCGGCGCTTCGGCGAAACCGTCGAACATGCGCTCGGGATAGCTGGCGGCAAACAGGGGCGCGGCGCGGCAGTCGAGGATGGATAGGCCCGCGCGGTTTTTCTCGTGATAGGTGGCAAAGATGCCCCGGTCGACCAGTTGCACCATCTTCGGCGACATGCGCGCCTGCGCCGTGACGGCATAGTCGCGCGCATTCAGCTTGGTGATGAAGTCCGGCAGGCTGGCGTAGCCCAGGCGCTCGTCGTAGGGGCCATGCTGCGGGTAGCGGATGGCGTCGGCAGGCGCGGGACCGGGCTCGACCTTGAACGTCAGCTGGCGGTCGATGCGCGTGAAAAATTCCGCCTGCAGGGCCGAGGTGCGCACTTCGCGCATGACGAACCACGCCACGCCGGCGACCAGCGCCAGCAAGATGATGGCAAAGATGGGCCAGACGCGCGAGCGGCGCTTCCGCGGCGGGCTCGCCGGCGGCGGTGCCTCGGGAGCGGGATCTTCTGGGGGCCGCTCTTGCGCGGCCAGATTGACGCCTGTGTCTTTCATGGGATGCTGGGGTAAGGTTGGGTTTGGACGGCGCGAACAATGCGGTGGCCATGCCACTTCGCAGCACTATCGGCGCCAGGCAAGATCACGGCCAAGGGGCGGCAAGGCCGGTAACAACGAAGATTGCTTAACATGATGTCCAGACCGGTGAATCAAAAAAACGCTCTACTGCACAGGCAGGCAGCCCCGTGTCCGACACGCCAGGCCCCTGTTCACCATTCCACCACATCGGCATGAAAACGACTGACGAGCGCACACAAAAATCTTGCTTCATTGAAGATTTTCGCAAAAAAACAACGACTTGGACTGTACGCTCGCGAACATAGGAGCAAGGCGGGCTGGACGCCGGCGGAAAAGCCGCCGGCGCCGGGCTGGCAAGAGCTCAGATGGGGGTGTATTCCGCCTGCATGGCGTCGAGCGTGGCGCACATGTCTGCAAAGGCGGCCGCTGCCTGCGCCGGCTCGCCCTTGACGCCCAGTTCGATATGCCGGCGCGTCTGCGCATCGCCCACGCTGGGCAGGCTGAATACCTTGATTTGCGGAAACTCCGCTTCCAGGCGCACCATCAGCGGCGTCAGCAGGGATTCCGCCGTTTCATACACGAGCAGCGCATGTTCCGCGTGCGGCACCTGGTTGAACAAATGGCTGTAATGCGTGTCCAGCACCCATTCGATCATGGGCCAGGACATGATGGGAAAGCCCGGCACGAAATAATGCTCGCGCACGGCAAAGCCGGCGATCTTGTTGTACGGATTCGGAATCAGCTCGGCGCCCTGCACGAATTCCGCCATTTTCAGGCGATGCAGGTTTTCCGGCGAATTCAAGTCGGCCGGCACGCCCGCTTCTTCGCCCATTTCCGTGATGCGCTGCTGGATGTTCGCCTTGCCCTGCGGATGCAGCACCAGCGGCAAGCCCAGCGCATCGGCCGCCGCCTGGCGCGTATGGTCGTCCGGCGTGGCGCCGATGCCGCCAAAGCTGAAAACGATGTCGCCGCTGGCAAAGCTACGCTTGAGCAAAGCCACCAGGCGGGCCGGTTCGTCGCCCACGTATTCCGCCCAGCTCAGCTGCAAACCGCGCTGCTTGAGCATTTGCACCACTTTCGGGAAATGCTGGTCCGTGCGCTTGCCCGACAGGATTTCGTCGCCGATGATGATCAATCCGATAGCCATGAAGCTTCCTCGTAGAATTCGATAAAAATGGTCAGGCGTCCGCCGGCGCCACGTCCGTCATGCCGCGCTGGCCCCGCAGGCGCGCCAGGGCTTCCAGGCAGTAATACTGGAACCACAGGCCCGTAAAGATAAAGATCAGCACATACAGCCAGATGGCGAACGCGGCCAGGAAGGGGAAGAAGACGACGGACATCACGCCGCCCATCCACAGCAGGCCCGGCACGGCACCGGCCGCGCCCGACACCATGCCGATGGCCAGCAGGGGCCAGCGCTGCTCGCGCATGATGGCGTGGCGCTCGTCCACGCTGGCGTAGTCGGCCATGGCATCGTAGGCCATGACCCGGTACGTCAACCAGCCCCACAGGATCGCCTGCGCCACCAGGGCGGCTGGCGGGAAGGCATACAGGGGCAGCAGGATGACCCAGGCGACGATGAACAGCAGGAAGGTGGCCAGCGAGGTGCCGACGCTGCCGAGCAGGCTGCCGCCATGCTTTTTTTCCAGCCACGGGAAATGCCGTCCGCCCACGTGGCGCGCGATGGCCGGCATGGCGAACAGGCCCATGAAGATCAGGGCCGTGAGTATCATCAGCGGCAGCAGCATGAACATGGCGATCAGGGGCACGATGACGGCTTTCAGCACGCCCAGGCCGAAAGTGGCCAGCACCTGGCCGCTGGTGCGGAAGAAATCGTACTCGGTAAACAGCGCGTGCAGGCTGTCGATCAGGGGCTGCAGGCCCACATACAGCAGCACGCCCCACAGGATCACCGACAGGACAAAGGGCACTGCGCTCAGCAGCAATATCTTGCCGTGCAATTGCGACAGCAAGGCGCGGCCATACGAATTCAACACATTACGCATCAACGGCGTCCTTTTCGTTTCAATCTTGCAAATTCCACCATGCGGCGCAGGCCCAGCCATTGCTGCTGCCAGAAGCCGCGGCCATAGTTGCGTCCCGGCCGGCCCACGCCTGCGCTGTCGATGCGCGCCAGCTGGTCGCGCACGCCCGTGCGCGCATAGCCCGCGGAGAAATTCGCGGTGCCCAGCAGCATATCCCAAATCGGCAGGACCACGCCGAAGTTGCAACCGCCCATGCTGCCCTTGCCTTTCGACTCATGCCCCACGCCGATGGCATGATGCGTGCGGTGGAAACGGGGCGAGATGAGGAGCCGCTCGCCGACGCGGCCGAAGTGTATCCTCACATTCGCGTGCTGCAGGCTCTGCAGGATGCGCGAAACCGACACCAGCAGCACGTACTGGCCCGGCGGCACGCCGATGCCCAGCGCCACCAGGGCCATCACCACGTCGCGCAGGAAATCATCGAGCAGGTGATTGCGGTTGTCGCTCCACAGGTTCAGGTTCTGCTGGCTGTGATGCAGGCTGTGCAAGCCCCACCACCAGCCGAAATGGTGCGAGGCCCGGTGGTAGCAATAATCGACGAAGTCCAGTATCACAAAATAAATGATAAAACTGACCAGGGGACTGATGCCGGGCAACAGCGATTCCAGGTTCAATGGATGGATATTGTCGAAACGCAAGGCCCCGGCCAGACCGTCCATCAGGGGATCGAGCGTGAAGAAGATGAGGACGGAAAACAGGCCGATGCGGTGCAGCACGGTATACAGAAAATCGTTCCAGCGGGCGCGCGGGTCCGTGATCTTTTGCGCCGGTATCATGGCTTCGAGCGGACGCAGCACGAGAAACAGCAGCACCAGCTCGCACAGGCCGATCAAGAGCCATTCCGTGCCCTCGAACGCCTCTTCCGTGAATTCGCCAAAGCCCAGGTGATACACGAGCGGGTTGACCACCGTCTGGAACAGCCAGCCCTGCGCCACGCCGAAGGCATCGACGACGGCGTCAAGGGCGGGCTGGACGAAGGCGCTGATATCGGCGGCGATCATGGCTGGCCCTTCTTCTGCGCGTAGGCGGGATGCTCGCGCAGGGTGGCAAAGCAGAAACCCTTGTCTTGCAAGCCGGATATCAGGGCATCGAGGTTGGCGGGCGCCCACGGATCCTTGCGCGACCAGATGCCCATGTGCGAAATGAAAATGTCGCCGCTGCGCAGGTTCGCCAGGGCTTTTTTCAGCAGCATGGCGTTCGGATACTTATCGCTGGGCAGCTCGTCACCGGAATAACCTGCCGGCGCCCAGCCCGCGTGCTGGTAGCCGCAGGCGCTGCCGGCCGCCAGGGTGCGCGGCGACGTATAGCCGCCCGGCGCGCGCCAGAACGGGTCGAGCTTGTGGCCCGTCAATTCCTGGAAGCGCGTGTCGACGCGGCGCAATTCCTCGCAGAATTGCTGATCCGTGAACGACGCCAGCTTGCCGCCCTCCTTGCCGAACTGGGGCTTGACCTGGATCAAGCCGTTGGCCAGATCCTTCTTCCAGTACACGTGGTCAAACGTATGCGTGCCAAAAGCATGGCCTTCGGCGACCCGGGCCTTCCAGTACGGCGCCCAGGACGGATCGAGCGAATAATCGCCGCGCGTCGTCTTTTCATTGGCCAGGAAGAAGGTTGCCTTCACATGGCGCTTGTTCAGCACGTCGGCGACCAGTTGCGCCTGTGACTGGCTGCCCGTGTCGAAGGTCAGGTAGATCGTGCCCTTGCAGGCGGCAGGGGCGGCAGGGGCGGAAGAAGCGGAAGAGGCGGCCGTGGCGACAGGTGCGGCCGGGGCCACAGGGGCGGCGGCGTGCGCAGCCGGCAGCATGGCGCTGGCGCACAGCAGCATGGCGGGCACGTGGCCCGCGAGAATCAAACGCGGCATCGTCATCACATGCGCGGCGAGTGGGTGGCGAAATACACGCCATGGGGCGAGCGGCCCACGGGAATCAATTTGATCACCTTGCGCGTGGTCAGGTCGATCACGGCCACTTTCTTGATCCAGCGCAAGGTCACCCACATGGTCTTGCCATCGGGCGTGATTTCCATGCAGTCCGGGCCGCCGGGCACATTGATGGTACCCACGTTTTCCAGGGTTTGCTGGTCGATGATGTTGATGGTGTTCGACACGCGGTTCGACACGAACGTCATGCGCTTGTCGCCCAGCGCGCGGAAATTATGCGTGCCAGCGCCCGCCTTGATGCGCTTGACGGTCTTTTGCGTGCGCCAGTCGATCACTTCCACGTAATCGCTGCCCATGATGCCCACCAGCAAATATTTGCCATCGGGCGTCATCGTGATGCCGGCTGGCGCGGGGCCGACGGGCATGGTCCACTTCACCGTCTGCGTGGCCAGGTCGATGGCGCTGACCTGGTTGCTGCCCTGCTGGGTAATGAAAGCCATGCTGCTGTCGGCCGTGAATGCCATGTGGCTGGGCAGTTTCGGCAGCGGGATGCGCTTGGCCAGGGTCAGGTTCTTGCCATCGTAGCGGTACAGGTCGATGCGGTCCAGGCGCAGGGAATTCGAGATGAACCACTTCTGGTCCGGCGAAAAGCCGATCTGGTAGGGGTCGAGGATATTGCTGATGCGGCGCTGGATCTGGCCCGACACGGGGTCGAGGAAGATCAGCTCATTGCCGACGGAACTGGCGACGATGAGCGACTTGCCGTCCGGCGTCTCCATCAGATGGTGCGGCTCCTTGCCGACGGCAAAGGTGGACAGGGGCGCATAGGTTTTCTGGTCCAGCAGTTGCACCGTGGCATCACGGGAGTTGAGCACCACCACCACTTTGGCTTGCGCCGTAGACATTGCGGAAACCAGGCACAGCGAGGAAAAAAGAAAGCGGCGTAGACTGCGGAACATGGAGGAAATCACTGTTAAATACAAAACATGTATTTTACGTGGAAACACTGTATTTTCTGAATTAATTCCCGCTTGAATGATACCGATGGCGACAGGCCATGGTGATTTCCGGTTTTCGGGTGGACGCGGCATGCAATGGCGCTTTGCAAGCCATTGCTCTACAATCTGAAGCTTTCATCGCCTACACAAGGATAATCATGACCACCACTACCACCGCTTCCGGCCTGCAATACATCGACACCGTTGTTGGCGAAGGCGCTGAAGCGCAAGCTGGCAACAATGTTGTCGTGCATTACACGGGCTGGCTGCAAAACGACGACGGCAGCGCCGGTTCGAAATTTGACTCGAGCAAGGACCGCAACGATCCATTCGAATTCCCGCTGGGCGCAGGCCGCGTCATCCAGGGCTGGGACGAAGGCGTGCAAGGCATGAAAGTGGGCGGCAAGCGCCAGCTGATCATCCCGGCAGCGCTGGGCTACGGCACGCGCGGCGCCGGCGGCGTGATTCCACCGAACGCCACCCTGATTTTCGACGTCGAACTGCTGGGCGTGTAAGACACAGGCTGCGTTCGCATGACCGCAGCAGGCGCCGCCCCTGTTCACGCAGCGGCGGCGCTTTTGTTTTGAGTATGTCCTCTAATGCACGGCGCCCTTTTTTCACTATGATGTCAGGCACTGCAGCACGCACGGTGGCCACTCCGCCGGGCCTGCCGCACTTTTCCAGCGATTCCATCAGCACACAGGAGCCATCATGAGTTTACAAGAGCAATTCGAACAAGCGCAGCTCGATTCCAAGACCCTGTCCGAGCGTCCGGACAATATGACCTTGTTGAAAATCTACGCCTTGTTCAAGCAAGCCTCGAGCGGCGACGCCACGGGCGAGCGTCCCGGCATGACCGACTTCGTCAACCGCGCCAAGTTCGACGCGTGGGCGGCCCTGGCCGGCACCTCGAAGGAAGAGGCGCAGCAGCAATACATCGACCTGATCGAAGACTTGAAGGACTGACCGTCCCTCCCTGCCCTGGCGCCTGCCGGGGCAGTATAATTTCCGCATGACATCATTACCGATTTCCCTGGCAGTCCCCGCCGACCTGCCCCGTCTGTTCAACGTCTGGCACCTGTCCGTACGCGCCACCCACGATTTCCTCGCCGACAGCGATATCGCCTTCCTGATGCCCTTCGTGCGCGACGAGCTGGCCAGGGTCACGGCCGAAGGCTTGCTGCACGTGCTGCGCGCCGATGATGGCGTCGCCTGCGCCTTTCTGTGCGTCGAGCACGCCAAGATCGAGATGCTTTTCGTCCACCCTGACCGGCGCGGCAGCGGCGCCGGCCGCACCCTGCTGCGGCACGCCATCGATACGCTGGGCGCCACGGCCGTCGACGTCAACGAGCACAACACGCAAGCGCACGGCTTTTACCGCCACCTGGGCTTTATCCTGGAAAACCGCTCGGAACGCGATCCGTTTGGCCAGCCTTTCCCCATTTTGCACCTGAAACTGGCCGAAAACGGCTAAAAACTCACCAAAACCCACGAAAACAGGCCGTTAACGCAAAAGTGGCTACCAAATCGGTAGCCACTTTTTTACTGCCGAACAACGGTACCTTACTTCTTCGCCGCCGCCAGCGCCTGCGCGATCCAGCCGTCGAACGTCTGCTGGTGGAACTTGATCCAGCCTGCCGTGTGGCGGGCGATGTCCGCCTGCGTGTTTTCGCCGCGGCGCATGCGCTCGTTCTGCGCATTGATGTCGGCCACGGGCAGTTGCATCACCTCGAACAGCTTGGCCGCGGCCGGGTTGTTCTCCGCCCAGACCTTGTTGGCGACGATGCGCGCCGTGTTGACGGCAAAGCCGTAGTCGCTGCCATCGTCGAGGCGGGTGTTGACCTTGTCCGGATTGGCCGAGAACGGCACTTTGAGCCAGATCACGTCCTTGCCCGGCACCAGCACGCCGCTGACCCAGTACGGCGTCCACGTGTAGTACAGGATCGGTTCGCCACGCTTGTAGCGGCCCAGGGTGTCGGCGATCAGGGCCGCGTAACTGCCCTGCACGTGCGTCACCGTCTCGCGCAGCTTATAGGCATCCATGTGGTTTTCGATCAGCGCTTCGCAGCCCCAGCCTGGATTGCAGCCGGTCAGGTCGGCCTTGCCATCGCCGTCGTGGTCGAACAGCTTGGCCAGGGTCGGATCGCGCAACTGGTCGATATTCGTGATGTTGTACTTTTCCGCCGTCGCCTTGTCGATCAGATAACCCTGCGCGGCAGGCCCCGCATACTGGCCCGTGCGCAACAGCTTGGCGTCGCCGCCCGCATTGTTATAGAAATCCTTGTGCATGGGGTCCCAGTGCACGGCCATGAAGGTGGCGTCGCCGTTGGCGATGGCGATATGCGCCGTCGGATACTCCACTTCCTTGATCGGCTGCACTTCGTAGCCGAGCTTTTCCAGGGCCTTGTCGACCAGCATGGTCTGGAAGGTTTCTTCCGCGATCGAGCTTTGCAGCGCCTGCACCTTGATGCCCTTGCCGGGCAGCGCATCGGCGGCCGGCGTCTGCGCCATGGCCAGGCTGGTGGTCAGGGCCAGGGCGGCGAGCGCCAGGGCGGAAAACAGCTGGAACTTGCGTTGCGATTTTTGCGTCACTTTAAAATTGTCAATTTGATGCATGTAAATCCTTTCTTATTGTGCGCTGGCCAGCGTAGCTTGCTGTTGCGCATTATTTTTTTCCGTATTGCCGCGCACCAGGCGCAACACGCATCCGACAGGACCCGTCTGGTACCAGTGGCGCACGCCGCGGCGCGGCTGGCCCATGGCTTGCGTCAAACGGTCCAGGGTGATGGCCAGCAGCACGATGCCCAGGCCGCCCACGGTGGCCAGGCCCATGTCCAGGCGGCCGATGCCGCGCAAGACCATCTGGCCCAGGCCGCCGACGGCGATCATCGAGGCGATCACCACCATCGACAGCGACAGCATCAGCGACTGGTTGATGCCGGCCATGATGGACGGCATGGCCAGCGGGAACTGCACGCGGGTCAGCAACTGCCACGGCGAGGCGCCATACGCGCGGGCCGCTTCGATCAGGTCGGGACGCACCTGGCGGATACCCAGGTTGGTCAGACGTACCAGAGGCGGCAGGGCAAAGATGATCGTCACGATCACGCCCGGCGCATTACCGATACCAAACAGCATCACCACCGGCACCAGGTAGACGAAGGCGGGCGTCGTCTGCATGGCGTCCAGCAGGGGGCGCAGGATATTCTGCGCGCGGTCGCTGCTGGCAAGGAAAATACCCAACGGCAAGCCGATGGCCAGACAGAAGGCCAGCGACGTCAGCACCAGCGACAGGGTGGTCATGGCTTCGGGCCAGATGCCCAGCATGGACACCACCAGCAGCGCCAGCACGGTGCCGATGGCCAGGGTGCGGCTGGTAAATTGCCAGGCCAGCAAGCCGATGATGGCGATCACCGTCAGCGACGGCGCTGCCAGCAGCACGCCTTCCACGCCGGACAGCACGCTGTCGATGGGCGCGCGCACGGCCTGGAAGAAGGGGCGGAAATGCGTCACGACCCAGGCCAGGCCCTGGTTGATCCAGCTTTCCAGCGGCAGCGAGCCGTCGAAAATCTGCGTCAGGTGAAAACCGGACGCGGCGTGTTCCGGCTGCACGGCAGGTCCGGCCGCGTCCAGCCAGGAAGTGTCGCCCGGCGGCGTCAGCGCCCACGGGTTGATCTGGGCGGCCTGTTCAACAACAGGTTCTACTGTGGAAACGTTGCTTGGGTTCATGCTTGTCCTTTCTGTTGTTGTGGCTCGGCAATGGCTGGCGTATCGCGGTCGAGGAACTTCAGCAAGGTCGTCTTGCTGATGGCGCCGCGGAAGCTGCCGTCATTGGCCACCACGGGGACGGCGTAAGGCAGCTGCGCCACCTGGCCGAACAGGCCGGCCACGGGCTCCTCTGCATTGATGGTCTGCACGTCGGGCAGGTAGGCATGCGCCAGGCCCAGCGGTCCCACATGGCCGTCGAGTGCATTGCGCAGCGAATCTGCCGAGACGACGCCGAGGAACTTGCGCTGCGGATTGACGACGTAGGCATACGCGCGATCCTGCTCTTCCAGCATCGACAGCGCGGCGCGCGAGCCGCGGCTGGGCGACTCCGACACGACGATCTGGCTCTTGCGGGCGATGTCGCTGGCCTTGAAGACGGCCGCCGCATCGACGCCGCGCACGAAGTTGCGCACGTAATCGTTGGCCGGTTTACGCAGGATTTCTTCCGGCGTACCCACCTGGACCACGTGGCCGTCTTTCATGATGGCGACGCGGTCGCCGATGCGCATGGCTTCGTCAAGGTCATGTGAAATGAAGACGATGGTGCGGCGCTTGATCTGCTGCAAGCGCAGCAGTTCCGATTGCATTTCCGTGCGGATAATCGGATCGAGCGCGGAAAACGCCTCATCCATCAGCAGAATCGACGGGTCGCACGCCAGCGCACGGGCCAGGCCCACGCGCTGCTGCATGCCGCCCGACAATTCGTCGGGATAGCTGGCGCCGTAGCCGTCCAGGCCCACCTGCTCCAGCGCCTGCTGGGCCAGCGCATGGCGCTCGGCTTTCGGCATGCCGGCCAGTTCCATGCCGAAAGCTGTGTTGTCGAGCACGGTAATTTGCGGCAGCAGCGCGAAGGACTGGAACACCATGCTGATGTCCTTGCGGCGCAGGGCGCGCAGCTGGGCGTCCGGCAAGGTATTGATGTCGTTGCCGTCGATCAGGATGCGGCCGGCCGTCGGCTCGATCAGGCGGTTCAGCATGCGCACCAGCGTCGACTTGCCGGAACCGGACAAGCCCATGATGACGAAGATTTCGCCTGCTTCAATGGTAAAGGTGGCGTCGAAGACGCCGATGGTGCAGTCGGTCTTGGCCAGGATATCCTGCTTGCTGGCGCCTTGATGGACGAGCTCAAGTGCTTCTTCTGGCTTGTCGCCGAACACTTTGAACACATGGTCGATAATGATTTGTTTTGCCACGATGTGGTTCTCCCTCGATTGGACGAATGGAATGAAACCCAGCAAGCTGCGAGCTTGCGGCGGGAATCAGCAAACCCTGTTGCGTCGGCTACGCCACGGCGCGAACAGCGCACGGGAGCGACAGGAAACAGGGGGTGACACGCATGTGACCAGCGGATGGCCAAAGCCGGTGCCGGGGTGCCGTGTGCGTGCTAAAAGAGGCTGTGGTTCAGGACTTTTAACAACGCTAGCGCCATGCAAATACATGGCACCAAATGTATTTGACCGAAAAAACGATCAACCTACTTTTTTAACCGGATGCGGGTGTAAAACCCAAAGAATTATTCACCACTCAGCGAGTGGGAGTACTGCGAAGCAGAAGGTGAAACGCGGTGTAGCTGTTGTAAATATGACTCAAGTATAACGCAAAAAGACACAAAAGTCCAATGGCTTTCCAAATAGAAATGTGCTAGCAATGTGCGTTGGCGCACAGTCGGCGCCCAAACAAGGGGATATGGCGGCGAAAAGACACCTGTTTCCAGCGTCTTTTCGCCTGCCGCTGCGGCGCCATCCCTACCACCAAAACGGGGTGGCCGGCAAGCCGCAGGGGGAACCTTACGCCGGCTCGGTAAACACCTTGCGCATCTTTTCCGCGATCTTGCCTTCGATCGTCGGGGCGAAGGCGCTGAGCAGGAATCCCAGCTTGATTTGCAGTTGCGCCTGCTCTTTTTCAAGGGTCAGCGAACCATCGACGCCGCTGCGCTCGAAACGCAGCACGTCGCCATCCCAGGCGCAGGCCAGGTCATATTCCTGGGCCAGCTTGTCGGCCACTTGCTGCGCCGCTTCACGCGCCTTTACCGCTGTCAGCTTATGTTGCTGAACTATATTTATATCCGCCATCAAACGATCCTTTTATTAAAAACGGGGGCAATACGGTCAGCATCATACCAGCCGCCCTGCGGCAGGCAGGACGGCTGCTGACGGGGGATGGGCAGAAAACCGCGCATCTTCCCGCGCGTCGTTTGCGCAAGATCAAACCGGAGGTAGCGAAGCAGGCCGACTATTTCAGTTCCAGTTGCGCGTACTTGGAGAGCTACCATGGACCAGAAAGTCATCGTGCCAGTCGAAGCCGTGCTGACCAATGGCATATCCTTGCCAGTCGGCTATGTTCCCACCCCCTCGGCGCCGTACCGGCAGCACCGCAAGAATGCGCAGCTGACCTTGCAGCCGGGGCCACCCCGCCTGCTCGACGCCGTCACCCGCAAGCTCGAAGCCGTGCCTGTCGGTTCACGCGTGCTGATCTGGAAGCAGGACCCGTCCGTCACCGAACTGGGCACGCGCAAGGCCTTCCTGCCCGGGCTGATCCTGCAAGGCCCGCGCGACGCGCGCATCACGTTTGGCGAACCGGGCATCGCCCAGGTGAGCCCGAATGCCTTCGGCGACTTCATCGTCTCGCCCAATACGGATCAGTTCGATGCCGTGCACTGCTTTGCCGTCGTGCGCATGACGCTCACCATGTACCAGCGCGCGCTGGCCACCAACGACACGGCACCGCCCCTGCCCTGGCAATGGAATAGCGCCAGCAACACGACGCCCCTGAGCGTCTTTCCGCACGGCTTGCCCAATGTCATGAATGCCTATTACAGCCGCAGCGACAAGGCCCTCAAGTTCGGCGACTTCATCCCCAACGGCGCCAGCGAGCGCGTCTACACCTGCCGCTCGCTCGACATCGTCTCGCACGAAACCGGGCATGCCGTGCTTGATGGCTTGAAGCCGAGTTGGCTGCTCAGCAACAATCCGCCGCAGACGGGCGGCTTGCATGAATCGTTTGGCGACTTGACGGCCATTTTCCTCGCGCTGTCGCAGCTGGACCAGGTGGAGGCCGTCATCGCCCAAACGAAGTCCGACCTGCACGACAAGACCTTCCTGTCCGACCTGGCCGAGCAGTTCGGCCTGGCCCTGGGCCGCCCCAATGGCTTGCGCAATGCCGACAACGACATCAAGCTGTCCGAGGCGGGCACGGAAGTGCATGCCATCTCGCAAGTCTTTACGGGGGCCATCTACGACATCCTGGCCGACATCTTCGCCCACGAGCGCCGCCCCCAGCTGGAAGATGACGCGGCCGTGCTGCACCGCTGCGGCGACTACCTGCGCAGCCTCGTCCTGCGCTCCCTCGTGGCCGCGCCCGACCAGGCAGCCACCTATGCCGACGTCGCCGGCCAGATGCTGAGGATCGCCCAGGCCGACGGCAATACCGCCTACCTGGACTTCATCCGCAACAGCTTTACCGTGCGCGAAGTCCTCAAGGCCACGGCCATGACGACGGCGGACCAGATCGCGTTTGCCGCCGCCGTCGTCGACGAAGACGGCGCCGTGCAGGACAGGCGTGCCTGCTGCGGTACCATGAACCACGCGGAATACAGCGAATCGGATCAGTTGCTCGAGGCGGAGCGCGCAGCGCTGGCGGCCTGGTGCCGCAGTTACGGCCCCCATTAGGGCGAGTACCGCCGCGCAACACGGGCCGCGTCCCGCACCAGGGCGCGGCCGGTCCGGCTGCGGCGGCCACGACACCATCCACAGCAGGGAGCACCATGAAAATTTCAGCGCACAGCAGCGGCGGCTTTGCCGGCCTGAGCGAACATTATGAAATCGATACGCGAACCCATCCGGCCGGTCCCCGCCTGGAAGCGGCCCTCGCCAGCAGCGGCTTTTTCACGGAAAACCATGCCATGGGCGGGCAAGTGGGTGCCGACATCCCCCAATGGCGCATCACGGTCGACGCCCCCACCACGCGCCGCACCATCACCTTTGCCGAGGATGGCAGCGCTGAAAACGCGCGTTGGCAACAACTGGTGGCACAAATCCGCGCCAGCGCCTGATTTTCAGGGCTGGTCTTGATTTGAATAAAGCAAAAACACCACACGGCAAGGCCCTGCCGCCCCATTGCTGCGCCAGCCCGCGGCAGGCGAGTGTTGCGTTCTTGCCGCGTTCTCCATGGCAACGTCCCGGATAGTCGCCGAACGGCCCGCTCCGGGCAGCACGGGCGCCGCCAAAAAATGAATTTGCTTATATGTATTGTATATAAGCGGGATTTGTGAGAAATAGCGAATTGCCTTAAAATACAATGCTTTGCTTTAGTATGCGCCGCCGCCGTTCCTGCAGGCGCTACAGCACCTCCCCCCAAATTGATAGGACTGTTATGACCCACGTTGTCACCGAATCCTGCATCGCCTGTCGCTATACCGACTGCGTCGATGTCTGCCCGGTAGATTGTTTCCGGGAAGGCCCGAACTTCCTGGCAATCGATCCGGACGAATGTATTGACTGCGCAGTCTGCGTGGCAGAGTGCCCGGTGAACGCGATTTTCGCGGAAGAAGACGTGCCGGGCAACCAGCAAGCCTTCATCAAGATCAACGTCGATCTGGCCCGTAACTGGCCATCGATCACCAAGACGAAAGCGGCCCTGCCGGAAGCCGAGCAATACAAGGACGTCAAGGACAAGCTCGACATGCTGGTGCGCTAAACGCCTGGCTGACCCGGCCAGGCCGCATGCCCGGGGCACGCCCCGGTCTACGACCCGGCCCTAGGGTCGATGAAACACGAAAAAAGCAGCGGAAACGCTGCTTTTTTACTTTTAAGGCATGTTTGCCGGTCTGTCTACGCCACTGTGGCGTGTATCCACACTGTTGCGCAAACTGTGGATCTATGCGCGGTAAAGCACATTTTGTCCTCAACAAACATCGTAGAATTGGATTATGATATTTGAGCCGATATTGGCGCTTGGAATTAAACAAGGACTCTATATGCTTTACCAACTGCACGAACTGCAACGCTCCTTCCTCACTCCAGTGATGCAATGGGCAGACATGTCCTCCAAGTTATTTACCAACCCGGTTTCTCCACTGGCCCACACCCCGTTTTCACAACGCATCGCAGCCGGCTACGAGTTGATGTACCGCCTTGGCAAAGACTACGAAAAACCACAATTCGACATCAAATCCGTTCTCGTCAAAGGCGAGAGCGTCGACATCCTCGAACACGTTGTCGTGACAAAACCGTTTTGCCGCCTGATTCACTTCAAAAAAGAAGCCACTGGCTTGCAACAGCCCAAAGTTTTGCTGGTTGCCCCCCTGTCCGGTCACCACTCGACCCTGCTGCGCGATACCGTGCGCGGCTTGCTGGCCGAGCACGATGTCTACATCACCGACTGGACGGATGCGCGCATGGTACCGCTAACGGAAGGCCCGTTCCACCTGGACGACTATATTTATTATGTGCAGGAATTCATCCGCCTGCTGGCACCCGACCTGCATGTGATTTCTGTCTGTCAACCGACCGTGCCCGTGCTGGCCGCCATTTCCCTGATGGCGACGGCCAAAGACCCGCACATGCCGAAAACCATGACCATGATGGGCGGCCCGATCGACCCGCGCCGCTCGCCCACGCAAGTGAACAACCTGGCGACGGAAAAGAAATTCTCGTGGTTTGAAAACACCGTGATCTACGCCGTGCCGCCGAACTACCCGGGCTTTGGCCGCAAGGTCTATCCGGGCTTCCTGCAGCACGCCGGCTTCATCGCCATGAACCCGGGCCGCCACGCGCAAAGCCACCGCGAGTTCTACATGCACCTGGTGACGGGCGACGACGAGCCGGCGGAAGGCCACCGCCAGTTCTACAACGAGTACAACGCCGTGCTGGACATGCCGGCCGAGTATTACCTGGAAACCATTAAAACGGTATTCCAGGAATTCAGCCTGCCGATGGGCACATGGAAAGTGGGCGGCCAGCTGGTGCGTCCGCAGGACATCACGAATGTAGCCCTGTTCACCGTCGAAGGCGAACTGGACGATATTTCCGGTGCCGGCCAGACGCAGGCGGCACATGACTTGTGTTCCGGCATTCCCGCCGACATGCAGCAAGACTTCGTGGCGCCGAAATGTGGCCACTACGGCATCTTCTCCGGCCGCCGCTGGCGCGAAATCATTTGCCCGAAAATCGGCGAATTCATCCAGAAACACGGCTGATCAACCGTACTTCAGCCAGAACGCCACGCCGGCTCACCCTGGCGTGGCGTTTTTTCATTCCCGGCTCATGCGCGCGACATTTCGATTTTCACCGTCGGCCGCGTATTGACGAAGATCTGCTCCACCCTCGGCTCGCCCGGGCCCGGCTTCTTCATCGCATAGCCATTCACGGGCTGCGAGCGGTTCACCCACAGTGCGTAATACAGGTGATCGGCGCGGGGATCCTCCGTATTCGGGTGGATCAATATCGTCAGCCCCAGGCTGTTCAACTGCAGCCACGGCACGATGACGGGTAGTAGATCATTGGTAAAGCCAAAATAGAATGACGGCGTCACGTGCGGACCGCGGGGCTCCAGATTCCAGTCTCCCAGTTCGATCTGGAAACGCTCGGCCGCCCACTTGCGTATCAGCGCCGCCTTCTGATAATTATCTTCATCGAAATAAATGTGCGCGTGATAACTCTCGATATCCGTGTAGGCGCGCGGCTTCGACGGCAAGGTTTCCTCGCCGGGGCGCACGCTGGCGGGGCGTGGCGTGGGCGCCGTGTCCGTGTGCTCGCCCCACGGACTCTTGCCGTGGGCCGGCTTCACCCGCTTGACGGCGCTCTCCTGCGCCAGGGCCGTCCCGGCTAGGCCGGAAGCGGCCAGCGCGGCCACGAGGCCGCCGCCGCGCAAGACCGTGCGGCGCTGCGGAGAAAGGAGATTGGCCCATTCCAGGTCGATGGCCGCGTGTTGATTTTGCTCAGACATATAATATTTCCTGTACTTGATGATAGGTAGGGAGATAGCGTCGCCAGATCAAAATTGAATCGTGGCACGGGCGTAGTAATAGCCGCCGAGGACGCCTAGTGGCCCGGAGTTGTCGTACGCGCCCGTGTACTGCGCCAGATTCGCCGCGCTGCGCGCTTCGCGCGGCACCTGGCCCGGCTTCTGGTCAAAGACATTGTTGGCGCCCACCGTCACGTTGATGCGCTTGCTGATGTCGTAGCCCACGCTCACGTCCGTCACGAAGGCGGCCTTCAGCTGGTAGTCGCCGCCCGTGATGGCATTCAGACGCTTGAGCTTGCCGTAGCGCGTCTCGCGCACGTTCAGCGTCCAGCCCGCTTTTTCATACGCCACGGTGACAATTTCCTTGTCGCGCGGCGCGCGGTACAGCAAGTCGTACTCGGCCGACTTGCTCAGGGTGCCGATGTTCGGCAAGCCTTGCAGCACGGCGGGAAGGTCCGCCTTGCCCACCAGGCTCGTGTGGTTGATGTTCGCCGCCGCCGTCCAGCGCAGCTTGCCGTCGGCCACGCGCAGCGCATCTTCCGCCGTGAAATCGAGGCCGCGCGTGCGCGTGTCGCCCACGTTGGCAAAATAATGCGCCACCAGGCCATTGCCCACCGTCAATCCGGCCGAGCGCAGCAGGTTTTCGATCACCGTCGCTTGCGCCGCCGTCAGGGGCCGGCCGCTGCCGTCGAGCGCCACGCCCGAGCTACGGTCGATGCCGATGTTCGACGACACGCCCAGCCGGTCGCTGACCTTGATTTGATACGCGTCAACGGCCAGGCGCAGAGTGGACGTCGGATTGAAGGTCAGGCCGGCAGACAGATTCGTCGATTTTTCCGGTTTGAGCGCTTGCGCGCCCAGGGCCCGGGCACCGGTCGAATCAGGTTGCGCCAGGGTGTAGGGCACGCCCGCATGGTCGGACGTGTTCGCATACGATTGCGTCACCAGGCTGGGCGCATGAAAGCCGTTGCTGACGGTGCCGCGCACGGCCACCGTCGGCGCGAAGTCGTAGCGGGCCGACAGGCGTCCCGTCGTCTTGCTGCCAAAATCGGAATACTTTTCGGCGCGCAGGGCCGTATCGAGCAGCAATTGCGGCGTCAGTTTCGCGCCCAGGCCGATATACGCGGCGTAGCTGTGACGGGCCGTGTCGGATGCATCGACGGGCAGGTAGCCCGCCAGCGCCGACGAGCCGCTGCCCTGCCAGGACGCGGGTTCGCCCGGGCTGCGCTGCTGGGTTTCATGCGAATACTCGAGTCCGACACTGAGGTCGGCCGGCTCGGCCAGCCCCAGCGGCAAGGAGCGGCGCGCATCCGCGTTCGTCGTCGAACGGCTGTAGCGCTGATTGCCGATATCAAAATCGGTCTTGCCGCCCGGATAGAGCAGCGAATAATTGGCCGAGTTCTCCACCCCCACATCGATGTCGTCACGGCCGTAGGTCGTGCTCACGTCCCAGGCCCAGCCCGCCGTCTCGCCCTTGATGCCCCCCGTCAGGGAAAAATCGTTTTCACTCGTCGTTTCATACGGCGTGAAGCCGTCCGGATACACGGACAGCAAGCCACGGTTGTTGTTGAAAATCGTATTGGGCAGGCGGAAATTCTGCGCCGAGCGGGCATCGCGGTGGGCGTACGTGCCGAAGCCGTACAGTTGCACGTCGGGCGAGACGTCATGGCCCAGGTTGGCGCTGAGCGAGGTGGTCGTGCTTTGCGGCACGCCCGTGTTGCGCCATGGATTGCTGTTGCGCGTCGCTTCCGCCGGGTTCGGCGCAGTGCCGGCCGGCAAGCTGTTGTTCGGGCCCAGCTTGACCAGCTGGCCATCGCTGTTGCGCACGGCCGGGTAGGACAGGTAGCCGGGATTCAAGCCGAAGTTGCGCACGGCAATGCCCTGGCGCTGGTACTCGGCGCCGAAGTGGGCAAAGCCGTGCTCGCCCAGGCGCGTGCCGCCATCGATGCGTACGTGGCCGTTCGTGCCGTCGCCTGCGTAGGTGGAACCGAGCTGCGTGCTGGCGCTGAACTTGTCATCGGCTTTCAGGATGATGTTGACGACGCCGGCAATCGCGTCGGAGCCGTAGATGGCCGAGGCGCCGTCGCGCAGGATTTCCACGCGGGCGATGGCGCCCGTGGGAATCAGGGCCAGGTCGGTGGCGACGGAACCGGGGAAGCCGTCCTCGTTGACGATGGCCGTCGTATGGCGGCGCTTGCCATTGACCAGCACGAGGGTATGCGACGGGTCCAGGTTGCGCAGCTGGCCGGCGCGCACGATGCTGCCCAGGTCGGGCTGCACCCGCGCCGGCAGATTGAATGAAGGCAAGGCCGTGTCCAGCGCCTCGAGCAGGTTCAGCTTGCCCGTCGCCAGCAATTGCTGCGCGCTGATGACATCGATGGGCGCGGCGCTGTTGGCCACCGTGCGTCCCGTGCCGCGCGCGCCCGTGACGATGACCGCGTCCAGGGGTCCTGCGGCCAGCGCGCCCTCGTCCGCCGGTGCCGCTTGCGCATGGCCCAGGGCGGGCAGCGCGAGCGCCAGCACGGCAGCGGCGACGGCTTGCGCCAGCGGCCGCAGGCGGGGTGCCGGGCCTTGCCTGTAAATCAGTTGCAGCATACGAAAACATCCTTTCAAGAGTCGTCAACACAGTGGCTGCAGACTAAAGGATGGACAAACAAACAAGAACGAATGGTTTCGTATTTAGATATTTCGTTTTGGCAACAAACAACAGTGGCGCAGCGCTTCAGGAACCGGGCGGCGCCGTGGCCAGGCTCTGGTCCAGGCGCTTCCAGTAATCGCGCTCGAGCCTGGCCGTATCGATTTCACGGGCCGCTTCGTTGAAACGCTTTTGCTGCGCGGCACCTTCCGCGGTGCGCTGGAAGCAGACATGCACGGTACGCTCCTTGAACACGGTATCGACGATGGCGATGCGCTCCCGCTCGGCCTTGCTGAAGTTGCGTCCCATCAGCAAATGCTGGAGGACATGGCGCTCGATGACGATCACGCGGTAGCGCTTGATCAACAGCTTTTTCAGATTCGTCGCGTCGTTCAAGCCCTCTTCCGTCTTCAGCTCGCCGCGTGCCACCATGCCATCGAACTGTTCCCCATTCGAATAACCGGCCACGGTGCCGATGCGCAGCTTGCCCAGTTCGGCCAGGCTCGCTCCCGGCGCGCCATCTTCCTTCAGATACGCCAGCACACCCTGCGTATTGCCAACAGGCACAGAAAAATGGCAGAGCCGTTCCCGCTCGGGCGTCCGCCAGACGGCCAGGAAGCCCGCATAGCGGGGGCTGGACAGGCCAAACTGCATGGCCCGCTTCCAGGGAAAATACTCGTACCGGGCCACATAGCCGAGGCGCTCGAAGACGGCGCTGACCATGGCGCCCGACATGCCATCGGCAGGCAGGCTGGCGGAAATGAAGGGAGGCCAGTCTTCCGCGGCGAAGCGGACGATGCGCGACGCTGCCGCGCCCGGTGCCGCAATGGCGGATGCGGCCTGGCCGTGCGCCACGGCAGACAGCAGGGATAAACAGAAGGGCAAACTAACTGTCCGGAGGAAACGCATGCTCTGCTCCTATGGCCCGGCGCGCCTTGTCCTGCAGGCGCGACAACAGGACTGGCGGTCGGCTTTCTGAAAGTCTTTCTTGATAAAAATCATGCTCCCACAAAAAAAAGAATTTTCAAAGTTGTTTATTTGCACTTTGACATTCTTATGGGAAATAAAATACGATTGCGGCGCACCCGCAACAGCCAGCCGCGACACCATGCTATCCCCTCCCGGGAAACAGGTTTTTCCTTGTGCGCGGCCCGGATGGCCGATAATGGCGTTTTACCGTGGAAGATGACCGTGCCGCACCCAGCCCCTCCCTCACTTGCCGACCAGATTGAAGACCTGCTGCCGCAAACGCAATGCACCAAATGCGGCTACAACGGCTGCCGCCCGTATGCGGAAGCGATCGCCGCCGGCAACGCCGACATCAACCAGTGCCCGCCCGGCGGTGCGCAGGGCATCGCGCGCCTGGCCAGCTTGCTGGGAAAAAAAGTCATCCCGCTCAATCCCGTCAACGGCCTCGAACGTCCGCGATCTGTCGCCTACATCGATGAATCGCTGTGTATCGGCTGTACCCTGTGCATCCAGGCCTGTCCCGTCGACGCCATCGTCGGCGCCGCCAAGCAGATGCATACGGTAGTCACCAGCCTGTGCACGGGCTGCGACCTGTGCGTGGCGCCCTGCCCCGTCGACTGCATCGTCATGTATCCCGTCAGCGGCGACGCCACGGGCTGGGACGCGTGGAGCCAGACGGATGCCGACGAGGCACGCGCGCGCCACGATTTCCGCACGCAGCGCCTGCGCCGCGAAAGCGAGGAAAACGAGGCGCGCCTGGCCGCCAAGGCCGTCGCCAAGATGCAGGAAGTGACGCAGGAAGTGCCCGCCACCCCCGACGAACTGGCGGAAAAAGAGCGCAAGCGCGCCATCATCGCCGCCGCCATGGAGCGCGCGCGCGCCAAGGCGGCCGCCAGCGCCGCCGCCAAGACCGACGCCCCCTCCCCCAACACGCCGAAAAAAGACGCATGAACGCCGCCAAACGCCTGGAGATCTTTACGCGCTTCCGCGCCGCCAACCCTTCCCCGAAAACCGAGCTCGAATACACGACACCGTTCGAGCTTCTGATCGCCGTGCTGCTGTCGGCCCAGGCGACGGACGTGTCCGTCAACAAGGCCACGCGCCTGCTGTATCCGGTCGCCAATACGCCAGCCAAGATACTGGCCCTGGGCGTCGACGAACTGGCCAGCTATATCCGCACCATCGGCCTATTCCGCACCAAGGCGAAAAACGTCATCGCCACTTGCCAGATCCTGCTGGAGCAGCACGGCGGCGAAGTGCCGCGCGACCGCGCCTCGCTGGAAGCCTTGCCTGGCGTGGGCCGCAAGACGGCCAACGTGGTCATGAACACGGCGTTTGGCGAACCGACCATGGCCGTCGACACGCACATCTTCCGCGTCTCGAACCGCACGGGCATCGCGCCAGGCAAGAATGTCGATATCGTCGAGCAAAAGTTGCTGAAATTCATTCCCAAGGAATTCCTGCACGACGCCCACCACTGGCTGATCTTGCACGGCCGCTACACGTGCACGGCGCGCAAGCCCCAATGCTGGAACTGCATGATTGCCGACCTGTGCGATTACAAGGACAAGTCGCCGATGCCGGCCGTGGTGTAAGGCAAAAAAAAGGCTCTGTCCTCGACAAATAGGGGAACTCACGGTACGGCCGTGGACCAGCCAGACGGGAGCACCTCATGCAAGCAGCCGAATGGAAACGTTTTATCGCCCAGTTTGCCAATCTGAGCC
>NZ_RFSK01000045.1 GCF_009923995.1 Janthinobacterium sp. | reverse complement strand
CGCCGGAACCGGAAAAACTGCCGGAGCCGACGCCGGACAAGGTGGTGCCCGAGGTATCGGAGCCGGACCCGGCGCCGGCCGACAAGCCCATGGAGGACGCGCCGGAAAGCCCGTCGCCGGACAAGGGCGACCCCGTCACCATCGACGGCGCCGCGCAGGCCGGCAGCGACGCGTTCGGCATCCAGGCCGGACGCGGCGGCGGCATGACGGGCGGCGGCGGTGGCGGCGGCCTGGGCGCGGGATCGTACGGCCGCTATGTGGCCAATGCGCTGCAGCTGGCCATTGCCCGCGACCCGCGCACGCGCCAGCTGGCCTTTGCCGACATCCGCGTCGACCTGTGGCTCGATGCGGAAGGCCGGACGACGAAGGTGCACCTCGTGCAGGGCACGGGCAATGCGCAGACGGACGAGCAGGTGCTGGCCATGGTGCGCGACTTCCGCGCCGACGAGCGGCCGCCGGCGTCATTGCGTTTCCCCGCGAGAGTATCGATCAAGGGCCGCCGGCCGTAAGTGCACACATTCATTTTAATTTTTACCGAAAGAAACAATGAATTCCTTATTTTCTTCCCCACGGCGCACGCGCCGCCTGCCGCTGGCGCTGGCTGCCTTCGCCCTGAGCGTGGCGGCGGGCGCGGTGCAAGCCCAGGCCGCCGCACCGGCCGAGAGCACCATGGTCAAACTGATCCGTGGCCTGATGCAGAGCGGCGCCCTGAACAAGGATGCGGGCGAAGCCTTGCTGGCGCAGGCGCAGAGCGAAGCGCTGGCCGCTGCGCAAGCCCGTCCCGCCGCCGCGCCCGTGGCCCTGGCGCAAGTGCAGCCGGGCGACGTGCGCGTGCCGTATATTTCGCAAACCGTGCGCGAGCAGATCCGTGACGAGATCAAGGGACAAGTCATGGCCGAAGCGCAGGCGGGCGGCTGGGCTGCGCCGAACGAAGTGCCGGCATGGACCAAGCGCCTCCGCGTGGAAGGCGACGTGCGCGCCCGCTACGAATCGCGTTACTACGACATGGCCAACAGCAATATCGAGATCGACTGGCGCTCGCTCAACAGCGGCAGCGGCTACGACGTCAATTCGAACACCAACCTGGCCCTGCCGGCGCTGCTGAACACGCGCGAAGACCGCAAGCACTTGCTGCGCGCCCGCGCCCGCCTGGGCATCCTGGCCGACATTTCCGACAGCACGCAGGCAGGCATCCGCCTGGCCAGCGGCAATGACGACAGCCCCGTGTCCACCACGCAAACCCTCGGCGGCGGCCTGGGCAAGAAAAACATCTGGCTGGACCAGGCCTGGCTGTCGTATAAGCCCGCTTCCTGGCTGACGCTGACGGCGGGCCGCTTCGACAATCCATTTGTTTCCGCAGATGAACTGTTTTCCAGCGAACTCAATTTCGACGGCATCGCCGCCAAGGTGCAGCAGCCCGTCGGCGCGAGCAAGGACGTCACCGTCTTCGGCACCCTGGGCCTGATTCCGCTCGAGTATTCGTCCGACAATGCGCCGAGCCGCAGCCAGGCCAAAATGTCCAGCGAGAACAAGTGGCTGCTGGGCGCGCAAGTGGGCGCCTCGTGGAAGGTCAATGGCGACCACCAGCTGCGCGGCGCCTTGGCTTACTACAACTTCCGCAACATCAGCGGCGAATACTCGCAGCCATGCGCCCTGTACGCGGGCGCTGACGGCTGCAGCACGGACTGGTCGCGTCCGTCGAGCATGCAGAAAGGCAACAGCTTGATGCTGTTGCGCAATATCGCCCTCAATCCGCTGGACCCGGCCAACACGCCGCAGCCGCAATACGTGGGCCTGGCGTCGAAATTCCGCCTGGCTAACCTGAACGCGCGCTGGGACAGCAAGGTGGCCGGCGGCACGGACTTGCGCATCGAAGGCGATTATGTGCGCAACATGGCCTACGACAAGAATGCCATGTGGGCGCGCGCCAAGGGCGGCATCATGAACAACTTCGGCGGCACGGGCGGCGTCTCGCAAGCCGATTTCCGGAGCGGCGGCAATGCCTACATGCTGCAGGCAACCCTGGGCAAGGCGAATACCGTGGCGCGCGGCGACTGGAACGTGCTGCTGGGCTACAAGCGCATCGAACCGGACGCCTTGCCTGACGCCTACAACGATTCCACCTTCCACCTGGGCGGCACGAATGCGCGCGGCTATTACCTGGGCGGCGCCTATGCGATCGACCGGAATACCTGGTTCAGTGGCCGCTGGACGTCGAGCCGCGAAGTGTTCGGTTCGGCGCTGTCGATCGACACCCTGCAAATCGAATTGAATGCGCGTTTTTAAGGAGCCATGATGTTGATTTTCAACAAAACGCGCTTGCCGGCTTTGCTGCTGATGCTGCTGGCCGGCGGCACCGCCCAGGCGCAGGCGCAAAAGGGGCAAAGCATGGAAGAGCGATTGCGTGCCGAGTTGCGCAATGTCACGGCGCAATTGCAGCAGACGCGCGGCGAGCTGGAAATGCTGAAAGCCAAGGGCGCCCCTGTCGCCAAGGCGGCGCCCGTGGCCGCACCGGCCAGCGACGCCTTGAAGAAAGACCTGGCACGCAGCCAGTCGCAGCTGGCGCAGGAGCGCGCGCAGCGGGAAAAACTGGCCGAGGACCAGCAGCGCGGCGCGGCCGCCGCGCAGGAGATGGCCGCCCGCCTGGAGCAGTACCGCCAGGCCAGCGACAGCCTGGCGGCCAGCGGCAGGCAGCTGGAAGCGGAACGCTTGCGCCTCGATGGCGAAGTGGCGGCGCAGCGGGGCGCCCTGGCCCGTTGCGAAGGCAAGAATGCCCAGCTGTACGCCACCGGCCAGGAGATCTTGCAAGCGTATGAAGGACTCGACGTGCTGGGCGTCATGCAGGCGCGCCAGCCGTTTGCCGCGCAAAGCCGGGTCAGGCTGGAACAGATCGCCCAGCAGTACGGCGACCAGCTGTACCAGGGCCGCTTTGACGCGCGTCAAACCGAAGCTGCAGCAACGCCGGCCGCTCCTGCGCCGGCGCCCCACTGATTTTATTATTTGAAATGGAATAACGATGGAAAACACCAACAACTTGCTGATCACCCTGAACGCCGAGCAAATGGCCGACGCCATCAAGGCGGCCGGCTGCGCCGTCACCAGCATCGAACACGATGGCGTCGTGCGCCTGCACAGTGCCAGCCATGGCATCGGTTTTCAGGTGCTGTGGGGCAACGAAGCGGCGCCTGGCCAGTATGCGGACCTGACCCTGAGCTGTCCGCTGCGCGTGCAGGGCGGCGAGTTGCCGGCCGGCCTGCTGGCCGAATGGCACCGCAGCAAGCGCTTTGCCCGCGTGGCCCAGCATGGCGATTTCGTCGTGCTGGAAATGGACGTGCTGGTTGCCGGCGGCATCAGCGAAACGCACCTGAATATCAATCTGCAATTGTGGACGCAGATGATGGGCCAGTTTTTCTTGTTTTTACGCAACTTTACGCCCGCCCATGACGCTGCCGCGCCGGCCGTGGGCGCGCCAGCCGTGACGGAAGAGGAAAGCGTGCCAGCCTGACAAGGCGCCCCGCAAGCGGCAAAAATGGCCGATTCCGGGCCTTTTTTGCCGCCGGCATGGCGCAAGTGTCGTATTAAATACTTATTTTTTAGGCATCGCGCATTAAAACTGCTGAAAGAGCGTGTGTGAATCAAGCCAGCAACGCCCGTATGGCGGATAATATCGCCTGTTGCCGATTTGGATACGACCTTTACACAATAATGCGCCCCATGGATTTTACCCGCGACGAAACCAGTGAAACCCCAGTTGCCCCGGCCAGTGTGCCGGGAGCGCCTTTGCCGTATGCCGTCGCCACCTGGCTGCAGCGGGTGGAGGCTGCCGCTCATCCGAAGGCCGTGCTGACGATTGCCGAGCCTGATCCCAAACTCAACCAGCATCGATTGATCTACGTGCTGGCGCCCACCAGCGGTGGCCGCCATGTGGCCCTGTGCCTGTACAAGGCGCGGCTGCGGCCGAACGGCGACGTGGCGGCCGCTTCGCCCATCAGCGAAATCTTTTCGCTGCTGTCGGCGCCGCCCACGTTCCTGACGCCGGCCGATGAAGACCTCGTGCGCTTCTTCGTGGCCATGCGCAGCGGGCAGAACTCGCAGACGGGCAGCGCCACGGAGCCCAAGGGCAAGGTGGGCGCGGCCCTGCTGAAAATGCTGGCCGAGCAGGACAAGCTGCTGTGGGCCAATTCCTGGGCCGACGTCGGCAACGGTCTCGTGTACCCGTTGAAGGAAGGTCCCGTGCGCCCGGCGCGCCTGTTCTGGCGCGACGAGGGCAAGACCATGCGCCTGGGCTGGCAGGTGGACCCGCCGGAAGGCGCGAAGCACCATGGCGCCGACCAGATCGACTACATGCTGCCTACCGATCCGCCGTGGTACATCGACAACCTGTCGTGCGGCGTGCTGGAACTGAACCAGGGCGGCTCGGACATTTCCCTGGCCGACCTGCAGGCGCTGGTGGCGCAGGCGCCGCCCCTGAATGCGAACGACAAGGTGCGCGTGTCGCAGCTGCTGCTGGCGCAGGGCTTGCAGCATCTGATGCCGCTGCCGCAGCCCTTGCCGCAGCGCCTGCGCAAGGACGTGCCCGCGCAACCCGTGCTGCTGCTCGACAGCGCCATGCTGGCCGACGGCAGCCTGCAGCGCTGGCACGACTTCGCCGTGCTGTCCTACGACTACGATGGCGAGCGCGTCTCGTTCGACCCGTCGCAGCGCGTGGTGCGGCAAGTGGGCGAGGTGACGGAAATTATCCAGAGAAATACGGTCGACGAAGCGCGCGCCCTGGCCACCCTGGCCGAGCTGCAATTCAAGAAGCCCGGTTCCGCCCCCTTGAGCGGCTTGAAGGGCGCCTTGCTGCTGCCGTCCCAGGCGGAATGGCTGCGCTTTGCCGAGTCCGGCATCGATGCCTTGCTGGAGCAGGGCTGGATCGTGGAAAAGACGGCCAAGTACCGCTACGACGTGAGCGACGTGGGCGACTGGTATGCGGAGATCGACGACCAGGACCCGGACAGCGGCAATGCCTGGTTCGAGCTGGAACTGGGCATCGTCGTCAACCAGGAAAGAGTGCCGCTGCTGCCCGTGCTGGTGCAGCTGATCCGCAACGCGCCCAACGATTTCAACCCGAAAGTCATCGAAGCCCATGCGGACGACGACCAGATGCTGGCGACCTTGCCGGACGGCACGCGCGTCGCCTTGCCGTGGGGCCGGGTGCGCCCCATCCTCAACACCCTGGGGGAACTCTACTTCAGCGACAAGATCAAACATGCCGTGCGCATGTCGACCCTGGATGCGGCGCGCCTGGAAGAGCTGGCGCGTGGCCTGGAGATGCAGTGGACGGGCGGCGAACAGCTGCGCGCCATGGGCCGCAAGCTGAGCCAGTTCGGTTCCGTGCAGAAAGTGGCGGCCCCGGCCGGCCTGCAGGCGACCCTGCGCGATTACCAAGCGGACGGCCTGGCGTGGATGCAATTTTTGCGCGACCACGATCTGGCGGGCATCCTGGCCGATGACATGGGCCTCGGCAAGACCGTGCAAACCCTGGCGCATATCCTGGTGGAAAAGGAAGCGGGCCGCCTCACGCATCCGGCCCTCGTCATCGCGCCGACGAGTTTGATGGGCAACTGGCAGGACGAGGCGGCCAAGTTCGCGCCCGGCCTGAAGGTGTTGCTGCTGCAAGGCAAGGACCGCGCCCAGCAGTTCGACCAGATCGACCAGTGCGACCTGGTGCTGACGACGTACGCCCTGTTGCCGCGCGACGAGGAAACCTTGCGCGAGCACGATTTCCACCTCGTCATCCTCGACGAATCGCATTACATCAAGAATACGCGCAGCAAGGCGGCGCAAAGCGCGGGCCTGCTGCGCGCGCGCCACCGCCTGTGCCTGTCCGGCACGCCGCTGGAAAACCACCTGGGCGAGCTGTGGTCGCAATTCCACTTCCTGCTGCCGGGTTTGCTGGGCGACGAGAAGACCTTCAACACCCAGTTCCGTCACCCCATCGAGCGCCAGGACGACCCGCTGCGCCGCATGCTGCTGAACCGCCGCATCAAGCCTTTCCTGCTGCGCCGCACGAAGGACAATGTGGCCAAGGAGCTCCCGCCGAAGACGGAAATGGTGCGCAAGGTGGAATTGACGGGGCCGCAGCGCGACCTGTACGAAACCGTGCGGCTTGCGATGGATCAAAAGGTACGCGAAGAAATCGACAAGAAGGGCGTGGCGCGCAGCCAGATCGTCATCCTCGAAGCGCTGCTGAAGCTGCGCCAGGTGTGCTGCGACCCCCGCCTCGTGAAATCCCTGCCGGCAAAAAAACAGTCGGCCGGTTCGGCCAAGCTGCTCGACCTGATGCAGATGGTGGAAGACCTGCTCGACGAAGGGCGCAAGATCCTCGTCTTCTCGCAATTTACCAGCATGCTGGAATTGATCGAGGAAGAACTCGAGTCGCGCGACATTCCCTACGCCCTGCTGACGGGCGAGACGAAGGACCGTGGCGCCCAGGTGGCGGCCTTCCAGCAGGGCGCCGTGCCCATCTTCCTGATCAGCCTGAAAGCGGGCGGCGTGGGCCTGAACCTGACGGCGGCCGACACGGTGATCCACTACGATCCGTGGTGGAATCCGGCGGCGGAAAACCAGGCCACGGACCGCGCCTGGCGCATCGGCCAGGACAAGCCCGTCTTCGTGTACAAACTGATCGCGAAGGGCACCCTGGAAGAAAAAATCCAGCTGCTGCAGCAAAAGAAATCGGAGCTGGCGCAATCGATCCTGGCCGAAGGCGAATCGCAAAAGATGGCCCTCACACAGGAAGACTTGCAGCAGATTTTCGCCCCGCTGGAAGATTAAGGGCGCGGCACGCTTATACTTGGCGATTCTTTCTCGCCAGGTATAACGCATGCTGCCCTTCCTGCCGTTCCTCGTATTGCTGCTGGCCGGCGCCATCCTCATGGCGCTGCGCTTCGTCCAGCTGCGCCGCGCCCTGCTGCGCGCGCGGGCCGGCGAGCAACAGTTCCGCCTGCTGGCCGAACATGGCCGCGATGCGGCCTTCCTGCTCGACGCCACCACCCTCGACTTGATCTACATCAGCCCCGCCGCGCAGCGCATGACGGGTTACGACCCGGCCGCCCTGCGCGCGCACGCGGCGCGCCTGGCGGCCGACGTGCCGGCCCGGCTGCAGCGCTGGCGCGACGGCGATGCCAGCCGCGTGACCCTGCTGCGCGAAGTGGAGCTGCCGCATGCGGACGGGCACGCGCTGGCGCTGGAAATCCATTCCACCCTCGTGCCGGCTGCGGCAGGACGGGGCGTGAGCGTGGCGGGCACGGTGCGCGACGTCAGCGCGGTCCATGCGCAGGAGGCGGAACGGGAAAAGGAGCAGAAGCGCTTCGCTTCCATGCTGTCGCATGAATTCCGCACGCCGCTGGCCACCATCGACGGCGCCATCCAGCGCCTCGTCTCGACGTCCGGCGAGGCGGACGAAGCCACGCGCAAGCGCTACGTCAAGATCCAGACGGCCGTCGACCGCCTCCTGGGCATGATCGACGATTATCTGTCGCCCGAACGCATGGCGGCCATCGGCCGCGAACGGGCGGCCGACGGCATCGCGCCGCTGGCCCTGCTGCAACAGGCGGCGGCCACCGTGCCCGCCAGCCACACGGTGCGGCTGGAACTGGACGAGGAACTGCCGGGCAAACTGCGCTGCGACGTGCCCGGCATGGCCCTGTGCCTGAAGATCCTGCTGGATAACGCCGTCAAGTTCAGCCCGCCCGGCAGCGCCATCACCTTGTCGGGCAGCCTGGCGCCCGAGGGCGGCGTGGCGCTGTGCGTGCGCGATGCGGGACCCGGCCTGCGGGAAGAAGAGCTGCCCCACCTGTTCGAAAAAGGTTTCCGTGGAATCCATGCGACGCATCCCGGCGCGGGCCTGGGGCTGTACATGGCGCGTGCCGTGGTCGAGGTGCATGGGGGGAGTTTGCACGGGCATAATCTGCCCGAAGGCGGGGCGCTTTTCCGCATTTGGCTGCCGCTTCCTGTCTAGACAAGGAAAAGCCTTGCTTCCGCTGAAGGCAACCGTGATAATTCCTTGACGTAAACCTATTGTGCCGTCCATCATGGTGCAGAAGTCACTGGCACGGTTTGCCCACGGCAGCTCATTAACGGAAGAATGGCGTAGCAATGACGAAAATACTGATCGTCGAAGACAATCTGGACTACGCCGAAGACATGGCGGAGTTCCTCGTTGAGCTCGAGCACGAAGTCCATATCACCAGCTCGGCTGGCGGCATGTGGACTGCGCTCAGCCATGGCAATGTAGGCGTGGTGGTGCTGGACCTGGGCTTGCCCGATGAAGATGGTTTCAATGTCATCCCCCGCATGCGCCAGCTGTATCCGCAGATCGGCGTGCTGGTGCTGACGGGCCGCGTGGCCTTCGACAGCCGCATCCTGGGCCTGCGCCTGGGCGCCGACCACTATCTCACCAAGCCGATCAAGTTTCCCGAACTGGCCGCCCACATCGAGGCGCTCGACCGCCGTGTCGGTCCGCAAGACCCCGTGCCTGAGCCGGGAAAGTGGACCTTGAAAGTAAGCGCTCGCCAACTTGAGCTGATGGGCTCGGTCATCGCCCTGACGGAAAAAGAATTCAACTTCCTGCATTTGCTGACCATCAACACCCGCCCCGTGCCGCGCGACGTCATCGTGGCCGGCATGGGTGGCGAAGACCCCGATGCGGGCCGCCGGGTCGACATGCTCGTGTACCGCCTGCGCAAGAAGGCGAAGACGGGCCTGGGCCAGGACTTGCCCCTGCGCAGCGCCTACGGCGAAGGCTACAGCCTGTCGGCCAGTTTTAACTTGTCCTGACCGCCACCGGCGGTTTCCATGAAATGGCGTTCCCTGCTCGGGCTGCTGCTGATCGCTGGCTTGTCGCGTGCTGTCCTGTGGCTGCGTCAGGAATGGAAAATCGACAGCTGTCTCGACAATGGCGGCCGCTGGAACTACCCACTTGCCGTGTGCGACGGTGCATGAGCATCCTGTTCTGAAATTAAGGGACAGAGTCAACCGCTTTTTCCAGCACGTCAAATAAAACAGGGTCAGAGTCGCGTCTTGTACGTATCCTGTGTAGAATCAAGGCCTTAGCCTTCATTTCGCGATTCTGCCATGGCCCGTCTGCCCCGTCTCATCATCCCAGCACTGCCCCATTACGTGATCCAGCGCGGCAGCAACCGCCAGCCCGTGTTCCAGGATGCGGCGGACTATGCGCAATTCCTGTCCTGGCTGAAAACGGGCGCGAAAATGTTCAAGGTGGCCATCCACGCCTATGTTTTATTGCCTGATCAGCTACATTTATTGGCGACACCGGCCGATGCGACGGGCCTGGGCCAGCTGATGCAGTGGCTGGGGCGCTATTACGTGCCGTATTTCAACCAAAAATATGATCGCGAAGGCGGCTTGTGGCAGGGACGCTACAAAACGGCCGTTATCGATCCCGACAATTTCTTCCTCACCTGCTGCCGCTACCTGGAAGCCGTGCCCGTGCAGGCGGGACTGGCGGGCCAGGCGCTGGACCACGCATGGTCCAGCTATGCCCACCATGCGGGCGTGCGCCCCGACCCCGTCATCACGGACCATGCGCTGTACTGGGCGCTGGGCAACACGCCATTCGACCGCGAAGCGGCCTACCTGCGCCTGTTCGAGCAGGGCCTGAGCAGCAGCCAGGTCAAGGTCGTGGAGCAGGCCGTGCTGAAGGGCTGGCCCCTGGGTGCCGACGCCTTCAAGCAGGCGCTGGAACTGAAAATGAAACGGCAAGTGCTGCCCGCCAAGCGGGGACGCCCCCGCAAAATCGTGGTCGAAGCGGACGCCAAGTGAAACCCCTTCGCATTTAAAACAAAAAATGCTTCCTTTCCGCGCTTTTATTGAAATCCGTTTGACTATGTCCCTATTAAATTTTTAGAGCGACGGAAACGAATTTAATCTGACTCCGACCCTAATTGTTCTGATTGAGTTTTTTGTTGCGTTGCACTACTCTAGTTTTTCGATATCCATACGCAGCGGAGAAGCCCATGAAAGCGCAAGGCCTGTACGACCCAGCCAATGAACACGATGCCTGCGGCGTCGGTTTCGTCGCCCATATCAAGGGCAACAAGACCCATTCCATTGTTGAACAGGGCTTGCTGATTCTGAAAAACCTCGATCACCGGGGTGCCGTGGGCGCCGATGCGCTGATGGGCGATGGTGCCGGCATCCTGATCCAGATTCCCGACCAGTACTACCGCGAAGAGATGGCCAAGCAGGGCGTGGAATTGCCGCCGCCTGGCGAATACGGCGTGGGCATGGTTTTCCTGCCGAAGGAACACGCGTCGCGCATCGCGTGCGAACAGGAAATCGAACGGGCCGTGCGCATCGAGGGACAAGTCATCCTCGGCTGGCGCAACGTGCCCATCGATACGGACATGCCGATGTCGCCCACCGTGCGCGCCAAGGAACCCGTCATCCGCCAGATCTTCATCGGCCGTGGCCCGGACATCATGGTGACCGACGCGCTCGAGCGCAAACTGTATGTGATCCGCAAATCCTCGGGCCACGCCATCCAGGCCTTGAAACTGCTGCATGGCAAGGAATTCTTCGTGCCGTCCATGTCGGCCCGCACCATCGTCTATAAAGGCTTGCTGCTGGCCGACCAGGTGGGCGTGTACTACAAGGACTTGCAGGATGCGCGCTGCATCTCGGCCCTGGCCCTCGTGCACCAGCGTTTCTCGACGAATACCTTCCCCGAATGGCCGCTGGCCCACCCCTACCGTCTGATCGCCCACAATGGCGAGATCAACACGGTGAAAGGCAACTTCAACTGGATGCGCGCCCGCGAAGGCGTCATGAAGTCGGCCGTGCTGGGCGAGGACCTGCAAAAGCTGTTCCCCCTGATCTATGAAGGCCAGTCCGACACGGCTTGCTTCGACAATGCGCTGGAACTGCTGCTGATGGCGGGCTACCCCATCGCCCAGGCCATGATGATGATGATTCCGGAAGCGTGGGAAAACCACACGACGATGGATGACAACCGCCGCGCCTTCTATGAATACCACGCGGCCATGATGGAACCGTGGGACGGCCCCGCCGCCATGGCGTTCACGGATGGCCGCCACATCGGCGGCACCTTGGACCGCAACGGCTTGCGCCCGGCCCGCTACATCGTCACGGACGACGACCTGGTGGTGATGGCGTCCGAATCGGGCGTGCTGCCGATCCCGGAATCGAAGATCATCCAGAAGTGGCGCTTGCAGCCTGGCAAAATGTTCCTGATCGACCTGGAAGCGGGCCGCATCATCGACGACCAGGAACTGAAAAACACCTACGCCAACGCCAAGCCCTACAAGGCGTGGATCAACTCGGTGCGCATCAAGCTCGACGAGATCAAGATGCTGGAAGGGCAGGTCAAGCAGGACCGCGCCCAGGGCGAAAAAGCCCAGCCATCGCTGCTGGACCGCCAGCAAGCCTTCGGCTACACCCAGGAAGACTTGAAATTCCTCATGGCGCCGATGGCCGTGGCCGGTGAAGAGGCGACGGGCTCGATGGGCAATGACTCGCCGCTGGCCGTCATGTCGAACAAATTGAAGCCGCTGTATAACTACTTCAAGCAACTGTTCGCGCAGGTGACGAATCCGCCGATCGACCCCATCCGCGAAGCGATGGTGATGTCGCTCGTATCCTTCATCGGCCCGAAACCGAACTTGCTCGATACCAACAACGTCAATCCGCCCATGCGTCTGGAAGTGGCGCAGCCCGTGCTGGGCTTTGACGACATGGCCCGTTTGCGCAACATCAGCGCCCACACGGGCGGCAAGTTCAAGTCGTATGAACTGGACATCTGCTACCCGCTGGCCTGGGGCAAGGAAGGCGTGGAAGCCTGCCTGGCGTCGCTGTGCGCGGAAGCCGTCGATGCCGTGAAATCCGGCCACAACATCCTGATCGTGTCGGACCGCGCCATCTGCGCCGACCAGGTGGCGATCCCCGCCCTGCTGGCCACCTCCACCGTGCATCAGCACCTGGTGAGCAAGGGTTTACGGGCTTCCACGGGCCTCGTCGTGGAAACGGGCTCGGCCCGTGAAACCCACCACTTCGCCCTGCTGGCAGGCTATGGCGCGGAAGCCGTCCACCCCTACCTGGCCATGGAAACCCTGGTCGAACTGGCGCACGGCTTGCCGGGCGACTTGTCCGGCGACAAGGCCATCTACAACTACACGAAGGCGGTGGGCAAGGGCTTGATGAAAGTCATGTCGAAGATGGGCATTTCCACGTATATGTCCTACTGCGGCGCGCAGATTTTCGAAGCCATCGGCTTGAACAAGTCGCTGGTCGACAAATACTTCAAGGGCACGGCCTCGAACGTGGAAGGCATCGGCGTGTTTGAAGTGGCGGAAGAGGCGCTGCGCCTGCACGCGCTGGCCTTCGGCAACGATCCCGTGCTGGCTGACAAGCTCGACGCGGGCGGCGAATACGCCTTCCGCGTGCGGGGCGAAGACCATATGTGGACGCCGGACGCGATTGCGAAACTGCAACACTCTACGCGCAGCAACAATTTCTCCAGCTACAAGGAATATGCGCAGATCATCAATGACCAGAGCCGTCGCCACCTGACCTTGCGCGGCCTGTTCGAGTTCAAGCTCGACCCGACCAAGGCCATCCCGCTCGACGAAGTGGAACCGGCCAAGGAAATCGTCAAGCGCTTCGCCACGGGCGCCATGTCGCTCGGTTCCATCAGCACGGAAGCGCACGCGACCCTGGCCGTGGCCATGAACCGCATCGGCGGCAAGTCGAACACGGGCGAGGGCGGCGAAGATCCGAACCGCTACACGCAGGAATTGAAGGGCATCCCCATCCGCCAGGGCGACACCATGGCGTCCGTCGTGGGCAGCAAGCAGATCGTCGTCGACATTCCCCTGCAGGAAGGCGATTCCATGCGCTCGCGCATCAAGCAGGTGGCATCGGGACGTTTCGGCGTCACGGCCGCCTACCTGAACTCGGCCGACCAGATCCAGATCAAGATGGCGCAGGGCGCGAAACCGGGCGAGGGCGGCCAGCTGCCGGGCCATAAGGTGTCCGAATACATCGCCAGCCTGCGCTTTTCCGTGCCGGGCGTGGGCCTGATTTCGCCGCCGCCGCACCACGACATCTATTCCATCGAAGATCTGGCGCAGCTGATCCATGACTTGAAGAATGCCAATCCGCGCGCCTCGATTTCCGTGAAACTGGTGTCGGAAGTGGGTATCGGCACGGTCGCCGCCGGCGTCACCAAGGCCAAGGCCGACCACGTGGTCGTCGCCGGCCACGACGGCGGCACGGGCGCGTCGCCTTTGTCGTCCGTGAAACATGCGGGTACGCCGTGGGAGCTGGGTCTGGCAGAAACGCAACAAACGCTGGTCCTCAATGGCTTGCGCAGCCGCATCCGCGTACAGGCGGACGGCCAGATGAAGACGGGCCGCGACGTCGTCATCGCCGCCCTGCTGGGCGCCGACGAGATCGGTTTCGCCACGGCGCCGCTGGTGGTCGAAGGCTGCATCATGATGCGCAAATGCCACTTGAATACGTGCCCGGTGGGCGTGGCCACGCAAGACCCCGTCCTGCGCGCCAAGTTCTCCGGCAAGCCCGAGTACGTCGTCAATTACTTCTTCTTCGTCGCCGAGGAAGCCCGTCAACTGATGGCGCAGCTGGGCATCCGTACCTACGATGAGCTGATCGGCCGGGTCGACCTGCTGGACAAGTCGAAGGCGATCACGCACTGGAAGGCGCAGGGCCTGGACTTCTCGGCCATCTTCCACAAACCGGAAACGACGGGCGAACAAGCCTGCCGCCACGTGGAAAACCAGGACCATGCGCTGGAAAAGGCGCTGGACCACAAGCTGATCGCGCAGGCGCGCGCGGCGCTGGAAAAGGGCGAGCGCGTCTCCTTCATTTCGCCCGTGCGCAACGTCAACCGCACGGTGGGCACCATGCTGTCCGGCGAAGTGGCGAAGAAATACGGCCATGCCGGCTTGCCGGACGACACCATCCACATCCAGCTGCAAGGCACGGCGGGCCAGTCGGCCTGTGCCTTCCTGGCGCATGGCATCACCATCGACCTGGTGGGCGAGGGCAACGATTACGTGGGTAAAGGTCTGTCCGGCGGGCGCATCATCGTGCGGCCGAATACGGAATTCCGCGGCTGGGCCGTGGACAACATCATCATCGGCAACACGGTGCTGTACGGCGCCATTGCCGGCGAAGCCTTCTTCAACGGCGTGGCGGGCGAACGCTTCGCCGTGCGCAACTCGGGCGCCACCACGGTGGTCGAGGGCCTGGGCGACCATGGCTGCGAATACATGACGGGCGGCACGGTCGTGGTCCTGGGCAACACGGGACGCAACTTTGCGGCCGGCATGTCGGGCGGCATCGCCTATGTGTACGACCCGGCGGGCGACTTTGCCAGCCGCTGCAACACGGCCATGGTCAGCCTGGACAAGGTCGTGTCCGCAGCGGAACAGCATGTGGACCGCGACGCCTGGCATACGCAGCACCGCGACGGCGCGCCGGAAGCGGACGAAGTGATCCTCAAGCGCCTGATCGAGCGTCACTTCAAGCACACGGGCAGCACCCGCGCCCGCGTCCTGCTCGACGACTGGGCCGCGGCGCGCGGCAAGTTCGTGAAGGTCTTCCCGAACGAATACAAGCGTGCGCTGATCGAAATGGCGGCCGATGCCGCCATGGAAGTGCAAGCCGTCGCCGCCTGAGCCAGCCAAGCTCATTGCCATCTGAATGACCAGGGAGCGGCCCGGCCGCTCCCCGCCAGCCAAATACAAAGGAAACATCGTGGGTAAAATTACCGGCTTCATGGAATTCAAGCGCCAGGACGAGCACTATCTGGAGCCTGCCGCGCGTCTGAAGAACTACAAGGAATTCGTGCTGCACCTGTCGGACGCGCAAGCGACCGTGCAGGGCGCGCGCTGCATGGACTGCGGCATCCCCTTCTGCACCACGGGTTGCCCGGTGAATAACATCATTCCCGACTGGAATGACCTCGTGTATCGCGGCGCCTACCGCGAAGCGCTCGATATTCTGCATTCGACGAATAACTTCCCGGAATTTACGGGCCGCATCTGCCCGGCGCCGTGCGAATCGGCCTGTACCCTGGGCATCCATGAAGATCCCGTCGGCATCAAGTCCATCGAGCATAAAATCATCGACATGGGCTGGGAACACGGCTGGGTCACGCCGCAGCCGGCAGGATTCAGCACGGGCAAGAAAGTGGCCATCGTGGGCTCCGGCCCCGCCGGCCTGGCGGCGGCGCAGCAGCTGGCGCGCGCCGGCCATGCCGTCACCGTGTTCGAGAAGAGCGACCGGGTCGGTGGTTTGTTGCGTTACGGCATCCCCGACTTCAAGATGGAAAAATCGCACATCGACCTGCGCGTGAAACAGATGGAAGCCGAAGGCGTGGTCTTCCGCACCAGCGTGCTGGTCGGCAAGGATTTCCCTGCCAACGTGAACAACTGGGCCAAGGAAACCATTTTCCCGGAAGACCTGGAAAAGGAATTCGACGCCGTCATCATGGCCGGCGGCGCCGAGCAGCCGCGCGACTTGCCCGTGCCGGGCCGCGAGCTGAAAGGCGTGCATTTCGCCATGGATTTCCTGCCCCTGCAAAACAAGGTCAACGCGGGTGACAAGCTCAAGGACCAGATCAAGGCCACGGGCAAGCATGTGGTGGTGATCGGCGGCGGCGACACGGGTTCCGACTGCGTGGGCACGTCGAACCGCCACGGCGCCGCCTCGGTGGCCCAGTTCGAACTGATGCCGCAGCCGCCGGAACAGGAAAACAAGCCGCTCGTCTGGCCGTACTGGCCCACCAAGCTGCGCACCTCGTCCTCGCACGAGGAAGGCTGCGAGCGCGACTGGGCCGTGGCCACCAAGCGTTTCGAAGGCAAGGGCGGCAAGGTGGAAAAGCTGATCGCCTGCCGCGTGGAATGGAAAGATGGCAAGATGAGCGAAGTGCCGAACTCGGAATTCGAGATGAAGGCCGACCTGGTCTTCCTGGCCATGGGCTTTGTTTCCCCTGTGCAACAGGTGCTGGAAGCGTTCGGCGTCGATACGGATGCGCGCGGCAACGTCAAGGCGACGACGGACGGTGAGGGCTGCTACCAGACGTCGGTGCCGAAGGTGTTTGCCGCCGGCGACATGCGCCGCGGCCAGTCGCTGGTCGTGTGGGCCATCCGCGAAGGACGCCAGTGCGCGCGCGCCGTCGATGCATTCCTGATGGGCAACTCCTTGTTGCCACGTTAAACTTTCCAGTTTGGCAAGCAAGGGGCCACGGCGCGCGATGCGTCGTGGCCCCTTGTTATTTTGTTCACGCCGCCTCCGGCGGGTGCCGCCGGCGTGCAGCCTCGCGTTTTTTACAATAAAATATCTGACTTTTGATTCATTAGTGTTGTATTCTCCCCCAGTAGCGGGCGGTCCAAGGGGGTGTCTCAGCAGAGATTGGCGTTTCTGCACTACAATACGCCATTAAAATAGCGAGCCTCGTCGTGCCAAATCTTGTTGAAATCCGTGATTTACACTTTGCCTATGGAGAACGTTCGATTTTATCGGGCCTTCAAATGGATTTCCCACGTGGAAAAGTTGTGGCCGTCATGGGTGGTTCCGGGAGCGGCAAGACGACCGTACTGCGCCTGATCGGCGGACAATTGCGCCCCAGTTCGGGTTCCGTGAATATCGACGGCCAGATCGTGCATACGCTCAAGACCGACCAGTTATATCAGTTGCGTCGCAAGATGGGCATGCTGTTCCAGCACGGCGCCCTGTTTACGGACTTGACGGCGTTCGAGAACGTGGCCTTTCCCCTGCGCGAGCACACGGACCTGAATGAAGAGCTGATCCGCACCCTGGTGCTGATGAAGCTGCACGCCGTGGGTTTGCGCAATGCGGCGCAATTGAAGCCGGCCGAGATTTCCGGCGGCATGGGCCGCCGCGTCGCGCTGGCGCGCGCCATCGCCCTCGACCCCGAATTGATCATGTATGACGAGCCGTTCGCCGGCCTGGACCCGATTTCCATGGGCGTGACGGCCAATTTGATCCGCAATTTGAACGATGCGCTGGGCTCCACGTCTATCCTGGTATCGCACGACGTGAAGGAGTGTTTCGCCATCGCTGATTATGTCTATTTTCTGTCATCGGGCAAGATCGTGGCGCACGGCACGCCGGCCGAGATGGCCGTGTCGACGCATCCGTACGTGAAGCAGTTCGTCAATGCCGAGGCCGACGGTCCCGTGCCGTTCCACTATCCGGGCAAGTCGCTGGCCGACGACCTGGGTCTGCATGCGGGAGCGGGCCGATGATCGCGCGTTTCCTGGCGGCTATCGGAGCATGGTTGCGCAATTCGGTACAAGATCTCGGCTTTGCCGTGCGCTCGTTCTTTCTCATCATCGCCTCCTCGGGCGGCCTGTGGCGCCGTCCGCGCCTGGTGATCGAGCAACTGTTTTTTATTGGTAATCGCTCCCTGGTGATTACCGCCGTGTCCGGCCTGTTCGTCGGCATGGTGCTGGGCCTGCAGGGCTATTACACCCTGACGACGTATGGCGCCGAGCAGTCGCTGGGCTTGCTGGTGGCGCTGTCGCTGACGCGCGAACTGGGTCCCGTCGTCACGGCGCTGCTGTTTGCGGGCCGCGCCGGCACGTCGCTGACGGCGGAAATCGGTCTGATGAAGGCGGGCGAGCAATTGTCCGCCATGGAAATGATGGCCGTGAACCCCATCCAGCGCGTGCTGGCCCCCCGTTTCTGGGCCGGCGTGATCGCCATGCCGATCCTCGGCGCCATCTTTACGGCCGTCGGCATCATCGGCAGCTATCTGGTGGGTGTGATCCTCATCGGCGTCGATGAAGGGTCGTTCTGGTCGCAGATGCAAAGCGGCGTGGATGTCTGGAAGGAAGTGGGCAATGGCACCATCAAGAGCCTGGTCTTCGGCATTGCGGTGACGTTCATCGCCCTGTTCCAGGGTTACCAGGCGCAGCCGACGCCGGAAGACGTGTCCGGCGCCACCACGCGCACGGTGGTGATTTCATCGCTGATGGTGTGGTGGCTCGATTTCATGATGACGGCTTTGATGTTTAGCAAGTAATTGCTGATCGGCGACAAAAATTAGCGGCCTGGGCAGTGTTCTGCGCAGGTGGCGGCAAGTAAAAATTATTTAGGATTGTTTATGCAACGTAAATCTTTGGATGTCTGGGTCGGCTTGTTCGTCTTGCTGGGAGTGGCGGCATTGATGTTTCTGGCGCTCAAGGCCGGCAATATGAGCTCGCTGTCCTTCAGCAAGACGTATACCATTACTGCCAAGTTCGACAATATTGGCGGCCTCAAGCCGCAGGCACCCGTCAAGGGCGCCGGCGTGGTGGTGGGGCGCGTGGCACAGATCTCGTTTGACGACAAGACCTACCAGGCGCTGGTCAAGCTCGACATCGAAGATGGCTACAAATTTCCGAAAGACAGCTCGGCCAAGATTCTGACGGCCGGTCTGCTCGGTGAGCAATACATCGGCCTGGAAGCGGGCGGTGATTTGGCCAACCTGGCAGAGGGCGACAAGATTGCCCGTACTCAATCGGCCACAGTGCTGGAAGACCTGATCAATCAGTTCATCTACAGCAAGGCAGCAGACGGAAAGGACAGCAAATGAGCGAGTCGACCATGCAATCCCACGGCAGCCTGGCGCGTATCGGCCTGGCGATCGCCATCGCTGCCACGCTGAGCGCCTGTGCCACCGGCACCAATCCGCGCGACCCGCTGGAAGGGTACAACCGCGCCATGTTCAAATTCAACGATACCGTCGACGAGGTGGCCCTGAAACCGGTCGCCACGGCCTACAAGACGGTAACGCCATCGTTCGTGCAGACGGGCGTGGGCAATTTCTTCGGCAACCTGGCCGATGTCTGGAGCGCCGTGAACAACTTGCTGCAAGGCAAGGGTGAGGCGGGCTTGCAGGACGTCGTGCGCGTCGGCATGAACTCGACCTTCGGCATCTTCGGCCTGATCGACATCGCGTCGCAGGCGGGAATTCCCAAGCACAGCGAAGACTTTGGCCAGACCCTGGGCTGGTACGGCGTGCAGCCTGGTCCCTACGTGATGCTGCCGCTGCTGGGCCCGTCGACCGTGCGCGACACGGTGGCCTTGCCGCTCGACATCACGGGCGACCCGTGGCGCTACAAGGAGCCGGTCTCGGTGCGCAATATCGGCACGGTGACGCGCGTGGTCGACAAGCGTGCCGCGCTGCTCGACGCCACCAACCTGATGGAAGCGGCCGCGCTGGACCGCTATGAATTCATCCGCGACGGCTTCCTGCAGGCGCGCGAAAACAAGGTATTCGATGGCGATACGAACCGCCGCGACCGCCTGTCGCCGAAAAAGAACGACAGCAGCGATTATGAGCCGGAAGAGGACGTGAAACAGGCGCCGCAACAGCCGAAAGTGGCCGCACAAGCGGTCCCGGCTGCCGAAGTGGCACCTGCCGACCTCGTAACATCTGGTAGCAATACCGTTGCTTCCGAGGCCAAGCCGCAGGAGTAGACTACGGTACAAGAACACCACGGCTGCGATGAACGCCAGCCGGTGCACAGCAACACCATGAAAGGTAAAACCATGAAATTGATGAAACAACTGCTCGCGATGGCGACGATCGCCTTTGCCACCGCCGCCCAGGCTGCCCCGGCCGTGGAAGCGCCCGATGTGTTGGTAAAACGCATCAGCCAGGACGTGATCGACACGGCCAAGACGGACAAGGCCATCCAGGCCGGCGACATCAAGCGCGTCACCGAATTGGTCGAAAGCAAGATCCTGCCCTACGTGGATTTCCAGCGCATGACGGCCCTGGCCGCCGGCCGCTACTGGCGCGATGCCACGCCGGACCAGCAAAAGCAGCTGTCCAACGAATTCCGCACCCTGCTGATCTACACGTATTCGGGCGCCTTGTCGCAGATCAAGAATGAAACCGTGGAATTCAAGCCGCTGCGCGCCGATCCGAGCGATACGGAAGTGGAAGTGCGCTCGCAGGTGAACATGGCGCGCGGCGAACCCGTGCCCCTGAACTACCGCGTGGCGAAAACCCCGGCGGGCTGGAAGATCTATGACATCAACGTGCTGGGCGCGTGGCTGGTGGAAACGTACAAAAGCAGCTTTGCCAGCGAGATCAGCAAGGGCGGCATCGATGGCCTGATCAAGACCTTGCAGGCGAAAAACAAGGCCCTGGCCAGCCGTCCTGCCGTCAAAGCCAAATAATCGGCTATCATATAGCTCCTGACCCAGCTCCAGACCAGCGCAGCCCGACGCCATGCCCGACTCTCTCGACACCTTGCAGTCCCTGACTTCCCTGACCGTGCACAATGCCACCTCGGCATTGGAGCAGGGTCTGGACGCCATCCGCTCGGGCCAGACGAAGTTTGACTTGCGCAACGTCAAGGCCGTCGATTCGGCCGCCGTCTCCGTCATGCTGTCGTGGCAACGCGCCGCGCAGGACGCGGGCGGCGTGCTGGAGCTGAAGAACCTGCCGACGAACCTGAAAAACCTCACCAAGCTGTATGGCGTCTGCTCGCTCGTCTCGAGCACGTTGACGGCCGAGGACTGCGGCAGCGCCGGCGGCCACGCCGAACGCAGCCCGTCCGACCTGCATCATCATTGATCCTGTCCCACTCCCCGCATCAGCAGTAGCTTTCAAGCCGGCAGGCCAGCAGCGCCGCCGGATTGATCTCCAAGTGTTCCACGAAGTTTCCAACTATAATTGACTGTTGCGCCACCCTCTGCGGAAGGGGCGCCCTGCACCGGCCAGCCGGCCTGCATTGCACCGGCAACTGGCGCATCACACCAGACGCATTACACTTGAAACAAGCACATGACCGCAATTCAAATAACGAATGTAGAAAAGAGCTATAAATCGCTCAAGGCGCTGGGCGGCGTGTCGCTGGCCATCGAGGAAGGCGAATTTTTCGGCCTGCTCGGTCCCAACGGCGCCGGCAAGACCACGCTCATTTCCATCATCGCCGGCCTGATACGCCCCGATGCGGGCACCGTCAAGATCCATGGCCACGACGTGGTCAGCGACTTCCGCAATGCGCGCCGCAACCTGGGCGTGGTGCCGCAGGAACTGGTGTTCGACCCGTTTTTCACCGTGCGCGAGACCCTGCGCCTGCAGTCCGGCTATTTCGGCCTGCCGAACAACGACAAGTGGATCGACGAGGTCATGGAAAACCTGGACCTCACGGGCAAGGCGGACACGAATATGCGCGCCCTGTCCGGCGGCATGAAGCGCCGCGTGCTCGTCGCCCAGGCGCTGGTGCACAAGCCGCCCGTCATCGTGCTCGATGAGCCGACGGCCGGCGTCGACGTGGAACTGCGCCAGACCCTGTGGAAGTTCATCTCGCGCCTGAACCGCGAAGGCGGCCACACGGTCGTGCTGACCACGCACTACCTGGAAGAGGCGCAAGCCATGTGCCAGCGCGTGGCCATGCTGAAAACCGGCAAGGTGGTGGCGCTCGACACCATGTCGGCCCTGATCCGCCGCATCGCCGGCTCGCAGCTGCAGGTGCACCTCAAGCACGGCAGCCTGCCGGCCGACCTGCAGCACCTGGTGCTGCACCCGGAAGAGCAGCAGGCGCCGAACAAGTTCAGCCTGCGCGTCAACGAATACAGCGAAGTCGAGAAAATCCTCGCCCGCCTGCGCGAAGCGGGCGTCGAGATCGATGAAATGCAATTGCAACAAGCCGACCTGGAAGATATCTTCTTGCAGATCATGGATAAAGGTACCGTATGATTTCGACAGGATTCCGCACCCTCGTCTACAAGGAGACGCTGCGCTTCTGGAAGGTGGCGACGCAAACCGTGGCCGCGCCCGTGCTCACGTCCATGCTCTACCTGCTGGTGTTCGGCCATGTGCTCGACGGCCGCGTGGAGCCCAGCCCCGGCGTCAGCTACACGGCCTTCCTGATCCCCGGCCTGGTGATGATGAGCGTGCTGCAAAACGCCTTCGCCAATTCCTCGTCCTCGCTGATCCAGTCCAAGATCACGGGCAACCTGGTGTTCGTGCTGCTCACGCCCCTGTCGCACTGGGAAATCTTCTCGGCGTATGTACTCGCTTCCGTCGCGCGCGGCCTGGCCGTGGGCTTTGGCGTCTTTGCCATCACCTGCTGGTTCGCCGACCTGTCGTTCGTCGCGCCCCTGTGGATCGTCATCTTCGCCTTCCTCGGCGCCGCCATGCTGGGCACCATGGGCCTGATCGCCGGCATCTGGGCCGAGAAATTCGACCAGCTGGCCGCCTTCCAGAACTTCCTGATCATGCCGGCCACCTTCCTGTCGGGCGTGTTCTACTCGATCCACTCGCTGCCCGCGTTCTGGCAGTCGGTGTCGCACCTGAACCCCTTCTTCTATATGATCGACGGCTTCCGCTACGGCTTCTTCGGCACCTCCGACGTCAGCCCCTGGCTCAGTCTTTCCATCGTCGCCGGCTTCCTCGTGATCCTGGCGCTGGTGTCGATCCGCCTGCTGAAAAGCGGCTACCGCCTACGCCATTGATCACGCCATTGATTGCGGCACCTCATATCACTACATTATTCAATATCAAGGACTTATCGTGACCACCACTCCAGAACTGATCCACGGCTATCTGTCTGCCGGCCTCGAATGCACGCACCTCGAAGTGGAGGGCGATGGCCAGCACTTCCAGGCCGTCATCGTCTCGCCGCAATTTGCCGGCAAGCGCCTGATCGCGCGCCACCAGATCGTCTACGCGGCGCTGGGCGACCGCATGCGCGAGGAAATCCACGCGCTGTCGATGAAAACCCTGACACCTGAAGAATTCCAAGGATAAGCACATGGACAAGCTCCTGATCAACGGCGGCAACCGCCTGAACGGCGACATCGCTATCTCCGGCGCGAAAAACGCCGCCCTGCCCATCCTGTGCGCGGGCCTGCTGACGGCGGGCGACCTGGACCTGACGAACGTGCCGCACCTGCACGACGTCGCCACCATGCTGAAACTGCTGGGCCAGACGGGCCTGAAGGTGCAGCAGGACGGCGACCGCGTGGTCCTGAACGGCAGCGCCATCACCAGCCTGGAAGCGCCGTATGAACTGGTGAAGACCATGCGCGCCTCGATCCTCGTGCTGGGCCCCATGCTGGCGCGCTTCGGCGAAGCCAAGGTCTCGCTGCCGGGCGGCTGCGCCATCGGTTCGCGTCCCGTCGACCAGCACATCAAGGGCCTGGAAGCGCTGGGCGCCGAGATCCGCATCGAGGCCGGCTACATCTACGCCAAGTGCGCCAAGCTGAAAGGCGCGCGCATCGTCACCGACATGATCACCGTCACCGGCACGGAAAACCTGCTGATGGCCGCGACCCTGGCCGAAGGCGAGACCATCCTGGAAAACGCCGCCTGCGAACCGGAAGTGACCGACCTGGCGCACCTGCTGGTGGCCATGGGCGCGAAGATCGACGGCATCGGCACCAGCCGCCTGGTGATCCAGGGCGTCGACGCGCTGCACGGCGCCTCGCACGCGGTCATCGCCGACCGTATCGAGACGGGCACCTTCCTGTGCGCCGTGGCAGCCACCGGCGGCGACATCACCCTGCGCAACGTGCGCACCGATATCCTCGACGCGGCGCTCGACAAGCTGCGCGCCATGGGCCTGACGATGACCTTCGGCGCCGACTGGATCCGCGCCGAGATGTCGGCCCGCCCGAACCCCGTCAGCTTCCGCACCACGGAATACCCGGGCTTCCCGACCGACATGCAGGCGCAGTTCATGGCGGTGAACACCATCGCCAACGGCGCCAGCCGCGTCACCGAGACGATTTTTGAAAACCGCTTCATGCACGTGCAGGAAATGAACCGCCTGGGCGCCGACATCACCATCGAGGGCAACACGGCCATCATCGCCGGCGTCAAGCAGCTGCGCGGCGCGCCCGTGATGGCGACCGACCTGCGCGCCTCGGCATCGCTGGTGATCGCGGCCCTGGCCGCCGATGGCGAAACCCTGATCGACCGCATCTATCACCTCGACCGCGGCTACGACCGCATGGAAGTGAAGCTGTCGGCCGTCGGCGCGAACATCGTGCGCATCAAGTAAAAACAAGAAAAGGAACGAGCATGAACGGATCGAACAACGGCGACAGCTCCCAGCTGATCCTGGCGCTCTCGAAAGGGCGCATTTTCGAGGACACCATGCCGCTGCTGGAAGCGGCGGGCATCAAGGTGCTGGAAAACCCGGAGACGTCGCGCAAGCTGATTTTGGCCACCAACGATCCGAACGTGCGCGTCATCATCGTGCGCGCCAGCGACGTGCCGACCTACGTGCAGTACGGCGCGGCCGATTTCGGCGTGGCGGGCAAGGACGTCTTGCTGGAGCACGGCGGCGAAGGCCTGTACCAGCCGATCGACCTGAATATCGCCTCCTGCCGCATGTCGGTGGCGGTGCAGGCCGGCTTCGACTATGAAAAGGCCGTGCACCAGGGCGCGCGATTGCGCGTGGCCACCAAGTTCGTGCACACGGCGCGCGAGCACTTCGCCGCCAAGGGCGTGCACGTCGATTTGATCAAGCTGTATGGCTCGATGGAGCTGGCGCCCCTGGTCGGCCTGTCCGACGCCATCGTCGACCTGGTCAGCACGGGCAGCACCTTGCGCGCGAACAACCTCGTCGAAGTCGAGCACATCATGGAAATCTCGTCGCGCCTGGTGGTCAACCAGGCCGCCCTGAAGCTCAAGCGCGAGCGCTTGCAGCCGATTATCGAGGCGTTTGAACGCGCCTCGCAAGCCTAGACATTCAGTAGCAGAAAGCCGATTATGCCGATACAGATACGCAAGCTCGATTCAAGCCAGGAAGGTTTCCAACAATCGCTCGACACGCTGCTGGCGTTCGAGGCGGGCACCGATGAAGCGATTGAAACGTCGGTCGCAAAAATCCTGGCCGATGTGAAAACGCGCGGCGACGCCGCCGTGCTGGAATACACCAACCGCTTCGACCGCATCCCGCATGGCGGCGCGGCGGAAATGGCGGCGTTTGACATTTCGCAAGCCGAACTGCAGGCGGCGCTGAACGGCCTGCCGTCGGCCCAGCGCGAGGCGCTGCAGATTGCCGCCCAGCGCATCCGCGCCTTCCACGAACGCCAGCGCGAGGAATTGCGCGGCTTCACCTACACCGAGCCCGATGGCACGGTGCTGGGCCAGAAGATCACGCCGCTGGACCGGGTCGGCATCTACGTCCCGGGCGGCAAGGCGGCCTATCCGTCGTCCGTACTGATGAACGCCATTCCCGCGCATGTGGCGGGCGTGGGCGAAATCATCATGGTCGTGCCGACGCCCGACGGCGTGAAAAACCAGATGGTGCTGGCCGCCGCCGCCATCGCCGGCGTGACGCGCGTGATCACCATCGGCGGCGCGCAAGCCGTCGGCGCGCTGGCCTACGGCACGCAGACGATAGGCGCCGTCGACAAGATCGTCGGACCCGGCAACGCCTTTGTCGCCGCCGCCAAGCGCCGCGTGTTCGGCATCGTCGGCATCGACATGATCGCGGGACCGTCGGAAATCCTCGTGCTGTGCGACGGCACGACGGACCCGGACTGGGTCGCCATGGACCTGTTTTCCCAGGCCGAGCACGACGAGCTGGCGCAAGCCATCCTGCTGTGCCCTGACGCCGGCTACATCGCGCGGGTGGAAGAGAGCATCGCCAAGCTGCTGCAGACGATGCCGCGCCAGGCCACCATCAGCACCTCGCTGCAGGACAGGGGCGCGCTGATCAAGGTGCGCGACATGGCCGAGGCGTGCGACATCGCCAATGCCATCGCGGCCGAGCACCTGGAAATCTCGGCGGACAACCCGCAGCAGTGGGCCGAGCAGATCCGCCACGCGGGCGCCATGTTCCTGGGCCGCTTCTCGTCCGAATCGCTGGGCGACTACTGCTGCGGTCCCAATCACGTGCTGCCGACGTCGCGCACGGCGCGTTTCTCGTCGCCGCTGGGCGTGTACGACTTCCAGAAGCGCTCGTCCATCATCCACGTGAGCGAAGCGGGCGCGCAGACGCTGGGCCGTGTCGCCGCCACCCTGGCGTACGGCGAAGGCTTGCAGGCGCACGCGCGCAGCGCCGAACTGCGCCTGAAGCCGCAGCCATGACGACGATGGCGGACCTGCCGGACTGGGTCAACCGGGTGTATTGCGAAGACGCGCTGGCGGGACTGGCGCGCATTCCCGATGGCTCGGTGGACCTGATCCTGACGGACCCGCCGTACAACCTGGGCAAGGATTACGGCAATGCGTCGGACCAGCAGTCCGTGGCCGACTACCTGCGCTGGACGGAACAGTGGATCGATGCGGCGCTGCCCAAGCTGAAAGCCAACGGCAGCCTGTATATCTTCCTCACCTGGCGCTATTCGCCGGAGATCTTCGTCATGCTCAAGCAGCGCATGGCGATGATGAATGAAATCATCTGGGACCGCCGCGTGCCGTCCATGGGCGGCAGCGTGCGCAGCTTTTCATCGGTGCACGACACCATCGGCTTCTTCGTCAAGCGCAAGGATTACTACTTCGACCTTGACGCCGTGCGCATCGCCTACGACGCGGCCACCAAGAAAGCCCGTTCGCGTTCGATCTTCATCGGCGCCAAATGGCTGGAAGTGGGCTACAACCCGAAGGACCTGTGGAGCGTGTCGCGCCTGCACAAGGAACACCCGGAACGGGCCGACCACCCGACGCAAAAGCCGCTGGAAATCATCGAGCGCATGGTCAAGGCCTCGTGCCCGCCCGGCGGCGTGGTGCTCGACCTGTTCATGGGCAGCGGCACGACGGCGCTGGCGGCGAAGCGCTGCGGGCGCGATTTCGTCGGCTTTGAACTGAATCCCGATTACTGCGCCATCATCGAACAGCGATTGACGGCGCTCGCCCAGGAGCTGGCCGAACCGGCCGCGCCGAAGGTGGAAAAGAAGAAGGCGCCGGCCAAGGGCCGCGCCGCAGCGACCAGCACCGCGCCGAAGGCCGCCAAGGCGGCCGGCAAGAAACCGGCCGCGGCGAAAAAGCCGCCCGCCGTGAAAAAAGCGCCGGCCCGCAAGGCGCCCAGCGCCGCCGTGCCGGAAGATGTCGTCGTTTAGTCTCCATTTAATTCCATCAGGAGTGTTTGCAGCATGTCTTTCCTCGATCAGTTAATCAGCAACACCGTGCGGCCCGACGTGCAGGCCGTCAAGAGCTACCAGGTGGCCGACGCCAGCGGCTACGTCAAGCTCGATGCGATGGAAAACCCGTATCCGCTGCCGCAGCACCTGCGCGAGGAGCTGGGCGCGCGCCTGGCCGGCGTGGCGCTGAACCGCTACCCGCCGTCCTACGCCAGCCTGCAACAGGCCATCTGCGCCCGGCTGGGCGTGCCCGCCGGCTATGACGTCATGCTGGGCAACGGCTCCGACGAACTGATCTCCATCCTGGCCATGGCCTGCGCCACCCAGGAGCCGGGCAAGCGCGCCGTGCTGCTGGCGCCCGTGCCGGCCTTCGTCATGTATGCCCGCTCGGCGCAGTTCGCCGGCATGGATTTCGTCGGCGTGCCGTTGAACCCGGACTTCAGCCTGGACATGCCGGCCATGCTGGCGGCCATCGAACAGCACCGCCCGGCGCTGGTCTTCCTCGCCTATCCGAACAACCCGACGGGCAACCTGTTTGCCGGCGCCGACATCGAACGCATCCTTGCGGCCCTGGGCGACACGGGCATCGCCGTCGTCGACGAAGCGTATGAACCGTTCGCGCAGCACAGCTTCATGGGCCGCCTGCCCGAGTTCGAGAACCTGGTGGTGATGCGCACCGTGTCGAAACTGGGCCTGGCCGGCATTCGCCTGGGCTACATGTCGGCCGCGCCGGCCCTGCTGGCGCAGTTCGAGAAGGTGCGTCCGCCCTACAATGTGAATGTGCTGACGCAGGCGGCCGCCGAATTCGCCCTCGAACACCTCGACGTGCTCAATGCCCAGGCGGACTTGCTCAACAGCGCGCGCGACGACATGGCATTGCGCCTGGCGGAACTGCCGGGCGTGACCGTGTTTCCCTCGAAGGCAAATTTTCTTCTGATTCGTGTGGCCGATTCCGACGATGTTTGCGCCAAACTGCTTGCCCGCAGGGTGTTAATTAAAAATATGAGTAAAATGCATGCTGCGCTGGTCAATTGCCTGCGCATCAGCGTCAGCACCCCGGAAGAGAATTCCCTTTTTTACGATGCCTTCAAGGCATCCCTCGTTTAGCCTACCGCCAGAGCCTCCCATGACCCGCACCGCAGAAATCACGCGCAACACCAATGAGACGCAAGTTCGCGTCGCCCTCAACCTGGACGGCACCGGCCAGCAAAAGCTGAACACGGGCGTACCCTTCCTCGACCATATGCTGGACCAGATCGCCCGCCACGGCCTGATCGACCTCGATATCGAGGCGACGGGCGACGTGCATATCGACAACCACCATACGGTGGAAGACGTGGGCATCACCCTGGGCATGGCCGTGGCCAAGGCCATCGGCGACAAGAAGGGCATCCGCCGCTACGGCCACGCCTATGTGCCGCTGGACGAGGCGCTGTCGCGCGTGGTGCTCGATTTCTCGGGCCGCCCGGGCATCGAATACCACATCCCGTTTACGCGCGCCATGATCGCCGGCTTCGACGTCGACCTGACCCTGGAATTTTTCCGCGGCTTTGTCAACCATGCGGGCGTGACATTGCATATCGACAACTTGCGCGGCACGAATGCCCACCACCAGTGCGAAACCGTGTTCAAGGCCTTTGGCCGCGCGCTGCGCATGGCTGCCGAGCTCGACGAGCGCGCGGCCGGCATCATTCCGTCGACCAAGGGCAGCCTGTAAGCGCCCGCCATCCCCTGTAGATTCCGAGATTAAACATGAATAAAATTGTGGTGGTGGATTACGGCATGGGCAACCTGCGCTCGGTGGCGCAGGCCTTGCGCGCCGTGGCGCCGGAAGCGGATGTGCGCATTTCCGGCGCGCCGGCCGACATCGACAGCGCCGACCGCATCGTCCTGCCGGGCCAGGGCGCCATGCCCGACTGCATGCGCAGCCTGCGCGAATCGGGCGTGCTGGAAGCCTTGCTGCGCGCCGCCGACAGCAAGCCCGTGCTGGGCGTGTGCATCGGCGAGCAGATGCTGTTCGACAGCAGCGAGGAAGGCGACGCGGCCGGCTTGGGCTTGCTGCCAGGCAAGGTCGTGCGCTTCCAGCTCGACGGTCAGGTGCAGGACGATGGCTCGCGCTTCAAGGTGCCGCAGATGGGCTGGAACCAAGTGCGGCAAACGGCGTCCCATGTGATGTGGGACGGCATTGCCGACCAGGCGTATTTTTACTTTGTGCACAGCTATTTTGCTCAACCTCAAGTGGCCGCGCACACGGTCGGCGAGACTATCTATGGCGCGCCATTCGCCTGCGCCGTCGCCCGTGATAATATTTTCGCGACACAGTTTCACCCTGAAAAAAGTGCTGCCGCTGGCTTGCAGCTGTACAAGAACTTCGTTCACTGGCAACCTTAACGTTAGCTCTCCGGCTTTTTTTCCGCCTCTCACTCACTCTAAACCACACTGACCATGCTGCTCATTCCCGCCATCGACCTGAAAGACGGTCACTGCGTACGCCTGAAACAAGGCGATATGGAACTTGCCACCGTATTTTCCGAAGACCCGGCCGAGATGGCCCGCCATTGGCTGATGCAGGGCGCGCGCCGGCTGCACCTGGTCGACCTGAACGGTGCCTTTGCCGGCAAGCCGAAGAACGAAGGCGCCGTGAAAGCCATCCTGCAAGCGGTGCAGGACTTTGCCGTGGAAAACGACATCGAGGAAATCCCCGTGCAGCTGGGCGGCGGCATCCGCGACCTCGACACCATCGAGCGCTACCTGGACGCGGGCATCAGCTACGTCATCATCGGCACGGCGGCCGTGAAAAGCCCCGGCTTCCTGCATGACGCGTGCAGCGCCTTCCCCGGCCACATCATCGTCGGCCTCGACGCCAAGGATGGCAAGGTGGCAACGGATGGCTGGAGCAAGATGTCCGGCCACGAAGTGATCGACCTGGCGAAGAAATTCGAGGCCTACGGCGTCGAATCGATCATCTACACGGACATCGGCCGCGACGGCATGATGGGCGGCATCAACATCGAAGCCACCGTCAAGCTGGCGCAAGCCGTCAAGATTCCCGTCATCGCCTCGGGCGGCCTGCACAACATCGGCGACGTGGAAGCGCTGTGCGCCGTCCAGGCCGAAGGCATCGAAGGCGTGATCTGCGGCCGTTCCATCTATGAAGGCACGATCGACCTGGCGCAGGCGCAGGAACGCGCCGACGAACTGACCGACGCCGCCGTTTAAGCCAGCCTGGCCGGGGCGTGCGCGTGCATGCCCGGGCCTGGCGACAATCTGGATACCATCATGCTTGCAAAACGTATCATCCCCTGCCTCGACGTGACGAATGGCCGCGTCGTCAAAGGCGTCAACTTCACGGAACTGCGCGACGCGGGCGATCCCGTGGAAATCGCCCGCCGTTATGACGAGCAGGGCGCCGATGAAATCACTTTCCTCGATATTACCGCCTCGAGCGACAACCGCGGTTTGATCTTCGACATCATCGAAGCGGTGGCGTCGCAAGTGTTCATCCCGCTGACGGTGGGCGGCGGCGTGCGCGTCGTGGAAGACGTGCGCCGCCTGCTCAACGCGGGCGCCGACAAGGTCAGCATCAACACCTCGGCCGTGACGAACCCGCAGCTGGTGTTTGAGGCATCGCAAAAGCACGGTTCGCAATGCATCGTCGTGGCCATCGACGCCAAGCAGGTGTCGCCCGGCAAGTGGGAAGTATTTACCCACGGCGGGCGCAATGCCACGGGCCTGGACGCCTTCGAATGGGCGCGTAAAATGGAAAGCCTGGGGGCCGGTGAAATTTTGCTGACCAGCATGGACCGCGACGGCACCAAGGTGGGCTTCGACCTGGGCCTGACGCGGGGCGTGTCCGATGCCGTCAGCATTCCCGTCATCGCCTCGGGCGGCGTGGGCGGCTTGCAGGACCTGGTCGATGGCATCAAGGTGGGCCGCGCGGATGCCGTGCTGGCCGCCAGCATCTTCCACTATGGCCAGCACACGGTGCAGGAAGCCAAGCGGTTCATGGCGCAGCAGGGCATACCCATGCGCCTGGCGTAAACAAAGGATGGAAGCAGGTAGAACACTATGCAAAACGGAACTATCGTAGCGAGCAATGCCAAGTGGCTGAAAAAGGTCAAGTGGGACGAACACGGCCTCGTGCCCGTGATCGCGCAGGAAGCGGGCAGCAATGACGTGCTGATGTTTGCCTGGATGAACCGCGACGCCCTGGCGCGCACGGTGGAGCTGGGCGAAGCCGTGTACTGGAGCCGTTCGCGCAAGAAACTGTGGCACAAGGGCGAAGAGTCCGGCCACACGCAAAAGGTGCTGGAAATCCGCCTCGATTGCGACGAAGACGTGGTCTTGCTGAAAATCGAGCAGGCCGGCGGCATCGCCTGCCATACGGGCCGCCACTCGTGCTTCTTCCAGAAGTTCGAAGGCGACGAGAAAACGGGCGAATGGCAAGTCACCGACCCCGTGCTGAAAGATCCTGACACGATTTACGCGGAAACCAAGAAATGAGTGAAACTTTAAAGCGCCTGGCCGCCGTGATCGAATCGCGCAAGCTGGCCAATGGCGGCGATCCGGCCACTTCCTACGTGGCGCGCCTGTTTGCCAAGGGTGACGATGCCATCTTGAAAAAAATCGGCGAAGAGGCGACGGAAACCGTGATGGCGGCCAAGGATGCGCGGCGCGACAACGACCCGTCCAAAGTGCTGTACGAGTGCGCCGACCTGTGGTTCCATTCCCTCGTGATGCTGGCGCAGTTCGACCTGACGCCGCAGCAGGTGCTCGACGAGCTGGCGCGCCGCGAAGGCCTGTCCGGACTGGAAGAAAAGGCGGCGCGCAAGGATGAATTGCGTGATGCGGGCGAAGCGGACAAACACTGACTGACTGGAGCGTACGTGGATAACTGTATTTTTTGCAAGATTGCTGCTAAGAAAATTCCTTCGACTATCGTCTACGAGGACGAGGACTTGCTGGCCTTCAAGGACATCAACCCGGCCGCACCCGTGCACCTGCTGCTGATCCCGAAGCGCCACGTGGCCAGCCTGTCCGACTGCGACGACAGCCATACGGAGGTGCTGGGCAAGCTGCTGCGCCTGGCGCCGAAGCTCGCCGCCGAGTTCGGCTGCGCCGTCAGCTATGACGCCGACGGCGTGCCGTCGGGCGGTTTCAAGACCATGATCAACAGCGGCCCGAACGGAGGGCAAGAGGTGTATCACCTGCACCTGCACGTGTACGGCGGTCCCCGTCCCTGGCGCGGTCAGCACTGATTTCGCCGTGTGCGGGGTTCGCGTGTATACTACCCGCATTGGTTGACGCTATTCGGGCACCGGCCCGCAAGGAGAATGTGATGGGTTCATTGAGTATTTGGCACTGGCTGATCGTTCTGGTCATTGTGATGCTGGTCTTCGGCACCAAGAAACTGGGCAATATCGGCGGTGATATCGGCAAGGCCGTCAAAGGCTTCAAGGATGGCGTCAAGGGCGACGAGGATGCCCCGGCAGCCAATACCCCTCCTGCTGCGCCATCGCAAGTGGCCGACAAAAGCACCATCGACGTCGAGACGAAAGAGAAAAACAAGTTCTGATAGCGTGGCGGGGCGCTTGCCTCGTCCGGTAACAGCCCTTGTCCGCTTATGATCGATCTCGGTCTCTCTAAAATCGCCATCATCGGCGTGGTCGCACTGATAGTCATCGGTCCTGAAAAGCTGCCGAGAGTGGCGCGCATGGCCGGCACCCTGTATGGCCGCGCGCAACGCTACCTGAACCAGGTGAAATCCGAAGTCACGCGCGAAATCGAGCTGGAAGAGCTGAAAAACCTGCAGAAGGAAGTGCAGGATGCGGCCCATTCCGTCAAGCAAAGCGTGGAGAAATCCATGCATGGCGTGGAAAACTCGATTTCCGGCAATCTGGCCGAGGTGGAAAGCGCCTGGCGCGGCGATGCAAGTACATATGACGATGGGCAACACGACGCCCATGAAGCCATGCTGCGCGCCACCAACGATGACCTGGCCCGCAAGGCACGCGAATTCCGCCGCAAGAAGCTGGTGCGCAATTCCGCCATCCCCGGCTGGTACAAGCAGCGCCACGGCGGCAAGCTGCACGTGCAGTCGGCGGCGGCCCGCGTGGCGCGCTTCCGTCCGCGTGCCAGTTCCTCCTCCTTTTACTCATGAGTAGCAAATCCCCGGTGGAAGAAACCTTTATCTCGCATCTGGTCGAGCTGCGCAACCGCCTGGTCAAGGCTTCGATCGGCTTCGCCATCGTCTGCGGCGTCCTGTTTTACTGGCCGGGCGCCTCGCACATCTACGATTTCATCGCCGCGCCCATGCTCGCTTCGCTGCCCGTCGGCTCGAAGCTGATCGCCACGGGCGTGGTGTCGCCGTTCCTGATCCCCATGAAGGTGACTTTGCTGCTGGGCTTTATCGTCTCGCTGCCATGGGTGCTGTACCAGATGTGGGCGTTTATCGCGCCCGGCCTGTACACGCATGAAAAGCGCCTGATCGCGCCGCTCGTCATCTCCTCGTCGCTGCTGTTCATGGCTGGCGTGGCCTTCTGCTATTTCTTTGTCTTTGGCCGTGTATTTCACTTCATTAGCAATTTCGCGCCCTCCTCGATCGCCGTCACGCCCGATATCGAAAACTACCTCGATTTCGTCATGTCGATGTGCCTGGCCTTTGGCGCCACCTTCGAAGTGCCCGTGGTGGTGGTGATCCTCGTGCGCATGGGCCTCGTTTCCGTCGCCAAGCTCAAGGAAGTGCGCCCCTATGTCATCGTCGGCGCCTTCGTGATCGCCGCCATCGTCACGCCGCCCGACGTGGTCAGCCAGTTTTCGCTGGCCGTCCCCATGTGGCTGCTGTTCGAACTGGGCTTGCTGGTGGCGCCCGTCTTCGTCAGGGCGACACAGGCGCCGGAAGAGGCGTCCTAGCCGGCAAGCCGGCACGCAGGAAAAAGCAGCTGTCCTTCCCCGGGCGCAGCGGCTTTTTTTATGGCGGGCCATGTTGGTGAGCGCTTACTGCAGCATCAGTCTGCTGAGGATGCCCAGGTTCAGCAGGATCAGGGTGCTCATCATCCAGTAGACGTGTTTCATGTCGGCACCCTGGCGCAAGTCCAGGCGTTCCAGGCGGGCGTCGAATTTCTGGTCCAGGGTATCGATCCTGGCGTCGAACTTCTGCTCCAGCAGATCAATCCGGGTGTCGAATTTCTGTTCCAGTGCATCGATCTTCGTGTCGAGCTTCAACTCCAGCGCATCGATCCGGGTGTCAAGTTTGAGCTCCAGTGCATCTATTTTCAGATCCAGGGCATGCGTCCTAGTATCGAGCTGCTGTGCCACCAGCTTGATTTCCCCCAGCAGATTGCGCTCCAGCGCCGCCAGTTCGCCGTGCACGACGACGGCCGAGCCCAGCACGTCGCCCAGGGCGGCCGCATGGGCTTCGGCCTGCGGCGTGGGTACGCCTGCCGAGGCGAGGCGTTTGGCGTAATCGAGGGTGTCGAACTGGACGGGCATATGCATGGACGCTCCTGACTACCACCCTAGCAGAAAAATCGGCAATTGCCAGTGAGGAGAGCGGTGGCGCCTGCCTTCATGTCAGCGTAGGACATGGCCGGCGGAGCGCTTTGCGGCGGCGCAAACGGGGGCGGAAAAGCCAAAAAAAGGGCGCCGCGGCGCCCTTTGCAAGCGGAGGATGCGTGCCCTTAATTCATCAATTCCTTGATGACTTTCACGGGCGCGCTGCCGTAGCTGAGGAATTGCTCATGGAAATCCTTCAGCACGAACTTGTTGCCCAGGGCTTGCTTGCGCTGTTCGCGCAAGTCCATGATTTCGCTGTAGCCGCTGAAATAGCTGGTCAGTTGCACCGAGCTCAGCTGCACGCGGCGCCATTTTTCCGTCGCTTCACGCTTGGTCTGGAAGGCCTGGCGCGTCAGCAGGTCCAGCGCCTGTGCTTCCGTCATGCCCAGCACGTGTACGCTGTAGTCGAGAATCGTATTGGTGACGCTGCGCAAGTTCCACTTCGAGTACATCAGCCACATTTCCGGCGCATTGTTGCCGTAGCCCGATTCGAGCATCATGCGCTCGCCATACACGGCCCAGCCCTCGATCATGGCGCCATTGCCGAAGATGGACTTGATCAGCGACGGCGACTTGTTGGCGTACACGAGCTGCGTGTAGTGGCCTGGGATGGCTTCGTGGATGTTGAGGATCTGCAAGATCCAGTGGTTGTATTCGCGCAAGCTGCTTTCCGCCTGCTCCGGCGTTTCACCGTCGAGCGGCGTCACGTTGTAATACGTGCGGTCCTGCGGACGGTAGGGGCCGGGCGCCTCGATGCTGGCGCCGGCCACGCCGCGCTGGTAGGCGGGCGTTTCACGCACGACGAGGGGCTTTTTCGGGTCCATGGTCAGCAGGTTGTGGCTGGTCACCCATTCCTGCAATTCCGGGATCTGGCGGCGGATCTCCGGCACGAAATCGGCGGCGGCCACGTGGTTGCTCGACAGCTTGTCGATCACCATGCCGATCTTCGCCGTGCGGTCCGCCGGCTTGGCCGTGGCGCCCATGGTTTTCACCCACAGTTCGTCGGACAGGCTGTCCATGTGCTCGAGCAGCTTCTCGCGGGCGGCCAGGGCCTTCTGGTACATCTGCTCGGCGCTCACGCTGGCCTGGATATCGTAGGCAAATTTCTGCTCGTACAGGTCCTTGCCGATGCGGAAGGAGCGCGCGTTGCCATTCTGCGCCAGCGCGGCATCCTGCTCCGTCAGCCAGGCCGCATAGCCTTGCACGGCCGTGCGGGCGGCCGTGATGCGGGCGTTGTACAGCTGTTTTTCCGTCGGCGTCAGGATGGAGCCCTGTGCCGTCTTGTTCAGGTCATCGAGCACGCTGAGCACGCCGGCGCTCTGGGCGATGGCCAGTTGCGTGTGTTCGCGCGTGGGATTGACGATGCTGGCGCGCGCGGCGACATAGTATTGCGGCACGCTGGCGATGCGCTTGAGCAAGGTGCGCAGGCGCTGCGGCTGCGACGCGTATTCCGTATTGAGGATGAAGTCGATGGTGCCGGCCACGTTGTACTGGGCGGGATTCCACTCGAATTCGCGGAAGGTGGTCAAATACCAGCGGTCCGATTGCAGTTTGTTCGTCAGCAAGGCCAGGTCGGTGCGTTGCTTGTCCGACATTTTGCTCGCATTCAGCTTGTCGAACTTGCCCAGCCACTCCTCGATGAAGGCCAGCTGTTTCTGGCGGCTGGCGGCGTCCGGAATGGTCAGGTTGGCGGCGCCGTCGTACTTGCCGGCGGCAATCGCGCTTTCCGGGTCCTGGCGCCACAGGGCGGTGAGGAACTGGCTGCCCAGATTATTCATGGCACGGTCGCTGCTGGTCTCGTTGGCTGCGACGGCGGCGGTGGCTGCCGTGGCGGCGCCGGCGACGGCGGCTTTCTTGGCGACGGTTTTTTTCTTGCTGCTGCTGGTGCTGGCCTTGCCGTGCGTTTTCTTGGCGGCGCTGGCCGGTGCCAGCGTGAAGGCCATCATCAATGCGGCGAGCGCAACTTTATTTTTTATCAGCATCGTTCATCTCTTGAATATTTGGCTGTTTGTCATTATCAGGAAAGAATAAACTGACAATATAGGCAACAAACAACTATTGAAAGGTTGGCTTTGCTTGCCAGGGCGGCCCAAAGATTAGCACTAATTGCCGCCGTTGCGCAGATTTTTGCGCTCGCGCTGCCAGCCGCGGGGGCCTAGACGACGATGGCGCTGCCGTGCAGCAGCTCCTGGTGCCGCGCATTCAGGGCCGCCACGGCATCCTTGCCGCGCGCCATGCCGGTGGCATGGATTTCGATGTCCTGCGTGTAGCGCTGGCTGACGCGCACCGTATAGGACTGGAACAGCCAGCTCCAGAAGTTGGTCTCGTAGACGGCTTCATCCATGTCGCGCCATTTGACACCCGTGAGTTTCTTTTTCCACGGCAAGATGCCGGAGGCCAGCCACACGCCCGCCTCGTCGTAGTACAGCTGGTAGCTGCGCGTCGTCAGCAGGCGGTAGCCGACGATGAGGGCCGAGCCGACCAGCACGACGAAGGCGGCCCGCGTGTTGTACTTGAAGGCCAGCGGCAGGGCGGCAAAGAACAGCAGCACGGCAATGAGGAAGGTGCTGACATAGGCGGTCCAGGATTTGCCGCACAAGAAGGTGGCGCGCTGGCCCGCGCTGGTGGCGATGTAATCGGTCATGGCAAGGCATCAAGACAGGGAAAAAGGATGATCGCACGGAACGCGGCGGTGCCGCTTATTTTTTCGATCTCATTGCTTCAAGCCCTCCTGCAGCATGCCCAGCATGTCGCCCGCCGACATGCGCGCGGCCGCGTCGCTGCCTTCCAACAGGCTGTCGGCCAGGTCGCGCTTGTGCTGGTGCAACTCGACGATGCCTTCCTCGATCGTGTGCCTGGCCACCAGGCGATAGATGGTGACGGGACGCAACTGTCCCATGCGGTGGGCACGGTCGGAGGCCTGGTCTTCCACGGCGGGATTCCACCACGGGTCCATGTGGATCACGTAGTCGGCCGCCGTCAGATTGATGCCCATGCCGCCCGCTTTCAGGCTGATCAGGAAGACGTCGCCTTCGCCCGCCTGGAAGGCGTCCACGCGGCGCTTGCGCTCCTGCATGGGCGTGCTGCCATCGAGATACTGGTAACTCACGCCATGCTGCTCCAGGTGCTGGCGGATGAGGCTCAGATGGTCGACGAACTGGCTGAAGACGAGCACCTTGTGGCGGTTTTCCAGCAAGCCCGACAGCAACTGCGCGAAGGCCGCCAGCTTGCTGCTGGCCAGGCCCAGTTCCGGCGCCACCAGCTGCGGATTGCAGCAGGCGCGGCGCAGCTTCATGATTTCCGCCAGGATCTGGATGGCCTTTTTCGACGCCGGCCCTTCCACCATGGCCAGCTTTTCCAGCGCTTCGCGGCGCAGGGATTCGTACAGCGCCGTTTCCTGCGGCGACAGTTCCACTTCCAGCACGATTTCCGTGCGCGATGGCAACTCCGATAGCACTTGCGTCTTCGTGCGGCGCAGGATGAACGGGGCGATCAAACGGCGCAGGCGCAGCCGCGCGCCGGCTGCCGCCCGCTTGTCCTGATCTTTCTCAATGGGCCCGGCAAAGCGCAAATTAAACTGGTCGAGGGTGCCCAGCAAACCGGGATTAATAAAGCGGAACAGATTCCACAATTCGCCCAGGTGGTTTTCCAGCGGCGTGCCACTGGCCACCATGCGGAAGTCGCCCTGCAGCGCCATCACGGCTTGCGAGCGCTTGGTGGCGCCGTTCTTGATGGCCTGCGCTTCGTCGAGCACGATCGTATGCCAGCGCACGTCCGCGAACAGCTGGGCTTCCTGCTGCAGCAAGCCATAGCTGGCCACCACCAGGTCGAAGGGCTGCAATGTTTCCAGCATGTCGGCGCGGTCGCCGCTGCCGAACAGTTTCACGTTCAGGGTGGGCGCGAAGCGCTTGGCCTCGCTGATCCAGTTCAGGCACACGGAGGTGGGCGCGACGACGAGGGTGGGACCGTTGGGCGCGCGCGCGAGGATCAGCGCCAGCGCCTGCAAGGTTTTACCCAGGCCCATGTCGTCGGCCAGGCAGGCGCCCACGCCCCAGTGCGCCAGGCGCGCCAGCCACTCGTAGCCGGCCAGCTGGTAGTCGCGCAAGTCCGCCTGCAGGGTGCTGGGCAGCTGCGGCTGATAGTCGTCGAGGGCGCGCAGGCGCAGCAAGTGTTCGCGCCACAGTTTATCGGCCTTGACGCCGCCCGCATCGTTGGCCAGCTCTTCCAGCGCGAAGGCGGCCAGCGGGTGGATGTGCACGCCATCGGCATGCGCTTCGCCATACGCGGCCAGCTCGGACAGGCGGCGGTGCAATTCGTCGCTGAGGGCGAGGAACTGGTTGTCGCCCAGGGCCACGAAGCGGCTTTTATTGTTCTGCATCAAGTCGAGCAGGGCGCGCAAATCCATCACCTTGTCTTCGTCGATCTGCACTTCGCCGCTGGCGGCAAACCAGTCCTTCTCGCTCTTGATATTCAGGCGCATCTGGCCGCTGTCGATGCGTTTCGACACGCGCATGGTTTCGCCCTCGGGCCAGGCCAGGACCATGCCGGCGGGGTCCAGCGCCTGCAGTTCCACCAGCAGCTGCAGGCCCAGCGCAGGCTGGCCCAGCAGCCACTCGCCGTGCTCTTCTTCCGCCTCTTCCAGCACCAGGCAGCGGCCGATGAGCTGGCGCTGCGCTTCGCGTTCCCCGTTCAGGTCGCGCCGCGCCTGCACGGCCCGGCCCGCCACGTCGGCAAACACGCTTTCGGCGCCGCTGCCCGGTGCGTAATAGGCGCCGTTGTCGCGCAGCGGACGCACGAGAATCTGCATCTTGAGGCCCTGCTGATATGGCAGCAGGTGCACGTGCAGGCGGTGGTCGGCCGTGATGGCTTCCGCGTCGCCCGCGCCGCCGCCGATGTCCGACTGCACGGTGACCATGGACGAGATGGCGCCGATGGCCTGCAGCACCTGTTTTTCCGCGTGCAGGGGCACGGACAGGCCCAGGCCCACGATGGCGCCGATGCGCCGGTGTTCGTCGAGGATGTGCACCACGCGCAGGCGCGTCGGCGTCTCGCGCTGCACCACGACACTGCTGCCGTTGTCGGGCAGGGGCGGCTGCATGCCCAGCCACAGCTGCCCCTCGTGCGACTTGATGAGGAGCTCGGGCGCGCCGGCGATCAGTTCCACGCGCGTGTCGGGGTGGTCGAGCCAGAAGACGAGCGGGTGGCCGACGAGCAGCACGGCGGCCTTGTCCAGCTCCACTTCATAGCGGGGCGCCGACGAATAGTATTGTTTGAATGGCGCGATGCTGCCGGCCGCGCGCGCGTCCTGCGGCGTGAGGAAATCGATGTCGCCCGCCTCCTCGGCCAGGCGTTTCAGGCCCATGGCGCGGCCCTTGCTCCAGCCGCCGCGCGCATCGCGCTTCTGCTCGCGTACTTCCACGGCCGTCAGGCCGAAGCGCGGGTCGAACGCCACCAGCCACACGAGGCGCGAGACGCCGCCGGCGGCCTCGGCGGGCGCATTCTGCTGCAGGTTGATGAGGGCGCTCAGCTGGCGCTGCCACGCTTCCTGGCGCTCGAACCACGGCGCCATGTCCGTCAAGCCATGCTGCGCCCGCTTCGAGGTGGCGTAGCGTTCCTGCTGCGGCTCGCCCATGAGGCCCAGCAAGCCGGCCGCCTGCGCCGCGATCAGCTCGTAGCCGGCCGCGTCCGCCTGTTGCACCAGCGCGTGCAGCTGCGGCTTGCGTTCGCTCAATTGCGGCAGGGCCAGCCAGTAGTACAGCAGGGCCTGGAACAGTTGCGCCTGCAGCGCCGTTTCCCAGTTGCGCGTGGGGATGGCGTCCGCCTGCAGCACGCCGGCGCGCACCAGGCGCAGGGTATTGAGCTGCTGGTAGACGAGGCTGTCGTGGTTCGGCTGCGCGTGCAGGGCGATATCGAGGTAGGTTTCCGCGCTTTTCAGCAGCTTGGCGTCATTGCTGCGCAGCAAGGCCAGCACGTACAAATGGCCGCCGATGCCCGTGAAGCACAGCTTGCGCTTGCCTGCCTCCTTGCGCAGCCCCTTCAGGGCCGTCTCGAAGCCCGCCACGGCGTGCGCATGTTCGCCGCGCAACAGGGCGATGCTGCTGTCGATAAACAGCACCTGCGGCCCCTGCTGGCCCGCCAGGTAGCGGGCGGCCGTGTCGAGTTCGCCGCACAGCAGGGCGTCCTCGGCCAGGGCCAGCGGCAGGGCCCCGCCGATGTGGTCGCCGGCCGCCGCCTGGCGCGCATGGTGGGCGCGCGCATAGGCGCGGATGGCGTGCGCCGTGCCCGGCTCGCGGGGGGCGTTGCCCAGCAGCACGGCGAGGATGTCATCCTGCAGTTGGGGCATGACGAAGGACAACATTTCCGGCTCGAACGGGCGGCCGAAAATCTCGATCAGCGGATGCAGCTGCTGCGCTTCATAGCAGGCCATGCAGGCAGCCAGGATGGCGGCCACGTGGCGCACCTCGTCGTTGCGCAAGAGGGCGATGCGCAGGCGCGCCACGCCCTGCCGGTAGCTGCGCAGCTCCACATAGCCATCCCAGTTGCGCCGCACGGGATTGATCAGTTCGATCGCCTGGCACAGGTCGCGGAACACCAGGTGCTCGATGGCGGCGCGCATGGCGGGCCAGCGCAGCTTCGCCTCGCAGGCAAAGCCGCGCCCGACGATCTCCGACGCCAGTGCCAGCCGCGTCAGGCGCTGCAGCATGTGCGTCACCGTCAGCAGGCTGAACGGCGTGCCGTCCGGCTCGACGACATTTGCCCGCTGCAAGTGCTCGTACACGGCATGCTTGCCCACCGGCTCGCCCGTGATCGCCAGCAGGGCCAGGATCATCTGCTCGTGCCGCTCCAGCGCGGCGAATTCGTCCAGCAGGTGCTGGTCTGCGTGCGCTTCCGTCATGCAGGCAGGTTGGCGATATGCACGGGCGGCTCGCCGGCCGCCACGGGCAGGCCGAACACGCGCTGGTAGAAATACAGTTCCGCTTCCAGCGTGCGCGCGATGTTTTCCGCCTTGCGGAAGCCGTGGCCCTCGCCTTCCAGGGGCACGTAGGCGACGGGCACGCCGCGCGCCTGCAGGGCGTCGACCATCAGCTGCGACTGCTGCGGCGGCACCACCTTGTCGTCGAGGCCCTGGAAGAAGATCATCGGGCGCGACAGCCTGTCCGTGTGGTGGATGGGCGAGCGCTCGCGGTACAGCGCCTCGGCCTCGGGCTGCGAAGCGATCAGGTAGTCCGTGTAGCGCGATTCGAACTTGTGCGAATCGTTGTCCAGGCCTTGCAGGTCGGACACGCCATAGTAGCTGGCGCCCGCCTTGAAGACGTCGTGGAAGGTCAGGGCGCACAGGGTCGTCAGGCCGCCCGCGCTGCCGCCGCGCACGATCAGGCGCTCGGGGTCGGCCAGGCCGTTGGCCGCCAGGTAGCGCGCGCCGGCGATGCAGTCTTCCACGTCGACGATGCCCCATTGCCCGCGCAAGGCATCGCGGTATTCGCGGCCGAAGCCGCTGCTGCCGCCGTAGTTGACGTCGAGCACGCCGATGCCGCGGCTGGTCCAGTACTGCGTAGCCAGTTTCAAGGTGTTGCTGGCCATGCTGGTGGGCCCGCCGTGGCTGATGACGATGACGGGCGGCAAGGTGCCGGCCGGCGCCTGCACGTCATCGTTTTTCGGCGGATAAAAGAAGGCGTGGGCCGTGCGGCCATTGCTGCTAGGAAAGCTCAAGCTGCGGGGCACGGACAGGTAGGCGAGCGCGGGCAATTGCGTGATCGACTGCGCCAGCACTTCCAGCTCGTGGTTCGATAGATCGATGCGCGCCAGTTCCAGCGCGATGGTGGGGCTGCCGCCCAGCAAGGCGACGAAGCCGGGTCCCACGCGCAGTTCGCGGATTTCCTGGTAGGGGTGGGGTATCGGCTCCAGCTTGGCCGCCGCCACGTTCAGCCGGGCCAGGTAGCTGACGCCGGCCTGGATGTAGGTACAGACGAGCTCGTCGTCGGACAGGAAACCGTACATGCTGCCGCCGAAGGTCCAGTGCGGCGTGGCAAATTCCGCTTCCATCGGGCACAGCGCCTCGATGTCGCCGCCGTGCAGGCGGTACAGATTCCACCAGCCGCTGCTGTCGGAAACGAAGTGCAGCAAGCCGTTCGGCGACCATTCCGGCTGGCAGATGGACTCGCGCGCGCCGCCGGCGATCAGGCGCGGCGAACCGAGGCTGCCGTCCGGGTGCACGTCGGCCAGCCACAGTTCCGTGCCCTGCCACGGCAGGCGCGGGTGGTCCCAGCTGATCCAGGCCAGCTGGCTGCCGTCCGGCGACAAACGCGGCGCCGCATAAAAGTCGTGGCCGCGCGCCAGCACCGTTTCGCGCCCGTCGAAGCCGACGGCCGCCAGGCTGTTTTCCGGATGCGCATGGCCCTCTTGCGGATGTTGTTCGCGCACGGCGACCAGGCGGGCACGGGCCGCATCGACGACGAAGTCCGCATGGCGCGTGTTGCCGCCCGCGGTGAAGGGGACCGGCGCGGCGTCTGCCGTCACGCGGTACAGGCGGTTGTCGGCGAAATGCGAAAAGATCACGTCGTCGCCGTCGACGGCGTAGGCGCCGCCGCCGTATTCATGCACGCGGGTGCGCACATTGAAGGGCGCCGGCGTGAGTTCATCGACGCGCGCGCCGCGCTGGCGCAGCAGGGTATTGCGGCCCGCCTCGCTGGCGCGGCCTGCCAGCCAGTACACGTCGCCGCCATCGGTGCCGCCCAGGGCCAGCTGCGTCAGCGGCGAGGCGCCCGCGGCGACGACGGCGGCGCTGATCGGCGAGGGCCAGGTGCCGTAGGGGGCGCTCAGGGCGGATGGGCTGGATGCGGTCGATGTCATGCGGGCTCCGTGTAGTGGGGGGATCAAGGGCCGCCAGGCAGGGTCAGGGCGCGTGGCAGCGTGCATCATCATAATGGAAGGGCAGGCGCAGTGAAAGCCATGGCGTGCACGGCAAATGCTGCAAAGCCGCACCGGAATCAATGAAATGGCGGCGATTGGATGCGATAATACCGCTTCTCCAAGCTATTGATTGCCTTCCATGCCACAATTTGCTCCGCTCCAGAACGATACTTTCCTGCGCGCCCTGCTGCGCCAGCCGACCGAGCATACTCCCGTCTGGCTGATGCGCCAGGCCGGCCGCTACCTGCCCGAATACCGCGCCACGCGCGAGCGGGCCGGCTCCTTCCTGGGCCTGGCGAAGAATCCCGATTACGCCACGGAAGTGACCTTGCAGCCCCTGGAGCGCTTCCCGCTGGACGCGGCCATCCTGTTTTCCGACATCCTGACGGTGCCCGACGCCATGGGCCTGGGCCTGTATTTCGCCGATGGCGAAGGACCGAAGTTCGAGCGTCCGCTGCGTACGGAGCAGGATGTCAAGGCGCTGCAGGTGCCGGACCTCGATTCGCTCGACTACGTTTTCAAGGCCGTCACGCAGATCCGCACGGAACTCAACGGCCGCGTGCCGCTGATCGGCTTTTCCGGCAGCCCGTGGACCCTGGCCTGCTACATGGTGGAAGGCGGCGGCTCGAAAGAGTTCCACACCATCAAGAAGATGCTGTACAACCGCCCGGACCTGATGCACCACATCCTGGCCATCAACGCCACGTCCGTGGCGCAGTACCTGAATGCGCAGATCGATGCCGGCGCGCAAGCCGTGATGATCTTCGACTCGTGGGGCGGTGCGCTGGCCGATGGTGCCTACCAGGAATTCTCGCTGGCCTACATGCAGCAAGTGGTGGCACAGCTCAAGCGCGACAAGGACGGCGTCAAGATCCCCGCCATCGTCTTCACCAAGGGCGGCGGCCAGTGGATCGAGCAGATCGCCGACATCGGCGCCGATGCCGTCGGCCTGGACTGGACCGTCAACCTCACGCGCGCGCGCCAGCTGGTGGGCCATAAAGTGGGCTTGCAGGGCAACCTCGACCCCGCCATCCTGTTCGCCAGCCCCGAGCAGATCCGCGCTGAAGTGGCGAAAGTGCTCAACGCCTTCGGCGCACCGTCTGCCGGCACGGGCCACGTTTTCAACCTGGGCCACGGCATTTCCCAGTTCACGCCGCCCGAATCGGTGGCGGCCATGGTGGAGGCCGTGCACACCATGAGCCGCGCCATGCGCAGCGGCCAATAAGCGGGCGCGCCGCCACGGCGCGCGGCGCCCGGCAGCCAGCCAAGGCAGGTTTTCCACAGGAAGCCTGCCTTTTTTCATGCCTGTCGCTTGCGGGGCAATACCGACTTATGCACAATTTTTTTTACTGCGGAAATAACAGGCAGTCAAAAAGCCATGCCCGGGGAATGCATGCAAGTATTTGATTATTAAGAAATAAAAAATGCATCACAGGCGTGGGTTTGCCGCGATGGGCAAGGTTGTTCTGTTGCCCGGCAGGCTTATAAGTTCATTGTCCACAAAGTTATCAACAGATTCTGTGGATAAAATTGAAAAGTATTTTGTTAACCGGGACTTAGCGCCGATGTTCAGGTTTCACCTGAGGTGCATGTTGCAGTGCATGATATTTAAACAATTTTTACCCGCCGCTAGCGGGTCCGCCATGCCCTGGCCCCGCAAACAGGGATTTTGCCCCCGCGTGGCAAGAAAGACATGGATTTTCGCCATGCAGATTGTGTCTATTCTTGTGTAAAAAATGCATGTATGGCTCAGTTATGCACAGAAGGGCGGAAAGTCCCGTGATTTTTCACCTTCTTGGACACTATTTTTAAGTCATTGATTTTAAATGATTTAATTTTATTGCGTGCCCCCTTGACGGCGATCAAAATTTTCTATCCACATTATTCCCGGAGTTAATTTTGCTTTGTCCACAAAGTTATCCACAGACATCCGCCCGCCCTGGGGCGGTTTTTTTTCCTGGGTAAAGGAGTGCGTATTTTCCTGTAGACAAACACTAGTTCCCTGCGTACACTCGCGACTTGCAAAGAAGGCAATTTTATTAAATGGTGAACGGTGATGCGTGTCATCCTTCGCCGGCCCCGACGTAATTCCACAGCCTGGAGGTATGGTGAAGGACGAGAACGCATTCAGCGTGCAGTTGACGAGCGATACCGCCGACGCTGCCATGGTGTGCGGTATCCGTTTGCTGCTGGCCGTGTTTGCCGTCGTCATCTGCGTCGTCAATCCGGGCGGCGATGCGCGCCTGAGCGGCCTGGCCACGGTGGTCTGCGGCGCGTATGCGCTGCACAGCGCCGCCCTGTTCGCCCTGATGCTGATCCGCCTGTCGAGCATGCCCGGCAAGGCCGTCTACTGGTATGACGTGGGCTGGTTCGGCCTGATCGTGTATTACAGCGGCAGCAGCAACGGCTATGTCTTCCTGCTGTTCTTCTTCGCCATCCTGGCCGCCTCGTTCCAGTGCGGCTTTCGCGAAGGCGCGCGCGTGACCCTGCTGTCGGCCGCCGCCCTGCTGCTGGTGGCGGCGCTGGCCGAGACGCCCGAGCAGCGCTGGCACACGCTGTGGTGCACCAGCTTCCTGCTGGCGCTGGGGCACCTGATCGCCTACTGGGGCGGCATGGGCTTGCAGCAGAAGCGCCGCCTGGCCCTGCTGCGCGACGTCAGCCGCCTGTCCAATCCCCGCTTCGGCGTCAACCATTCGCTGTCGTCGGTGATGGAAAAGAGCCGCGTCTTCTTCCGCGCCAGCAGCTGCATCCTCGTGCTGCAGGATGGCGATTCCGACAAATGGCTGCTGCGCACGGCCACGGCGGCCAATGCCGGCACGGCGATCGCTCCCGTGCGCCTGAGCGCCAGCGCCATGCCGGCCCTGCTCGCCTTCGCGCCCGACCACAGCGTGCTGCATGGGAGCGCGCGGTGCTGGCCCTGGCTGGGCGGCACGCGCGTGCTGGCCCGCGGCTGCCGCAAGTGGCGGCGCTTCGGCGGCGACGCGGGCGCGCGCCTGGTCGAGCTGCTCGAGGCGCGCGCCTTCATCAGCGCTTCCTTGCGCCTGCGCAAAGGCCAGGGCCGCGTGTACCTGATGTCGTCACGGCACGGTTTCAGCAAGGACGATGCCTTGTTTCTCAAGCATATCGTGGCGCAAGTGTTTCCCATGATGGAAAACATCGAGCTGCTCGACCGCCTGGCGTCGGAAGCGGGCCAGCGCGAACGGCAGAAAATTGCCTGTGACTTGCATGACAGTACCCTGCAGCCGTATATCGGCTTGCGCCACGGCATCAGCGCCGTGCGCCAGGCGGCCGCGCCCGACAATCCCCTCGTCGATGACCTCGACAAGCTGCTGGCGATGGCCACCGAGGTGGTGGGCGACATGCGCCATTTCGTGAGCAGCCTGAACAGCGGCCAGTCGCGCAAGGAGCCGGAACTGCTGCTGGCCCTGCGGCGCCAGGCGGAGCAGGTGCGCCAGTTCTATGGCATCGACATCGCCCTGCGCGTCTCGCCCGCCATCGAGGTGAGCGACCGCCTGGCGGCCGAGGTGTTCCAGATCGTCAGCGAGGGCATCAGCAATATCCGCAAGCATACGCGCGCCCGCCATGGCGCGATCGAACTCGATTGCGAGCAGGGCTGGCTGCAGATCCTCATCGAAAACGAGGGCGACGGCGCGCCCGCCGTGCCGTTTACGCCCTCTTCGATCGCCACGCGCACCAGCGCGCTGGGCGGGCGCCTGCTGGTCAAGCGTCCCGGCGACGGCGGCACCTCGCTGCAGATTGCGATTCCCCTGTGAGCCTGCACCACGGCGCGCCGACGGGCGCCGCGCCCGCCATCCGCGTGATGCTGGTCGACGACCACAGGACCATGTTGTGGGGACTGGAAAAGCTCATCGAGGGCGCGCCGGAAATGTGCCTGGTGGGCTCGGCGGGCGACGCCGACGCGGCGCTGGCCATGGCGGCGGCCACGCGTCCGCACGTGATCGTGCTGGACCTGGACCTGGGCGGTTCCTGCTCGACGGATATCCTGCCGCGCCTGCTGGCAGACGGCGGCGCGCGGGCGCTGGTGCTGAGCGGCACGCGCAGCCAGGAATTGCTGGGCAAGGCCGTGCGGGCGGGAGCGCGCGGGGCCCTGGGCAAGGAAGCGCCGGCCGAACTGCTGCTGCAGGTGATCCGCAAGGTGCACCAGGGCGAACTGTGGCTGGAGCAGACCCTGCTCGGCTCGCTGCTGGGCGAATTGCTCGCGCCCAAGACGCCGCCGCCGCGCAATCCCGAGGAGGCGCGCATCGCCAGCCTGACGGCCAAGGAGCGCAAGATCGTCGGCATGATCATCGATGGCAACGGCGCCCTGAACAAGGACCTGGCGCAGCGCGCCTTCATCGCCGAGCACACCCTGCGCAACCACCTCAGTTCGATTTATCACAAGCTGGGCGTGAGCAACCGCCTGGAGCTGTACGTGTATGCCACGCGGCACAAGATTGGCGCCTGAGGCCTATTCGGCGAGGGCCACGCGCGTACCCTGGTAGGCGCCGTTGTAGACGGGTTTGTTGAACTCCGTCAACATGCCGCCCGTAAAGGACAGCGTGTCGGCGATCAGCATCAGGTAGGGCTGCCCTTTCAGGCCGCCGCTGCCCACCAGGTCCAGGGCCGAGGACGGGAAGTACAGCGTGCCCGCCAGCTCGCCGCTGATGCCGCCCGTGATGGCGTTCTTGCCCGTCACCCTGGCGCGGTCGCCATAGAACAGGATGCCGGCCATGGCGCCCGTCTCGGGCGCCGACAGCTTGAGCACGCCGCTGCCCGTGATCGTCACGGGACCCTGCGTATAGAACGCCACGCCGCTGCCGTTCAGGTTGACGGCACCGTCGACCGTGAAGCCGCCCTGGAGCACATAGATGCCCGGCTGGAAATTGACCGTCATGCCGCCCGATAAATGGATGCCGCCGGGATACACGCCCGGGCTCAGCGCGTGCGTGCCCGCGCCATTCAGCGTGCCGTTTGCCTGCGTGGCACCGCCGGCGGGCGCCTGCAGGCCCGCCAGCGGGTCCTGGCGCGCCGCCTGGCGCACCTGCGGCGCGGGCAAAAAGGCGCTGCCGCCGTCGTGCCGGTAGGCGGGCGATTGCACGCCGATGCTGTCGGCGCGGATGGTCATGGCGCCGCTGGCCGACAGGGTGTCGGGCACGCTGCCGTTGACGAAGATGGAGCAGTGCTCACCGGCAATTTCCCCCGCCCCCGTGACCGTCATCGCATCGGCCACGTTCTTGCTGTTGAGGGCGAGAAAACAGGTGGCGTCGGGCCGCGCGCCCGCCACCGCGCGCGCCGTCACCTGCACCGTATTGATGCCGAACAAACCCATGAAGTGCGTGGGCACGGCGTGCGCCAGGCGCACTTCCGCGTAGCCGGGGCGCGCCGCATGGGGACCGGACACGGGCGGCGTGTCCACGCGCGTGCCGCTGGCGGCGAAACCGTTCAGCGCCGCATCCCGCTTGCCGGCCGCAACCACGTCGGCCACGCCGGCCTGGCGCCGCAGTTCCAGCGCGGCCGAGATGGCGCCCGCGTCGGCCGCCGTCTGCATGCGCCGCTTGGCCAGGTAGAGGTTGCCGCTGTCGCCGGCCAGGCCGGCAAAACCCAGCAGCAGGGGCAGCAGCAGGGCGGTGGCGACGGGGATGCTGCCCCGTTGCGGGCGGGCGGAGGGGGAGGGGCGTGGGAGCAAGCGCATGGGGAGCCTGAAGGAGAGGATAACTAGTTGGAAATCATCATGCTGGCCGAGCTGTGCAGGGCGATGCCCCGCTTGCCGAACAGGGGCGTGACGGGCTGGAAGCGGTAGCGTGTCGTCACCGTGACGACCTTGCCCGGCGCGTTCTCGCCATCTTCCCAGCTGATGTCGATGGCGTCGACGCGTTGGCCGACGGCCAGGTCCTGCACGCGGGCGCGGATCAGCGCGCGCGCCTGCTCGCGGCTGTAACGTCCTTCGCTGTTGCCCAGCACGCTGCCATAGCGCGCTCCTTCGCGGCTCGCGTGCGCGATGGTGGTGTAGTTCCACGCGGCCAGGCCCAGGTTGGCGATGGCCAGCGCCAGCAGCAGGAGCAGGCCCAGGACGAGGCCAAATTCGACGGCGAAGGCGCCGCGCTGGCGCCCGTGCGGCACGGGGCGGGGGGCAGGCATGGCCATCGTCATTGCAGGCGCGCGACGGCGCTTTGCCGCAGCCGCAGCGGCTGGGAAAAGACGGGCAGCAGGGGCACGAAGGCGGCCCCCAGCTGGTAGCTGGCATGCACTTCCACGTAGGTCCACGGCGCGCTGGCGGCGCCCGCGCACGGGCCGCTGCCGCCGTACGGGCTGCCGTCGGCGCAGCGTTGCACGATGGCCACGGCGGGCAGGGGCATGCCGGGCAGGTCGGGCAGGGCGTCGCGCCGGGCGGCGGCGGCGATCAGGGCCACGTCGCGCGTGTTGCTGGCAAGGGCATATTGCATGCCGGCACGGGCCGCATGGGCCAGCGCCAGGTCCACGACATACACGCGGCCCAGGCCGGCGATGCCGAAGAAGATCAGCAGCAGGACGGGCATCAGCAGGGCCAGTTCGACGGCCGCCACGCCGCGCTGGCGCCGTACGCTGCGGGGCTCAGCTCGCATTGGCCATGGCCGGCAGCAGCTGGCGGTAGATTTGCAGGATGGCCGGCCCCATGAGCACCACCAGCAGCGAGGGAAAGATAAAGAAGATCAATGGAAACAGGAGCTTGAGCGAGATTTTCGCGGCCTGCTCCTCGGCGCCCTGGCGCCGGCGCGTGCGCAGCTGTTCCGACAGCACGCGCAGCGAGGCGCCGATGCCCGTGCCGAAGCGCTCGGCCTGGATCAGCATGGTGGCCAGGATGTCGACGTCTTCCACGCCCGTGCGCATGGCCAGGTTGCGCAGGGCCGTTTCCTTGTTGCTGCCGGCGCGCAATTCCAGCGTGACCAGGGTCAGCTCCTCGCTGACGACGGTGCTTTTCAGGGCGATCTCGGCGGCCACCCGGGCCAGCGCCGCGTCCATGCCCAGGCCCGCTTCCACGCACACCGTCATCAGGTCCAGGGCGTCGGGAAAGGTCTCGACGATGTCGCGCTGGCGGCGCTGCGCCAGGCGCGCGAGCAGCAGGTTGGGCAGGTAATAGCCGCAGGCGGCGGCCATGCTGAGGCATAGCAGCAGGCCATTGCCGCCCAGTCCGGGCCGGGCGTGCAGCAGCAGGAAAAACAGCAGGGCCGGCAAGCTGGCGGCCAGCACCGTCTTGGCGGCGAAGAACAGCAGCGGCGCGGCGGGCGCGCGCAGGCCCGCGTGCAGGAAGCGCTGGCGCAGGGGCGACGCTTCCCAGTTCTCCGTGGGCAGCGACCATTTGCCCAGCGGCACGGCCAGGCGCAGCAGGCGCGCCAGCCAGCGTCCGCCCCGCCGCGCGCCGGCGCCCATGCCGGCCTGTGCCTGCAGGCGCGCCTGCACGGCGGGCGGGCCGAACGGGCGCAGCACGAGCAGCATCAGGCCCAGGGTGGCGCAGAACGTCAGTGCCAGCAACAGCAGGTGCAGCAGTGTCATGGTGTTTCCTTCCAAAAAAATGCCGTTACAGGCGGATGCGCGTGACCTTGCGGATCACCAGGATGCCCAGGCCCATCATGGCGAGGGCCGTCGTCAGCATCTTGCGTCCGCCCGGGTCCGTGTACAGCAGGCGCAGGAAATCGGGGCTGCTCAGGTGCATCATCAGCGCCACGGCGAAGGGCATCAGCGACAAAATCCACGCCGACATGCGGCCCTCGGCCGACAAGGTGCGGATTTCGCCCAGCAGGGTCAGCCTGTCGCGGATGATGGCGCTGATGCGCCCCAGCAATTCGGCCAGGTTGCCGCCCGTTTCGCGCTGGATCAGCACGGCCACGACGAAGTAGCGCAAGTCGGTGCTGGGCACGCGGCTGGCCAGGTTGCCCAGCGCATCGGCCATGGCCACGCCGAAATTGACTTCGTCGAAGACGGCGCGCATTTCGCTGCCCAGCGGCGCGCGCAGTTCGTCGCCGACCATTTTCAGGGCCGTGGGAAAGGCGTGGCCGGCGCGCATCGAGCGGCCCATCAGGTCCAGCGCTTCCGGCAATTGCTGTTCGATGCGGGCCAGGCGGCGCTGGCGCGCGCGCAGCAGCCGCCAGCAGGGCAGGGCGACCGCCAGCGCGCCCAGGCCCGGCGCCAGGCCCAGCACGGCAGCGGCGGCCAGGCCGGCCACGCCGGCCAGCAGCGACCAGCCCAGCACCTGCGCCACGGTCCGGGTGCTGCCCGCCTGCAGCAGCAGGCGGTCCAGGGCGGCCGCCGGCGGCAGCCTTGCCAGCAGCCGCTGCAGCAGGGGCTGGCGCGACAGCAGGCGCCGCTTGCTGATCGACAAGACCGCGCCGCCGCCCGCGTCGCCGCTGGCATTGCGCACGCGCTGCGCCAGGCGTCCCGGCGCGCGGTTGCGCATGCCCCGCCACAGCAGGTACAGGCCGGCGGACAGCAGCAGGGCGGCGGCGAAGACCAAGGTACCGAAGAGAAATAATTGCGCCATGTCACAGTCCCTGCCGCGTCGGCTCGAACAGCCCCGCCGGCACGGTGATGCCGAAGGTGTGCAGGCGTTCGAGGAAACGGGGGCGAATGCCCGTCGAGGAAAAGTGGCCCAGCACGGTGCCGCCGTCGCCCACGCCCGTCTGGCGGAAGCCGAAGATTTCCTGCATGGTGATCATGTCGCCTTCCATGCCCGTGATTTCCTGGATCGA
>NZ_RFSK01000044.1 GCF_009923995.1 Janthinobacterium sp. | reverse complement strand
CCGCCACCGCCGCCGCCCGCCCCGCCGGTGGAATTGAATGGCCTCGTGCAGCGCAGCAGCGGGCGCTCCACCGTCTGGCTGAACGGCACGCCCCAGCAGGAACCGCACAACCAGCTCGACCAAGGCCAGGGCCAGGGCGGCACCCTGAGCCTGCGTCTGTCCAGCGGACAATTGATCCTGCTCAAGCCGGGCCAGCGCTACGACCCGGCCAGCGGCAGCGTCACCGAAGCGCCGCAGGGGCAGCCATGAGCCTCCCTCTGCCCCTGCGCCGCCGGCGCCAGCGCGGCGCGGCCCTGCTCCTGCTGGTGGCCGTGCTGGGCCTGGGCGCGGCCAGCCTGCTGATCGGCGCCTTCGGCCGCAACACGGGCGAGGCCGCGCGCCAGCAGCGCACCCTGGCCACCCTGGCGCAGGCGCGCGACGCCCTGCTGGGCTTTGCCGCCACGCATGGCCGCCTGCCCCGCCCCGCCGCCTCCGCCCTCGACGGCCGCGAACGCCCCGCCGACTGCGCCAGCGATGCCGATTGCAGCGGCTTCCTGCCGTGGGTGGCGCTGGGCGTGGCGGGCGCCGACGCCTGGGGCAAGCTGCTGCGCTACAGCGTCACGCCGGAAATGGCGCGCGCCCCCGTCAACTCGTTTTCCGCCGTCGCCAACCGCGTCGTCCTCACGCGCGACGGCCGTGGCGGCCTGGCCTACGTGGCGGGCCAGGACCAGTGCGACGTCAGCGCCCAGTGCCTGCCCGTGGTGCTGTTCTCGCAAGGCAGGGAGGGCTATGGCACGGCCGCCAGCGGCGTGCCGCAGCGCAATACGGCGCTCGGCAATGCCGATGAGGCGGACAACGACCGCGCCAGCCGCCGCTTCATCAGCCGCCCCGCCGCCCGTGACGGCGCGCCCGGCGGCGCCTTCGACGACATGCTGGCCTGGATCACCTTGCCTGCCCTGTACCAACGCATGCGCGCCGCGCGCAACCTGCCATGAACCGCCGCCCCCTCCCTGGCCGCCGGCAGCGGGGCTTTTCCCTCATCGAGATCGCCATCGTGCTGGTCATCGTCGGCCTGATGATAGGCGGCCTCGTCACGCCGCTGACGGTGCAGCTGGAGCAGCGCAAGGTGGCCGAGACGCAGCAGGCGCTGGACGAGGCGAAGGAAGCGCTGACGGGTTACGCGCTGCGCTACGGCTACCTGCCCTGTCCCGCCATCTCGCCCATGAATGGCCTGGAAGACCGGCGCGGCGCCCGCTGCAACGGCGACAAGCGGGTCGGCTTCCTGCCCTGGGCCACCCTGGGACTGCGCCAGGCCGACAGCTGGAACAACCTGTTCCGCTACAGCGTCACGCCCGCCTTCAGCGACAGCGAACAGCCGTTCGGCCTGGGCACGCCGCGCGACATCAGCATCGTCACGCGCAATGGCGGCGCGCTGCTGCAGGCGACGGCGCTGAACGACATCCCCGCCATGATCATGTCGCACGGCAAGAACGGCTACGGCGCCACCAGCGTGCAGGGCCAGCGCCAGGCTGCGCCCATCGGCAACAATATTGACGAGCGCAGCAATGCATCGGGCGCGGCCATCTTCATCAGCCGCCCCGCCAGCGGCGCCCAGCAGCCCGGCGGCGAATTCGACGACCTCGTCGTCTGGCTGTCGCCCAACATCCTCTTCAACCGCATGGTGGCGGCGCAAAGGCTGCCCCGCTGATGCCGATACCGATGCTGCGTCCCGCCCTCACCATCGCCCGTTACACCCTGCTCGAAGCGCTGCGCAGCCGGCTGCCGTGGCTGTTCGTGCTGGCCGCCTGCGGCGCGGCGGCCCTGGCCGGCTTCCTGCAGCAGCTGGCACTGACGGAAAGCGGCGCCGTGCAGGCGGCGCTGCTGGCCGCCACCCTGCGCCTGACCAGCGTCTTTTTGCTGCTTGCCTTCGTCATCACCAGCATGGCCCGCGAAGGGGCGGACAAGGGCCTGGAACTGCTGCTGGCACTGCCCATGCCGCGCGCCGCCTACCTGCTGGGCAAGCTGCTGGGCTACGGCGCGCTGGCGGCCGTGCCGGCCGTGCTGTTCGGCCTGTTGATGGCGCTGTTCGCCCCGCCCGCGCAAAGCGCGCTGTGGGGCGCCTCCCTGCTGGGGGAATTGTGGATCGTCGCCGCCTTCAGCCTGCTGTGCGCGGCCAGCCTGCAGCAGCCGCTGCCGGCCCTGGCCGCCGCCGGCGGCTTCTATGTGCTGGCGCGCATGGTGGGCAGCCTGCAATTGCTGGCGCACGGTTCGCAGGCTGGCCATGCGTGGCCGCAGCGGGCCATGGCCGGCGCCATCGACGTGCTGGCCCTGCTGCTGCCCCGCCTCGACGACTTCACCCGCACGGAGTGGCTGCTGTACGCCACCGGCGACTGGCACGCCCTGGGCCGCGTGGCGGCGCAAACCTGCATCTACGTCGCCCTGCTGGCCGCTGGCGCCCTGTGCGACTTTTACCGGCGCAACATCTGATGGCCGCCGCCCTGCGCCCCTGGTCCAGCGTGCCGCGCCCCGCGTGCTGGCTGCTGGCGGCCAGCCTGCTGCTGCAGCTGGGCTGGCGCCTGGCGCAGCTGCAGTCGCCGCCGCAGGCGCGTCCGCTGCCCGCCGCGCCTGCGGCGCCCGTGGCGCGCCTGGCCAGCCTGGGCGAGCCGCTGGCCATGTCGAAAGCCATGCTGCTGTACCTGCAGGCGTTCGAGGACCAGCCCGGCGTCAGCCTGCCGTGGCGCGTGCTCGACTATGAGCGCCTGGCCGGCTGGCTGGAAACGGCGCAGACGCTCGACCCGCGCAGCCGCTACGCGCTGGTGGCCGCCAGCGAGGTCTATGCGGGCGTGGCCGACCCCGTGCGCGTGCGGCGCATGCTCGATTTTGTCGCCGCCAGCTTCGCGGCCGACCCGGCGCGCCGCTGGCCCGCCATGGCGCAGGCAGCGCTGGTGGCCAAGCACCAGCTGCACGACCTGCCCCTGGCCCTGTCGTATGCGCGCGCGCTGCGCCGGCTGGCGACGGGGCCGCAGGTGCCGTCCTGGGTGCGCGAGATGGAAGCATTCATCCTGGAAGACATGGACCAGCTCGACAGCGCCCGCCTGGTGATCGGCGGCCTGATCCAGAGCGGCCAGGTGAGCGACCCGCACGAGCTGGCCTTCCTCGCGCGCCGCCTCGACGAACTGGCCGACCAAATTGCCGCAAAGAAAGCAAAATGCGCGCACGGAAACAGCCCCCCGTGCGCGCCCGGAATCACCATTCCCGCCCATGGCCATTTGCAGTAAACTTGCCCCTGACCCGGCCCCGCAGGCCCACGCTTTTGATAAGGAATTCCCATGCTCCCACGCCGCCAGCAAGGCTTTACGCTCGTTGAAATCGCCATCGTCCTGGTCATCATTGGCCTGCTGCTGGGCGGCGTGCTGAAGGGACAGGGCCTGATCGACAGCGCCAAGGTGAAGAACATCATCCAGCAATCCAATTCCCTGACGGCCGCCGTCAACGCCTACCAGGACAAGTTCCGCGCCCTGCCCGGCGACGATATCCAGGGCACCGTGCACGTGCCCAATTCGGCCGGCAACGGCAATGGCGACGGCCAGATCGGCGACGGCCAGCCGCGCGAATTCACGCTGGCGCCGCAGCACCTGGCGCTGGGCGGCTTCATCACGGGCTCCTTCAACGGCACCTCCCAATTCATGACCAGCGCCCAGGGCGGCGCCGTCTACCTGTACAACGATGAGGTGGGCGGACGGGCCGGCAACGGCATCCGCTTCGACAACTTGCCCGAAGGCTACGCGGAGCAGATCGACAGCAAACTCGACGATGGCGTGGCCAGCACGGGCAGCGTCCGCGCGAACATGCCATATGGCAATACCGGTGCTATCATTCCCCGCACTGCCGTGTTTTTCTGACAAGGCTGTCACTATCAAAGGAATAGCATGACACTGCACCGCACACTCATCGCCGGCGTGGCCGCCTGCATCCTGCTGGCCGGCAACGCCCAGGCCCAGTACGTGGGGCCGTCCACCACGGCGGAGGCGCCGAAGACCGTCGCCGCCATCCTGAAGCACCCCGTCGACGACCAGGCCGTCGTGCTGCGCGGCTATCTGCTGCGCAAGGTGGGCAAGGAGAAATACACCTTCTCCGACGGCACGGCGGAAATCCGCGTGGACATCGACGACAAGGTCTTCATGAACCGCAAGATCGACGCCAAAACGCAGGTGGAAATCCGCGGCGAAGTGGAAAAGGATTTCATGGAAAGCCCGGAGATCGACGTCGACGTGCTGACCGTGGTGCCGTAAGCCGCCCTGCCGTCCGCCTCCCGCCGCCACGGCGGGTTGATAGTAGAGCCCGCCTGCCGTCCGCGCAGCGCGGCGCCCCTGTGTGTGCCATGCGCAACCTTTTTTTCATGCCAGAAACTAGGCTTGTCAAAAGAATCAAATTCGTCTAGCATCTTTTCATTCAACGTCAGCCAGCGCCAGCGTGAGCCTGCCTGTCGACTCATCCATTCTGGGAGCCTTCCGGGTGCAAGATTTGCCTTCGATACGCTCAAGAATTTCATGGCTGGTGCTCGCCTGGGTCATTCCGACGGCACTCGTCTTCATCCTGCTGGTGGCGCAAAGCTACACGCGCGAGCGCGACCACGTCGTCAGCGAGACGGCGCAGGCGGCGCGCGCCGTGGCCGCGGCCGTCGAGCGCGACCTGAACGGCGCACAGCTGGCCGCGCGCGTCCTTGCCGCCTCGCCTGCCCTGCGGGACGGCGACGTCGCCGCCCTGCGCGCGCTGGCCGGCAGCCTGCTGCAGCCGGGTGTCGCCGTCAGCGCCTTCATCGTCTCCGATGCGACGGGCCGCCAGTTGCTCAATACCTCCCTGCCCACCGCCCAGGTGCCGCCGCCGCTGCCGCAGAAATGGGCGGCCAGCATGCAGCGCGCGCGCGAACAGGGCAAGCCGCGCCTGACCAGCCTGTTCGGCGCGCCGGGCGAACCGCCGCAGCTGGCCCTGAACCTGCCGCTGCCGCGCCAGCGCGACGCCGCGGGCGGCGCCTGGGTACTCACGGCCCTGTACCCGGCCGACTACCTGCCCGTGCTGATGCGCGAGCTGAACATGCCCGCCTACCTGGGCGCGGCCATCATCAATGGGGACGGCATCAACGTGGCGCGCACCCTGGCGCCGCAGCGCTACGTGGGACAGCGCAGCGCGGCGCCCCTGCTGGAGCAGATGCGCCAGGCGCGCGAAGGCGTGCTGCGCCATGCCACGCTGGAAGGACTCGACGTCTACACGGGCTTTCACCGCGCCCGCGACGATGCGTGGACGGTGGCCGTCACCATGCGCACCAGCACCGTGGCCGGCGCCCTGCTGCGCTCCGTGGTGACGGGCTCCGTCATCCTGGCCCTGCTGCTGGGCGCCGCCTACGTGCTGGCCTGGCGCGTGGGCGGCCGCCTGGCGCAGACCCTGCAGCAGCTGACGCAGCAGATCCAGGCCCTGGCGCAGGGCAAGCCCTTGCTATCGGGCAAACACACGGACCGCGAATCGGCCGACATGGCGCGCGCCCTGGACGGGCTGGAGCGCGACCTGCGGCGCCACCGCACGCAGCTCGAAAGCCTGGTGGCCGAACGCACGCTGGCCCTGGAAAAATCCACGCGCCTGCTGGAAACCGTGTACGCGACGGCGCCCATCGGCATGCTGTTCGTCGACCGCGAGCTGCACATCGTCATGATCAACCAGTACCTGGCCGCCATCAACGCGGCCAGCGTGGAGCAGCATATCGGGCGTCCCGTGGGCGCCATGCTGTTCGACGACGCCGTGCGCGTGGAGGTGGAGCGCTGCCTGCGCCAGGTACTCGAGACGGGCCTGCCCATCGTCGACATCGAACTCAAGGGCACCAGCGGCCAGCAGCGCGAGCAGGCCAGCCACTGGATCGTCTCCTACCACCCGATCTTCGGCCAGGAACAGCAGCTGCTGGGCGTATCGGGCCTGTGGCTGGACATCACCGAGCGCAAGCGCAGCGAAGCGGAATTCCGCCGCTCCAAGCACCTGTTCGGCACCATCATCGAGAACATCCCCGCCATGGTCTTCGTCAAGCGCGCCGACAGGCTGAGCTTTGAAATGGTCAACCGCCACGCGGAACTGACCCTGGGCCGCTCGCGCGAGCAGCTGCTGGGCAAGACGGACAGCGATTTCTTCCCGCCCCAGCAGGCGGCCGCCTTCACCAGCGCCGACCGCAGGCTGCTGGCCACGGGGCAGATGGTGGAGATCGAGCAGGAGCCGATCAACACGGCCGACGGCACCACGCGCCACTTCACCACGCGCAAGGTGGTCCTGCGCGACGACGCGGGGCGGGCCAGCCACGTGCTGGGCGTGTCGATCGACGTCACGGAACGGCGGCGCGCCACGGAAGTGCTGCACGCCACCACCTGGCGCCTGGAGCAGAGCGAGCGCTTCATCCGCACCGTCACCGACAACCTGCCCGGCATGGTGTCGTACTGGGGCCACGACCTGCGCTGCCGTTTCGCCAACAAATTCTATAACGAGTGGTTCGGCCGCAGCAGCGCCGAGCTGGCCGGCATCCACATGAGCGAACTGCTGGGCCAGGAACTGTTCGACGTCTACCTGCCCCACGTGGAAGGCGTGCTGGCGGGCCGGCCGCAAAGCTTCGAGCGCGACCTGCTCGACCCGACGGGCCAGGTACGCCACACGTGGACCAACTACATCCCCGATTTCGACGACGGCGGCGGCGTGCGGGGCTTCTTCGTGCTGGCCTCGGACGTGTCCGAACTCAAGCGCACGGAACTGCGCCTGCACGAGCTGAACGAACAGATGGTGCGCGCGCGCGACAAGGCCGAGGCGGCCAGCATCGCGAAGAGCGAATTCGTCGCCAACATGAGCCATGAAATCCGCACGCCGATGAACGCCATCATCGGCCTGGCGCGCCTGCTGGAAGAGTCGCCGCTGGAGCGGCGCGAGCGCAGCTATGTCGGCAAGATCCAGATGGCCACGCAGTCGCTGCTCAACATCGTCAACGACGTGCTCGATTTTTCCAAGATCGAGGCGGGCCAGATGGTGCTGGAACAGCGCCGCTTCTCGCTCGAGCGCATGCTGGGCAGCATAGGCGTCCTGCTGGCCAGCACTGCCTGGGCGCGCGGCGTGGAGCCCGTCTTCGTGCTCGACCCGGGCGTGCCGGCCGAACTCGTGGGCGACGCCCTGCGCCTGGAGCAGGTGCTCATCAACCTGGTGGGCAATGCCGTCAAGTTCACCACCGAAGGCGAGGTGGTGCTGGCCATCCGCATGGACGGGGCCGATGCAAGCGGCGTGACGCTGGCGTTTTCCGTGCGCGACACGGGCATCGGCATCGGCGCGGCGGAACAGCAGCACATCTTCGACGCGTTTTCCCAGGGCGACAGCAGCACCAGCCGCAAGTACGGCGGCACGGGCCTGGGCCTGGCGATCTGCCGGCGCATGGTCGAATTAATGGGCGGCAACATCAGCGTGACGAGCACGCTGGGCGAGGGTTCCGATTTCCGCTTCCGCTGCCGCTTCGAGCGCGTCGCGGAAGCGGGCGTGGCGCCGGCCGCCGCGCCGGCCAGGGCGGCGCCGAAAGCCCTGTCGCTGCTGATCATCGACGACAACGCCAGCGTGCGCGCCATGCTGGAAGACTGGTGCGCGGCGCAGGGCTGGCACAGCCGCAGCGCCGGCAGCGGCGCGGCCGGCCTGGCCCTGCTGCGCAGCCACGCCGACGGCGCCGACGGCATGCCGGCGGCGGACATCGTGCTGCTCGACGCGGCCATGCCGGGCATGGATGGCATTTCCATGCTGACGCAGGCACGCGCCGGCGAGCATGCGCCCCTGCCGCCCGTGATCATGCTGGTGGCCGACCAGGACAGCGAAAACCTGGAGCGCCTGGCCGACAGCCTGATGCTGGCCGGCATCGTCGCCAAGCCGGCCACGCCGGCGCGCCTGCTCGCTGCCGTGACGGCCGTGCGCGACGGACGCAACGGGCGCAACGCGCCGCCCGCGCTGCCCGTCTCCACGCCCCTGTCGGGCTTGCTGGCAGGCATGCGCGTGCTGCTCGTGGAAGACAATGAAATCAACCAGGAAGTGGCGCAGTACATCCTGCTGCACTCGGGCGCGCGCGTGGCCGTGGCCGCCAACGGCCGGCTGGCCGTCGACTTGCTGGCGCGCACGCCGCACGCCTGGGACGTGGTGCTGATGGACCTGCAGATGCCCGTCATGAACGGCTATGACGCCACCCTGGCCATCCGCGCGCTGGGCCTGCCGGACCTGCCCATCGTCGCCATGACGGCCAATGCCATGGACGACGACCGCCTGCGCGCCATCGCCAGCGGCATGAATGCGCACGTGGCCAAGCCCATCGACGTCGACGACATGATCCAGACCCTGACGCGGCTGGTGCCGCAGCCGCGCGACGGGGCCGGCGGCGCGCCGTCCGGCGAGCCGGCCGCGGATGGGCTGGAAGTGCCGGCCACGGTGCCCGGCATCGACCTGGACGCGGCCCTGCACCGCTTCGGCGGCGACTATGGCGCCTTCCTGGCCCTGCTCAAGCGCTTTGAGAATTCGCAAGGCGACGCCGTCGAGGAAACGCGGCGCCTGCTGGCCGAAGGCCGGCGGCAGCAGGCGGCGCAGCTGCTGCACCGCGTGTGCGGCGTGGCGGCCAACCTGGGCGCCGCCCGCATCGCCAGCCTGGCCGCCGGGACGGAAAAGGCGCTGAAAACGGGGCCGTCGCATGCCACCGCCGCCTTGCTGGACCAGCTGGAACAGGCCATGGCCGAAGTCATCGAGGCGGCGCGCACCCTGCCCTCGCCCCTGCGGCGCAGCGATGCGCCATCGCCGGCCTCCGGCGCGCACGCCATCGACCTGCAGGCCGGCCTGGCCGAGCTGCTCGTCCTGATCCGTCACAACAACCTGAAGGCGCTGGCCCGATTCCACGCCCTGCACCCCGCCATCCAACAGTCAGACCGGGAAGCCGCGCTGGCGATGGCAAACGCGATCGAGACGCTGAATTTTTCCGAAGCGGAAAGACTCGTGCTCGATCAGCTGAAACGAGAGGAAAACAAGTGAGCTGGACCAACCTTGCCATGAATGGGCGCATCCTCATCGTCGATGACGCCATGGAGAACATCCAGATCCTGCACCAGCTGCTGCGCGAAGAACACGAGGTGCTGTTCGCCCTGAGCGGTGTCAAGGCGCTGGAAATTGCGCAAAATCAACTGCCGGACCTGATCCTGCTCGACGCCGTCATGCCCGGCATGGATGGCTACGCCGTCTGCAAGGCGCTGCGCGCATCGGCCATCCTCAGCGCCATCCCCGTCATCTTCGTCACGGCCCTGAACCAGCCCGAGGACGAGACGCGGGCGCTGGAAGCGGGCGCCGTCGACTTCATCACCAAGCCCTTCAATGCCGCCGTCGTGCGCGCCCGCGTGCGCAGCCAGCTGACCATCAAGCGGCAGGCGGACGCCATGCGCGAACTGTCGCTGACGGACTCGCTCACGGGCGTGGCCAACCGGCGCAGCTTCAACGACACGATGGAAAGCGAGTGGCGCCGCTGCGCCCGCGACGGCGCGCCCATGGCCATCATCATGGCCGATATCGACCATTTCAAGGATTACAACGATACCTATGGCCACCAGGCGGGCGACCTGTGCCTGCAGCAGGTGAGCGCCGCCATGCGCCGCTGCGCCGTGCGCCCGCCGGACCTGCTGGCGCGCTACGGCGGCGAGGAATTCATCGTGCTGCTGCCGCAGGAGACGCGCGCCGGCGCCGAAGTGGTAGCCCAGCGCATCCTCGACGAAGTACGCGCCCTGCACATCCCGCACGCCAGCTCCAGCGTCGGCCCCCACGTCACCGTCAGCCTGGGCATGGCCAGCGTCATGCCCACGGAAGGCATGGATTCCAGCGCCCTGATCCGCGCCGCCGACGCCCTGCTGTACCGCGCCAAGCACACGGGACGGGACAGGTATTGCGCGTCGGAAGAGGAATGAGCAGGCGGGCTAGCTGCTCTTTGCCGGTGGGGCATTCGAGCGCTTGCCCCCGGAGGGCCGTCCCGTCGTGCTGGGCCAGCCGCCCGCATTTCCCGGGCCGGCCCCCCTGCCCGTAGCGCTGCTGCCCCTGGCGGCCGCCTTGCTGCTGCCCCTGGCGGCCGCCTTGCCGCTGCCCCTGGCGCCCTTGCCGGCGCCGCCATTTCCGCTGTTTGCCTGGTTGGACATCATCGCCTCCTTCGCCGGAAAACGCCGGCGCGCCACCAGCGTACACCTGGCGCACGCGCAGAAGCGCACAACTGCCGACCAGCCCGCGAAGCGGGCTCAACGTACAGCTCAGGGATAGCAGCGCATCAGAAACTCCGCCACGCATACGGGTTTCGCATCGCCTTCCCGTTCCATGGTGACGGCCCAGTTCACTTGCGCCCCTTCCGGCAGGTCATCGACGGACAGGATGTCGAGCCGCGCCCGCAGGCGGCTGTTCACGGGCACGGGACCGGGAAAGCGCACCTTGTTAAGACCGTAGTTGATGGCCATGCGGATGCCGGCCATGTGCAAGGCGCCCTGCAACATGGCGGGCAGCAAGGACAAGGTCAGGAAGCCGTGCGCCACCGTGCAGCCGTAGGGCGACTCGCGCGCGCAGCGCTCCGCGTCCACGTGGATCCACTGGTGGTCATCCGTGGCGTCGGCAAAGGTGTCGATGCGCTGCTGCGTGATGGTGAGCCAGTCGGAGACGGCCACGTGCTGTCCCGACAGGGCCTGGAAGCCGGCGATGCCGGCGATATCACGCACGGACCTGCTCCTCAGGCGCCACGGGGCGGCGGCCGAACATGCCCATGCCCTCGACGGTCGTCACCAGTTCGCCATGCTGGTTGCGCACGCTCCACACGGAAATGACGATGCCGCGGTCCGGCTTGCTGCTCGACGGGCGCACTTCCTTGACCTGGTAGGTCAGGTGCAGGGTGTCGCCCGCGCGCACGGGCAAGATCCAGCGGATGCTGTCCAGGCCGGGCGAGCCCATGCTGGACGAATGCCTGAGCAAGTTGTCCACCACCAGGCGCATCATCATGCCGCAGGTGTGCCAGCCGCTGGCGATGACGCCCTTGAAGATGGTTTTTTCCGCCGCCGCATGGTCGACGTGGAAGGGCTGCGGGTCAAAGTCCGTGGCGAAATCGATGATTTCCTTTTCCGTCACGTGGCGCTGGCCCAGGTCGATTTCCAGGCCTTGCGTAAAATCTTCGAAATACCAGTGCTTGGGTTTGATTCCGGTCAATGCGGTCATGCAGTCTCCGTCGGCAAGAAGCCCGGCTGGGCGATAAAGCGTTCGATATGGTGTTCCACGTCGCCCAGGGTCAGGGCGATCATGCTCAAACGCTTGAAATGGTGGGCGGCAGGCAATTCATCCGTCACGCCCATGCCGCCATGCAATTGCACGGCTTGCTGGCCAACAAAAGTGGCGGCCAGCCCCACCCGCGCCTTGGCGGCGGACACCGTGCGGCGGCGCTCCGCCGCGTCCTCGCTGTCGGCCCTGGCGGCGGCCAGCATGGCCATCGAGCGGGCTTGCTCCAGGTGGATGAACATGTCGGCCATGCGGTGCTGCAAGGCCTGGAACTTGCCGATGGGCGCGCCGAACTGCTGGCGCGTCTTCAGGTAGTCGAGGGTGGCGGCAAAGATGGCGTCCATGGCGCCCACGGCTTCCGCGCACAGCAGGGCGGCGCCGTAGTCGGCGGCCGCGTCCAGCACGGCCCAGCCCTGCCCCGCCTGGCCGACGAGCGCGTCGTGGCCCAGCACCACTTGCACGAGGGTGACGGTGGCGGCCCGCTGGCCATCGATGGTGCGGTAGTCGCACACGGAAACGCCCGGCGCAGCGACGGGCACGAGGAAGAGCGAGATGCCGTCCGTGCCGTCCTGGCCGCCGCTGCTGCGCGCCGACACGATGAGGGAATCGGCCTGCGCGCCGTGGATGACGACGGTTTTCTCGCCATCGACCACGAAACCGTCGCCGCTGGCCGTGGCGGTCGTGGCGATGTCATGCAGATCGTGGCGCGCCTGGCGCTCGCCCAGCGCGCACGCCAGTTTCAGGCTGCCACCGGCGACCTGTTCCAGCACGCCGTCGTGGCCGCCCGCCAGGGTGAGAAAGCGCGCGCCCAGCACGGTGGCCAGGTATGGTTCGACCACGAGGCCGCGGCCCAGTTCCTGCATCACCAGCAGCATGTCGACAGCCGTGCCGTCGAAGCCGCCCGCACCGGCCGGCAGCGGCAGGGCCGTCATGCCCAGCTCGGCCAGGGTGGCCCAGGCCGCATCGGACGTGCCCGTGGCGGAATGGATGATTTTTTGCCGCGTTTCAAACGGGTAATCCTTGTCGACCCAGCGCCTGAGCGCGTCGGCAAATTGCTGCTGTTCCTGATTAAAATGGAAGTCCATGTCGTCTCCTTCTCGCTTACAGGCCCAGGATCATCTGCGTGATGATGTTTTTCTGGATTTCATTCGAGCCGCCATAGATCGAGGTCTTGCGGTAATTGAAGTAATACGCGGCCAAGGGCGCTGCCAGGTCGTCGCCGCCGGCGCCGTGCGGCGCGCTGCCGTCAAGGAATGCCGGATCGAAGGGCAAGGCTTGCGGGCCGATGGCTTCGACCATCAGTTCCGTCAGCTGCTGCTGCAGTTCCGACCCGCGCACCTTCAGCATGGACGCCTGCGGTCCCGGCCCCTTGCCCTCCTCGCTGATGACGCGCAGGACCGTCATTTCCAGCGCCATCAACTCGATTTCCACATGCGCCACCTTGGCGGCGAAGGCGGGATCGTGCAGCAGCGGCGCGCCGCGCTTGGTCTGCTGCATGGCCAGCTGCTTGAGGAACGTCAATTCGCGCTTCGAGCGGCCCACGGCGGCGATGCCCGTGCGCTCGTGACCCAGCAGATACTTGGCGTAGGTCCAGCCCTTGTTTTCCTGTCCCACCAGGTTGCTGACGGGCACGCGCACGTTATCAAAAAAGACTTCGTTCACTTCATGCTCTTCATCCAGCATGATGATGGGGCGCACGGTGATGCCCGGGGTTTTCATGTCGATCAGCAGGAAACTGATGCCTTCCTGCTTGCGCACCGTGCTGTCCGTGCGCACCAGGCAAAAGATCATGTCCGCGTGCTGGCCCAGGGTGGTCCAGGTTTTCTGGCCGTTGACGATGTAGTGGTGGCCGTCGCGCTGGGCCGTGGTTTTCAGGGACGCGAGGTCGGAGCCGGCGCCCGGCTCCGAATAACCCTGGCACCACCAGTCGTCGCAGTTCAGGATGCGCGGCAGATAATAGGCTTTTTGTTCGGCATTGGCGAAGGCCATGATGACGGGCGCCACCATGTTGACGCCGAAGGGCAGGATGGGCGGCGTGGCGGCGCGCGCGCACTCGTCTTCCCAGATGTGGCGCTGCACGGCCGTCCAGCCCGTGCCGCCATATTCCACGGGCCAGGCCGGTGCGGCCCAGCCTTGCTTTGCGACAATCTTGTGCCAGCGCACGTAATCGTCGCGGTTCAGGCGCAGATGCTGGCGCACCTTGCGCTGCAGGTCCGCCGGCAGATGGGTGTCGAGGAAGGCGCGCACCGTGTCGCGGAACGCCGTCTCCTCGGCCGTGTAATGCAAGTCCATGTCTGTCTCCTTGTTCTTATGAGTTGCCGTGATGCCTGCACGCAAGGAAGCTCAGCGCACAAAAAAGCACGACCGTTCTCAAGGATTGTACAACAGATTGGGAGGCGCGCCAGGGGTTTTACACGGGCTGGCGCGCAAGGTAGCGGGTGGAGGTGACTGACTGCTGCCCCAGGCACGTCGCCTATGTATGCGACAGGATATTAATGAGCTTGCCGAAAGGGTCGCGCACGAAAAACCGCCTCACTCCCCAAGGTTCATCGGCAGGACCATATTCAATGGGAAACCCTGCTCCACGCATGCGTGCCAATGCGGTATCCACGTCATCGACTTCGATGGAAAGGTCTGGCACCGCCGTGTTCGAGCCGCCTTCCGTCGCGAAGCTCACTTGCACGCTCATCTCGGTTTGCGAGCCATACGTCATGATCCAGCCGTGGTCCATCAGCAGGCTCAGACCCAGCACGTCTTCGTAAAAAGTCCGCGCCAGGCCCGGATCCGACGCCGGGAAATTTGCAACGATGCGCTTGACTTGCATAGCTTTCCTCACTCCCCAAGATAGTCGCAGACAGGATTCGCCCGCACAGCGGATGTAGGACGCGATGACCGAATCCTCGGCGGCTCAATTCGTTCAGTTTCACTCAATGGCTAAGCCTTGGCAGGCCAGGCTGCATCACGAATCTCTGGTTCGTGCGTCGAGAACACACTGACGCAGGTGGCAGCCGTCACAATGATCCACTCCCGCTGCTGCCGGGCATAGCCTAGACGCTCGTGTTCTTCCTTCGCCCAGCCGCCATCGAAGACCTCAAGGACCGGATAACCCGAAGGAAAGTCTTCGGCGGCCCAGTAGTGCGCCAGCACGATTTCGTCCAGAAGCCGGAAACCGTCAACTTGAGAAAATGCAACCTCGATCCCGCTGTTTTTGTTGCGGTTTCGAAGGACGCGTATTAACAAGCTGCCATCGTAGTCCAGGGAATGTATGTCTGCCCCCCAGTCGAATTGCTTCTGGAAACCAAAAGGACTCGCCTTGATTGGCATATAACTCCTGCTATCTCTGTATTTCTTTGCTGTTAGCTGGCTTGATTGTTCAACGATGAGCGAAAAAATCATGGCCAGCATGAGTGCGCCGGAAAGTTGATCGCGCTGCCTACGGGTGCTCCTGAATGCACTTGACGCCCTCGGCGACGTGCTCCGCCCAACCGGTTTTATGCGTGGCAAACCATGCCTCAGTTTGAGCCTTGGTCGCGCCGCAATCAAACGCAATTTTTTCAATTTCTTCCGGGGTCTTCCCAGGCGAGGATTCCGTGCATCCTGAAATAAACGATACGAAAACTGCGGTTGCCAGCCATACATTATTCCTCATCAATTTCTTTCCTCTATCAGTGACACCAGCAACCCGTCCAGTTGCTTGAGCGGTTCCCGCAAAATGCGGCCCCAGAGCTTAACGAATTACCAGGAAGAAAGACTCTCACATTGTCACGTTGACGCAAATGTCAACCGATGGACGCAATCACCCATACAGATGCAGCAGCACCTGCACGGCGACGATCTTGACGATGGTCATGCTGGGGAAGATCATGGCATAGCCCAGGTTCGGGCGGTCCGACCTGGCCAGGCGGTTGGCGAAGACGAGCACGGCAGGGTTGCCCGTGGCGCCGGCCGCGATGCCCAGCAGTTCGGGAAACGGCAGGCGCAGGAACACCTTGCCCAGGATCACGACGAGGGCCACCACCACCAGCACCGTCACGGCCCCCAGCGCCAGCATGGGCAAGCCGTCGGCGCCCACCTGCTGCACGAAGGGCAAGCCGGACGCCATGCCGACGGAGGCGAGGAAGATCGTCAAACCGTAATTGCGCATCACCAGGTTGGCCGACAGGGGCAGGCGCCAGCTGACCTTGCCGACCCGGCCCAGGCGCCCCAGGATCAGCGCCATCACCAGCGGCCCGCCCGCCAGGCCCAGGCTGAACGAGCCTATCCACGGCAAGGGAATCGGCACCAGCCCCAGCAGCACGCCCAGCACCATGCCCATGCCCAGCGAGACATAGCTGAACTCGGCCGTGGCCGTGATGGAATTGCCAAACAGCTTGCGCACGTCGGCCGCGTGTTTCGCCGGGGCAATGGCCATCACGCGGTCGCCGAATTCCAGCGTCAGATACGGGTGCGGCAGGATCATGGCGTCGCCGCGGCGGATGAAGGCGATTTGCAGGGGAAAGTCTTTCGACAGGTTCAGCTCGCCCAGCGGCACGCCGACGATTTCCGCATCCGATACGAAGACTTCATTGCCGTCGAAATCGCTGCGGTCCTTCAGCAGGCGGCCCGGGTCCAGGTGGCCCAGCGCCGTGCGCGCCGCTTCCACGCCCTCGACCGTGCCCGACACCATCAGCGCGTCGCCCACGCCGATCACCATCGACGGATCGGGCAAGCGGTTCTGGTGGCCCTGACGCACGCCGATCACCTGCACGCCCGCCAGCGGACCGTCGGCCAGTTCGGACAGGGCCGCGCCCGCCAGCCGCGCTTCATCGATGGTAATTTCCGACACGATGATGGGCGCGGGTGGCGGCGTCAGCACGGGTTTCAGGATGCGCCCCGCCAGGTACAGGCCCAGCATGGGACCGACGACGCCGAACGGATAGGCGACGGCATAGCCGACGGCCGCGTCGCCATTGCCATGCGATGCTTCCAGCGCCGCCTGCAGGGCGGCCGTGCTGGTCATGGCGCCGGCGAATACGCCGCTGGCCATGCGCAGGGAAATATCGATCCACTGCCCGCCCCAGACGGAGACGGCCAGGCCGCCCATGACGGCAAGGAAGGCGATCAGGTTGTGCTTTTGCCCCGCGCCGCGCAAGCCGGCGAAGAACTGCGTGCCGTACTGCACGCCTATGCCGTACAGAAACAGCAGCAGGCCGATGGAGCCGACCAGCGGCGGCGGCACGGAACCGGGGGCGAATGCGCCCAGCGCCAGCCCCGCGAACAGCACGCCGCCCACGCCCAGCGAAAAACCGAACACGCTGACGCGTCCCAATGCATAGCCGGCGCCGATGACGAGAAACAGGGCCAGGATGGGCGTGGACTCCAGCGTGTGGCGGAAGAGATCTAGCATGGGCGCAACCTTATTCTGGGGACGGCCCAGTTTAGCATGCACAAAAGCAACACGATGGCGCATTGACAAGCAAGCGTGCGCAGGGCCTGCCGCTTAAAAAAGGGCAAAAAAAAGCCCGCTGCGGGAGCGGGCTGAATCTAATTCCTGTGAGGAAGTAGAGGAGACAGGTGCAATGATGCCGCGTCGCAGCATATAAATCTAATTGTATGTTGTGATGATAGAAATATGCTTTATCAATATCTCGGTCATGCCGAGCCAAAAACGATCACCTTTCGCCCGGCCCCTGGCGTGCGCGTGGCCAGCACGCGGGCCTGCTCCACGCTCACGCAGGCTTGCTGCGCAAACCCCGCTGGCATCGCCAGCGCATCTCGCCGGATCAGTTGCGGATCGTTGATCACGTCATAGTCTCCGCGCTCGAACACCAGCTGCTCGATGCCGGCGTCACCCGCAGGCACCGGCTTGACGACGACGAGCGACCAGTGCCCCTCATCGCCCTGGAAGCGCTTTTGTTTCAGGAAGGCGTTGACCCGGTCCGCCAGCGGTGCCGCGCCGCGCAGTTCACTCTGATACGGAGCCAGCGGGCACAGCAGCGTGCCGGCCGGCCAGGCCATCCCGGGCAGCGCCGAAGGCGCGTCCGGACGCAATTGGGCCAGGTAGCCGTCGAGCGGGTGCCGCTGCTCCGCACAGGCACCGAGCGCCAGCAGCGCCAGCAGGACGGCGGCGCGAACAAGAGGAATCATCAAGGTATCTCCCGGGTCAAGGTCGCGTGACATGTCGGCATGTTAAGCGATCAGCGGGGCGAAACGGGCCGGATCACGCTGAATCCGCGCGCATGCCGGCGCCGCTGGCAGCGACAGGCAAAAAAAAGCCCGCTACGGGAGCGGGCTGAATCTATTTCCTTGGAGGAGATAGAGGAGACAAGTACATGATGCCGCGTTGCAGCATATAAAACCACTTTATATTCGTGATGTCAGAAATACGCGGCAGTGATATTAAGGGCAACGAGCAATGCTCTGCGGCAACCTTTATGCGACCGCCTCCGTTTTCCCGTCGCCGGCACGCAACATATTCTTGATCCCGCGTAACGCTTGCCGCACGCGGGCCTCGTTTTCGATCAGGGCGAAGCGCACGTATTCATCGCCGTATTCGCCGAAACCGATGCCGGGCGACACGCTCACTCTCGCTTTTTCCAGCAGCAGCTTGGCAAATTCCAGCGACCCGAGGTGACGGTACGCTTGCGGGATATGCGCCCAGATGTACATCGACGCCTTCGGTTTTTCCACCATCCAGCCCGCCTCGTGCAAGCCTTTCACCAGCACGTCGCGGCGGCGCTGGTACTGGGCGCAGATCTCCGTCACGCAGCTTTGATCGCCCTCCAGCGCGGCAATGGCCGCCACTTGCACGGGCGTAAAACTGCCGTAATCGTGATAGCTCTTGATGCGCGCCAGGGCCGCCACCAGTTCCGCGTTGCCCACCATGAAGCCGATGCGCCAGCCCGCCATGTTGTAGCTTTTCGACATGGTGAAGAATTCCACGGCCACGTCGCGCGCGCCGGGTACCTGCATGATGGACGGCGCCTTCCAGCCATCGAAGGTGATGTCGGCGTAGGCCAGGTCATGCACCACGAGGATATTGTGCTGTTTCGCCAGCGCCACCACCCGCTCGAAGAATTCCAACTCCACGCATTGCGCCGTGGGATTGGACGGGAAACCCAGCACCATCATCTTCGGTTTCGGGTAGCTTTCGCGGATGGCGCGTTCCAGTTCGGCAAAGAAATCCACGCCCGGCCCCATGCGCACGGAGCGGATGTCGGCACCGGCGATGACGGCGCCCCAGATGTGGATGGGGTAGCTGGGGTTGGGCACCAGCACCGTGTCGCCCCGGTCCAGGGTCGCCAGCATCAGGTGGGCCAGGCCCTCCTTTGAGCCGATGGTGACGATGGCTTCGCTGTCCGGGTCGATATCGACGTCGTAGCGCTTCTTGTACCAGTGGGAAATGGCGCGGCGCAGCCGGGGAATGCCCTTGGAGGCGGAATAGCCGTGCGTGTCGGGGCGTTTCACCGTGTCGATCAGCTTGTCGACGATGTGGGCCGGGGTGGCGCCGTCGGGATTACCCATCGACATGTCGATAATGTCCTCGCCACGGCGGCGCGCGGCCATCTTGAGTTCGGCGGTGATATTGAAAACGTAGGGGGGAAGACGATTGATGCGCGAAAAGCTGCGCGGAGCTTGGCTGTCGGTCATGGTAGATATCTTTACGTAAGCGCCCGGATCCGTCCGAGCGACGTTGGCGCGGTGGCTGCGCCTGCAACGATACTAACCCGGTTTATCCGGCACTGGCAAGGGTGCGCACGAGCCGTTACAATGCAGGCTGATCGAAAATGAGCGCACCGGTTGGTAACCCGGTAAGTGCCCGGCACCGTCCGGCATGCTCCCGCCCACGCGGACCCACGGCGCTGACCTTTGGCTATGACACCGGCCGGGGAAGTGGTCTGGTTCGTGCATCTTTCCCGCCGCGCCATCCCTCCCCTGCCTTGATGAGGAATATAACGGATGGCAACACACGACACCGCAGTAAATGGCATGACCCTGGACCGCGCCGGCATGGAGCAGCAGCTGGCCTTGCCGGTGCGCCACTTCATCGATTGCGCCTTTGATGGCGAAGACCTGTCGCGCCTCGATTTGCAGGGCTGCACCTTCGAGCGTTGCACCTTTGCCGACACGAATTTATTTGCCAGCAAGCTGGCGCGCAGCACGTGGCGCCGCTGCCGCGCGGGCAGCGCCGACTTCGAATCCGTCGACGCCGTCGACGCCAGCTTCGAAGGCTGCGACTTGAACAACACGAAATGGCGGCGCGCCAAGCTGGCCTCGGCCACCTACCACGGCTGCAAGCTGACGGGCGCCTCGTTCGAGGAAGCGGCCCACCTGGGCTTGACGTTCGAGGATACCCTGCTGGTGGGCGCCGACCTGCGCGGCTTCTCCTTCCGCAAGGCGACATTGAAGCAGCTGGATTTTTCCGACGCCTACCTGGCCAGCTGCGACTTCCGTGAAGCCGTCTTCGAAGGGGGCAGCCTGCGCAATGCCACCATCAAGCTGGCGAAGTTCCAGGGCGCGGACCTGCGCGGCGCCGACATCGACGGCTTTAAATTAAGCGAAGCGGCACTCCTGAAAGGCGCCGTCATCACGCATGCGCAGGCGGCCAATTTCATGCGTGCGCTCGATCTCGTGGTGATTTGATGTAAACAGGCAAAAAAAAGCCCGCTACGGGAGCGGGCTGAATCTATTTCCTTGGAGGAGATAGAGGAGACAGGTGCATGATGCGGCAGCGCGGCATATCACGCCACTTTATATTCATGATGATAGAAATATCCACCAGTGATAATGAGGCGCCATCACGGTTTCACGCCGTGCGGCGCGCCGCCAGCGGCAAAAATTCCCCCAGCCATACCAGCAAGGCCAGTCCCGGGAACGCCATGCCAGTCAGCAAGGTTGCCTGCCAGCCATAGCTGGCATACACCCAGGCACCGACGGCCGAGCCGGCCGCGCCGCCCGCGAAGAACAGGGCGAAATACAGGCCGTTCAGGCGGCCCCGCACTTCCGCGCCCAGGCTGAAGATGGCGCGCTGGCCCAGCACCAGGTTGGCCGCCACGCCCATGTCGAGCACGATGGAAGCCGCCACCAGCAAGCCCAGCGCCACGTGTTTCGACTCGGGCGCGAGCATCGGCAAGGCGAAGGCGACGATGCCCAGCGCCAGCGCGGCGGCCGTGGCCGGCAAGGTATGGCCCGCATCGGCCAGGCGGCCCGCGATGGGCGAAGCGACGGCGCCGGCCATGCCCACCAGGGCAAAGATGGCGATGCCCGTTTGCGACAGGCCGAACGCGGGGCTGGCCAGCACCAGCGGCGTGACGGTCCAGAACAGGCTGAAGGCGCCGAACAGGCCCGCGTGGTAGGCGGCGCGGCGGCGCAGCACGGGCGTGCCCAGCAGCAAATGCCACAGCGAGGCCATCAGGGCAGGATATTTCATGCTAGCCACGGGCTGGCGCACGGGCAAGGCGCGGCGCAGCACGGCAGCCAGCGCCAGCATCAGTATGGCGGCGCCGCCGAACACCACGTGCCAGCTGGCATGGGCCGCCACCAGCGACGCCACGGGACGGGCCAGCATGATGCCCAGCAACAAGCCGCTGACGACCTTGCCCACGGTCTGCCCCCGCGTCGCTTCCTGCGACAGGTGGGCGGCAAACGGCACGATCACCTGCGCCGCCACGGAACCGAGGCCGATGGCCAGCGCGGCGGCGAGGAAGACGATGGCGCCCGTGGAGAGGGCCGCCGCCACGAGCGCCGTGGCCGTCACCAGCAGGGCCGTGACGATCAGGCGGCGGTTTTCCAGCAAGTCGCCCAGCGGCACGACAAACAGCAGGCCCAGGGTATAGCCCACTTGCGTCAGGGTGACGATCAACCCGGCCGCCTTGGCCGACAGGCCCGTGGAAGCGCTGATGGGGCCGACGAGGGTTTGCGCGTAGTACAGGTTGGCGACGATGAGGCCGGAAGCGATGGCCAGCAGCAACACCATGCCGGGTGCAATGTCGGGGGGAGCAGACACTGCTGCGCGGGAAGAGGCCTTGTTCATGTTATTTCCTCGGTTCGTTAGGGATGGGTCTATTCTAGGCAAAGCCGGGCCCAAGATAATTAGGGCATAATCCCCCTACACTTTTCACATTAGATGAACAATTCCACAGAAAACCTGCCCCCCCCCCATGGACAAGATCAAGGCCATGCAGACCTTCGTGCGCATCGTCGAGGCCAACAGTTTTTCCAAGGCGGCCGAAACCTTGAATCTGCCGCGCGCGGCGCTGACGGCCACCCTGCAAAAGCTGGAAGCCTACCTGGGCACGCAATTGCTGCAGCGAACCACGCGCCGCTTGTCGCTGACGCCGGAAGGAGCCGATTACTTTCGCCACTGCATCGACATCCTGCGGGCCGTGGACACGGCGGAACTGGCGTTTCGCGGCCCGGAAGCGAAGAAACCGCGCGGCTTGCTGCGCATCAACCTGCCCAATACGGTGGGCCGCCGCCTCGTCATTCCCCATGTCGCGCACTTCCACGCCGCCTATCCCGAGGTGCAATTGCAGCTGAGCCTGACGGACCGCCTGGTGGACCTGACACAGGAAGGCATCGACTGCGCCCTGCGCGTGGGTGACTTGCAGGATTCCGCCTTCATCGGCAGGCAGATCGGCCTGATGCGCTTCGTCACCTGCGCCACGCCCGCCTACCTGGCGCGGCACGGCACGCCGCAGACCCTGGCCGAGCTGGCCGCACACCGGGGCATCATGCATTACTCGGGCCGCACGGGCCGCGCCTTCGACTGGGATTTCCAGCAGGACGGCGAAGTGGTGCGCGTGCCAATGGCCGGTCCCATCGCCGTCAACGATGCGGATGCCAGCGTCGCTTGCGCGTTGCAAGGACTGGGACTGGCCCAGGCGGCCATGTACCAGGTGCGCGAATACCTAGACAGCGGCGCGCTGGTGGCCGTGCTGGCGGATCATCCGCCGACGCCCATGCCCATGTCCCTGCTGACGCCGCAAGGCCGCCTGGCCACGCCCAAGCTGCAGGCGTTTACGGGCTGGATCACGGCCCTGCTGGCCACCCAGCCCGACGTGCAATTGCCGCCGCGCCAAAACTGAGGCAAATCCGAGGCAAAAAAAAGCCCGCTGCGAGAGCGGGCTGAATCTATTTTCTTGGAGGAGAATAGAGGAGACGAGTGAATTATGCTGCATCGCAGCATATCATGCCAATTGATTGTTGAAATAACAGAAATACACTGAGCCAATAACTGCGGCCGGCGCGCCAAAAAAAACGGGGCCGGACCCGCTGGTCCGGCCCCGTCCCGGGCTAGGCGCTGCGGCGGAGCTCGCGCTGGCCGCCGCGCCGCCCTCCCCTGCCGGCTTACTTCGCCGTCGCCGCCACCGGCGTGGCCTTGGCGTCGGCAGCGGCGCCATACGGCAACACCTTGGCCGCCAGGCGCGTGTCGGCCTTGATCAGCGCCACTTCGTCGGCCAGGATGCGCGCCGATTCGTTCAGCAGCACGTCCTTGGCGCTCTTCGCGGCCGTCTCGGCATCGAGTTCGGCGCTCAAGGCCCGCTCGTCGCCCTGCAAGCCGTCGTCGGTGCGCAGCGCGCCCTTCACGGCGGCGATCTGCTTGGCCGTCTTGCTGGCCGCCTTCGCGCCCTTCAGCACGTCCTTCGGATCGGGAATCACCACCAGGTCGTCGGACGGATTGGAAATCTGCGCGATCAGGCGTTTTTCACGGGCCTTGGCGCGCGCTTCCTGGGCATCGCGCTCCTTGCGGCGCACGGTTTCATTGAGCGAAATCTGGTTTTCCTTGCGCTGCTTGACGACGAGGGCGATGTCATCGAGCAAGTACTGGAAATCCTTGTCCTTGGCCACGCGCGCTTCATGCTTCTTGTCCAGCAGGGGCACGATATCCTTCAGGTCGCCCGTCGGCAAATACGGCGCCGGCTTGATGGCCACCCATGGCAGGGCATTGTCGTAGCTCGATTCGCCGAAGTTGTCCGTGTCCGACATGGCCGGCAGCTTGATGTCGGGCGTGACGCCGCGCAGCTGCGTGGTGCCGCCATTGATGCGGAAGAACTGTGCGATCGTCATCTTCAGCTCGCCGAAGCGGGCTTTCTCGCTGCCGCCGAAACGGTCCAGGCTGAACAGGGTCTGCACCGTGCCCTTGCCGAAGCTGCCTTCGCCGATGATGACGCCGCGGCCGTAGTCCTGGATGGCGGCGGCGAAGATTTCGGAAGCGGACGCGGAGCCCCGGTTGATCAGCACGCCCATCGGGCCATCCCACGCCAGGCCGGCGTTGGTATCGCTTTCGATGTCGACCTTGCCTTCGGCATTGCGCTGCATCACGACGGGGCCCTTGTCGATGAACAGGCCCGTCAGTTCGACGGCCTCGTTCAGCGAACCGCCGCCGTTGTTGCGCAAGTCGATGAGGACGTTGTCAACCTTGTCCTTTTTCAACTCGCCCAGCAAGCGGCTCACGTCGCGCGTGGCGCTCTTGAAATCCTTGTCGCCGCGGCGGCGCGCTTCGAAGTCCTGGTAGAAGGTGGGCAGGGAAATGACGCCGATGCGGCGCTTGACGCCGTTGTCGCGCACTTCGATGACGGATTTCTTCGCCGCCTGCTCTTCCATGCTGATTTTCTTGCGCACCAGCGGCAGGACCACGTGCTTGGCGTCCGGGCCGGCATCGGCCGGCAGGATGTCGAGGCGCACCACGGAATCCTTGGCGCCGCGGATCAGCTGCACCACGTCGTCGATGCGCATGCCCAGCACTTCGGTGATGGGGCCGCTTTCGCCCTGCCCCACGCCAACGATGCGGTCGCCCACCTTCAGCTTGCCCGACAGGCCCGCCGGGCTGCCCGGCACGACTTCGCGCACCACCGTGTATTCGTCGCGCGTCTGCAGCACGGCGCCGATGCCTTCGAGCGACAGACGCATGGCGATGTCGAAGTTTTCCGAGGCGCGCGGGCCCAGATAATTGGTATGCGGCTCGATCGACATGGCGTAGGCATTCATGAAGATCTGGAACACGTCTTCGCTGTTGAGCTTGCGCGAACGGGCCGTGTAGCTCTCGTAGCGCTTGTCCAGGGTTTCCCGGATGGCCTTGTCTTCCTTGCCCGCCAGCTTCAGGCGCAGCCAGTCATTCTTGACGCGCTTGCGCCACAGGTCGCGCACTTCCTCGTCATTCTTCGGCCAGGCGGCCTTTTCGCGGTCGATCTGGTAGCTTTCGTCGGCCGTGAAGTCGAACTTGGTTTTCAGCAATTCGCGCGCATACGCCATGCGCTCGTCGAAACGCTGCTGGTACAGATTGTAGATGGCGAACGGCGCCGTCAGGTCTTCATTGGTGATGGCATCGTCGAGCTTGGTGCGCAGCGGGGCGAAGCGGTCGATGTCGGCCTGCACGAAGAACAGTTTTTCCGCGTCGAGCGACTTGAAATAGCGGTCGAAGATCTTTTCCGACATGGCATCGTCGAGCGGCATGGCCTTGTAATGGACGCGCGTCAAGACGCGCGAGGCCCACAGCGCGGCCTGCGTTTGCTGGGCCAGCGGCTTCATGGGGGGCGGAGGAGCGGCGCTCTTGTCCGTCTGGGCTGCGCCAGCTTGGGCTGACAGGGCAAGCACCAGGGTGACCAGCATCATTTGCTTCTTCATCGGCTTCTCCGAAAATTAGTTAAATCAATTCCAGGCGGCGCGACTGCGGGTGCGCCTGCCAGCAAGACAGTAAGGGGAATACACGACTGGTCTGCATATTATTCTACAGGATACGGCCAGGCAGTCTCCCATGGAATATCAGTTTCTTCCTGGAAGCTTAAACGCGGATTAAGGATGGCGTTTCATTCATTACAAAGTGAAACATCCGTGAGCAAGTGCCACGCCCGCGCGCCCGGCTGGCCGCCGGCGCGACGGGCACCGCGGCAAAACGCCAGATACCACGCCAGAAAGTCAATATACGGTTTTCACATTGCTTGATCCGGATGATGTTTTTACGCGAAATAATGATTCTTACGGGAAACACTTAGTAACAAAACGCAAGCAACATGCTATCATCGCCCCCTGAAATCACGCTGGCCCGTGCACCGCAGCCAGCCCGGCAAGCCGCCCTGGCGCGGCATTTCCCCGACAGCTCCCCTCCCCGCGTGTCATGTCATGACCAGGAATGGCCCTGCTGATGACTCCTTAGCCACACGCACTGAAACAATATGCCCACTTTTTCGCTCTCCCTCCGCCACTGCAGTGTCGGCGGCAAGATCACCGTCTTCACGTTTGCCCTGGTCAGCCTGATCCTGGCCAGCCTGACTGCCCTGAGCAGTATCGCCACCACGCGCGCGCTGGAACAGCGGGCCGAGGCGGCCGTCGCCAGCGAACTCAACAGCGTCATGACCACCACGGAAGTCTTCCACGCGGCCATGGTCAACGAGGCCGGCAGTTTCGCCCGCCTGTTCGCGGCCGAGTTTGCCGGCCCGTTCGCCCTGGACCCGGACGACACGGTGGCCGTGGCCGGCAAGGCCACGCCAAGGCTCAGCAATGGCGGCAAGGTGCTGAACCTGGACACGGCCACCGTCGACCGCTACCTGGCGCAAACGGGCGTGGTGGCCACCATCTTCGCCGCCGATGGCGATGAATTCGTGCGCATCAGCACCTCGCTGAAAAAACAGGACGGCACGCGGGCCATCGGCACGCAGCTGGACCACGACCACCCCAGCTATGCGCCCCTGCGCGCGGGCCAGCGCTTCGTTGGCATGGCAACCTTGTTTGGCAAGCAATACATTACCCAGTACGACCCCGTGCGCGACGCGGCCGGCAAGGTGGTGGGCGTGCTCTTCATCGGCCTCGATATCAGCAAGAATCTGGCCATGCTGAAAGACAAGATCCGTCAGGTCAGGATCGGCCAGACGGGCTACATCTTCATCGTCGACGCGGCGCCCGGCGCCGGCTACGGCCAGCTGGTGCTGCACCCGAACAGCGAAGGCAAGAGCGCGCTCGACTTCAAGGCCAGCGACGGCCGCCCCTTCATCCAGGAAATGCTGGCGCAGAAGAACGGCGCCCTGCGCTACGCCTGGACGGCGCCGGGCGACACGACCGGCGCGCGCGAAAAGCAGCTCAGCTACCGCAGCTTCGCGCCCTGGCACTGGGTCATCGCGGGCGGCGCCTTCAGCGACGAAATCACGGCCGAGGCGCGCCAGTTGCGCAACCGGCTGGCCCTCTCCGGCTTCATCGCCCTGCTCGTCTTTACCCTGCTGCTGTACTGGCTCGTGCGCGTGCTCGTCTCGCGTCCGCTGGCGCAGGCCGAAGCGGCCGCCGCGCAGATCGCCGGCGGCGACCTGACGGTGCGGCTGCACGCGCGCAGCGAGGACGAGATCGGCCGCCTGCTGCACGCCATGAACCGCATCAGCGGGCAGCTGTCGCAGGTGGTGGGCAAGGTGCGCGGCAGCGCGGGACAGATCGCCGCCGCATCGGGTGACATCGCCAGCGGCAACCTGGACCTGTCGAGCCGCACGGAAGAGCAAGCCGGCTCGCTGGAAGAAACGGCCGCCTCGATGGAGGAACTCAGCTCCACCGTGCGCCAGAATGTTGATCATGCTCAACAAGCAAGCAGCCTGGCGCGCGCATCATCGACGCTGGCGGCCGAAGGCGGCGCCGCCGTGGCGCAGGTGGCCAGCACCATGCAAGCCATCCGCAGTTCCTCGGGCAAGATCGCCGACATCATCGGCGTCATCGACGGCATCGCCTTCCAGACGAATATCCTGGCCCTGAACGCGGCCGTCGAGGCGGCGCGCGCCGGGGAGCAGGGACGGGGCTTTGCCGTCGTCGCCACGGAAGTGCGCACCCTGGCGCAGCGCGCGACGCTGGCCGCCAGGGAGATCAAGGACCTGATCGAGACCTCCGCCGGCACGGTGGACCTAGGCCACGCGCAGGTGAACCAGGCCAGCGCCACCATGGACAGCGTGGTGGCCAGCGTGCGGCAGGTGAGCGGCATCATGGCCGAGATCGCGCAGGCAAGCGAAGAGCAGCGCAGCGGCATCGAGCAGGTCAACCAGGCCATCGCCCAGATGGACCAGGTGACGCAGCAGAACGCGGCCCTGGTGGAGGAAGCGGCGGCGGCGGCCGGCGCGCTGCAGGAGCAGGCGCAGGAACTGACGCAGGTGGTGGGCGTGTTCAAGCTGTAACACGGGGACTCGGTGCTAAGATGGCGCATCCATGCCGCCAGGAGCCACGATGCACAACGACTACGTTCTGATTGCCCGCCTGATGATTCCCACGGACGCCCACGTGATCCGCGGCTGCCTGGCCGCCGCCGGCATCGACGTGCTGCTGACGGACGACCAGCACATGCAGGCCGACATGCTGCTGGCCCCGGCCATCGGCGGCGCCCGCGTGCTGGTGCGCGAGCACGACGTGGCGCGCGCCAATGACATCCTCGCCGCCTTCGAGCGGGGCGACCTGGCGCTGTCCGACGATGCCGACGTGGGCGCGCCGGCTGCCGAGTAGCCCCGGCGTCAGGGCTGCCTGCCCGGTTGACACCATGCGCCAACGCGGCGCATGATGCCCCAAGGAAAGCGCGTCAGGCGGGCGCGACGGGCACAGCGCCACGGCGCCAGCCTGCTGCACGGCTAGGACTCCGCCCCGCCGGACACCATTGCAAGCGCTTTTTAGTCATATTACTGCAGGCACCATCCACACCTGGAGAGAACAATATGCACACTCCCGCTGACAACGCGCAAGCGCATAAACCGCCATCGCTGGCGCCGCCAGGGTCCCGCCTGCAGCATCCGGCCGATGCGCCAGCGCCAGGAAAATGGCAGGCGATGGCCAATGCCGCGGCGCACACGGCGCAGCTGCAGGCCTTGCACGCGATGGCGGCGCACAGTCCGCAGGCGGCACGCACGGCACAATTGCAGGCCATGGCGAACGGGCCAGCGGCGCGCAGGCAGGACAATGCCACGGGCCTGCCCGACCGGCTGAAAGCGGGGATGGAAGCCCTTTCCGGCATCTCCCTCGATGACGTGAAGCTGCACCGCAATTCCGCCAGGCCCGCGCAACTGCAGGCCCATGCCTATGCCCAGGGCAGCAATATCTACCTGGCCCCGGGACAGGAACGGCATCTCCCGCATGAAGCGTGGCACGTGGTGCAGCAGAAGCAGGGCCGGGTCCGGGCCACCCTGCAAATGAAGGGCGGCATCGGCATCAACGACAGTGCGGCGCTGGAACGGGAGGCCGATGTCATGGGTGCGAAAGCCTGGTCGGCCGCCAGCGCCCTGCCGCCTTCGGGCATGGCGGCGCCGTCCGGCGCCGCGCAACGCGTTCCCATGGCAGGTGCTGCCGTGGCGCAGCGCGTCTACCTGCACGACGCCAGCGGCACGCGCTACATCCTTCCCTCGGCCCCCATCCCGCCCGGCTATGTCAGGACCGGCATGTATGACGATGGCAGCCATGGCCGGGACGCCCTGTACCAGCCAGGCGCATCGCTGGACGCCAGCACGAATCCCTTCCTTGCCCAGCACGGCTTCGGCAAGGCACACGTGGCGGACGCGCTGATTCGCCCCGATGAGCAGGTGGCCGAGCCGAGCAGGAAAAAAATCGATGACCACTACCGCAGCAGGATCATCAAGCGGCAGGACGCCAGCAGGCAGGCACACCTCGACGACGTCGATTCGTCCGACTCCGAGAGCGAAGCGGGCCCCAATCCCCGCCACCAGGCGCGCCGCCGCCACTACAAGGCCAGCATGCTGACGGCCATCAGCGAAACCTTGCACCCCCTGAACGCATCGGACGAGCAATTCCGCGAGGAACTCTACAAAAAACGCAAGCTCAACAACGATGCGCAAAGCGGCAACCGGCAGATGTACACCAAGACTACGCGCACCATGTTTGCCCAGGTCGGGGAACAATTCAAGCGCACCAGCTTCCGCCACAATCCCTATTACCGGCGCGCGTTCCGCCGCGCCGTCTCCGGGGACAAGGTCAAGGCGGGGGGATCGGACGCCTACACGCAGGCGCAGGCCAGGATACGCACCGAATTGCAGAAGGAAATCGCACAGGATGCGCTCAAGATGCAATGGCGCAAGGAAGACTTCCCCAATGCCCAGGTATGGGCAGACATCCAGTTCATGCAAAAAAGCGTGCTGTCGAATGCCTCGAAGGGCGATACCTATCACGGCAGGACGGAATCGGCGCAGGATACGGCCGGCTCGGAGGCCAGGATCGGCTTTCACCACGTGGCATGGAAAGAAGCCGAAAGCGGCGCATTTACGCCCTATGCCCTGAATCCGGCCAATCTCACCGGCCTCAATGACATGCGCGACATCCTCAATCCGAAGAAGCTCGAAAAGCTCAAGGCGGCAGGCGGGAAGCCCCCTGCCGTTGGCGCGCACGACGCCTTCGGGCACCAGGGAGCAGGATTCAAGGCCAGCGACAAGGCCGCTTTCGAGCGGGCGAAAGGGGGTGGCCAGTTCAAGGATATCGACCTGGAGGCCACCGACCAGATCCTCGAACCCCTGCTCGAGGACAGGACGAAGAAGAGAAAGCTCTACCAGGTCGATGACGCGGCGACGTCTCCCGCCAAGCAGCCGGTCGCCGACGTGGTGCATCTGGCGGCGGCGGTGGCACAAACCGCCCAGCAATTGCTCGCGGCCATCCCGGGCCCCCAGGGGAACGCTGGCGACCAGGCCCGGCTGGCGTTCGGCCAGATGGTACAGGCGGTGGCCCAGGCAGCAGGACTGGTCGATACGACGGATGCGGCCAATGTGGCGACCCTGCTGGCCCTGCATCGCGATTTGAGCCTACGGTTCCGGTATTTCCGCACCCTGGTCCGCAGGAATGCGCCGGTATGGGTTCCGGCCGGCAATGCCCTGGGCGCGGAAGGCGAGCGCATCCCGGCACTGGCACAGTTTTTTGCGGAGTGCGGTCAGATGGCCGCCCATAATGCACTGGTCATGGCCGAATTCCCCCTGCTGGCGCAGCCCCCCGCCCGTCTCGACGAGGCCCGGCTGAACCAGCTCGGGTCGCTGGAGAATAACATCACGGAAACCCAGATCCGCACGATCATCGGGACGGCCGGACGCAGGGACATCCCCGTTTTTGGCAATATTACGCAAATGGGCACGATCGTCCAGCTGCTGCGCCATGGCAATTATCATGCCCTGGCGCAATATCAAATCGGCGCGCAGGAGCAATGGGGCGCTTACTACCTGGCCCGCTTCATGGATGGCCACACTGGCAGCCTGGTCGCGGTCGTCAATACCGACAGCCACCAGGATGCGAAGGCCCCGGGCCATCACTGGATCACCGTCCGCTTCACGCGCCAGCCGGATGGCCAGATCGCCATCCACTATCTGGACTCGCTGGTGGCTCCCGCCGACTACCGGCAGCTTTTCCACACCTTGCGCGTTTTCCTGAACCATGTCCCGGCGCAGGCGGCCGTGGCCCAAGGCCCCGGCACGGGCACGGGCACGGGACCGGTCTGAGGGCGGCAGGACGTCGCCGGCAGGTCAGGAATAGAAGCAGCGCCCGCACGCCTGGCGGTAGCTTTCATTGCCGCCTATGCTGATCTGCTCGCCTTCCTTGATGCGGCGCCCCTGCTCGTCCACGCGGATGTTCATCGTGGCCTTCTTGCCGCAGGTACAGATATTTTTCAGTTCCTCGATGTCGTCGGCCAGCGCCAGCAGGTAGGCCGAGCCGGGGAACGGTTCGCCCTTGAAATCCGTGCGCAAGCCGTAGCAGATGACGGGCACGCCCTTTACCTGCGCCAGCTGGTGTAATTGTTGCACCTGGGCCGTGCTGAGAAATTGCGCTTCGTCAACGAGCAGGCAAGCCACCTGCGGAATCTCATCGAGGAAATTCGTGTCGGCATGGAAGATATCGACCTGGCGCTGCGGCCCCAGGCGCGAGGTGACGCGTCCCACGCCGTAGCGGCTGTCGATGGCGGCCGTGTACAAGCGTACCTGCTGGCCCTGCTCTTCATAGTTGTGCGCGACCTGCAACAAGGCCGTCGACTTGCCCGCGTTCATCGCGGAGTACCGGAAATAAAGTTTTGCCACTGCCGCCTGCCCTGTCTGAGTAAATTGCAATACTATTCAGTATCTTTTCGAGGCGTGATTATAAATCGCCTTGCCTGCCTTGCGGCAGCTTAATGTCTGCGCCGACGGCGCTGCATGGCGCGAAAAAACGGCGCATACTGGGACGATGCAGGCCGCCGTCCATATGCGCGGAGCGCATATGCAAGCATTAAAACATTCGTTCGCGGCCCCTGTCCACCGGCCTACACTGCGCGGCACGGAAAGCGGCTCGGGACACGATCCAGAGCGGCTGTTTCGCCAACAGGAGCCACCATGAATGATCGAATGCCATCCCCACCCCAGCCGCCGGCGCTATACAAGCTGATCGGCAATACCCCCTTGGTCGAAGTGACCAGGCTCGACACGGGCCTGTGCCAGCTGTTCCTGAAACTGGAATCGCAGAATCCGGGCGGTTCCATCAAGGACCGCATCGGCCTGTCCATCATCGAAGCGGCCGAAGCCGACGGCCGTTTGCAGCCGGGCGGCACCATCATCGAGGCCACCGCCGGCAACACGGGCATCGGCCTGGCCCTCGTCGGCCGCATCAAGGGCTACCGCGTGATTTTAGTGGTGCCCGACAAGATGTCGACGGAAAAAGTGCTGCACCTGAAAGCCCTGGGCGCCGAAGTGCATACCACGCGCTCGGACGTGGGCAAGGGCCATCCCGAGTACTACCAGGACTACGCGGCGCGTTTGGCGCGCGAACTGCCGGGCGCCTTCTTCGCCGACCAGTTCAACAATCCCGCCAATCCGCTGGCCCACGAAACGACCACCGGCCCGGAAATATGGGAACAGAGCGGCCATGACGTGGACGCCATCGTCGTCGGCGTCGGTTCGTCCGGCACCCTGACGGGCCTGACGCGCTACTTCCGCAAGGCGCAGCCGAAGCTCGAATTCGTGCTGGCCGACCCGCAAGGCTCCATCCTCACGGAATACATCGAGTCCGGCAAGGTGTCCGACACGAGCGGCTCCTGGGCCGTGGAAGGCATCGGCGAAGACTTCATTCCCGCCATCGCCGACATGGACAGCGTCACGCAGGCCTACACCATCAGCGACCAGGAAAGCTTTGATTCCGCGCGCGCCCTGCTGCGCGCCGAAGGCATCCTGGGCGGCTCGTCGACGGGCACCCTGCTGGCCGCCGCCCTCAAGTACTGCCGCGAACAGACGACCCCGAAGCGCGTCGTCACCTTCGTCTGCGACACGGGCACGCGCTACCTGTCGAAGGTGTATAACGATGGCTGGATGCGCGACCAGGGCTTATTGCAGCGCGCGCCGTCCGGCGACCTGCGCGACCTGATCGGGCGCCGCTACGACGAGGGCGACGTGGTCAGCGTGGCACCGGGCGACACCCTGCTCACCGCCTTCAACCGCATGCGCGCCAGCGACCTGGCGCAGCTGCCCGTCATCGACGGCGGCCAGCTGGTGGGCATCCTCGACGAATCGGACCTGCTGCTGCACGTGTCCGGCGACGCCGCCCATTTCGCGGGCCTGGTGGGCGCCACCATGACGACGCAGATCGAAACCCTGGCGCCCGCCAGCGGCCTGCCCGCCCTGCGCGCCACCCTGGACCGGGGCCTGACGGCCGTCGTCGCCGACGATAACGCCTTCTATGGCCTGATCACCCGCTTCGACCTCCTCAACCACTTACGCAGGACACTATCTTGAGCCAGGAAACCACCCGCAAGAGCCGCCTCGCCACGCGCGTCATCCACGCCGGCCAGTCGCCCGACCCGTCGACGGGCGCCATCATGCCGCCCATTTACGCCACCTCCACCTTCGTGCAGGACAGTCCCGGCGTGCACAAGGGACTCGATTACGGCCGCTCGCACAACCCCACGCGCTGGGCGCTGGAACGCTGCGTGGCCGACCTGGAAGGCGGCAGCGCCGCGTTCGCGTTCGCCTCGGGCCTGGCCGCCATCGCCTCCGTGCTGGAACTGCTGGACGCGGGCAGCCACATCGTCGCCGGCGACGACATGTACGGCGGCACCTACCGGCTGTTCGAGCGCGTGCGCCGCCGCTCGGCCGGCCACGAATTCACGTACGTGGACCTGACGAAGCCGGAAAACCTGCTGGCCGCGCTGCGCCCGGAAACCAGGATGGTGTGGGTGGAAACGCCGACGAATCCCATGCTGAAGCTGGCGGATTTGCGCGCCATTGCCGACATCTGCCGCGAGCGGGGCATCATCGCCGTGGCCGACAACACGTTTGCCAGCCCGCTGGTGCAGCGCCCCCTGGAACACGGCTTCGACATCGTCGTGCATTCGACCACCAAGTACTTGAACGGCCACTCGGACATCATCGGCGGCATCGCCATCGTGGGCGCGGAAGAGCGCCAGGCGGAATGGCGCGAGCAGCTGGGCTTTCTGCAGAATTCCGTGGGCGCGATTGCGGGGCCGTTCGACAGCTTTTTGGCCCTGCGCGGCGTGAAAACCCTGGCCATCCGCATGCAGCGCCATTGCGAAAGCGCCCTGGCGCTGGCGCAGTGGCTGGAACAGCAGAAGGAGGTGCGCAAGGTGTTCTATCCGGGGCTGGCCTCGCATCCGCAGCACGCGCTGGCGCGGCGCCAGATGGACGGTTTCGGCGGCATCATCTCCATCGACCTCGATACGGACCTGGCGGGCGCGCGCCGCTTCCTCGAGCGCTGCGAAGTGTTCGCCCTGGCCGAGAGCCTGGGCGGCGTGGAAAGCCTGATCGAGCACCCTGCCCTCATGACGCATGCCAGCATCCCGGCCGAACAGCGGGCCAGGCTGGGCATCGGCGACGGCTTGATCCGCCTGTCCGTGGGCATCGAGGATATCGAGGATTTGCGCCACGACCTGCGCACGGCGCTGGACGCGATCTGATAGTTCCAATCAACCCAGGAGCAGAACGACCGGGGCCGTACCCTGAGGGTACGGCCCCGGCTCTTGCTGCGGGTTAGACACACCACAGACTTTACTCCCCCGGCCGGTACCTGCGCTCCAGGTGCTTCGCCACATCCTCGGGATAGAACAGCACGTCCTTGAATTCGCCCCGGGCATACATGGCCGCCTGGTCCTTGAAATGCGGCGACTGTGGGTCGCCGCTCTGGCCACCGGCGAGGATGCTTTTCGCCCTGATGCGGGGACCGAATTCCACGGCCGCGACAAAGCTGTTGCCCCGCTCGCCGTAGATGCGCTTCGTCGTGCTCTTGCTGCTCTGGCCATACGCGGCCAGCGCGCCCCAGTTACCCGACGCATACGGCACGGGCAGGCTGGCTTGCGCATCGTCAAACGGCTGCACGATATCTCCCGTCAGGCGCTGGAAGCGGTTGATCTCGCCCCACGGGGTTTGCCAGCTGCCAAAATCGCGCTGCAATTTGCCGGCCGCCGTCGCCAGGGCCGCCAGGCGCTGCGCCGCCGCGACCTTGTCCGTGGCCATGAAGTCGACCACGGGCACGCCCAGCTCGCGCGCCTGTCTTCCAACCAGTTCGGCCAGTTCCTGGCCCCAGAACACGGCCAGCGAGGTGGCCGTGGAGTCCAGCGCATAGCGCCAGTCCCAGGCCCGCAGCAAGGCCACCTTGTCGGCCAGCGCCAGCTTCTGCGCGTCGCCGGCAGGCAGCGCATCGTATGCCGCGAATAGGGGCGGCAGCAGCGCCTCGAACGCCGTCAGCTCGCTGTCATACGATGCGGCGATCAGCTTGTCGAGCGTGAAATCCTTCTGGTTCTGGAAAACCTTGACGGCATGCAGGCCGCGCGCGTTTTCGCCATACACGGACATGTAGGCGGGATAGTCGCTCTGGCGCGGGCTAAAGGCGCCGGCCGCCGAATACGGCCAGTTGTTCGTGTTCTGTATCCAGCCATTCTTCGGATTGAACAGGGTGATGGTTTGCGCCACCGTGTGCAGCCCTTTCCACTCCGTGGCCGGATCGCTGCCGTCGACGGGCTGCTTCCAGTTGAAGCGCGGGTCGCGCACGGGAATGAAATTGCCGTGGAAATAGGCGATATTGCCATCCGCATCCGCGTACACGGTGTTGTTCGAGGAATTCGTGCGCAATTCCATCGTTTGATAAAACGCAGTATAATCGCGCGCCTTGGTGCGCGTGTACGATTGCGTCAAGGCCTTCAGGGGCTCGTTCATCAGGCGCACGGCCACCCAGCGTCCATCCTGCGCGCGCACGATGGGGCCGTGATGGCTGTAGTAGACCGTGATGGTCTTCGCTCCCATGGTGCCGTCGGCCCGCTTGAACGGCAGGGTAATCGGCACGGCTTTCAGGGGCCGCAGCGCGCCATCGTAGCGGTAGAACCAGGCGCCGTCCTTGTCGACGATGCTTTCCAGGTATTCGTCGATGACGTCGCCGCCGCCCGAGGTATGCATCCAGCCGACGCGCTCATTGAAGCCCTGGTAGACGAAGAACTGGCCCCAGGTGACGGCGCCGTACGCGTTCAGGCCTTCGCCGCTGGTGACTTGCACTTCTGGGCGGAAGTAGAACGAGGTATGCGGATTGATCATCAGCAGCGCATGGCCATTTTGGGTGATGGCGGGCGCGATGGCGAAGCCGTTCGAGCCGCTCGGTTCCGGCTCCAGGCCGGTCTCCAGGCTGGCCAGCGCCACGGCCGCAGGACCGGCCTGCTGGCCGTAGAACGCTTCGAGCTGCGCCAGGTTGACCGATTCGATATCGCCGCCGATGCTGCCTTCGCTGAAACTGAGGGCCATCCACGGCTCGAAATGCGTGATCAGCCGCGGCTTCACCTGCGGGTGCGTGGCCAGGTAAAAATTCAGGCCATCGGCGAAGGCGTCCATCAGCTTGCGCAGCCAAGGCGGGCTGGCGCGGTACTGCGCTTGCAGCTCGGCCGGGTCGATGAAAAGCTTCATGCGCAGGTCGCGGTACAGTTCGCGCTCCCCCTCCACCTCCGCCAGGCGCCCCATGGCATTGATGTAGTTCAATTCCACGCGGGGGAAATCGTCCTCCGCCTGCGCATACATCAGGCCAAACACGGCATCGGCATCGCTCTTGCCCGTCACGTGGGGGATGCCCCAGGTGTCGCGCGCGATGCTGACATGGGCGGCCTGCGCCTGCCAGCGGGCCATGTCGGCGGCCGGAACGGTGCTGGAAGCGGCGGGCGCGGCCAGCGCGGGCATACTCGCGACAGCGACGGAGGCAAACAGGACACTGCGACGTAACATGTACAAACTCCCGTTCAGGATGCGTCAATCAAGGCGGCGATGCGCTGGTTCAATTCGGTATTTTCCGCCTGCAGCTGCGCCACCTTCTGTTTCAGGCTGGCGACCTCGCCGCGCAGGCGCTCCGCTTCGGACGGCGTCTGCGCCGCGTTTTCCGCCCACGGCTCCTTGCCCGTCTCCGGCGTATCCTGCGGGACGTGCACTTTCGGCTCGCGCGGCGTGCGCGTGGCGGCGCGCTGTTCGCGGATTTCCTTGGCCGCCTGGCGCAGCAGCTTCTTGCCGCCGGCGACGGCCGCCACCTGTTCTTCCGGCGGCAACGACGCCACGGTGGCCGCCGCATTGATGGAAATCGTGCCCGAACGGACGGCTTCCACCAGTTCCGGCGAGGCCGCCTTCTGGATCTTCTCGATCTGGCTGATCTGGTTGCTGCTCAGGCGCGCCGCCTTGGCCACCTCTTCACGCGTGCTCATGGGCGGCTTGGGCGCGTTTTCGCCTTCTGGCGCATCCTGGGCGCTGACGGGCGCCGGGCTGCGCGCGGCGACGATTTCCTTCTTGCGCAGGGCCAGCACGCCGCGCTGGAAGTCCGACACGCTGCGGCGCGCCAGGTGATTGTCGATCATCCACAGCATGACGTCGTCGAGCGAGGTAAAGCTGGTGTTCTGGATGGTCTTGAATTCGATGCCGTGCTGGCGGCAGATGGCATAGCGGTTATGCCCGTCGATCAGCACGTCGTTCCACAGCACCAGCGCGTCGCGGCAGCCTTCGGCCAGCAGGCTGCGCTCGAGTGCCGCGTATTCGCTGGCGGTGAGCGGGTCGATATACGACTGCAGCACCTGATTGATAGTGATATTCATGGTTGTCCTCAATAATGCAGCTGGCGGCGCGATGGTCCGCGCCGGCACGAATGCTACACCATCTGCCGCCCATGGCCGGGTAAAATCACGGCGGCACAGCTCATTCCAGAACACAGACCATGAAAAGAAAGTACGCCACCGCCGCGATTTTTGCCGTTGCCGCCATCGGCTTCACCTGGGTCAGCCCCTACATCGCCATGTACCGCATCAGCATCGCGGCGAAATCCGTGCGCCTGGAAGCGCTGGCGCAGCACGCCGACCTGCCCGCCATCCGCGCCAGCGTGGCGCGCCAGCTGCAGGCGGCAGGCGAAACGGCCGATGCGGAGGAGCTCAAGGAAATGCTCGACACCATCGTCTCGCCGCCCGGCATCACGGTGCTGATCCTGCACGGCAAGCAGGGCGCCGATGGCCAGCGCCATGACTTCGGCATGGCCTACCGCTCGTGGAATGAGGTGGCGCTGCGGCGCAAGGGCGCCGGCCCCGCCGTCAGCCAGTTCCTGCTGCGCCGCCAGGGCATCTGGGACTGGAAACTGGCGGACATCACCTTGCCGCCGGAATTACTTTGAAGAAACTTGATCTAAAACAACACTTACTTAAACCGCTATATTGATTTACGGAAATATTATGTAGAATGCCAACACTTCAGGCGCACCGGGTCGCCAGCATCCGAGAGTTTGCACGATGAAAAGAATGTTGCTTCTCGCTGTAGTGGCACTGGTCGCCCTGGCCGGCATCTTCTATGGCAGCCCTTACCTCACCATGAACCAGATCCGCACGGCGACCATGAATGAGGATACGGATGCGCTGGCCGCGCACATCGACGCGGCCCGGCTGCGGGGCAGCCTGGGCAGCCAACTGCAGGCCCTGTTCTCGGCGCCGGAAGTGGCGGACGACATCAGCTCCGACGTCATCGCCCCCCTGCTCGACACCATGCTCATGCCCGAAGGCATCGTCGCCTTGATCAAGCTCAATGACCGCTACGAACGTCCGCTCGCCAAGGTCAGCGACATCAGCGGACGCCAGCGCAACACCAAGCCCGACTACACCCTGCGCTACACCTCCTGGGACAGCGTCGTCGTCCAGCGCGCGCACAGCAAGAGCCATATCGGCGAGCTGACCCTGACGCGCGACGGCGTGTGGGGCTGGAAGCTGACCTCGGTGGCACTGCCGAAAAATCTGCTGGCCGACGCCTGAAAGTCCGGCGCACTGCTATCATCCGCCCATCCCCATTCCTACGGAGGCAGCATGTCTGACCTGGTACAACACGCCCTGGCCCACGCGGCCAAACCTGCCACCACGCCCTGGGTCGTCACCCTGATCAGCGGCGAAAAGCTGACGGGTCCCATCACGGCACTGGCCGACGGCTGCTACGCCATCGGCCTGGGGCAGATCAAATACTTTTCCAGCGACAAGGTCGCCAGCCTGAACGTCTCGGGCGCTGGCGCATTTCCCATCTGATGGCGAAACCAGCCGGACCAGGTGCCACGGACATGGCGGTCCAGCTGCAGGCCCTGGAAGCGGCGCTGCAAAGCCAGGCGGTGCGCGCCGACGGCGCCAGGCTGGCGGCCCTGCTGGCCGACGAATTCGTCGAATTCGGCAGCTCGGGCCATGTCTGGACGCGCGCGGCCACCCTGTCCGACTTGCCGGCGCAACCCTTCTGCGCCCGCAGCATCAGCGATTTCCAGGTCCGCCAACTGGCCGCCGATGCGGCATTCGTGACCTACCGTTCGCTGCGGCATGCCAGCGGCGCCCTGCCCGCCAGCGCCAGCCTGCGCAGCTCGCTGTGGAAATGGCGCGATGGCCGCTGGCAACTGGTTTTTCACCAGGGCACGCCGATACCCGGCTGAACTGTCCCTGACAATTGCCAGGTCTGCCGCATGCACGACACTGACCGCCGCCTTGCGGACTGTGGGCCCCATATGCATCGCTGCCGTCCGGGCAGCACCGTGGATCTCGATGCCCGCACTGCCACGCCTGGGAAGCAATGCCGCCTGCCGGCGTGCCAGCACCGATGCTGGCGCAAGATAAACGGCGGCAGGCGACGCAGGCCATCCCCGGTGGACAAGGAGCGAAGCTCCCATGATGGCGGCATGGATGCAAAACTTGGTCCGCTCCTGCCGGCTTTCGCCGGCACGATCATCTGCTGAACCGGGCCGGACGAAACCCAGCGCTTCCCATTGCCGCACCACGGTCGCGACATCCTCGGTTATGTCGAAGCAGATTTCCGCCTGCTTCGATATGCTCGGCGCCAGCTATGCTCCCTCAGCGTCGACAGGAATATAGCGCTCAAATAAATCATTCATTTGCCTGGCCCAGGCGGCACCAGCCTGCAGAACAAACTGATGCCCATGAGTATCCATCGCAAGGTTTTCAAGAATGCAATAAGCGCTACTGCACAGGTGTCATGCGCACGCTCACATGCCGTCGCTGTGCGTCTGGAGTGCATCGGAGATGCGCGTGGATAACCAATCCACATCCTTTCTGGCAGACCTTTTACCCGAAATCATCCCTGCAGTGGCGACTCCGAACAAGGCGACGCCGGCCAGCGGGAAGTAAAGATCCGTCAACGATTCGGAAGCAACCGACACGGCGGCGAACATGGTCCACAAGATGATAATGCCAAAGTAAAAAGACATCGATATCTTTGTCGAACTTGAAAATCCAAATTGCCCCTTCAGGACAGTTTTATCGCCATCCAATTCAAATGCACCAACAAAGCAAGGTTTCCAGGAGTTTCTAACGAAGGGGATTTTCCGACAAATTGAAACTCTCTTTTCTGTAACAGTGCCAACCGCACACTGCTCTGAAAAGTTGAACAAAGTGGCTGGTTTCACTTTGCCGGCCAGGCGGGAAACGGATTCATCAAGGGGGTATTGGCTTTCGAACTGGACAGATGTGGAACCGTAGAGCAAATTGAAGAACCTGGAAATCATGGTGATATATACGCGTCGAAAAAACGAACCCCTCAGGGGCGTCGTGTCCATCAATGATCAAGTATGGCAAGCACAACCCTGAACTCCCGCTGCCGCTCCGTACACATCTGCCATCCGGGCCGGGAGCGGCAGGCGCCATTCCTGCCCATACTTTTTAAAGAAACTCACTACATCCAGTAAAAGAGTAGCAACAAAGTGCACCGCTTTGACTGTACGTCAAAGCAAGCGGATGGACAACAAAAAACCCACGCTCCTATGACGAAGGCGGTTTTTTGGACGTTCTTGGATTTTTACGGCTGAGTTCTGGGTGCCCGGAGTCGGAAGCCAATTCTCTTTAGAATCAGTGTCTTGAGTGGAAGAATGGTAAATTTTCGCCAGTTATTCGCACACCATTTTTTCCCTAGTGAGCCAGAGCCTTTGGTAATTCTTGCCAATTAGTAGTGTACCGCGGCGTGCGGTTTTCCGACAACATTGCCCAGCGCCTGACCAGACCGGCCGAGCCAAGGTGTACCGTATCGCGCCCGAACCGCTCATTCAGCGAATCCAGCGCCGCCATGGCGCGCACTGAACGAGCGCGATCGGGATCCGCACCAAACAAAACACCTTGGCGCTGGGTATCCGGCCGAAGGTCAATCAGCATGATTCCGGCTTTCTTATATTTGTAGCCGGCTCGAAAGATCATGGCCAGGCCAAGCAGTGAGGCGCCGGCCAAGATGCACTTTGGACTAAGCGATGAAGACAATGTGGCCCTACTCCACCCCCATACCTGCGACCACAAGCACGCTGGGCCGCCAATTGATACTTCTTTTTTGAATCAAGATGAGTATACAAAAAAACAATCTTGTGAAATAATGCAAATCACAATCATTCGCATTCAATGATTCTATCGAATTGTTTCATCATCGAATAAATGTATTTATCGGCATCACTTTTGGAGAAAAAATGCTACTCAAACTGATCGCAATTGTCACTTGCTCCCTTACCCTACTCAATGCTACCGCTTCAGAACAAAGTGAGGCTGAGACTACTCGCCACGAAAAGCGCGAAGATGTTATTCAAAAATCCATAATTCGTATAGATGAAGAATTCGCTAAGGCTTCAAATCCCGAAGCCCCCGCACCCCTGTCTCAATCCAGTAATGTATCCCTCTCAGACTTAAAAAAGAAATGGGACATAGCTTTAGTTCAAGTCAAGAATAATAATTTCACCACCATTGCAGACACAGAAATATTGAAATCCATGGCCATAGATATTAATTGCACTAATATTATTGGCATAATTCCTACCGGCTTCCCAACAGATGATACAAATCGCCAAAAACTTAGCGGGGCCACATTATTCGCAGAATGCCCCGAAGGGAATTATGTAATTATTAGTACATATTTCAGAGCAGGAAACAGTGGAAATAGATTAATTACGCCTCCAGAAAGCTTCAAACAATCCCTTGCTGGCTTTCCTGCTCGCAAACTATTTTACAAATCCAAAGATGGCTTAGAAAAAAGAACGCTTTCTGTTTTACATGGCGATTTTTTATATGCAGTTGAGTACTGGACCTCAGAAAAAAATAAGATCAACTTGCAACAGAAAAATAAAACTCACACAAACAACCTTGACAATATTCAAAATACTCTCGTGAAGTTAAACACCAACACAAACATAAAAAACTAATACAATGAAAAATAAAAAAATATTAAGAGTGATATTCTTCATCTTAGCATCATTAATAACTAGCTCAGCATCAGCAGGATTTTTCTCATTGACATTCTTTTCAAGAGCAAATTGCGCCAACAATGAAAGTATCACATGGGATGCAACAGCAACGTGGCAACTACTAGTCTACTCAAACCAATTTAATGTTGAAACAGGTGAAAACAAGTTTTTTATGGTAGAGCAAGCAAACGCAAACCGTGCTGCTGCTGTTTGTTGGGGATGCGGTCTAGGTGGAGGATGGGTTGTCGAAGGGAGTCATTTCATATCGACCCCTTCGTCCGCTGGTAGTTCGCGCGAAGTTGGTGAAAAATTACAGGATGATTGCACTGGATACATCTTTACAGGTGACCATCAGTTCTTTATGCCTTGCCAATCGACATACGCGGATTCTTGCAATTTTACAGATTGGTAATGCCAAATAATCAACTTTGAAAAGTGGGATTCTAGTTGAGGCCTACTTGTATTTTATTGACGATGGCGGCCACATCATGCGCCAGCTCGCCGATATCCTTGTCGCGGCGCTTGTCGAGCCCGCGCACCGTGGCGCCCAGCATCCACCAGGCAAGCAAGCCAGCGGCCACCTTCAGCGGCGCGGCGATGAATAGGAAGCCCAGGGCCGCGTCGCTGCCGTACATCAAGGCTGCGACGCGGCGGTATCGATGCCAGCGGCCAGCACCTCTAAGGCGCCACAAAATACTGTATATTTATACAGCACCTTAAACATCGAACGCTGTAAAGTAAACAATGGCCGAGCGTGTAGACGTGTCTGCACACCCAGCCGCTTGGGCTTAGAACAAGCCGGCTGGTTCGGCCGCCCTATCCCAGCTGTAAATAATCAACTCCTTGCGCTCCACCGATCTACCGCCGCCGCCCACGTTGTACTGGATGCCGGTTGTATCCATCTGGAAGCTGGCAAACACTCGCCGGATGCCTGGATGGTCATTCAAGCTCAAGATGGCCTTGCCCTTCAGCTTGGCCATCAACTCAGCCATCTTCTCGTACTGAGCGAATTCAAACTCTACCCCATAGCCGGCCGTCTCCCAGTACGGCGGGTCCAGGTAAAACAGCGTATGCGGCCTGTCGTACCGTCTCGCCATCGGCCGCCACCACCTTCAACGTGGCGTTGGTAGTTAGGTGCGTGATGGTGCGGATGTGATCCTGCACCTTCAGCATCACTGTCAATTCGTCGTCAGCCTTGATCATTGCCGCCATCGGCTTGTAGCTGTTGTCTGCAATCTCCTTCGTTGGTGCCAGGACGATGTACTCCCCCTCCAGGCGCCAGTTCATCAGCAGAGCCGTCAGCATGATCCCAGCCGCAATGGTCGACTTGCCGTTTTTCTTGCTGATCAAGAGCATGAATTCCTTGATCAGCCGGCGCCCAGTCTCGGAGTTGTAGGCGCCGAAGATGGCCTCTACAAACTCCCGCACCCAAAGCTTGACGACCTCGCCCATCTTTGGGCTGCCGGGCGCATCCACCATGCGCAGCTCGGAGAAAATCGCCCAGGCCGCAGCAGCCTGATCAGGATAAAGCGGCGCGCATGGCGTCACCGGCAGGCCGGCGACAATACGCGTTTCCCAATCGTGGCAGGCGGTAGACCACTCCGGATACGGGGTCATTTACCGCCGCCAGATACCAGGCGGGGCGGGGCCGGTGGCGCGCCGAAGCGGCCACGCGCCTACATTAAAGACCGGGGAGCCGCGGGCGCGTGGGCTGGCGAGGAGCAAGCCATGTTTTCGCTTCGCTCAAACCGGCTTGCCCTGCGGGGCCATCCTCGCTGCGCTCGCCCATCACGCCAGGAGCATCGATGCACGCCGAGACCACGCCACGCAAGCGACAAGGCGGCCGCCCGAAAGGCGACCCGGCCGCCGTGCGCGGCGCCACCATCGGCGTGCGCGTCTCGGCCGCCGAACATGCGGCGCTGCTGGAACGCGCCGCCCGCATGCAGATGCGTCCCGCGCAATGGCTGCGCGCCGCAGCGCTGGCGCGCGCCTTGCCCTCGCCGCCCGTCGCCGCCATCAACCGCGAACACTACGTGGAACTGGCCCGCCTGGCGTCCAACCTGAATCAATTGACCCATCTCGCCAACGAGGGCGGCCGCGTCGCCGTGGCCGACGCCCTGCTGCAGCGGCTGATCGCGGAAACGCGCCGCCTGCGGCTGGCACTGCTGGGCGTGAAGGAGCAGGACGATGATCGCTAAGGCCATCAAGGGACGCGGCTTTCGCGGCGTGCTGGCCTATGACCTGGGCAAGGAGCAGGCGCGCGTGATCGACACCAACATGACCGGCCGCACGCCGCGCGAACTGGCGCAGGAATTCGGCGCCGTGCGCAAGCTGCGCCCAGGCCTGGGCAAGGCGGTGCTGCACGTGTCGCTGTCGGCCGCGCCGGGAGAGCAGCTGTCCGACGCCCAGTGGACGCAGATCGCGGGCCGCTATCTGGCGGGCATGGGCCTGGACGACAACCAGTACCTGCTGACGCGCCATGCCGACACCCGGCATGAGCACGTGCACCTGCTGGTCAACCGCGTCCGCTGCGATGGTGGCGTGACCAGCGACAGCCACGACTACCGGCGCCAGGAAAGCATCATGCGCGCCGTCGAACGCGACTTCGGCCTGCAGCAGCTGCGCCCCTCCGTCGAGGCGCCGCGCCGCGCGGCGAGCCGGGGCGAGATCGAGGCAGGCCTGCGCACCGGCATCGCCTCGACGCGGCAACGGCTGCAGCAGCTGCGGGTGGACGCACGCCGTGTCGCCCATCGTGGCGCGGCGGCGACAGGCATGCGTCTCGCCGCACCTGTACGGGCCAGCGCCGCCGCTGGTTTTCTTTCTCCAGACGGGCGTCGCCGTCAGGCTGGCGGCGTGGCGACGCCGTCGCGCAGGGCGTCGAGATAGTCGGCCCAGCGCTGCATCATGGCGCGGCGCGCAGGCAGGTGCGCCGTGCGGTTGTAGGCGCGCCCGTTCGGGTCGATGACGCTGTGCGCCAGCTGGTGCTCGATCAGGTCCACGCGCTCCTGCAGCACTTCGTCGAGGATGGTGCGGGCCATGGCGCGGAAACCGTGGCCGGTCATGACTTCCTTGGCATAGCCGAGGGAACGCAGCGCCGCATTGATGGTGTTTTCGCTCATGCAGCGCTGGCCGCCGCGCAGACCGGGAAACACGTAGCGGCCTTCGCCGGTGACAGGCTGCAGCGCGCGCAGGATCGCCACGGCCTGTGTCGGCAGCGGCACCAGGTGTTCGAGCTGCATTTTCATTTTCCTGGCCGGGATGCGCCACTCGGCGGCATCGAGATGGATTTCGCTCCATTCGGCGGCGCGCAGTTCGCCGGGACGCACGAACAGCATGGGCGCCAGTTTCAGCGCCGCCACCGCCGTGACGTGGCCGTGGTAGCCATAAATGGCGCGCAGCAGCGGCGCGACATCGCCCGGTTCCGTCAGTGCCGGGTAGTGCGTTCTCGGCACCGGCGTCAATGCGCCTTTCAGGTCTGCCGTGACGTCGCGTTCGACGAGGTCCATCGCCACGCCGAAGCGCAGCACCTGGCCGCACAGCTGCTTGATGCGGTGCGCCGAGTCGATCGCGCCGCGCGCCTCGACGCGCTGTACCACGCGCAGCACGTCGCGCGGGCGGATGGTGTTGAGCGGCATCTTGCCCAGGTAGGGGATGACGTCGCCTTCGAGCCAGTTGCCGACTTTCTTGCGCGTGCTGGCACTGCCGTTGCGCTGGATGGTGAGCAGCCACTGGCGCGCCAGCTTGTCGAAGGTATTCAAGGCAGCGCTGCGCTGCTCGGCCTTCTGCGCGCGCTTGACGCCGTTCGGATCGATCCCTTCGGCCAGCGCCTTGCGCGCCTCTTCGGCCTTGCGCCGCGCCTGGGCCAGGCTCACGCGAGGGTAGACGCCCAGGGCCAAGGTCTTTTGTTTGCCTGCATGGCGGTAATTCAACCGCCAGTACTTGCCGGTACGGGTGACCAGCAGGTACATGCCGTACAGGTCGGGATACTTGTCGCCGCTGGGTGTGCCCTTGTAGACGGCATGGCGGATAAGCAGATCGGACAGTGGCATGGCGCACTCCCTGATGGTATTTTTTTAGAGAAAACTCTAAATCCAGCAAAAAGTACCAACAAAGTTCATCACTTTTAATGTACGCCTATGGACGCGAATGGACAACAAAAAACCCGCTCTCCTATGACGGAGGCGGGTTTTTGGACGTTCTTGGATTTTTACGGCTGAGTTCTTGGTGCCCGGAGCCGGAATCGAACCGGCACGCCCTTACAGGCGGGAGATTTTAAGTCTCCAGTGTCTACCAGTTTCACCATCCGGGCAGCGCGGCGAGATTCTAGCACAGGTGATGCCGATTGCACCATCTTGCTTGGCAATTGGCCTGTCGCCGTCATTCGCTCCCGTGGCTGTTCTCCTTCGCCTTCTCCCTCGCCTCGTCCGGCGATGCCAAGCCATTGAAGAACAAATTGAGCAGCACGGCGACGATGGCGGCCAGCAGGATGCCGCTGTGCAGCAAGGGGGACAGGGCCTTGGGCATGTGCTGGGCGTACTGTTCCGCCACCAGCGGCAGCATGCCGAAACCGATCGACAGGGCCACGATGAACAGATTGTTGCGGTTGCTCCTATAGTCGACGCCGGCCAGGATGCGGATGCCGGTGGCGGCCACCATGCCGAACATCACCAGTCCTGCCCCGCCCAGCACGAAGGCCGGCACGGCTTCGGCCGCCTGGGCAATCTTCGGGATCACGCCCATGACCAGCAGGATGATGCCGGCCGCGACGCACACCCAGCGGCTGCGCACGCCCGTCACGCCGACCAGGCCCACGTTCTGCGAAAACGAGGTGTAGGGGAAAGTATTGAAAATGCCGCCGATCAGGGTACCGAGGCCGTCGACGCGCAAGCCGCGGCTGATGTCGGCCTGGGTGATGCGCTTGTCCGTCATTTCGCCCAGCGCCAGGAACATGCCCAGCGACTCGATCATGACGACGATCATCACCAGGCTCATGGTGACGATGGCCATCACGTCGAAAGTGGGCATGCCGAACTGGAATGGCGTGACGATGGCAAAAGCCTTGGCGCTGGCCACCTTGGCGAAATCAGCCTTTCCCAGCGCAAAGGACAGGGCCGTACCGGCAATGATGCCGATCAATACGGCGATATTCGACAGGAAACCGCGGCCATACTTCGCTACCAGCAAGATAACCGCCAGCACGAAAAAGGCGATGCCCATGTTGTCCAGCGCACCATAGCCGGGGTTGGCTATCATCGGCACGGGCCCGGCTGGTGCGGGCAAGCCGGCCGCCGTGGCCGCAGCAACCATGTTGGCGAAAGCGGGGTCGGCGATCTGCGCCATGGCCGGCGGCCCGCCCATGGCCCAGTTGACGCCCACGCGCATCAGCGACACGCCGATCACCGCAATGATGCTGCCCGTGACCACTGGTGGAAACAGGGCCAGCAGCCGGCTGATGAAGGGCGCGATCAGCATGGAAACGACGCCGGCGCCGATCACGGCGCCAAAGATGCCGCTGATGCCCAGGGCCGGATTGTTCGCCATGGCCAGCATGGGGCTGACGGCGGCGAAGGTCACGCCCATCATGACGGGCAGGCGGATGCCGAAATACTTGCCTATCCCCAGGGACTGGATCAGGGTCACGAGGCCGCAGCAGAACAGGTCGGCACTGATCAGCGCCGCCACCTGCTCGGGCGGCAGCTTGAGGGCGCGGCCGACGATCAGGGGCACGGCGATGGCGCCGGCATACATGACGAGCACATGCTGCAAGCCCAGGGTGAACAGTTTTCCGGCAGGCAGTATTTCATCGACGGCCGATGGCGTAGCAGGCGTCGCGCCGGGCACGCCGCGGTGGATGGATTTCAGACGGGGAGAGGCCATTTACGCTCCATTTCCTGGGTTTCCGTGGCCAGGATGGACGCGGATGAAAGGGAAAAGCAAGAGAGAAACGGGACGACAGGAACATACTGGTGGCCGATGACGCATGCGAAGCTCCTTGGATGGGGACGACTTCAGCAAGCCATGCACGCTTCGTGCCAGCACCGATTGTATACAGGAATTGTGCCGAAATATCATCTCGGCAATAAAAGGGGGCACCGGACGCGCAGTGTTGCACTGTTTTCTGGCACGCCTTCGTGCAGTCGCACCACCAGGCGGCACCGGCCGGCACCGGGATATGGCACGACGACGAGGACGACGACGCACCAGGCGCCGGCGCGCGGCACGTGCCGCCGACAGGCCCAGGCCGCAAGTACAGGCCGCAAGTACAGGCCACAAGCACGGGCCAGCACCGCGTCAAGCGGCCCCTGGCGGCTTCACGGCCAAGTGCCCCGCCAAGTACCCCACTACACGCTTGATTATCGCAGCGGCCAGAACTGGCGCGCCGCTGCCCCCCATGGTGCGCTCGTTTCCGACTCACGGCCAACGGTGCCAAGGCCACGCCTTTGGGTGCCATGCATCGCATCCCGTTCTGTTTGCCCTCAATCCAGAATATTCTCAGAACGATGTTCTGGTGATGACTTAGCCGCCCGCGCAGCCGTCTATCAGCGCTTCCAGCTGCTGCACATAGGCCGCACGCAGGTGTTCGCGGGCGAGAAGGGCTTGCGTTTGCGCAAAGATGCCCTGCAGCGGCACGCGCGGCAAGAATGGCGCCACGGGACGCGCGACGAGACAGGGCACGACCATAGGCAGCCTTTCCGGCGCAGCGCCCCCCGCCACCATCCCTGCTGGCCCGCCCGCCGCGCAGCCACCGAGCATACATGGCAGCAAACCCGGCAGTACCAGCGCCGCTGCGCTCTTCAACGCCGCCGTCATCGTCACCTTCACGGTATCCCGCCTGCCGTATCGCTGGCAGCGTCACTGGCAATCAATGCTTCTGCCGCGCGGCAAGCGTCGCCGTCCGGCTGCAGGGCCAGGATGCGCGCCGCTGCCGCCTGGGCATCGGCCTGACCGGCCTGCGCGCTGGACAGTGCCTGCCGTGCGCGCGCGGACCGCCTTGCCCCCTCCTCGCGCAAAGTATTGACTGCCACGTTCTGGCGCTGCAACGCACCTTGCAGCGCCTGCACTTGCCCCGCGCAAGCGGCGCGGCCCGTTTCGTGTCCCCAGCGCTGGGCGCATAACACGGCTACGCCCAGCAACAGCAGCAGGGCCAGCACCATCGACGGCGGCTTCATGCCAGCACCCTGCGCGCCGTCTGATACAGCGCCAGGCGCTCGGCCAAGCCATTCACGCCGCCGTTGATACGGCGCGTCAGCCGTTCCTGGTCGCCCGCATCGGCCAGCCGGTTCAGGCCACGCGACTGCCAGAACCAGCCTGCCGAACGGCAAGCGTTGCCTGGCTGCTCCAGCAAGTCGGGCCGGGACAGCAGATCCAGGCGCAAGGCCACGCCGCAGGCAGCATAGTTGGCGCGCCCCGTCACCTGCAGCAAGCCGCGCCCCTTGAAACGCATGCCGTCGCCGGCGACGACATTGCCGAGGTCGCCACGCCCTTCATACGCGGCGCCGCTGGCCAGTTCCCGCACGTAACGCAATTGGCCCGACTCATGGCCCACCTGGGCCAGAAATGCCGCCTGGCGCAGCGGCGTATCGATACCGAATTCCACCATGGCCGCCTTCAGGGGTTCAAGGAACAACGTAGCGCGATGGCCAGCAAACGGCATGATCTGCATCAATTGCGCGCCTGTCACAGCACGCCCCGCACATCCTTGACGACGGCCGCAGCATCGGCCGCCAGTTCGCCGATATCCTTCCCGCGCCGCTTGTCGAACCAGCGCACGCAGGCACCCAGCACCCACCAGGCGGGCAAGCCGGCCGCCACCATCAAGGGCGCGGCGATGAAAAGAAAGCCCGTGGCCGGGTCGCCGCCATACAGGCCCGCCACGGTTTTCGCGCTGTCGAACAGGCTGGGCCACCAGGACAGCACGGCGGCCACCAGCAGCGGACCGAGAAAGGTGGAAATGATGATGCTGGAACAAAAGCGGATGAATGCCTCCTTGGTGGACTGGGGCCACATGAACATGAAGCCCAGCGACGTGGCGGCTGCGCCGGCCAGCACGGGCACGCCAAACAGTTTGATCAATGCGCCGCCGGCGGCGGTGGTTTCGAGGGCCATGATTGCCTTTCTATCGGAGAAATAAAAAAACCCGCCGAAGCGGGTTGGATGTGAATTGCTGGTCTGCTACGCGGCCTTGACCATCACATAGGCGCGACCGTCCGGCTCGATCGAAATGACGCGGCCGACGGCATGCAGGTACTGCTTCATGGTGAGGTCATCTTCACGCACGGCGATACCCTTGATGCCTGCGCCGTCCTGCACCGGCACGATATAGTCGCCCGGCCGGGCGCCCAGCACGTTCACCGGCACGCGGCCGGCGATGGCAATGCGGTCAACCTTCTGGCGTTCGGCTTCGAGCGCCGCGTCAAAGGCGGCCATGACCTCGGCATCCAGCTGCGTGGCGGCGTCATGCGCGGCCAGGGCCGCAGCGTAGGCAGCCTGTTTGGCAGCCCACTCGGCATCGGTATCGCCAGGTGTCACCACGTCCTGATATTCCGGGGGATTGGTGCCGGGCAGCGCCTGTTGCTCGCCTACCCCGGCGCGGCGCGGTGGCGGCATCGGAGCTGGCCCTGCCTGGGGGGTTGGGCGCGGCCCGACGCAGTTCGCCCAAGAGTCGCCTCCGACGAAAGAAGGCTCCGTCGACTTAATTCCAAACAGAACAGCATCTTCCCATTTATCCGTGAGAGTATTAACAGCGGTGATGCCGATAATTTGCCCCTTGATAACAGTGTTACATGTTTCTGACTTGAGAATATATTCTGCATAGTCACTACCCGACGTATTTACCGTGCCGTTTGCCGATACGCTGCGGCCAGTACCGGAATATTTGCCTACGTACATCACCGATGCAGGCTGAGGGAATGACGTGCCATCGCCTGCGTAGAGCAGAAATGCGGCATTTCCGACCGCAGCTCCTGCCGTCATCAACAATGGTCCAACGGTCGGTGAGCTTGTAATCTGCACTGGTCCCACAACTTGCAATTGTCCTTGTGCCGCTTCAGTAGCGGTGCCAATCAGCAGCGCACCGCGCTCCGTGAACCGCGCAATCTCGCGATAACTACTATTACCTACACCCACCTCAAATGCGGTGTATCCGGCATAGCTAGTCGAGGGATTGCCAGCACCAACAATCCGGGTGCCGTAGCCGGGCACACCGGGATAGCCAAACCGAAGAGCAGTACCTGCAATACCGTCAATACCGGCGTTGGTAAGCAACGCAAGTTGCTCAATGATGCCAGCCGTTCCCACGCGCAGTGCGGTGACGGTTGAGGTCGTCGTCAGAGGTCCCGTCATGGTCCCGCCGGTCAAGGGAACTGCATTGTAGGGGCCAGCAGAAAATGCGCTGTACAGCGTGTTCAGGCGCTCATTGACATTTGGCATGCCATCATAAAAAAAGTTAGCCATTTAAATCCCTTCGATTTGGAGTGGTGCGGAATAGGTGTCGTAATACGGCATGGCCACCGCGTCCAGGTTGCTGGCCTTGCCATACAGCATGTGGTCCTGCTCAAGCAGCGGATCCGGGTTTTCCGGGAACAGGCTGAACAACATGGCCCTGCCCTTGCCGCTCTCACGCAGGATGCGCATGAAGCGCGCACGGTCGAGCGGCGTCAGGTGCGCCAGTTGGATGCTCAGTTTGTCGCTGGACGTACCCATGGCGGTTTTCAGATCGCCGGCGGCAGTGCGGTAGTCCTCGCTGCTGTCCTGCATTTGCAGCTGCGCGCCGTATTCGGCGTTGCACTCGGGTGACCAGTAATGGCCCGCCACCAGGCGCGAGATCTCCAGGTAACCGTCTGGGCTTTGCGGTGCCGACACATCAATGACCAACTGGCGCACGCGCACCGGGGCGAACCAGGTCACGCCATCGGCGCCACCGCCGCGCGCCCAGGTGTTCACGCCGCCCGATTTATAGGCATTCCAGCCCAGCGGCAGTACGCCCCAGGGAAATGAGCCATGTATGGCAGCCGGGCACGGGAAGATGCTGCCGGTGTCTAGCACCAGTTCGCCGTCCGGGGTAGCGTAGCCGCGCACGCGCATGCGCGCGCTGCTGGTCAGGTTGGTAAAGATCAGGGCTACGCAAGCGATGGCCTCTTGCGTCGGCCAGGTGGCCGTAATGGTCTGCACCGTGCCGGTGGCGCGCAGCACGGCCGTTTTGCTGTCGCGCTGCAGGTTGGCTGGGCCCAGCGTGCCGGCCTGGCTCGATGCGGCCAGCACGGCGCGGTCGGCGGCGTTGTCGTGAATGATGCGGAGATTTGGCATGTTATTCCACCGTAGTATTAGATAAGCGTTGATACACCGCATTCACAGGCGGGCGATCAGCGCCAGGACGAGTGCCTATCGTCACCGCCTGCTCCACCATGGCCAC
>NZ_RFSK01000043.1 GCF_009923995.1 Janthinobacterium sp. | reverse complement strand
CCTTGATCACGGGCACCACCAGGCCGTTGGGCGTGTCGGCCGCAAAACCGATGTGGTAGTACTGCTTGTAGATCAGCGCATCGCCGTCCAGCGAGCTGTTGAACTCGGGGAACTTCTTGAGCGCAGCCACGCAGGCCTTGATGCCCGACTTCTCGTTCTCTTTATTGGTAGAGACGCGGAAAGCTTCGAGGTCGGTGATGTCGGCGTCGTCGTGGTTGGTGACGGCCGGAATCATGACCGCATTGCGCAACAGGTTGGCACCGCTGATCTTCTTGATGCGGGACAGCTCCTTGCGCTCAATCGGGCCGAACTTGGCAAAGTCCACCTTGGGCCAAGGGATCAAGCCCAAGCCGGTGCCATCATTGCTGCCGGAAGCCTTGGCTTGCGCCGCAATGGCCAGCGTTTGCACTGCACCGCTCATCACGGAACGGGTGAAGCCTTGCACGTCCGCCTCGGTGATACGGCCCTTGGGACCGGAACCCTTGACTTCGTTCAAAGGCACACCCAGTTCGCGGGCGAACTTGCGCACAGAAGGCGATGCATGGGGCAAACCGAGCGTGGTGCCACCGGGCGCGTGGGCTGGCACAGCCAATGCAGCAGGCGCTGCCACGGCAGCAGCCACAGGTGCCGGAGCTGCAACGGGAGCAGCAGGTGCGGCAGCGACCGCTGCGGGGGCCGCAGCTGGCGCTGGTGCGGCACCAGCCACACCTTCCAGAATCACCACCAAGTCACCGATGTTCACGGTGTCACCCAGCTTGACCTTGATTTCCTTCACCACACCGGCGGTGCTGGAAGGAATCTCCATGGAAGCCTTGTCCGACTCCACGGTGATCAGGCTCTGCTCCACCTTCACGGTGTCGCCGACCTTGACCAGCAGTTCGATGACAGCCACGTCCTTGAAGTCGCCGATGTCAGGGACGCGCACTTCCACCGGGCCGGATACAGCAGGCGCCGCTGCCGGTGCGGGCGCCAGGGCAGGCGCAGCCACGGCGGCAGGCGGAGTGGCGGCGACGGGCGTGGCGGGTGCCATGGTCACGGCCGGCTTGCTCGTGTTGGAATTGATCGCCGGCACTTTTTCCAGCGGTTTTTTCGGCACCAGTTCCGTTGCGAGTTTTTTCTTTTGATCTTCCGGCAACTGCTGGTACTGCTCCCATTGCAACGTTTTTTGACCTGGATCAATCTTCTTCGCGCGCGCGTAGTTTTCGCGCACGAGGCGGCGTTGCTCCGGCGTCAGCTTGATCCACTCGCGCATGCGTTCGTGCACGCGGGTCTGCTCGTCCGGCGTCATGGAGGCAAAGCGGTTGGCGATATCGAGCCATTTCTGCTTGCGCAGGGGTTCGAGCTTGTTCCATTCGCCCGCCAGCGGCTGCAGGGCTGCCTGCTGCGCGCGCGACAGCTTGTTCCAGGACGGGTTGTCGCTGGCCTTGGGCGGCATGCCGCCCTTGCCCGCCGTGCGGGGCGAACCGGGCTTGGCGGCCGGGGCCGGAGCTGCCGCGGCGGCGGGCGCCGCCGTCACGGGCGGGGCGGCGGGAGCGGCATGTTCGCCCATCCAGGCGGCGCCGGCCAGGGCGCAGGCGCCCAGGCCGATGCCGGCGGCGAACCAGCCAGTGCGTTTGCTGATGCGCGCCATGCTTATTGCTCGCGTTTCGTCAGGTAGGCGTTGAAGCCATGGTCCATATAGGCTGACAGCGGCAATTCGTCCGACAGCACGGCAGCGTCGATTTCTGCCAGTTCGGCAATATGTTGTTCCTGCTCAAACTGATAGATGCCCACCATGCCGCCGACCAGCAGTACCAGCGGGATGATCACGCTCATGCGGCCCAGCCACGACAATGGCTGCGAGAAGAACTGGCTGGCGATGCCGGCGAAGACGTTTTCGCGCGCGGCCACGGCGACGGGCGCATCGGCCTTCTTGCGCGACAGGGCCAGCTTGCGTGCCGCTGCCAGGCGATCGGTGGCCGAGGCGGGCAGGTCGTCGAGTTTTTCGTTCAGTGCATGGCGCACTTTGTAAGCGAAATTGAGATCGTCGGTATTCATAATTTTATTCCCTTGGCTTTCAGCGATTCGGCGAGCGTGTGGGTAGCTCTGGAGCAATGTGTTTTCACGCTACCTTCGGAGCAACCCATCGCCTCCGCTGTTTCAGCCACATCCATGTCCTGCCAATAACGCATGAGGAAGGCTTCGCGTTGACGCGCCGGCAGTTTTTGTACCTCTTCATCAATCAAATCAAGGATTTGCGCGCGTTCGACCTGATCGGCCGAAGATTCTGCGGCGCTGCTGCCCTGTTCCGATTCATAAGTATCAAGTAATTCAAAATCTTCATGCTCGTCGCCCGCGGGTTTCATGCCGGAAAACAGGCTGACCCAGGTATTGCGGACTTTTTCACGGCGGAAATAGTCGAGTATGGTGTTCTGCAAGATGCGCTGAAACAGCATCGGCAGTTCGGCGGCCGGCTTGTCGCCGTATTTCTCGGCCAGCTTGATCATCGCATCCTGCACGATGTCGAGCGCCGATTCATCCTTGCGGACCGCGTAGGCGGCTTGCTTGAAAGCGCGCCGCTCGACATTTTCTAGAAAGTCGGATAATTCTTTGTCTGTTGCCATGCGGTATGGGGTGATCTAGCGGCTGCGGGTGCGGTGGGCGAAATGGGGCGGGTATGCTTTTTGCAACCCTGAGCATGCTAGCAAAAAATGTGCGTTTCCGCATGGTTTTTGCACCGCGTGTGAGCAAAAAGGGCTTTTGATTGACATTTTCCTTGACCATAATGGTGCGACGCGATAACGTATGGGACGCTTTGAACACCCCAAAGCCCTATGGTCAGGTCGCGACCGGCACACAACGCCATCCCGCGGCAAGACGCGCTTTCATTTGTAGGCAGTTTGTTCTAACCCGCGCCACAAGCGCGAGCGGTTCGTCCAGGCGCCACAGAAACTCCGGCCAAACGAGTTGCGTTAAGCGTTGTTTTGTAAGGTATCTATGGGTGCCCAAAGAAATGCCGTGACCGCATGAAAAGGGAAGCAGGAGCACTGTCGCGCACAGCGAACTTCGTCAGGAAAGAACATCCGATCAATCTCCAATGGACCTTGAAAGGAATGTTTCATGAATACCGAAGCTAGGGGACCTGCAACAGGTTCCGCAACAGGACCGATCACGGGCGCAGAAATTGTCGTGCGCTGTCTGGCTGAAGAGGGCGTCGAGCACGTCTTTGGATACCCGGGCGGAGCCGTACTCTACATCTACGACGCCATCTTCCAGCAAAACAAATTCCAGCATATCCTCGTACGCCACGAGCAGGCCGCGATCCACGCCGCCGATGCCTATTCGCGCAGCTCGAACAAGGTCGGCGTCGCCATCGTCACGTCCGGTCCGGGCGTCACGAATGCCGTCACGGGCCTGTCGACCGCCTACATGGACTCGATTCCCATGGTGGTGATCTCCGGCCAGGTGCCAAGCCACGCCATCGGCCAGGATGCGTTCCAGGAATGCGACACGGTCGGCATCACTCGCCCCGTCGTCAAGCACAACTTCCTCGTCAAGGACGTCAAGGACCTGGCGGCGACGATCAAGAAAGCTTTCTTCATCGCCCGCACCGGCCGTCCGGGACCCGTGCTGGTGGATATCCCCAAGGATATCAGCATGCACAAATGCCATTTCGACTATCCTAAGGAAGTCGAGATGCGTTCCTACCGTCCCGTCGACAAGGGCCACTCGGGCCAGATCCGCAAGGCCGTGCAGCTGCTGCTGCAAGCCGAACGTCCGATGATCTACACGGGCGGCGGCGTCATCCTGGCGCATGCGGCTCCCGAGCTGAACAAGCTGGTCGACCGCCTCGGTTTCCCGTGCACCAACACCTTGATGGGACTGGGCGGCTACCGCGCCTCGAGCGAGCAGTATGTCGGCATGCCCGGCATGCATGGCACCTATGAAGCGAACATGGCGATGCAGAACTGCGACGTGCTGATCGCCATCGGCGCCCGTTTCGATGACCGCGTGATCGGCAACCCGAAACATTTCGCCTCGCATCCGCGCAAGATCATCCACGTGGACATCGACCCCTCGTCGATCTCCAAGCGTGTGAAAGTCGATATTCCCATCGTCGGTAACGTCAAGGACGTGCTGATCGAGTTCCTCGCGCAGCTCGACGCGGCCGAAGCCAAGCCGAACGTCAACGCACTCTCGAACTGGTGGAAGCAGATCGCCGAATGGCGTGGCCGCGAATGCCTGAAATACCCGACGTCCGACCTCGTCATCAAGCCGCAGGCGGTGGTGGAAAAGGTATTCCAGATCACCAAGGGCGACGCCTTCATCACCTCCGACGTGGGCCAGCACCAGATGTGGGCCGCACAATATTATGGTTTCGACAAGCCGCGCCGCTGGATCAATTCCGGCGGCCTGGGCACCATGGGTGTCGGCTTGCCGTATGCCATGGGCGTGCAGATGGCCAATCCGGACGCCACCGTGGCCTGCATCACGGGCGAAGGCTCGATCCAGATGTGCATCCAGGAGCTCGCCACGTGCAAGCAGTATCACCTGACGCCGAAGATCATCATGCTCAACAACCGTTTCCTCGGCATGGTGCGCCAGTGGCAGGAGATCGATTACGGTTCGCGCTATTCCGAGTCGTACATGGATTCGCTGCCCGACTTCGAGAAGCTGGCCGAAGCGTATGGCCACGTGGGCATGAAAATTGAAAAACCGGGCGACGTCGACGGCGCCCTGAAAGAGGCGTTTGGCATGAAAGACAGGCTGGTATTCATGAACTTCATTACTGACCAGGCCGAGAACGTGTGGCCAATGGTGAAAGCCGGCAAGGGCCTGTCCGAAATGATGCTCGGCTCGGAGGACCTGTAATCATGCGCCATATTATTTCTGTCTTGCTGGAAAACGAAGCGGGCGCCCTGTCGCGCGTGGTGGGCCTGTTCTCGGCACGCGGCTACAACATCGAAACACTGACCGTGGCGCCGACGGAAGACTCGACCCTGTCGCGCATGACCATCGTCACCAGCGGCTCGGACGACATCATCGAGCAGATCACCAAGCACCTCAACCGTCTGATTGAAGTGGTGAAGGTGGTGGACCTGACCGAAGGCCAGCATATCGAACGCGAGTTGATGCTGATCAAGGTCCGTGCCGTGGGCAAGGAGCGCGAGGAAATGAAGCGCACCGCCGACATCTTCCGTGGCCGCATCATCGATGTCACCGAAAAGACGTACACGATCGAGCTGACCGGCAACAAGGTCAAGCTGGACGCGTTCATCGATTCGATCGACCGCGCCGCCATCCTGGAAACCGTCCGTACGGGCGGTTCCGGCATCGGCCGCGGCGAACGCATCCTCAAAGTATAAAAATATAAGCAGCTCTACGCGGCCCTGGCGCCGCATTTAAAACAACAACGCATCATCAAATTATAGGAAATACCATGAAAGTTTTTTACGACAAAGACGCTGACCTCTCCTTGATCAAAGGCAAAAACGTGGCCATCATCGGCTACGGCTCGCAAGGCCACGCGCACGCGCAAAACCTGAACGATTCGGGCGTCAACGTCACCGTCGGCCTGCGCAAGGGCGGCGCTTCGTGGACCAAGGTCGAGCAAGCGGGCCTGAAAGTGGCGGAAGTGAACGATGCCGTGAAAGCGGCCGACGTCATCATGATCCTGTTGCCAGATGAAAACATCGCCCAGGTCTACAACGAAAACATCGCCCCGTTCGCCAAGCAGGGCGCCGTGCTGGCCTTCGCCCACGGCTTCAACGTGCATTATGGCCAAGTCGTGCCACGCGCCGACCTGGACGTGATCATGGTTGCGCCGAAAGCCCCGGGCCACACCGTGCGCGCCACCTACACCCAGGGCGGCGGCGTGCCCCACCTGATCGCCGTGTACCAGGACAAGTCGGGCATCGCCCGCGATATCGCCCTGTCGTACGCCTCGGCCAACGGCGGCGGCCGTGCCGGCATCATCGAAACGAACTTCCGCGAAGAAACCGAAACGGACTTGTTCGGCGAACAGGCCGTGCTGTGCGGCGGCGCCGTGGAACTGATCAAGGCCGGCTTCGAAACCCTGACGGAAGCGGGCTACGCGCCGGAAATGGCCTACTTCGAGTGCTTGCACGAACTGAAGCTGATCGTCGACCTGATCTATGAAGGCGGCATCGCCAACATGAACTACTCGATCTCGAACAACGCCGAATACGGCGAATACGTGACCGGTCCGAAAGTCGTCACCTCGGCCACCAAGGATGCGATGCGTCAATGCCTGAAAGACATCCAGACGGGCGAATACGCGAAGAGCTTCATCCTGGAAAACAAGGCAGGCGCACCGACCCTGATCTCGCGCCGCCGCCTGACGGCCGAGCACCAGATCGAAGAAGTGGGCGCGAAACTGCGCGCCATGATGCCTTGGATCGCCAAGAACAAGATGGTCGACCAGTCGAAGAACTAAAAATCTGCGGCGCGGCGCGATTTGCGGCCTGCGATGCCTGCTGTACCAAAGTACAGCAGCGCTTCCTGGTCACAAGGCGTCGCCGCTCGTTACGATTTTTATGTGGCAGCTTTGCCTGCCCATCATATGCAAGCCAGGTTTCCATAACGGAACCTGGCTTTTTTGTTGCAGGCGGCCGCTTCCGGCGTGCCGCGCATTGATATATATTGGATTTTTATCAATGCTGCGCGATAGCACCGCGTGGCGGTGTTACCCTGATGACTGCCGGTTTCGGCACCATCTTGATCAGGAGGCGCACGTGTACACGATAGCCCTGGCTTCGCTCCCGGCTCGTCTGCTGGGCCTGTTTCTGAGCACCGTACTGACCTTGTTTTCCTTTGGCAATGCGCAGGCGGGCGTGCCCGCCTATCCCAAGACCTTCAAGACCATGGACATCGCCACCGCCGACGGCGTGATCCACGTGCGCGTGGGTGGTTCCGGCCCGGCCGTGCTGTTGCTGCACGGTTTTGGCGATACGGGCGACATGTGGGCGCCGCTGGCGGCGGCACTGGCCGGCGAGCACACGGTAGTGGTGCCCGACTTGCGCGGCATGGGCCTGTCCTCGCGTCCTGCCGGCGGCTACGACAAGCGCACGCAGGCGGCCGACATGCGTGCCGTGCTCGACAAGCTGGGCATCGACCGTGCCGACGTGGTGGGGCACGATATCGGCACCATGGTGGCGTACGCGTATGCGGCCCGCTATCCGGACAAGACGGAACGGCTGGTGGTCATGGATGCGCCCTTGCCCGGCATTCCGCCGTGGGAACAGATCGTGCGCAGTCCGCAGCTATGGCATTTCTCGTTTGGCGGCCCCGATGCCGAGCGCCTGGTGACAGGGCGCGAACGCATCTACCTGGACCGCTTCTGGAATGAATTCGCCGGCACGCCGGCCAGAATCGACGAGGAAACGCGGCGCCATTACGCCAGCCTGTATGCGCGCAAGGGCGCCATGCATGCGGCCTTCGCGCAATTTCTGGCGATACCGCAAGATGCCGACGACAATCTGCGCTCGATGGCGAGCAAGCTGACCATGCCCGTGCTGGCGATCGGCGGCGCCAAGTCCTTCGGCGCCAACGAGGCGGTGGTCATGCGCAATGCCGCCAGCAACGTGACGGAGCTGGTCATCCCCGATGCGGGACACTGGCTGATGGAAGAGCAGCCGGCGGCAACGGTCAACGCCGTCCAGGCCTTCCTGCGGCGCGGCAAATAGGGCGCGGCCGCGGCGGTACCGGAAACCAGGTTTCGCACGCAAACCTGGTTTTTTCTTGCCCGCACGCTTTTCGTCCGCCTCCTATATAATCCCGCCCTTCCTTTGCAGTTTCACATGGACTGCATCTGTTTCGGTATCTGCCGACCGCAACGCGCATCACCGCTTTCGTAGCACGCCAGGCGCTGTTTTTTACTGAGCCGCCTGCGCCACCAGAAGGACTCCTATGACTGACCGTTTTACCGCCACAGTGCCGCCATCGGCCGCTGTTGCAGCGCCCATTCCTCAACGCCTTCCCGTCCTGGCCTTGCTGGCCCTGGCCATGACGAGTTTTATCGCCATCCTGACGGAAACCTTGCCGGCCGGCCTGCTGCCGCAGATCGCCCAGGGCCTGGGCATTTCCGAAGTCATGACGGGCCAGCTCGTGACCGTCTACGCCATCGGTTCCATCCTGACGGCCATTCCCCTCACGGCGCTGACGAGCGGCTGGCGCCGGCGCAACGTGCTGCTGCTGGCCATCGGCGGCTTCCTGGTGTTCAATACGGTGACGGCCCTGTCGCCGCATTACCTCCTTACCCTCGTTTCCCGTTTCCTGGCCGGCATGGCCGCCGGGCTGGCCTGGGGGCTGATGGCCGGCTATGCGCGCCGCATGGTGTCCGTGGAACAGCAGGGCAGGGCGATGGCCATTGCCATGATCGGCACGCCGCTGGCCCTGTCGCTGGGCGTGCCCCTGGGTACCCTGATGGGTGGCGTGCTGGGCTGGCGCAGCATCTTCGGCATCATGTCGGGACTGGCCGTGGTGCTGATCGCCTGGGTATTGCTGGCCGTGCCCGACTATCCGGGGCAAAAGAATGGCGAGCGCCTTTCCATCCGGCAAGTGTTCATGACGCCGGGCGTGCGGCCCATCCTGGCCGTCATCGTGGCGTGGATGCTGGCGCATAACATTTTATATACCTATATCGCGCCTTTCCTGGCCCCGTCCGGCCTGCGTCCGCGCGTCGACCTCGTGCTGCTCGTGTATGGCGTCGGATCGCTGGCCGGCATCTGGCTGGTCAGCCAGCTGATCGACCGCTGGCTGCGTACCCTGGTGCTGGGCTGCATCGCCGCGTTTGCCCTCGTGGTGGTGGCGCTGGGGCTGGCCATGGAGTCGCCGGCCGTCATCTATGCCAGCATGGCCATCTGGGGCATCACCTTTGGCGGCGCGGGCACCCTGCTGCAGACGGCGTCGGCGGACGCGGCCGGCGACGGCATGGACGTGGCGCAGGCCATGGTGGCGACCATCTGGAACGTGGCCATCGCGGGCGGCGGCCTGGCGGGCGGCATGCTGCTCGATGGCTATGGCGCAGCGTCCTTTCCGTGGGCCATGCTGGCCCTGCTGCTGGTGGCGCTGGCCATCGCCTGGCGCGCACGCCGCTACAGTTTCAAGCCGGGCCGCCGCAGCGGCGGCGTGGTCGCGGGACATTGATATCAATGTTATATAAAATAACGTTGTTATTAAAATGTGAGCAGATGTGACTGGCTGGCGCATTTTGTGACGATTTGTTAATTTGCGCCACGGGAATTTGTGAGGCGTTAGAATCTACACAGTTTGACAAGTTTCTCAAGCGAACGAGGCGGCGCATGCCGCCCCCTTCCTTGCTGTCAGCCATATTAACCACCTAGGAGTACCCCCATGACCGTGATGAAATCCGTCCTTGTTGCCGCCGCAGCCACCGTTGCCCTGAGCGCTCAAGCCCAAACCTTGCCGACCACCGGCACCCTGGTGGTCGTTCCCGCGTTTGGCGAAGTCAAGCATGTCAATGACCAGGTCGTCGCCACCCTGGCCGTCGAAGAACAGGACAAGGACAAGGCTGCCGCCGCGTCGAGAGTCAACCAGAAGATGAACAAGGGCATCGCCATCGTCAAGCAGGCAGACCCGAATGCCGCACTGAAATCGTATGGCTACTACACCTATCCCGTGTACCCGGAAGAGCGTCCGCTGCCGGCCGGCGCCGTGGCCAAGCCCCGCCTGCCGACGGCCTGGCGCGTGGGCCAGTACCTGGAAGTGACGACGGCCAACCTGACGGCCTTGCCGAAAACCGTGTCCGCTGCGCAAGGCGTGCTGACCCTGAACGGCTTGAACTTCGGCCTGAAGCCGGAAACCATCCGCAAGCTCGACGATGAGCGCATCGCCGCCACGTATAAAAACCTCAATGAACGCGTGGCCGCCATCGCCAAGGCCATGGGCCGCAACGTGTCGGAGGCCGTGCTCGATACGGTGGACTTCGAAGGTTCGGGCAACTATGCCAACGAAAGCCGTCCTGCCGCCGCCCCCATGATGATGCGCAGCGCCAAGATGTCGGACGACAGCGCCGTCGCCGAACCGAGCTTCGAACCGGGCGAAACGACGCTCGACATGCGTGTCGTCGGCAAGGTGAAATTCAAGTAATGCCCGTGTGACCTTTCCCGCGCGCCGCTCCATGCGGCCGCGGCGGCGCGGTGCCGTGATCCTTGCGACATAGCAAACTTCCCCGCGCTAGAATACCCAGCTAAAAAGCCATGCCGCTGCCGCTTGTACCGGGCGCGGCATGCGTTTCGTAAAAATTCCCTAGGAGAAATAAATGACCGTCATGAAATCGATGCTGGCTGCGGCCGTCGCGACCCTTGCCCTGAGCGCCCAGGCCCAAGCCTTGCCCACGTCCGGCACCCTCGTGGTGGTGCCGGCGAACGGCGAAGTGGTGCATGCGAACGACCAGGTGACCGTCACCCTGGCCATCGAAGAGCAGGACAAGGACAAGGCCGCCGCCGCCTCGCGCGTGAACCAGAAGATGAACCAGGGCGTGGCCATCGTCAAGAAGGCCGACCCGCAAGCCGTGCTCAAGACCCAGGGCTACTACACGTATGCCGTCTACCCGGAAACGGCACCCTTGCCGCCAGGCAGCGTCGCCAAGCCGCGCGTGCCGACGGGCTGGCGCGTAGGCCAGTACCTGCAGGTAACGACGACCAATCTGGCCGCCTTGCCGAAAACGGTATCGGCCGCGCAAGGCGTGCTGACCCTGAACCGCCTCAATTTCGGCCTGGCGCCCGCCACCATCCGCAAGCTCGACGATGAACGCATCGCTGCCGCCTACCGGAACCTGAACGAGCGCGTGGCGGCCATCGCCGGCGCCATGGGCCGAAGCGTCAATGACGCCGTCATCGATACCATCGATTTCGAAGGGTCGGGCAACTATGCACAGCGCGTCAACGTGACCGGCGCGCGCGCCATGAGCGCCGATACGATGGCGTATGGCGGCAGCCAGGTGGCCGAACCGAGCTTCGAGCCGGGCGAAACCACCTTGAACATGGGGCTGGTGGCAAAAATCAAGTTCAAGTGATCCTGTGAATGGCCTCAACGTTGCCAAGCTTGCTCCATCGCACTTTTCTTTGGCGGTGGCTCCTCTATAATGGCAACAGCGGCGGGCGCATGACGTAGTCGCCATGCGCCCGCCATCTGGCACCGATACCCCGCAGTACACAAGATATGGAACAACATGGCAAACTTCCCCCGTCGTAGAGGCAAGAACGGCACCCCCGCAGCATCCAAAGCTTCCCGCTTCAGCAAATTCGTGCGCCAGCCGGTGGCCGATGGCGCGGGCAAGAAAACCTTGCGCCGCCGCGGCATCTATCTGTTGCCGAATGCCTTCACGACGGCAGCCCTGTTCTGCGGCTTCTACGCCATCGTCATGGCCATGAACCAGAAATTCGAACACGCGGCCTGGGCCATCTTCATCGCCATGATCCTCGACGGCCTCGACGGCCGCATCGCGCGCCTGACGAATACGCAGAGCGAATTCGGCGCCCAGTACGACAGCCTGTCCGACATGGTGTCCTTTGGCGCCGCGCCGGCGCTGGTGATCTATGAATGGTCGCTGCGCGGCATGGGCAAGCTGGGCTGGCTGGCCGCCTTCGTCTACTGCGCCGGCGCCGCCCTGCGCCTGGCCCGCTTCAACACGAACATCGCCGTCGTCGACAAGCGCTTCTTCCAGGGCTTGCCCAGCCCGGCGGCGGCGGCCATGGTGGCCGGCTTCATCCTGCTGATGAACGACCTCGAATTCGCCGGCAACCAGCTGGCCTGGGTATCGTGGACGATCGCCCTGTTCGCGGGCCTGACCATGGTCACCAACGTGCCGTTCTACAGCTTCAAGGATGTCAATTTCCGCAAGTCCGTGCCCTTCATCGTCGTATTCCTGCTGGCACTGTTCTTTGCGCTCATTTCCATCGACCCGCCGAAAGTGCTGTTCCCCATCTTTGTGACCTATGGCCTGTCCGGCTATGCCGTGTTCTTCTGGCGCATGGCGAAGGGCAAGCCCGTCAGCATCATCCAGACGGACCCGGAGCACTGACAACCCCCGGGCCGGTAGCCACTTCTTTCCACCAGCGAGGAGCAGCCATGACAAACAGCAACCGGCTCATCATTTTTGACACCACCCTGCGCGACGGCGAGCAATCGCCGGGCGCTTCCATGACGCGCGAGGAAAAGCTGCGCATCGCCCGGCAGCTCGAGCGCATGAAGGTCGACGTGATCGAGGCGGGCTTCGCCGCCGCCTCGCAGGGCGACTTCGAGTCGATCCGGGCGATCGCCGGCGCCGTGCGCGAATCGACCATCTGCTCGCTGTCGCGCGCCAACGACCGCGACATCGCCCGCGCCGCCGAAGCCCTGCAGCCGGCCGAACGCAAGCGCATCCACACTTTCATCGCCACCTCGCCCCTGCACATGCAGATGAAGCTGCGCATGACGCCCGAGCAAGTTCTATTGCAGGCGCAGAACGCCGTGCGCTACGCGCGCCAGTTCACGGACGATATCGAATTCAGCCCCGAAGACGGCAGCCGCTCCGACGAGGATTTCCTGTGCCGCGTGCTCGAAGCCGTCATCGCCGAGGGCGCCACCACCATCAACTTCCCCGACACGGTGGGCTACGCCGTGCCCGAGATCTTCGGCAATACCATCAAGCGCTTGCGCGAACGCATCCCGAATGCGGATAAAGCCATCTGGTCTGTCCATTGTCATAACGACCTGGGCCTGGCCGTGGCCAATTCCCTGGCCGGCGCCATGATCGGCGGCGCGCGGCAGATCGAGTGCACCATCAATGGCCTGGGCGAGCGGGCCGGCAACACGGCGCTGGAAGAAGTGGTGATGGCCCTGCGCACGCGCGCCGCCTATTACAACCTGACGGTGGGCATCGATACGACGCAAATCGTGGCGGCATCCAAGATGGTGTCGCAGATCACGGGCTTTGCCGTGCAGCCGAACAAGGCCGTCGTCGGGGCGAATGCCTTCGCGCACGCGTCCGGCATCCACCAGGACGGCATATTAAAGGCGCGGGAAACGTATGAAATCATGCGCGCCGAGGACGTGGGCTGGACGGCGAACAAGATCGTGCTGGGAAAACTCTCGGGCCGCAACGCCTTCAAGCAGCGCCTGCACGAGCTGGGCATCGCCCTGGAATCGGAGGCGGAAGTGAACGCCGCCTTCATCCGCTTCAAGGAGCTGGCCGACCGCAAATCCGAGATTTTCGACGAGGACATCATGGCCCTCGTCAGCGAGGAACAGCAGGCGCAGGAGAGTGAGCACTACCGTTTTATTTCACTGACGCAGCAGTCGACGACGGGCGCCGTGCCGCGCGCCCGCGTGGAGTTTCTCGTCGGCGGCGCGCAGCGCAGCTGCGAAGGGGAGGGCGACGGCCCCGTCGATGCCACCGTCAATGCCATCGAAAGCGCGGCCGCCAGCGGTGCGGAACTGGTCTTGTTCTCCGTCAATGCCATCAGCACGGGCACGCAGTCGCAGGGCGAAGTGACGATGCGCCTGTCGCGCGACGGACGCATCGTCAACGGCGTGGGCGCCGACCCGGACATCATCGTCGCCTCGGCCAAGGCGTATCTGTCGGCGCTCAACAAGCTGCACGCGAAGGATGAGCGCATCGACCCGCAGCCGTAGACGCGCCGCCGGATTCAAGCCAGGTGCTCCTCGGCCGCAAATCGCTGCCGCCCGCTACGGTGTCGTCATGCGCCGCTGCGCCGGTCATATGTCAGCGGAAGAAGCGCCGCTCCTCCTTGTCCGGGTCGGGCCCGTTGAGCATCATGCGCACGATGCCGTCCTGGTCGAAATGCACGTGCATCATGGAATTCCAGACGCCCGATTCCTTGTAGCGGTAGGACCAGACCTGCAGTTTCGGGATGGCCAGGTAGGACTTTTCCGCCGGGCGGCCCAGGAGGTGCAGCACGTCCTGCTGCGTCGAGACGCCCACCTTGATGCGTGCAAAGCCCGGCGCGTCGAGCACTTGCTCGTAAGAAATTAACTTCTCGTCGGGGCCGAAGCGGGCCATGTAGGTGGCCTGGCCATACGGCCCCGTGGCGTATTCCAGTTCCGTTCCCGTGGGTAGCTGGTAGACATTCGTCGGGCGGCCCAGGCGCGCCTCCACGGCGGCGCGCGATTCGCCCGGCAGCGGCGGCGGGACGTTCCAGCTGGCGCAGCCGGCCAGCAAGGTCAGCAGCAGTGGTGTTGCTAATTTGAGCATGTTTTTCATGTTTATCCTCCTGAAATGCAGGAAAATCCTATCATGCGCCGAGAAAAGCCCGCACGGCAGGATACAGGCGGGCTTTTTTCCGATATACTTGCGCGTCTGGTTGGAAGCACGGCCAGTATTTTAATAATCGTAGTTCACGGTGGATAGGGTTCAGACTCTGTGCACCGCATGTGAAAGGTTTATCATGACAGTAGAAAACATCAACAAAGCCGCTATCATCGCGGACAACGCACGTGGTCAAAACGACACCGGCTCCCCTGAAGTGCAAGTTGCACTGCTGACGGCTCGCATCAACGAACTGAACGGCCACTTCAAAGCCCACTCGAAAGACCACCACTCCCGCCGCGGCCTGATCATGATGGTCAACCGTCGTAAGAGCCTGTTGTCCTACCTGAAGGCTAAAGACGCTACCCGTTATCGCGACCTGATCGCTAAACTTGGTCTGCGCAAGTAATTTTTGCCGTACAAGGTTTATACAGAAATGCCTGCGCCAGTTCGCTGACGCGGGCATTTTGTCATTTGAATTCCGGATTTATGTCGGCAAGTGACGTATTCTCTTGCTGATTTCATGTTTTAGAAGCAATGTAGCAAAGGTGGTAACAAGTAAAGGCAGCATTTTTACGCCGCCTGTGGTGAGGTGAACGACAGCCCCTGAAAATCTGTCGGCAATTAGAAAAGGGATACCCCATGTTTAACAAAGTTACGAAAACCTTCCAGTACGGTCAACATCAAGTGACCCTGGAAACCGGCGAAATCGCACGTCAGGCATCCGGCGCAGTGCTGGTGTCGATCGAAGATACCGTCGTTCTGGCAACGGTGGTGGCACGCAAAGATGCCAAGCCAGGCCAGGATTTCTTCCCTTTGACGGTTGATTATGTCGAAAAAACCTATGCTGCCGGTAAAATCCCGGGCGGTTTTTTCAAGCGCGAAGGCCGTCCTTCCGAAAAAGAAACACTGACATCCCGTCTGATCGACCGTCCTATCCGTCCGCTGTTCCCGGAAGGCTACCTGAATGAAGTGCAAGTCATCATTCACGTGCTGTCGGTCAACCCGGAAATCGATCCGGACATCGCCGCCATGATCGGCGCATCGGCCGCCCTGTGCGTGTCGGGCGTGCCTTTCAACGGCCCGATCGGCGCCGCGCGCGTCGGTTACGCCAACGGCCAGTACATCCTGAACCCGACCGTCCAGCAACTGAAAACGTCGCAAATGGACCTGGTGGTCGCCGGTACCGAAACGGCCGTGCTGATGGTCGAATCGGAAGCGCAGCAGCTGTCCGAAGAAATCATGCTGGGCGCCGTGGTGTTTGGCCACGACCAAATGAAAGTCGTCATCGACGCGATTCACGACCTGGTGCGTGACGGCGGCAAGCCGGAAGTGGAATGGGCGCCTGCGCCGAAAAACGAAGTACTGATCGCCCGCGTCGCGCATTTCGCCAACGCCAAGATCAATGACGCGTATCAAACCAAGGACAAGCAGGAACGCACGGCCAAGCTGAAAGCGGCGACGTCGGAAGTGATCGCCGACCTGACGGCCGAAGCGGCTGCCAACGGCGGCGCGTCGATCGACAGCGCGGAAGTGAACAACATCCTGTTCGACATCGAAGCGAAGATCGTGCGTACGCAGATCCTGGACGGCGAGCCACGCATCGACGGCCGCGACACGCGCACCGTGCGTCCGATCTCGATCCGCACCAGCGTGCTGCCACGCACCCACGGTTCGGCCCTGTTCACGCGCGGCGAAACGCAGGCGCTGGTCGTCGCAACCCTGGGCACCGCCCGCGACAGCCAGAAGATCGATGCACTGATGGGCGAATTCACCGATTCGTTCATGCTGCATTACAACATGCCTCCGTTCGCCACCGGCGAAACGGGCCGCGTCGGTACGCCGAAGCGCCGCGAAATCGGCCACGGCCGCCTGGCAAAGCGCGCGCTGATCGCCGCCCTGCCAGCCGCTGAAGAGTTCAGCTACTCGGTGCGCCTGGTATCGGAAATCACGGAATCGAACGGTTCCTCGTCGATGGCTTCCGTGTGCGGCGGCTGCCTGGCACTGATGGACGCCGGCGTGCCGATGAAAGAACACGTGGCCGGTATCGCCATGGGCCTGATCAAGGAAGGCGGCAAGTTCGCCGTGCTGTCCGACATCCTGGGCGACGAAGATCACCTGGGCGACATGGACTTCAAGGTAGCCGGTACCCGCAACGGTATCACGGCGCTGCAGATGGACATCAAGATCATGGGCATCACCAAGGAAATCATGCAAGTGGCACTGGCGCAAGCCAAGGAAGGCCGCGAGCACATCCTGGGCGAAATGCAAAAAGCCATGCCGCACGTCAAAACCGAACTGTCCGATTTCGCACCGCGTCTGATCACCATCAAGATCAACCCGGAAAAAATCCGTGACGTGATCGGCAAGGGCGGCGCCGTGATCCGCGCGCTGACCGAAGAGACGGGCACCCAGATCGACATCAGCGACGAAGGCGTGGTCACCATCGCTTCCGTCGACGCTGCTGCCGGCCAGGAAGCCAAGCGCCGCATCGAAGAACTGACGGCATCCGTCGAAGTGGGCAAGACCTACGAAGGCACCGTGCTGAAATTGCTGGACTTCGGCGCCATCGTGCAAGTCATGCCAGGCAAGGACGGCTTGCTGCACATCTCGCAGATCGCCAACGAGCGCGTCAACGCCGTGGCGGACTACCTGAAAGAAGGCCAGCTGGTGCGCGTCAAAGTGCTGGAAACGGATGACCGCGGCCGCCTGAAACTGTCGATGAAGGCTGCCGAAGGCAACGAAGCGCCAGCCGCTTAAGTCAGCTTGAATGCGGCGTTCGCCGCATGCTCAAAAACCGCCAGCGCGCAAGCCCTGGCGGTTTTTTTATGCGCTGCGTTTGCGCTGCATCGAAGCGCGGCCAGGCCGGTGCACCGGCCTTGATGCAGCTCGCATCGGCCGCTGCCGCGCTCTGTAGATTCGGAAGGGGATCTTCCCCCGACGAGTCTTTCAAGGAGATGCAGCATGCGCACATTCTGCGGGCTGGCCGCCGCCTTTCTGTTTGCCGTCGCGCCCGGTATCCGGGCGCAGCCCGACAACGCGCCCACGCCGGTGCCGCTGCCGATTCCCATCGCCGCCGCGTCCACGGCCATGCCGCCGCAGGACCTCGACGCCCTGCGCGCCGTGCATGCGCGCGAAATCAACGACCTCAGCACTTTCAAAACGGCGGGCTTGCAGCGCGACGCCATCGACCCCTATCTCGACAGTGCGGCGGGCCGGCAATTCCTGCGCGAACTGCGCGCCGCCGATCTCTATGCGCGGGCCGTCGAACAGCTGGCCTCCGGCAGTACCTTGCCGCAGCTGCAAGCCATGTCGGCCGCGCTCGTGAAAATCGTGCCGCACGGCCAGAGCGTGTCGCCGTATTCGCCGTATTTCACCACCAGCGCGCAGCTGCAGCAGGTGGCGGGCCAGTGCGCCAGCCTGGCCGACTGCTTCGGCTTGCCCTTGAAGAGCGAGGCGCCGCTGTATGATGTGTATCAAGTCATGCCCAAGGGCACCGTCACCGTGTTCGTCAGCCAGGTGGCGCCGACGGAAGAGCTGGGCGGCCTGGTGCGGCGCCGTGGCGGGGCGCAGCAGTATTTGCTGCCGAACCGCAGCCTGTGGTCGGCGCCCGTGCTGGTGGGCACCATCAAGAACTAGGAGGGAATATGGATCAGTCGCGCCTGCAAGCCTGTACTGCTGAACTGCAGCAACTGCTGGCGCGCCTGGCGAGCGCCGATGGGGAAGTGGCCGATTTGCGCAGTGCGCTCGAACCCCTGCTGGCCCTGGCGGGCAGCGGCGCCCTGGCCACGCCGCTGGCCTGGGGCGATATCCCCGGCGGGCGCTATTTCACGGAAGGCGGCTTGCGCCGGTACGCCGACCTCGAGCAGGCGTTTGCGCGCTTCCGCATCGAGGCGACGGGCGGCGCAGCGCCGGCCCTGCGCAAGCTGCGCGGCGAGGATGCCTAGACAGATGGTATCAATTGTTGTTTCTGGGTAATTGATAGTCAGTATTGCTTGACGACAAAATCTTATTCATCGACCATGGCGCATCCCTCCCGATTTCCTTTTTTATTGGATGCACCATGTTGTCCTCCCTTAAGGCGCGGCTGATCGCCATTGCCGTTTCCATCGTCGTGCTGGCCATGCTGGCCGTCGCTATCGCCAACTTCTTCACCACGCGCTCCAGCACCCTGGCCGCGCTCGACACGCAGATGCTGCAGCTGTCGCACAGCCACGCCACGGCCATCGCCGAATGGTTGCGTTCCAAGCAGGCCGTCGTGGCTTCGCTCAAGCAGGGCGCCACGGCGGCCGATCCGCTGCCGGCCCTGAAGGCGGCCGAGCAGGCGGGCACCTTCGACATGGCGTATATCGGCTTTGCCGACAAGCATGCCGTGTTTTCGCAGGAACGCCAGCGCGCGGCCGACTACGATCCCACGGCGCGGCCCTGGTACAAGCAGGCGGCCGCGGCGGGCGGTCCCGTCATCACGCCGCCGTACATCGGCGCCAGCACGGGCAAGCTGGTGGTGACGTTTGCCGAACCGCTGGGCGGCAAGGACAGCGTGGCGGGCGTGCTGGCGGCCGACGTGATGATGGACGCGGTGGTGCAGAACGTCGCCTCGATCAAGCCCACGCCCGCAAGCTACGGCTTTCTCGTCGATGGCGGCGGCAAGATCATCGCCCACCCCGATGGCAAGCTGACCTTGAAGCCGCTGGCCGAGCTCGATGCGGGCCTGAGCGCGCAGGCGCTGGCCGATATCGAAAAGAGCGGCGACGGCGCGGCCATCCGCCTGGACGGGCGCGATGGGATCTTGCACGTGAGTAAGGTGCCGGGCAGCGACTGGCTGCTGGCGACCGTGCTCGATCGCGCGGAAGCGACGCAGGCCCTGAGTTCCATGCTGCGCGCCTCGGCCCTGACGGCCCTGCTGGTGCTGGTCCTGGCCGCCGCCGTCCTCAGCGCGCTGGTGGCGCGCGCCCTGCGCCGCCTGGGCCTCGTGCGCGATGCCATGGAAGCGATCGCCACGGGCGACGGCGACCTGACCAGCCGCCTCGACGCCCAAGGCACGGACGAGCTGGCGCAGATCGCCAAGGCGTTCAACTTATTCGTGGAAAAGATCGCCACCGTGCTGGTGCAGATCCGCAGCATCAGCGCCCTGGTGCGCAGCGAGTCGGCCGACATCGCCGCCGGCAATGCGGACCTGTCCTCGCGCACGGAAGCGCAAGCGGGCGCGCTGGAAGAGACGGCCAGTTCGATGGATGAACTGACGTCGACCGTGAAGCAGAATGCGGAAAATGCGCATGCGGCCAACGAACTGGCCGTGTCCGCTTCGGAAGTGGCGGCCAAGGGCGGCCGGGTGGTGCAGCAGGTGGTGGGCACCATGGCGGGCATCCAGGAAAGCTCGCGCAAGATCGTCGACATCATCGGCGTGATCGACGGCATCGCCTTCCAGACGAATATCCTGGCCCTGAACGCGGCCGTCGAGGCGGCGCGCGCGGGCGAGCAGGGCAGGGGCTTTGCCGTCGTCGCGTCCGAGGTGCGCAACCTGGCGCAGCGCTCCGCCGGTGCGGCCAAGGAAATCAAGGAGCTGATCGGCGACTCGGTGGAGAAAGTGGATGCGGGCGGGCGCCTCGTCGACGAGGCGGGGCAGACCATGGATCAGGTGGTGGCGTCGGTGCAGCAATTGACCGCCATCATGAGCGAGATCACGGTGGCCAGCCGCGAACAGAGCGCCGGCATCGGCGAGATCAATACGGCCGTCACGCACATGGATACCATGACGCAGCAGAACGCCGCCCTCGTCGAGCAGGCGGCGGCCGCCGCGGAAAGCCTGCAGGAGCAGGCCGTGGACCTGGCGCAGGCCGTCGGCATGTTCCGCCTGGGCGATGCGGTCGCGGCCGCGACACCGGCGGCCGTGACGCGCCTCAAGGCGAAGCCGGCCGCCCCTGCCCGCGTGCCCCATGCGCCGGCCCGCGCACTGTCGCCGGCCAGGCCGGCCAAGGCGGCCAAGTCCGGCGCCGACGAGTGGGAAGAGTTTTAAAGTTTCCACTGGAAATGCACGTCTATCCGCGTTTTTGTCAGGCCAGCCTGCCAAAAGCGCAGTTCGTCGCAATCGGCGTGTCGGCCGGGGACGGTATGGCTATAGTGACACCATACCGCAAGCCCACAGCCAGACACCCGAGGAGAACAACATGAGCGTCGCTAAAAACATGGAAATCATTGCCGTTGCCGCCGCCATCCTGGTCAGCGCCAGCTGCTACGCCATCGCGCCAGCCGCGCCGGCCCTGCAAGTGGCCAGCGCCACGGTCACCCAGGCCGCCCCGGCCGGCAAGGCCGCCATGTCCATGCACGTGGTGCAGGTCAAGGCCAAGCGCCTGAGCGCCGCGGAAAAAGCCCGCTTCGCATAAGACCGCTGTCAACACCTGCTGCGCGTGCCGATCTGCGGCCGCCCGCTACGGTTTGGTCAGGCGTCAAAGTGATTGTCAGCCATTTTCCGCGCTGCTAGAGTACCAGGCGTGATGCAATGCCGGTCGCCCCGGGCGGGCGGCCAGACAGATAAAAACAAGATACCGAGGATGCACTACATGAAAAAGACACTGCAACTGGCGCTGCTGTTGCTGGCGACACTGGGCCTGGCGCGCGGCGTGGCCGCCGAGACCCGCCTGCTGGAAATGCGCACCATCGATGCCCGCGTGGTGCGCGTCAAGCTCGATGGCGTGATGGAGGTGCGCATCCGCCAGGGCACCGTGCCCTCGCTGAGCATCACGGCAGACAAGCGCTACATCGCCGACGTCAGCACGGCGCAAAGCGGCGACACCCTGCACATCGAGACGGAAGTGCGCGGCTTCAAGCTCAATCCTGCGTCGATCCGCGCGGAACTGGTCTTGCCGAACCTGCGCGAACTGAGCTCCGAAGGCTTCGGCAGCACGGACATCACGGGCTTCACGGGCGAGGAACTGACCCTGTCGCTGGAAGGGGCGGGCAGCATCAAGGTGGTCGGCGACTACCGCAAGCTCAATGCCAGCCTGGGCGGCGTGGGCAGCATGCAGATCTGGGTCGGCAACAACGAGAGGGCGGACCTGGACCTGCAGGGCGCCGGCTCCGTCGTGCTCGGCGGCCGCGGCCGCCTGCTGAAAGCCAGCCTGGGCGGCCTGGGCAGCCTGAATGCGAAGCAGTTCGAGGCCGATGCCGTCAACCTGGAATTGAGCGGGTTGGGCAACGCCACGGTCAACGCCCACACGAATGCCAGGCTGAACCTGAGCGGACTCGGCTCGGTGGTGGTGTACGGCAAGCCGGCCAACCGCGATGTCAGCGTCGATGGCCTGGGCAAGGTCAGCTGGAAGTAAGCGCGGCCAAGCCTGGGTATTTTCAGGCTGGATAAGAAAAAGCAGTGAGACTACATCCCAATCCGATGAAAAAACTGATCATTACATTATGCATGCTGTGTGTCATACAGCTACCCGCGCGGGCCGGCTTCGTCGAAGGTGCCAGTGCCTACAACAACAAGAACTACGCCCTGGCCTACAAGGAAATCTTGCCCTTGGCCAAGGCCGGCAATGCCGATGCCCAGCACTTGCTGGGCTTGATGTATTACATGGGGCGGGGCTTGCCGCAGGATTACAAGCAAGCCATGTTCTGGCACCGCAAGGCGGCCGAGCAGGGCAAGGCCGACGCCCAGTACGTGGTGGGCGCCATGTATTACACGGGCAATGCCGTGCTGCAGGACCACAAGCAGGCCGTGGGCTGGTTCCGCAAGGCGGCCGAACAGAATCACGCGGAAGCGCAGCAGGTGCTGGGCCTGATGTACCGCTACCACATGGGCGGCGTGCAGCAGGATAACGTCATCGCCTACATGCTGTGGAACCTGGCGGCGGCGAACGGCAATGCGAATGCGGCCGACCAGCGCGCCGCCGTCGTGCGCAAGATGACGCATGAGCAGGTCGAGGAGGGCCAGGCCCTGTCCGCCAAGTGGAAGCCGGGCACCCCCTTGCCGCGGCAATCGAAAACGGGCGGCGGCTGACGGGCGGTGGTCTGCAAGGGCGGGCGGCTTGGCGTACAATCGCCGTTTTCCCCCTTGAAAGAGTCCCGCCATGCGTGCAGTTGCCATCAGCCAGCCCGGTCCCGCCGACGTTTTGCAGGTTGTCGAATGTCCCGTCCCCGCCTTCAAGGCGGGTGAACTGCTGATCAAGGTGCACGCGGCCGGCATCAACCGTCCCGACGTGCTGCAACGCCTGGGCAAGTATGCGCCGCCGGCCGGCGCATCCGACTTGCCGGGCCTGGAAGTGGCGGGCGAAATCGTCGATGGCGATTTCACCGGCACGGCATTCAGGAAGGGCGACCTGGTCTGCGCGCTGGTGCAGGGCGGCGGCTATGCCGAATACTGCGCCGCGCCCGCCGGCCAGTGCCTGCCCTTGCCCCAAGGCTTGACGGCGCTGGAAGGCGCGTCCCTGCCGGAAAACTTCTTTACCGTCTGGAGCAATGTCTTCGACCGCTGCGCGCTGGCCGACGGCGAAACCCTGCTGGTGCAGGGCGGCACGTCGGGCATCGGCGTGACGGCCATCCAGCTGGCGGCGGCCCTCGGCCACCGCGTCTTCGCCACGGCGGGCAGCGACGAGAAGGCGCGCGCCTGCGAGGCGCTGGGCGCCGAACGGGGCATCAATTACCGCACGGAAGATTTCGTTGCCGTCGTCAAGGAATTGACCAATGGCAAGGGCGTCGACGTCATCCTCGACATGGTGGGCGGCGACTACCTGCCGCGCGAGATCGCCTGCCTGGCCGACGATGGCCGCATCAGCCTCATCGCCGTGCAGGGCGGCACCAAGGCGGAACTGGACCTGGGTACCTTGCTGCGCCGCCGCCTGACGGTGACCGGTTCCACCCTGCGTCCCCGTTCCGTTGCGTTCAAGGCCGCCATCGCGCAGCAGTTGCGCGCGACCGTCTGGCCCCTGATCGAGGCGGGCAAGGTCAAGCCCGTGATCTACAAAACTTTCCCATTGGAAAAAGCCAACGAGGCGCATGCGCTGATGGAAGCGAGCACGCACGTGGGCAAGATCATGTTGCAAGTTGCCTGAAACGGGGCACTGCCTGTTTGACCGGCATCGGTGCTGGAGTTAGAATGACGGGTTATTAGAATTTAGGCTACTATGCGTCGCAAACTCGTCGTCGGAAATTGGAAAATGAACGGCAGTCGCACCTCGAACGCGGTGTTATTGTCTGAAATAGTTGCTGGTCTGGCTGCCTCGGGCGCCGCCAGCGCCGTCTGTGTGCCTGCGCCGTATCTGGCGCAGTGCCAGGCGCAATTGGCAGGCTCGGCCCTGGCCTGGGGCGCGCAGGACGTGTCGGCCCATGCGGGCGGCGCGTACACGGGAGAAATCTCGACCGCCATGCTGCAGGATTTCGGCTGCAGCTATGTGGTGATCGGGCATTCCGAGCGCCGCGCCTACCACGGCGAGAGCGATGCGCAGGTGGCGGCCAAGACGGTTGCCGCGCTGGCGGCAGGCATCACGCCTATCGTCTGCATCGGCGAGACGCTGGCGCAGCGCGAAGCGGGCCAGACCGACGCCGTCGTGGCGCAGCAGCTGGGCGCCGTGCTGGCGGCCATCGCCGCCGACGACGTGGCGAAACTGGTGCTGGCCTATGAACCGGTCTGGGCCATCGGCACGGGCAAGACGGCCACGCCGCAGATGGCGCAGGACGTGCATCAGGTATTGCGCAGCCAGCTGGCGGCAAAGAATGCGGTAGCGGCCGCCGGCGTGCAGATCCTGTACGGCGGCAGCATGAAGCCGGAGAACGCAAAAGAATTGATGGCGATGCCGGATATCGATGGCGGTCTGATCGGTGGAGCAGCATTGAAGGCGGCGGATTTCCTGGCAATTATTCACGCCGCTGATTGAATTAATTTAAACTGAGAATGGAATTGCAATGAACATGATGTTCAATCTGGTAGTGGTGGTACAGGTTATTTCGGCATTGTCGATTATCGCGCTGGTGTTGCTGCAGCACGGCAAGGGCGCCGACATGGGGGCCGCCTTCGGTTCGGGCGCCTCGGGCAGCCTGTTCGGTGCGACGGGTTCGTCGAACTTCATGTCCAAGTCGACGGGCGTTGCCGCCGCGATCTTCTTCGGCGCCACTCTGGCCCTGTCGCTGATGGCGAACCAGCGCGCCACCACGGTAGGCGGCGGCGTGATGGACAAGGTCGTCAAGCCAGTGCCGGTCACCGGCGCGGGCGCGATCCCGACGACGGTGCCTGCGGCCCCGGCTGCCAGCGCTCCGGCGGCGGCAGCTCCCGTTGCCAGCACCCCGGCCGGCGCGATTCCGAAGTAATTCTGTATCAGCTCGATACCTCATCGAGAGTAATTCTCATTACGGGCAGATTATTGCTCAATGTTTTAGCAGTGCGGCAGGAAAAAATCGTGGCGCGCTGGAAGATGTAAAAATTTATCGTTTTTATCTGTGTTTTGATGCATTTGTGCATTAACTTTAGCGGCAAAGCAGAGTAGAATACGGGCCTTACCGCCGACGTGGTGAAATTGGTAGACACGCTATCTTGAGGGGGTAGTGGCGAAAGCTGTACGAGTTCGAGTCTCGTCGTCGGCACCAGAAATCAGAAGCCAGCAACGGCGCACGAGCCATGGCTCGTACAAAGTTGCTGGCTTTTTTTACGAGGATGTGTCGTTCGATCCTGGTCTTAGCTTTGATTGGGGTCGTGCGTTAGATACGCTGCAAATGATCGCAGCGTCCTCATTTAACCGATCGTTCAATATAAGCTTATCAATCGTGAACCTCGAAAATTACTTCCCCGTCCTGCTGTTCATTCTTATCGGCCTTGGTGTCGGTATCGCTCCCCAGCTCCTGGGGCGCCTGTTAGGTCCTAACAAGCCTGACGCAGCAAAACTCTCCCCGTACGAATGTGGCTTTGAAGCATTCGAAGACGCGCGCATGAAATTCGATGTGCGCTACTATCTGGTCGCAATCCTGTTTATTTTGTTCGATCTGGAAACGGCATTCTTTTTCCCATGGGGCGTTGCAATGCGCGACCTGGGCTGGGCCGGTTTCGTCACGATGATGGTGTTCATCGCTGAATTCGTGGTCGGATTTTGGTACATTTGGAAGAAAGGTGCCCTTGACTGGGAATAAGCCATGGCTATTGAAGGCGTATTAAGCGAAGGTTTCATCACCACCTCGGCCGACAAGCTGATCAACTGGGCGCGCACCGGGTCTATGTTCCCGATGACGTTCGGTCTGGCCTGCTGTGCGGTCGAAATGATGCATGTGGGCGCAGCCCGCTACGATATGGACCGTTTCGGCGTCGTGTTCCGTCCGTCGCCGCGTCAGTCCGACGTCATGATCGTTGCCGGTACCCTGTGCAACAAGATGGCGCCGGCCCTGCGCAAGGTCTACGACCAGATGGCAGAGCCACGCTGGGTCATCTCGATGGGTTCCTGCGCCAATGGCGGCGGGTACTACCATTACTCCTACTCCGTGGTGCGCGGCTGCGACCGCATCGTGCCCGTCGACGTGTATGTGCCTGGCTGTCCTCCGACCGCTGAAGCCTTGCTGTACGGCATCATGCAGTTGCAGAACAAGATCAAGCGTACCAGCACGATCGCACGCTAACCGGGCCGCTTCAGATTATGACAACACATTTAGAAGTATTGCAAAACGCCCTCGGCACTGCCCTGGGCGAACGCGTTAGCACGACCGTTACCCTGGGCGAAGTCACCTTGCTGGTCAAGGCGGAAGACTACCTGGGCGTGATGCAGACCCTGCGCGACGATCCGACCCTGCATTTCGAGCAATTGATCGATCTGTGCGGCGTCGACTACTCGACCTACGGCGATGGCAGCTGGGATGGCCTGCGTTACGCGGCCGTTTCGCATTTGCTGTCGGTCAAGCACAACTGGCGCGTGCGCGTGCGCGTGTTCGCACCGGACGACGACATGCCGCTGCTGCCATCCGTGGTGGGCATCTGGCGTGCCGTCAACTGGTACGAGCGCGAAGCATTCGACCTGCTGGGCATCCTCTTCGAAGGCCACAACGACTTGCGCCGCCTGCTGACCGACTACGGTTTCATCGGCCATCCGTTCCGCAAGGATTTCCCCGTCTCCGGCTATGTCGAGATGCGTTACGATCCGGAACAAAAGCGCGTGATTTACCAGCCCGTGACGATCGAGCCGCGGGAAAACGTGCCGCGCGTGATCCGCGAAGAACATTACGGGATGAAATAATGGCTGAGATTAAGAACTACACCCTGAACTTTGGGCCGCAGCATCCGGCCGCGCACGGCGTGCTGCGCCTGGTGCTGGAGATGGATGGCGAAGTCATCCAGCGTGCCGACCCGCATATCGGCCTGCTGCACCGCGCTACCGAGAAGCTGGCCGAACAGAAGACCTATCTGCAATCCGTGCCGTACATGGACCGTCTCGACTATGTGTCGATGATGTGCAATGAACACGCCTACGTGATGGCCATCGAAAAGATGCTGGGCCTGGAAGTGCCCCTGCGCGCGCAATACATCCGCGTCATGTTCGACGAGATGACGCGTATCCTGAACCACCTGATGTGGCTCGGTACCCACGCGCTGGACGTCGGCGCCATGGGCCCGTTCCTGTATTGCTTCCGCGACCGCGAAGACCTGTTCGACGCCTACGAGGCAGTGTCGGGCGCGCGCATGCACGCGGCCTACTACCGTCCGGGCGGCGTGTACCGCGACCTGCCGGACGCGATGCCGCAGCACAAGGCTTCGATCATCCGCAACGCCAAGGCGATTTCCAAGCTGAATGAAAACCGCCAGGGTTCCCTGCTGGACTTCATCGAAGACTTCGCGCGCCGCTTCCCGAACTCGGTGGACGAGTACGAAACCTTGCTGACCGACAACCGTATCTGGAAACAGCGTACCGTCGGCATCGGCGTCGTCTCGCCGGAAGATGCGCTGGCCATGGGCTTCACGGGCGCCATGCTGCGCGGCTCGGGCGTGCAGTGGGATTTGCGCAAGAAACAGCCGTACGAAGTGTACGACCTGATGGATTTCGACATTCCTATCGGCACCAACGGCGACTGCTACGACCGCTACCTGGTCCGCGTGGAAGAGCTGCGCCAGTCGAACCGCATCATCAAGCAATGCGTGGAGTGGCTGCGCAACAATGAAGGTCCTGTCATGACCAGCAACCGCAAGGTGGCGCCTCCGGGCCGCGTTGACATGAAGACCAACATGGAATCCCTGATTCACCACTTCAAGCTGTTTACGGAAGGTTTCCACGTGCCGCCAGGCGAGGCCTACAGTGCCGTGGAACACCCGAAGGGCGAGTTCGGCGTGTACCTGGTGTCCGATGGCGCCAACAAGCCGTACCGCATGAAACTGCGCGCGCCAGACTACGCCCACTTGCAGTCGCTCGATGAGATGGCGCGTGGGCACATGCTTGCCGACGCCGTGACCATCATCGGTACGCAAGATATCGTGTTCGGCAGTATTGACCGCTAAGAGGCAAAAAGTATGTTGTTATCAGAGCAATGCTATAAGAAAATTGACCGCGAGCTGGCCAAGTACCCGGCCGACCAGCGTCAATCCGCCGTCATGGCCGCGCTGGCCCATGCCCAGGATGAACTGGGCTGGCTGGCGCCGGAAACCATGAAGGAACTGGCCGATTACATCGGCATGCCGGCTATTGCCGTGCAGGAAGTGGCCACGTTCTACAATATGTACAACGTGAAGCCCGTGGGCAAGCACAAGATTACCGTGTGCACCAACCTGCCATGCGCCCTGTCGGGCGGCGTGCGCGCTGCAGACTACCTGAAGCAGAAGCTGGGCATCGATTTCCGCGAAACCACCCCTGACGGCCAGTTCACCCTGGTTGAAGGCGAGTGCATGGGTGCGTGCGGCGATGCGCCTGTCTTGCTGGTCAGCAATAAAACCATGTGCAGCTGGATGTCGAACGAGAAAATCGACGCCATGCTGGAGGAACTCAAGAAATGACGTCACTCCACAACCGCCATATCGATCCATTGATCCTGAAGGATCTGGATGGCAAGAACTGGCATTTGCAAGATTATGTGAACCGCGGCGGCTATTCGGCCCTGCGGCGTATCCTGGAAGAGAAAATCACGCCGGAACAGATCATCGCCGACCTCAAGGCTTCGTCCTTGCGCGGCCGTGGCGGCGCGGGTTTCCCTACCGGCCTGAAGTGGAGCTTCATGCCGCGCCAGTTCCCGGGTCAAAAATACCTCGTCTGCAATACAGATGAAGGCGAACCGGGCACTTTCAAGGACCGCGACATCATTCGTTACAATCCCCATGCGCTGATCGAAGGCATGGCCATTGGCGCGTACGCGATGGGCATCACCGTGGGTTATAACTACATCCACGGCGAGATCTTCCAGGAATACCTGCGTTTCGAAGAAGCGCTGGAAGAGGCGCGCGCCGCCGGTTTCCTGGGCGACAAGATCATGGGCAGCGAGTTCTCGTTCCAGTTGCACGCGCACCATGGTTATGGCGCCTACATCTGCGGCGAAGAAACGGCCCTGCTGGAGTCGCTGGAAGGCAAGAAAGGCCAGCCGCGCTTCAAGCCGCCTTTCCCTGCCTCGTTTGGCCTGTACGGCAAGCCGACGACGATCAACAACACGGAAACCTTCGCGGCCGTGCCATTCGTGCTGAACATCGGTCCAGAGAAATACCTGGCGATGGGCAAGCCGAACAACGGCGGTTCGAAGATCTTCTCGATCTCGGGCGACGTGGAAAAACCGGGCAACTACGAAGTGCCGCTCGGCACCCCGTTTGCGACCCTGCTGGAACTGGCAGGCGGCATGCGCGGTGGCAAAAAGATCAAGGCCGTGATCCCTGGCGGTTCGTCCGCTCCGGTGATCCGCGGCGACATCATGATGCAGACCGACCTGGACTACGACTCGATCGCGAAAGCCGGTTCGATGTTGGGTTCGGGCGCCGTCATCGTGATGGACGAAACACGCTGCATGGTGAAGGCGCTGGAACGCCTGTCCTACTTCTACTTTGAAGAATCGTGCGGCCAGTGTACGCCTTGCCGTGAAGGCACAGGCTGGATGTACCGCATGGTGCATCGCATCGAGCAGGGGCAGGGTCGTCCAGACGACCTGGACATGCTCAACTCGATCGCCGACAACATCCAGGGCCGCACCATTTGCGCGCTGGGCGATGCGGCTGCCATGCCGGTACGGGCCTTCATTAAGAATTTCCGTGAAGAATTTGAATATCATATCGAGCACAAGCATTGCCTAGTGCCCGCATATATCTAAGCTGCGTCAGGTAACGATCACCATGGTTGAAATCGAAATAGACGGCAAAAAAGTCGAAGTCCCTGCTGGTAGCATGGTGATGGACGCCGCCAACAAATTGGGAACCTACATTCCGCACTTCTGCTATCACAAGAAATTGTCGATCGCAGCGAACTGCCGCATGTGCCTGGTCGAAGTGGAAAAGGCGCCGAAGCCTTTGCCCGCTTGCGCGACCCCGGTCAGTGCCGGCATGATCGTGCGCTCTTCCAGCGATAAAGCTGTGCAGGCGCAAAAGTCGGTCATGGAATTCTTGCTGATTAATCACCCGCTCGACTGCCCGATCTGCGATCAGGGCGGCGAGTGCCAGTTGCAAGACTTGGCAGTGGGCTACGGCAAGAGCGAATCGCGCTACAAGGAAGACAAGCGCGTCGTCACGCCGAAGGAAGCCGGTCCGCTGGTGTCCATGCAGGAAATGTCGCGCTGCATCCAGTGCACCCGCTGCGTACGCTTTGGCCAGGAAGTGGCCGGCGTGATGGAGCTGGGCATGATCGGCCGCGGCGAACACTCGGAAATCGTGTCCTTCGTGGGCCAGTCGGTCGACTCCGAACTGTCGGGCAACATGATCGACCTGTGCCCGGTCGGCGCGCTGACGTCGAAGCCGTTCCGCTACAGCGCCCGTACGTGGGAACTGTCGCGCCGCAAATCGGTCAGCCCGCATGACGGCCTCGGTTCGAACCTGATCGTGCAAGTGAAAGCTGGCAAGGTCAAGCGCGTACTGCCGCTGGAAAACGAAGCCGTCAACGAATGCTGGATCTCGGACAAGGACCGTTTCTCGTACGAAGCGCTGGACAGTGCCGAACGCCTGACCTCGCCGATGCTGAAGCAAGGCAACGAGTGGAAGGAAGTCGATTGGCAGACCGCGCTGGAATACGTGGCGCACGGTTTGAAAAATATCAAGCACGAGCATGGCGCCGACGCCATCGCCGCGCTGGCCACGCCGCATTCGACCGTCGAAGAGCTGGTCCTGCTGCAGAAAGTCGTCCACGGCCTCGGTTCCGAGAACGTCGACTTCCGCCTGCGCCAGACCGACTTCGCGCTGGACGCGAACGTCAAGCCATGGCTGGGCATGCCGATCAACGAATTTGGCCAGATCAAGCGCGCCTTCGTCATCGGTTCCTTCCTGCGCAAGGATCACCCGCTGCTGGCGACGCGCTTGCGCGCCTCCGTCAAGGGCGGCGCCAAGCTGTCGATCCTGCACGCCTCCGACGATGATCAGCTGATCACCATCGCCAACAAGATGATCGCCGCGCCGAGTGACTGGCTGGCGGCCTTGTCGGAAGTGGTCGTCGCTGTTGCTAAAGCGAAAGAAATCGCCGCACCAGCCGGTTTCGAAGCGGTTGCCGCTTCGGACGTGGCCGTTGCCATCGCCGCCAGCCTGATGGCCGGCGACAACGGCGCCGTGCTGCTGGGTAATGCGGCAACGCAACACCCGCAAGCGTCGCAACTGCATGCTGCCGCGCAATGGATCGCCGAACAGACGGGCGCCAAGCTGGGTTACCTGACGGAAGCGGCCAACACGGTCGGCGCGCACCTGGTCGCCAAGCCGCGCGCCAACGTGCAAGCTGCCTTTGCCGCGCCGAAAAAAGCCTACGTGCTGTTGCACGCCGAGCCGGAACTCGATAGCGCCAATCCACAGGCGGCCCGCGCCGCCCTGGACAAGGCCGAGATGGTCGTGGCGATGTCGGCCTTCAAGCATGGCATGGATTATGCCGACGTCTTGCTGCCGATCGCTCCGTTCGCTGAAACCTCGGGCACCTTCGTCAACTGCGAAGGCCGCGCGCAAAGCTTCAACGGCACCGTGAAACCGCTGGCGGAAACCCGTCCGGCCTGGAAAGTGCTGCGCGTCCTGGGCAACATCCTGGGCCTGGCCGGTTTCGACTACGACACTTCCGAAGCGATCCGCGACGAAGCGTTCGGTGCCGGCGTGACCGACCTGTCGGCACAGCTGAACAACATCGCCAGGAACGCGCCGGAAGCGGCGACGTACGCTCCGGCTTCGCCTGCGCTGCAACGCATCGCCGACGTGCCGATCTACTTCGCCGACGCCCTGGTACGCCGCTCCGAACCGCTGCTGCGCACGGTCGATGGCGCCGCGCCGCAAGCCCATCTGTCGCCAGCATTGGCCGAAAAGCTGGGCATCAAGGCCGGCGACAAGGTCAAAGTGGCGCAAGGCTCCGGCAGCGCCATCCTGGTGGCGGCACTCCATGCCGGCCTGCCAGCCAATGTGGTCAAGGTGTCGGCGGCGCATGCCTCGACGGCTAGCCTGGGCGGCATGTTCGGTGACATCACAGTTGAAACAGCAGAGGGGAAAATCTGATGGCTCTGCCTGAATTTGTAAACGTCATCAACAACGGCGGCAAAGAACTGCTGGGCGGTAGCTGGCCATTCTTCTGGACCCTGATCAAGATCGTCTGCGTGCTGCTGCCGCTGATGGGCCTGGTTGCCTACCTGACCTTGTGGGAACGCAAACTGATCGGCTGGATCCAGATCCGCGTCGGCCCGAACCGCGTGGGCCCGCTGGGCTTGCTGCAACCGATCGCCGATGCCCTGAAACTCTTGTTCAAAGAGATCATCATCCCGTCCAAGGCCGCCAAGGGCCTGTTCGTGATCGGCCCGATCATGACCATCATGCCGGCCCTGGCCGCCTGGTCGGTCGTGCCCTTCGGTCCGGAAGCCGTGCTGGCCAACGTCAACGCAGGCTTGCTGATGCTGCTGGCGATTACCTCGATGGAAGTCTACGGCATCATCATCGCCGGCTGGGCCTCGAACTCGAAGTACTCGTTCATGGGCGCCATGCGCGCTTCGGCACAGATGATCTCGTACGAAATCCCGATGGGCTTCGTGATGGTCATCGTGCTGATGGTTTCGGGCAGCCTGAACTTCATCGACATCGTCGGCGGCCAGCAAATCGGCTTCTTCGCCGACAAGGGCGTGAACTTCCTGTCGTGGAACTGGCTGCCGCTGCTGCCGATGTTCGTCATCTACCTGGTGTCGGGCCTGGCTGAAGCCAACCGTCACCCGTTCGACGTCGTCGAAGGCGAGTCGGAAATCGTGGCCGGCCACATGGTCGAGTACTCGGGCATGGCCTACGCCATGTTCATGCTGGCCGAATACGCCAACATGATCCTGATCGGCGCCCTGGCTTCGATCATGTTCCTCGGCGGCTGGTCCGCACCGTTTGCCTTCCTCGAGTTCTGGGGCGGTTTCGGCGGCTTCTTCTGGCTGTTTGCAAAAACCTTCTTCATCGTGTCGGTGTTCATCTGGGTGCGCGGTACTTTCCCACGCTACCGTTATGACCAGATCATGCGCCTCGGTTGGAAAGTGTTTATCCCGTTGACGCTGGTCTACCTGGTCTTCGTCGCTGCCTGGATGCAGACATCCTGGAATATTTGGAAGTAAGAGAGTGCATACGAATGGATAAGGTAAAAGATTTCTTCAGCAGCCTCTTGTTAGGCGAGCTGATCAAGGGCATGGCGCTGACAGGCAAGTACATGTTTTCGCGCAAGATCACGGTGCAATTCCCGGAAGAGAAGACACCGATCTCGCCGCGTTTCCGTGGCTTGCACGCGCTGCGCCGCTACCCGAACGGCGAGGAACGTTGCATCGCCTGCAAACTGTGCGAAGCGGTTTGCCCGGCGATGGCCATCACGATCGAATCGGAACAGCGTGACGACGGTTCGCGCCGCACCACGCGTTACGATATCGACTTGACCAAGTGCATCTTCTGCGGTTTCTGCGAAGAGTCCTGCCCGGTCGATTCGATCGTCGAGACGCAAATCCTGGAATACCACGGCGAGAAACGCGGGGATTTGTATTACACGAAAGAGATGTTGCTGGCCGTGGGCGATCGTTATGAAAATGACATCGCCGCTGCGCGCGCCGCCGACGCACCTTATCGCTGATGGATGCGCCGCAGCTGAGAAGCTGCGGCGCGCCCCTCGTTCATCTGTACGTCTATTGGGTTTTTTATGGACTTTAAAACAATTTTGTTTTACGCCTTCGCGCTGATTCTGATCATAGCGGCGACACGCGTCATCACGGCCCGTAATCCGGTCCACGCAGTACTGTTCCTGGTACTGTCCTTCTTTTCCGCAGCGGGCATCTGGATGCTGCTGCAAGCTGAATTCCTGGCCATCGTGCTGGTATTGGTGTACGTCGGCGCCGTGATGGTGCTGTTCCTCTTCGTCGTCATGATGCTCGATATCAATATCGACCGCATGCGCGAAGGCTTCTGGGGCTATCTGCCACTGTCCGTCACGGTGGGCGTGATCATCGTGCTGGAAATGGCGGCCGTCCTGTGGCACGGTTTCCGCAACTTCGCGCCGAGCATCGCTCCCGTGAACGTCAACCTGGGCGGCACCAAGGAACTGGGCCTGTTGATCTACACCAAATATGTGTTCGCTTTCGAGATCGCTGCCGTCGTGCTGCTGGTGGCCATCGTTGCCGCAGTTGCTTTGACCCTGCGCAAACGCAAGGACACCAAGCATTTTGCTCCGGGCGATGCGGTACGCGTCAAGCGCAACGACCGCCTGAAGATCATCAAGATGGACGCGGTCGTCGAGCGTCCTGCAGCTGAGCCGGAAGTTAAGGAGGCACCATGACATTATCGCTCACACATTTTCTGGTCCTGGGCGCGATCCTGTTCGCAATCTCGATCATCGGTATTTTCCTGAACCGCAAGAACATCATCGTATTGCTGATGGCAATCGAATTGATGCTGCTGGCGGTGAATATGAATTTCATCGCGTTCTCCCATTTCATGGGCGACGCGGCCGGTCAGATCTTCGTTTTCTTCATCCTGACGGTTGCCGCCGCTGAGTCGGCTATCGGTCTGGCTATTCTGGTGGTGATGTTCCGTAATCTGGATACCATCAACGTCGAAGACCTGGACAGCCTCAAAGGCTGATGTTTTTCAGACTCGATCTCTCGAATAATAACGATTAAGGTTCATCATGGCGGGGCAACTCCTCAACCCTAACCTCCTTCTTGCCGTACCGCTGGCGCCGCTGGCCGGTGCCGCGATTGCAGGCTTGCTTGGCACCCAGTTCCTGGGTAATTTGGTCGGACGCAAGACGTCGCATACCGCGACGATCCTGGGCGTACTGATTGCATTCATCCTGTCCGTGCAGACATTGCTGGCAGTGATGGATGGCGCGACATTCAATGGCACGATCTATAACTGGATGACGATCGGCACCCTGAAGATGGAAGTGGGCTTCCAGATCGATTCGCTGTCGGCGATGATGATGTGCGTGGTCACCTTCGTCTCCCTGATGGTGCATATCTACACGATCGGCTACATGAAGGACGACGAAGGCTACAACCGCTTCTTCGCCTACATCTCGCTGTTCACATTCTCGATGTTGATGCTGGTCATGGCCAACAACTTCCTGCAGCTGTTCTTCGGCTGGGAAGCCGTGGGCCTGGTTTCCTACCTGCTGATCGGTTTCTGGTACCAGCGTCCGACGGCCATCGTGGCCAACATGAAGGCTTTCCTCGTCAACCGCGTGGGCGACTTCGGCTTCATCCTGGGCATCGGCCTGCTGCTGGCCTTCGCCGGCACCATGAACTACCAGGAAGTGTTCGCCAAGAAAGACGAACTGGCGTTGCTGACGATGCCGGGCACCGACTGGGCCCTGCTGACCGTGGCCTGCATTTGCCTGTTCATCGGCGCGATGGGCAAGTCGGCGCAGTTCCCCCTGCACGTGTGGCTGCCTGACTCGATGGAAGGTCCTACCCCGATTTCGGCACTGATCCACGCCGCGACGATGGTGACGGCCGGTATCTTCATGGTCTCGCGCATGTCGCCGCTGTTCGAACTGTCCGACACGGCACTGTCCTTCATCCTGGTGATCGGTTCCATCACGGCACTGTTCATGGGCTTCCTGGGCATCATCCAGAACGACATCAAGCGCGTCGTCGCTTACTCGACCCTGTCGCAGCTGGGCTACATGACCGTGGCGCTGGGTTCGTCCGCGTACTCCGTGGCCGTGTTCCACCTGATGACGCACGCATTCTTCAAGGCACTGCTGTTCCTGGGCGCCGGTTCCGTCATCATCGGCATGCACCACGACCAGGACATCCGCAACATGGGCGGCCTGCGCAAATACATGCCGATCACCTGGATCACTTCCCTGATCGGTTCGCTGGCCCTGATCGGCACGCCGCTGTTCTCCGGTTTCTACTCGAAAGACAGCATCATCGAAGCCGTCGAAGCGACGCACATCTGGGGCGCTGGCTTTGCCCAGTTCGCCGTGCTGGCTGGCGTCTTCGTGACCGCCTTCTACTCGTTCCGCATGTATTTCCTCGTCTTCCACGGCAAGGAGCGTTTCGGCCAGGCGCATGCGCACGGCCATGACGACCATCACGCACCGAAAGCGGCCCATGGCGCGCACGGCGATGCGCATGACGATCATCACGAAGAGGAAGAGGACGACCACGGCCACCATGGCCTGGAACCTGGCCAGAAGCCGCATGAATCCCCGTTCGTCGTGTGGTTCCCGCTGGTGATGCTGGCGATCCCTTCCTTGATCATCGGCTACCTGACGATCGGCCCGATGCTGCATGGCGATTTCTTCAAGGGCGTGATCTTTGTGGGCGAAAACCATCCAGCAATGGAAGAGTTGTCGCATGAATTCCACGGCGCAATGGCGATGGCCATCCACGGCCTGTCGACGGCACCGTTCTGGCTGGCATTGTCCGGCGTGGTGGCAGCCTACTACTGCTACATGGTCAACCCGCGTGTACCGGCCTGGTGCTTTGCCAAGTTCCACGCGATCCACACCCTGCTGGACAACAAGTACTACATGGACAAGTTCAATGAAGTCGTGTTCGCCGGCGGTGCCCGCTTGCTGGGTAATGGCCTGTGGAACTTCGGTGACAAGAAGCTGATCGACGGTTTCGTCGTCAATGGCAGCGCCAAGGTCGTCGCCTGGCTGTCCTCGCTGTCGCGAGTGTTGCAGACCGGCTACATCTATCACTATGCATTCGTGATGATCCTGGGCGTGCTGGGCTTCCTGATCTATTTCCTGCCATTCTGGCCCGCTAAGTAAGCTGACCTGATAAAAGAATACTGAGAACCATGATGCAGTCTACGATTTCTACACTACCTCCTTACCTGAGTCTGTCGATCTGGGTGCCGATCATTTGCGGCGTCCTGGTCCTGGCTCTCGGCCGTGACAGCAAAGCGGGCTTTACCCGCTGGCTTTCGCTGGCTGGCGCCGTGCTCAGCATGCTGTGCACCTTGCCGCTGATTCAACATTTCGACAACGCCGCCCACGGCATGCAATTCGTCGAAAAGTCGCCCTGGATTGAAACCTTCAATATCTGGTACTCGCTGGGTATCGACGGCCTGTCCCTGTGGTTCGTGCCGCTGACGGCGTTCATCACCGTCATCGTTGTCATTTCCGCATGGCAAGTGATCGAGAAGCGCATCGCCCAGTACATGGGCTCCTTCCTGATCCTGTCGGGCCTGATGATCGGCGTGTTCTGCGCGCTGGACGGCTTGCTGTTCTACTTCTTCTTTGAAGCAACCCTGATCCCGATGTTCATCATCATCGGTATCTGGGGCGGTTCGAACCGCGTGTACGCGTCGTTCAAGTTCTTCCTGTACACCTTCTTCGGTTCGCTGCTGACCCTGGTTGCCATCATCTACCTGCGCAATGTGTCGGGCACCTTCGATATCCTGGCCTGGCATGCGTTCAAGCTGACGATGAACGAACAGATCTTCATCTTCCTGGCCTTCCTGATGGCGTTTGCCGTCAAGGTGCCGATGTTCCCCGTCCACACGTGGTTGCCGGACGTCCACGTGGAAGCGCCAACGGGCGGTTCCGCCGTGCTGGCCGCCATCATGCTGAAACTGGGCGCCTACGGCTTCCTGCGTTTCTCGCTGCCGATCACGCCGGACGCCAGCCACTACCTGTCGGGCTTCATGATCACCCTGTCGCTGATCGCCGTGATCTACATCGGTCTGGTTGCCCTGGTGCAAACCGACATGAAAAAACTGGTCGCCTATTCGTCGATCGCGCACATGGGCTTCGTCACCCTGGGCTTCTTCATGTTCAACGACATCTCGGTGCAGGGCGGTATCGTGCAGATGGTGTCGCACGGCTTCATCTCCGGCGCCATGTTCCTGTGCATCGGCGTGCTGTATGACCGCATGCATACCCGCAACATCGCCGACTACGGCGGCGTCGTGAACCGCATGCCGAAATTTGCCGCCTTCTTCGTGCTGTTCTCGATGGCCAACTGCGGTCTGCCAGCGACCTCCGGCTTCGTCGGCGAGTTCATGGTGATCCTGGGCGCGGTGAAGTTCAACTTCTGGATCGGCCTGCTGGCTGCAACGGCACTGATCTGGGGCGCGGCGTACTCGCTGTGGATGGCCAAGCGTGTGGTGTTCGGCAAGATCAAGAACAAGCACGTGGCTGAATTGACCGATATCAACAAACGTGAATTCTTCATGCTTGCTGTACTGGCCATCGCCGTGCTCGTAATGGGTCTGTACCCAGCCCCGTTCACCGACACGATGCAAACTTCGGTTGCTGACCTGCTGCAGCATGTCGCCACCAGCAAGTTGCCTTAAATAGAAGACCGATAACATGACTAATGCACCTAATCTGGTACCGCTGTACGCGGAAATCTTTCTGCTGATCGCCACGTCGGCGCTCTTGCTGATCGATATGTTCTTGCCTGCGGCGAAGCGTTCGATCACCTATGCGCTGTCCCTGCTGACCTTGGCCGGCTGCGCCTTGCTGACCGTGGGCGACTTCAACGCGGGCACCACCGTCTACACGTTCCATAACATGTTCGTGTCGGACCCGATGTCGCAGCTGCTGAAACTGTTCTCGTACGGCGCCGTGGCACTGACCCTGATCTATTCGCGTGCCTACGCTACCGACCGCAGCATGCTGTCGGGTAACCTGGGCGGCGAGTTCTACGTGCTGGCCCTGTTTGCACTGCTGGGCCAGATGATCATGATCTCGGCCAACAACTTCCTGATCATCTACCTGGGTCTGGAACTGATGTCGCTGTCGCTGTACGCGCTGATCGCCTTGCGCCGTGACAATGCCAAGGCCACGGAAGCGGCCATGAAATACTTCATCCTGGGCGCGCTGGCTTCCGGTTTCATGTTGTACGGTATCTCGATGCTGTACGGCGCCTCCGGCACCCTGGACTTGAGCGAAGTGCGCGTGGCCCTGGAAAACGGCAAGACCAACGGCACCATCATGGTCTTCGGCCTGGTCTTCCTCGTTGCCGGCCTGGCCTTCAAACTGGGCGTCGTGCCATTCCACATGTGGGTGCCTGACGTGTATCAAGGTTCGCCGACGGCCGTGACCCTGCTGCTGGGCGGCGCGCCGAAGCTGGCCGCGTTTGCCATCACCCTGCGCCTGCTGGGCGAGGGCCTGCTGCCGATGGCGCATGACTGGCAGCAAATGCTGCTGGTGCTGGCCGTGATGTCGCTGGCCATCGGTAACTTCACCGCCATCGCGCAAACGAACCTGAAGCGCATGCTGGCGTACTCGACCATCGCGCAAATGGGCTTCGTGCTGCTCGGTCTGCTGTCCGGCACCATGGACGCGCCGAACAACACCCTGAACGCGGCTGGCGCAGCCACCGCCTACGGCGCCTCGATGTACTACGTCATCACCTACGTGTTCACCACCCTGGGTACCTTCGGCGTGATCATGTTGCTGGCACGCAATGGTTTCGAAGCGGAAGAACTGGCCGACTTCAAGGGCCTGGGCAAACGCAGCCCGATTTTCGCGCTGGTGATGACCCTGTTCATGTTCTCGCTGGCCGGCGTGCCGCCGCTGATGGGCTTCATGGCCAAGTACTCGGTGCTGGCATCGGTATTGGCCACGGGCCAGCTGTGGCTGACCATCGCCGCCGTGCTGTTCTCGCTGATCGGCGCCTTCTACTACCTGCGCGTCGTGAAAATGATGTGGTTCGACGAGCCGACCGACAGCAATGCGCTGGTCGTGCATGGCGACATGCGCGTCGTGCTGGCCCTGAACGGCGTGTTTGTCCTGGCGCTGGGCGTGATGCCTAACAGCATCCTGGCTGCCTGCGCGACGGCCATCACCAAGACCCTGGCGTCCTGACCGATGGATGTCACCGTCTCGAGCTGGCTGGTGATCGCCCTGGGCATCCTGGGCGCCAACCTGCCATTTCTCAACGAGAAGCTGTTTGCCGCCGTGCCCTTGAAAAAGGCCGCGCCGGCGGAGCAGGGCTGGCGCAAGCCGCTGGCACTGCGCCTGCTGGAGATGGTGATCCTGTATTTCATCGTCGGCGCCGTCGCGTTCGCGCTCGAAGCGCGCATCGGCAACGCTTTCCCGCAGACGTGGGAGTTCTACGCCATCACGGGATGCCTGTTCCTCGTGCTGGCCTTCCCGGGATTTGTCGCACGCTACCTGCGCAAACGGCGCTAGAACGCTGACCAAACCTGCTGCGCGTCGCGCTTTGCGGCCTGCGATGCTCACTGTGCTCAAGCACAGTTCCGCTTCTCAGCCACAAATCACTGCCGCTCGCGACGGTTTTGTCAGTGTTCTTCCCCTCCGAAAGCGGCGCCTCTGGCGCCGTTTTTTTATTGAGTAAAGGAATTCCATGGATACGAATCTGATTGAAACCAAAGTGGATGGCGAGCTCGTCTACCAGGGCGGCTTCCTGCGCGTGCAGCGCGACCGTGTCGCCCTGCCTGACGGCAAGATCACGGCGCGCGAATTCGTCCTGCACCCGGGCGCCGTCGTCATCCTGCCGCTGCTCGACGATGGCACCGTGCTGATGGAGCGCCAGTACCGCTATCCGCTCGGCCGCGTCTTCATCGAGTTCCCGGCAGGCAAGATCGACGCGGGCGAGTCGCACCTGGCCTGCGCCCGGCGTGAACTGCTGGAAGAGACGGGCTACACGGCGACCGACTGGCAATTCGTCTCCACCATCCACAATGCCATCGCCTATTCCGACGAGCACCTGGAACTGTTTTTGGCGCGGGGACTCGTGGCAGGCGAACGCCAGCTCGACGAAGGCGAGTTCCTGGAAACCTTCACGGCCACCGTGCCGCAGCTGCTGGACTGGGTCAGGGACGGCACCATCACGGACGTGAAGACCGTCATCGGCATCTTCTGGCTCGACAAGATTACCAGCGGCGCCTGGCAGGCGGCTTGATGCAGCGCATGCGCACGGCGATCTTCCTGCTGCTGGCCCTGGCCAGCCTGGGTGCGCACGGCGCTGCGCGCACGCCGTTCCAGGTGCGCTGCGAAGACACGATCAGCAAGACGGTGTCCGTGCTGACGGCGCAGCAGAACGGCTACAGCATCGACACGCATCTGCCCTACAAGGCGCTGACAGTGATGAAGGGCACGGCGCGGGCGAATACCTGGGTGCTGGGCCTGACGAAGACGGATTCGCAGGTGCAGATCGGCCTGGCCGGCCCCCTGCTGCAGGATCCCGCCAGCGGCTACGAATGCGTGGCGCCGCAGATCAGCGTGAAGATTACCTACGCGCCCGTGGTGATCTACATCGGCCGCGAGTTTGCCCCCGGCACTTGCGCGTATGATGAGATACTCGCGCACGAGCTGCGGCACATGAAGACCTATATGGAGCATTTGCCCCGCGTGGAAAAGACCGTGCGCGCCGCGCTGGCCAGGCGCTTCGAGGCGCGTCCCCTGTATGCGCCCAGCGGCACGGCGAAGGCGGCGCTGGCGCGCGAGATCGATACGGGCTGGCTGCCCTACATCAAGGCGGAAATGCGCAAGGTGGAAGTCTTGCAGGCGGCTATTGATTCTCCGCAAGAATATGCGCGCCTGGGCAAGGCGTGCAAAGGCGAAATCCAGAACATCCTGGCGGGCAAGACAGCGCCCGCCAACTAGACAAGGAATGGCATGACCGCAGCACCGAACACCGTCCGTTATTTTGCGCTGATCCCTGCCGCCGGCGTGGGCGCGCGCATGGAGGCGGGCAGTCCCAAGCAATATCTGCCCATCGCGGGCAAGCCCATGCTGCGCCACGCGCTCGACGCCTTCATCGCCAGCCCCCTGATCGCGCATACCTATGTCGTCGTCAGCGCCGACGATGGCGTGATTGACACGGTCGTCCCGGGGCAGGGCGTCACCGTGCTGCGCTGCGGCGGCGCCACGCGCATGGAAAGCATCCTGAATGGCTTGCAGGCCATGCACGGCGGCATCGATGCCCGCGACCAGGTGCTGGTGCACGATGCCGCCCGCCCCGGCCTGACGCCGGCGCTGATCGAAAAACTCATCATGGAAGTGGGCGCGCATCCGGCCGGCGGCCTGCTGGCCTTGCCCGTGGTCGATACCGTCAAGCGGGCAGGGCCGGGCGCCATCTCGGCGCAGACGGTGCCGCGCGACGGCCTGTGGCTGGCGCAGACGCCGCAGATGTTCAGCTATGCCCTGCTGCACCGGGCCTTGTCCGAAGCGCCGGATCCGCACGCCATCACGGACGACGCCAGCGCCGTCGAAGCGCTGGGTCTGGCACCGAAGCTGGTCGAAGGCCACCCGCGCAACCTGAAGGTGACCCTGCCGCGCGACATCCAGACGGCCGAACTGTATTTGTCCCACCCTTGTACCCTGAACAGAAAGACCGCATGACGACCACCACCACTCCCGTACTCCCGTTCCGCATCGGCCAGGGCTATGACTGCCACGCGCTGGTGGAGCACCGCGACCTGATCATCGGCGGCGTGAAGATTCCCCATCACCTGGGCCTGCTGGGCCACTCCGACGCCGACGTGCTGCTGCACGCGATCACGGACGCGCTCTTCGGCGCCGCCGCCCTGGGCGACATCGGCCGCCATTTCCCCGACACGGACGCGCAATTCAAGGGCGCCGATTCGCGCACCCTGCTGCGCGAAGCCGCGCGCCGCGTGCAGGCGACCGGTTATGTCATCGGCAACATCGACGCCACCATCATCGCCCAGCGCCCGAAGATGGCGCCGCACATCGCCGCCATGTGCGCCAACGTGGCCGAGGACCTGGGCGTGACTCTGGGCCAGGTCAACATCAAGGCGAAGACGAACGAGAAGCTGGGCTACCTGGGCCGGGAAGAGGGCATCGCGGCCGAAGCCGTGGCCTTGCTGCTGCGCGCCTGAGGCGGCGGGCGGTAAATATTGCTGATTTTCAATGATTTCTGTGAATTAATATTTCCAAAGTGAAATTTGGTGAAAATTTAACGTTGTTGTCATGATAATATGCGTGCGCTTTTTAGACGCGACAAGACGTCATCTTTCTAACCACGGGAATATTAGAGAACGGAATCATATGAAGAGTCGTATGCAGGGGCCGGCATTGCGCTGGCTGGGCGCCAGTCTGCTGGCCATGGCCATGCTGGCCGGATGTGGCGGCGGAAGCGGCAATGATGGCAGCGTCGTGACGCCGCCCGCGGCCGTCGTGCCGCAGCCCGCCATCCTGTTTGCCGGCGCCGTGTCAGCGGCGGCCGAAGGCGCCGACGCCATCGGCACCATGGGTGCGCCCATCGAACTCGATGCGAGCGGCAGCAAGGATAGCGATGGCAATACCTTGACCTTTGCCTGGAGCATCGTCTCCAAGCCGGCGGACAGCGCGCTCAAGCTGGACGCCGCCAGCGCGGCCAAGCTCAACTTCCAGGCCGACGTGCTGGGAACGTATGTCTTCAAGCTGCGCCTGGCCAATGGCAAGGGCGGCTCGGTCGACAAAAATGTCACGGTACTGGTCAATAACCGGGTGCCGAACGCCGTCGTGGTGGTCAATGCCACCTTCACGGCGCAGCCGGTCGTCAAGCCAGCCATGGCCATATCGGTGGGCTCCGGCATCGTCCTCGACGCCACGGGCAGTACCGATGCGGATGGCGACAAGGTCACCACCACGTGGGAATTGATGCAGAAACCGTCCGGCAGCGCGTCCGTGCTGTATGCCACAGGTCAAACGGCCCGTTTCTCGCCGGATGTGCTGGGCCTGTACATCGTGCGCGCCCGTGGCGCGGACGGCAAGGGTGCCTATGCCGAGACGGTGTACCAGTTCGACGCCAACAACAGCTTGCCGACGGGCGTGATCCAGGGCACGGTGGCCGTCGTCAGCCGCAACAATCAAACGGTTCCCGTCGGCCAGCCGGTGGTGACCAGCGGCATCCTCAGCTATGACGAGGGCGGCGCGAAATTGAGCTACGCCTGGGCGGTGGACAGCCGGCCTGCCGGTTCCGTCGCGACGCTGGGCGCCGCCACGGCTGCCATACCGTCGTTCACGCCGGACGTGGCCGGTGCTTACGTGCTGTCGCTGACGGTGAGCAATGGCCGCCAGACAGCGGTCGCCTACCTGAAACTCAATGCCGTCACCTCGACCTCGAGCGTGCTCGCGTTGCCGTTCAAGCCGCTGGACATGCGTTACAGCGTGGCGACCGACCGCCTGATCGCCATCACGGCCGAGCCGAACGCCATGAAAGTCATCAATCCGGTCGATGGCGCCATCACCAGCATCGATCTGCCGACGACGGTCAAGGCCTTCAATCTGAGCCCGGATGGCAAGCTGGCCGGCGTGCTGCATGATGGCGTGGTCAGCCTCGTGGACCTGGTCGCCGGCACCGTGCTGAAGTCGACGGGCACCGGCGGCACGCAGACGGAAGTATTCGTCACCAATGACGGCGTGGTCTTCCTCTCGGGCCAGACGCTGTCTTCCTCGGCGCGCCCGGCGGTCGCCGTCATCAATGCCCGCACGGGGCAGGCTTTGCCTGCGCTCGATTTCAGCGCCGGCGGCGGCTTCTACGGCGTCCTGCGCGGCGCGTTCGCCGTATCGAAGAGCAAGGTCTTTCTCGCGCCGGCTGGCAGCTCCAGCCTCTCGTACTTCACCTTCGATCCGCAAACGAATGCCATCCTGACCAGCGGCAATGTTTATAGCGATTACTACATGACGTCGCCGCTCTTCCTGTCGCCGAAGGAAGATCTGCTGTTTTCTGCAAATGGTACGTATTTCAATACCGAAACGCTGAAATATGTGGGGCGCTTCATCCTCGGTATCGGCAACAGCGGTCAGACCAACGCCATGCTGTCGATGAGCTATTCGCCTACCACGGCAGAAGTGCTGCTGATGGAAAGCTCGCTTGATTACGTTTCTTCGGGCTACGATACGACGTACCAGACCAGCTACAAGAAATATACCGGCGAATTGCTGTTCCCTGCAGGCAGCGTCAGCCTGCCCGTGATCGGCGGCGAAGCCAGCTATGGCCTTGGCGTCTTCCATACATCGGCCGGCGAGTCGCTCGCGGTGGTGCAGACGGGCGGCGCGCAGAAGGGTTACGCGCGCGCCAAGTACTACCTCGTGTATCGCTGATCGCATGCAAACGGCGGCGCGTCCGCCGTGCAAGATGTGATATTTTAGAAGGCGGCGGGATGGTCGACACCATCCCGGCCGCCTTTTTTCATAGCCGACACAGGAGAATTCGGGATGCTCATCATCAAGCGCACACGCCTTGCCACCGCACTGTTGCTGGGGGCCTTCGCGGCATCGGCCATGCCCGCCCACGCCGAACTGGCCGCCACGGGCGAGCCGCCGGCCGCGCGGCAGGCCTGGAAAGCCGAGACGGTAGCCGAGGGCGTGCGCCAGCCGTGGGGCATCGCCTGGCTGGGCGAGGGGCGCGCGCTGGTCACCAGCAAGCAGGGCAGCTTGCATTTGCTGAATGGAAAGACTTTTACCGACGTGGCGCTGGAAGGCATGCCGGCCGTCTTCACGGGCGGGCAGGGCGGCCTGCTCGATATCGTGCTGCACCCGCAGGATGCCAACAAGCCGAATCCGCGCGTCTACATGACGGTGTCGACAGGCACGAATGACGCGAACCGCACGACCCTCGTGCGCGGCGTGTTCGACGGCAAGAAAGTGACGGGCATCCAGACCCTCTTCAAGGTATCGACCGACAAGAGCGGCGGCCAGCACTTCGGTTCGCGCCTGCTGTGGCTGCCGGACGGCACCCTGCTGATGAGCGTGGCCGATGGCGGCAATCCGCCCCTGCGCATCGGTGACCGCCTGGCGCGCGAGCAGGCGCAGAACCTGGCCACGCACCTGGGCTCCATCCTGCGCCTGACGGAAGACGGCAAACCGGCGCCCGGCAATCCGCTGGCGGCCAAGGGCGCCCTGCCGGAAATCTGGTCGTATGGCCACCGCAATGTGCAGGGCCTGGCGCTCGATCCCGCTTCTGGGCGCGTGTGGGCCACGGAACACGGCCCCTACGGCGGCGACGAGCTGAACCTGGTGGTGGCGGGCGGCAACTACGGCTGGCCCCTGCAAAGCTATGGCGCCGACTACAAGACGCATGAACCCGTCGGCAAGCACGAGGTGGCGGGGATGATCAATCCGAGCGTGGCCTGGGTGCCGTCGCCGGCGCCGTCGGGCCTGGCCGTGTACACGGGCGACAAGATTGCCGCCTGGCGCGGCAGCATTTTCAGCGGCGGTCTGGCGGCGCAGGACATCCGCCGCATCGCCGTCGATGCGCAGGGCAAGGTGACGGGGCAGGACCGCCTCGCCATCGGCGCGCGGGTGCGCGACGTGCGCCAGGGACCGGATGGCTACCTGTATGCGCTGACGGATGAAGTCAACGGGCGCTTGCTGCGCATCGTGGCGCAGTAACCCGCCAGGCGCCATCTTCGCTTAAGATGGCGCCTTTATTTCAAGACAAGGTGGCGGCATGGCCCGTGATACTTATGCATACCGGCACGTTGCCGTCGAATCGCGCACCATTCATGGCCGCGTGGAAATCCGCCCCGTGCCGGGCCAGGCCTTTTCGCCCGAGCTGGCCGTGCAGTGCTCGCGCCGCCTGGCCGACCTGCAGCGCTACCCGCTGGGCAGCCGTTTTTTACTCTTCGCCAAGCTGACGGACCGCCTGGGCGGCACGCCCTTCCTGTATGCGTATCACGGCGACGCGGATGTGGTGATGACGCCGGCCGAAGTGACGAAATTCCTCGGCGAATTCCGCCGCGGCCGCATCTGACGGGGCCGGCTTCCTAGGCTTCGCAGGCGGCGCCCGCGTCCGCCTTGGCGGCGGCCCGTGGCTTGCCAAAGAGCGCGACCGTCAGCGCGCAGCCGAGGGCGAACAGGCCGCCCAGCACCATCGCGCTGGGCACACCCAGCCGGTCGACGGACATGCCGCCCAGCAGGGCGCCCGAGGCCAGCGATACCTGCACGATGGCAACGAACAGCGCGCTGCTGCCTTCCATCAGGTGCGGCGCCGCCTTGAACATCCACGTCTGCACGGCGATCGGCATGGCGCCGAAACCGAAGCCCCAGATGGCCACCAGCAGCATGGCGGTGAGCGCATGGCTGCCCAGCGCGGCCAGCGCCAGGGTGGACAGTCCCAGCACGGCGCCCGTCACGAGCAGCGCGGCCCGTTCGTGGCGCCCGGCCGCCCAGCCGCCGACGAGGTTGCCGATGAAGCCACACGCGCCGTACACGAGCAGCATGGCGCTGACGGTGCCGGCCGCCAGGTGCGATACCTGCGTGAGGAAGGGCGCGATATACGTGTAGGCAGCGAACTGGCCCGTGAACAGCATGGCCGTGGCGATCAGTCCCAGGCGCGCCTTGCGGATGCCGAAGATCATCGGCAGCTGGCGCAGGCGGATGGCCTGCGTGGGCGGCAGCTTGGGCAGCAGCAACAGCTGGCCGATGAAGACCAGCACGGCGATGGCGCTGGCCGCGCCGAAGGCCACGCGCCAGCCCACCAGTTCGCCCACGAGGGCGCCGGCCGGCACGCCCGCCACCGTGCCCAGCGAGACGCCGGCAAAGATGATGGACATGGCGCGCGACGCGTGCTGCGGCGCCACCAGGCGCGGGCCGATGGCGCTGCCGATGGCCCAGAAGCCGCCCACGCCCACGCCCAGCAGGGCGCGCCCCAGCAGGATCCAGCCGTAGGAGGGCGCCAGCGCCACGAGCAGGTTCGACGCGACCAGCAGCGCCGTCAGGGCCAGCAGCACGATGCGGCGGTCCAGCCGGCCCGAGCCGATGGTGACGCCGATGGCGGCGAACGCGGCGACGATGCCGGGCGTGGTGATCATCAGTCCCGCCTGGCCCTTGCTGATGGCCAGTTCGGCCGCCATGGCGGGCAGCAGGCCCACGGGCAGGAATTCGGACGTGACGAGGGCGAAGGCGCCGATGCCGACGGACAGCACGGCCAGCCAGGGCGCCACGGTGGTATCGTCGCCGGTGGCGGCCGGAGCGGAGGGGGAAGCGGGTGGTGTTTGCATGGTGAAAATCCTGAAAGACGGGTCTAGTGTTTTTAACCGGTCGGTATATAATCAGGGCAGGCAGACAGTGTTGTCAATAATTTTTTACCGAACGGTATGAAACAAGATAAAAAAGAAGACGCGGCCAGGGCGAAAACGGGCCGGCCCCGCACGTTTGATGCGGACGAGGCGCTCGATTGCGCCATGAAGGTGTTCTGGGAAAAAGGCTATGAAGGCAGTTCGCTGCCGGAACTGACGAAAGCCATGGGCATGAACCGGCCCAGCCTGTATGCCGTCTTCGGCAACAAGGAGCAATTGTTCCACAAGGCGCTGGAGCGCTACAGCGACACGCGCATGCGGTTTTTCGACGCGGCGCTGGAGCAGCCGACGGCGCGCCTGGTCATCGAAGCCTTGCTGACGCAATATGTCGATGCGCAAACCATGCCGGACGGCCCGCATGGCTGCATGGGCGTGAATGCGGCGCTGGCATGCAGCGACGATGCCTTGCCGATCCGCGATGAATTGTTTGCGCGCCGCCTGCGCGGTGAAATCAAGCTGCGCGACCGCTTGCGGCGCGCCAGGGACGAGGGCGACCTGCCCGCCGATTCCTGTCCCGAGCAGCAGGCGCGCTTCGTCGTCACCCTGTCGCAGGGCATGGCCATCCAGGCGGCCGCCGGCGTCTCGCGCGAACAGCTGCACCAGATGGTGGCATTGTTGTTGCGCAACTGGCCCCTGTAGCGCGCCGCCCCGTCCGGGTCAGCCGATGGTCCTGGCCAGGTCGCTGGGGGCCTTGCGCCGCCAGGCGGCCGTCAGGGCGGCGGCCAGCATGTCCAGTTCGGCATCGGCCAGGCGCACCGTGATGCCGGCCAGGCGCTCGCCCCACCACAGTTTTTCGCAGCCGGCCGGGGTGATGACGGTGGCGATATGCGCCGCTTCCGCATCGAGCAGCACGTTGATGTGCTCGTCGTCGGGCAGGGTGGCAAAGATCTTCCCGCCCACGCGGAAGGCCGGACGGTCGTGGTGTTCTTCCTCGGTGGTGTCGGGAAACGACAGTGCCAGATAGCGCAGTTCTTCCAGGTCGACCATTTCCTCTTTCCCCCCTCATGGACAGATAGTAGCGTGTATGCATTTTGCCATGCTGTTTCACCGCGTGGTGCAGCGGCGTGCGAAAAGAAATGCGCGCAATGCGACAGTGGCCTGGCCGTTTGTGGTGCTCGCGCGACACGCCGCCCCCTGGGAATGCCGCGGCACGGGGCGCAGCATAGGGGCGCGCGGGGGAATTTTTTCGTGCCGGTTCTTGATTGCTAGAAAAATATCTTTCATGGCAAAAAGAAAAATACTTTTCTTATGGGGAAATTAAGATAGAATAGCTTCATCGTCTTGCCTGACCCGTCAACTGTCTGGCTTTGTCCCGGGAACCCGACCCCTTTCCAGGACGCTTGGCTGCCGCCATGGCACCAGGTCCGCGCCGTACTGCGGAAGCTCACGCCACCGACCGCTCATCTTTGCAATCTTTAGCGCGCTACGCCGACACGCCTCAATGCAGCGTGTATTCAGCCCAAGCGCCTGCCTGCTGCGCCCACTGAATACTTACTTATTGGATACCATCATGAAAAACTTGCCTAAAATTGCCCTGTCCCTCATCGCCGTCGGCGTGTTTGCGCAGGCGAACGCCAGCACCATCACCCTGTCCACGGGCTTTTCCGATGCCAGCGCACAAGCGTCGGCCGCCGCCTACGCCGCCGTGGTGAACGCCGCCGTGGCCGCGCCGGGCGCGGGCTACGGTTCGACGACGATTGCCAGCTATGACAACGTCAACAACAGCAGCCTGTTCGGCAGCAACACGAACATCGCCTTCAAATCCGTCATCAACTTCGGCGTCAGCGCCACGGACGCGGGCGCCTGGAGCTTCCGCAGCGGCGTCGATTTCGGCAAGGGCGGCGCCCTGTTCCTCGACGGCGTGGCGCTGGACGTGAAGAGCAACGACATGTGGTGGGCAGGTAACTACAACAATGCCAGCCAGTTCCTCAGCGGTTCGGGCTCCCTGGCGGCCGGCAACCATACCCTGACCATCTATGGCTTGGAAGGCTGCTGCGATGGCGGCCAGCAAGTGCAGTTCAAGGCGGGCAACAGCAATTTCGCCAGCTTTGCCGCCAATGACGGCCTGGTCTCGGCCGTGCCGGAACCGACCACCTACGCCATGCTGCTGATCGGCCTGGGCTTGCTGGGCTTTACGGCACGCCGCAAGCAGGAAGCCAAGTTCTAAGTCGCCGCGTCCGCCGCGCCCCTGGCGGCGCAGGACGTAAAAAAGCCCGCCGGTCCGCAAGGACCCGGCGGGCTTTTTGCATGGCGGGCCACGATGCCTATTCGTCGCCGTCGCCTTCGCTGTCGTCGTCCGCGCCGCCCTTGGCCGACTTGCCCCGTTCCGTATCGACGCCTTGCTGCAGGCTGGCCGCCTCCTGGAAGAACGTGGCCGTCGCATGGTTCGGACTCAGGCGCAGTGCCGGCGGGTAGAGCACGGACATGTAGGGTTCGTCGGCCAGGCGGCCGCTGATCTGCAGGTTGCTCAGCAAGATCAGGGTCGAGCCGATGATGGCCAGCACCACGGCGACGAGGGCGAAGCGGCGCGGATGCTGCGGCTTGATCGTGCACAAATGGAAGTAGATCATGGCACAGACAATGACGATGAACATATGCCGTCCATAGCGCGTCAGCACTTCCAGCGACAGCGCGTAGGCCGCCATGCTGCTGCCCAGTTCCCACACTTCCATGGCCAGCAAGCCGCAGCCGATGATGAACAGGTGGCGGCCGAAACGCGCCGTCTGGCCGAACAGGCGGTTCGCCACGGCCCAGATCGACGCCCATATGAGGCCGGCGCCCACTGCGTAGGCGATGATCATCAGGTAGGCAATCGGATCGAAGGCTTCCGCGTCGCTCAGCCAGTTGCTGAAGGCGGCCGAGGCGCCGATCATGGCCAGGCCCGCCACGGCGGGGCGCAAGCCCTCCCAGTCGTGCATGGTGGTGTCGCTCAGTTCGGGCGCCACCGGATGGTCGCTGGAGCGCACGCGCAGGCGCGTATGGCCCAGGCGCACGACGCTGTCGCCGTGCAATGCCACCTGCAGCTGCCGCTGGCCGCGGTGGATCACGCCGTTGTGGCTGCCCAGGTCGCGCAGCAGCAGGCCGCCGGCGCCGTCGTCCTCGATGACGGCATGCGCGGCGGCCGTGTGCGCGTCGTCGAGGATGAAGTCATTGTCATAGCCGCGGCCGATGCGGATCGGCAGGGTGGCTATGCGCTGGCGCTGCTGCACATCGCCATTCTCGGCGAGGATTTCGAGGTAGTAGGGCGGCTTCATGGCTGGCGTGCGCCGGTGGGCGATGGCGTGCGCGACAGCGCTTCGAGGAAGGCGCGGGTGACGCGCATGCCGTTGGCGTAGGACACGCCGCGCGCGTCGATGCGGCTTTGCAGGTTCATCAGTGGCTCATCGGTGCTGGCGGCCAGCAGGGCAAAATCGTACAGGCCGGTAAACTTGCGGTAGGCGCGCACGCACATGACGGCGCGCAGGGGCAGGGTCTTGTTCTTGACGAACTGCTCGATGCAATGGGGGCCCGTCAGGTTGGCGCTCTTGTAGCTGCCGAAGCTTTCATTCTTGAACGAGGTGCTGGCCAGCTCGGCAAAGCGCAGGGCGCCCAGTTCGCTGCTGCGCAGGAATTCATGGCGCATCGATACTTGCCCCGTCTGCAGGGCGCCGGAAATGAAGATGGCCGATTCCATGGCGCAGCTGGTGTTGTCAATCGTGTAGGGCTTGTCGGATTTCACGTTGGAGCGGCCCCAGCAGCGCATCTGGTCCGATTCGCGCACGGGCACGCGGTATGGTCCCATGGCTTTCAGGCTCAGGGGCTGGTCCAGCAGGCGCGCCAGCATCACGTCCTGGTGCGCCAGCAGCTGCGCCGTCACCAGCGGCTTGAAGTCCTTCGGCGGCTTGCCCTGTTGCGCCACCTTGGCCAGCAACTGCTGGGCGTAGCGGGCCGGCACGAGGAAGCTGACCAGTTCGCCATCGAGGCGCTTCGACACGTTCACGCCGGCCACGTCGCCATTCGCCGTGACGCTGGGGCCGCCGCTCATGCCGGAATTGATCGGTCCCGTAAACATCAGCTGGTCATAGAAGCTGCGCGTGACGACGCCGTTGTACGACCCTTCCGAGATGGCGAAGCCCAGGTCCAGCGGATTGCCCATGGAATACAGGTATTGGCCCTGCGTCAGGGGCGCCAGCTGCTCCGGCATCTTGAAAAAGCCCGTGCCGTGGCGGTTCACGCGCAGCACGGCCAGGTCGTGCAGCACGTCGACGGCCAGCAGTTCCACGTTGCCCCGCTGGCCGCCCGTATCGACCCACTCGCCCACGTAGGTATCGGGGTCGAGGGCGAATTGCGACACGACGTGGTAGTTGCTCACCACCAGGTCGCCCGTGCCGATCAGGAAGCCCGAGCCGACGGAGGATTGCGTGCGGCCGTTTTTCAGCAGCACGCGCACCTGCAGGATGTCGGCGCGCGCGGCCGTGTACAGCTTTTGCGCGGCGGAGGATGGCGGCGGCAGGGCGGCGTGTTCGGTAGCGGCGGGCGCGGCGGTGGCCGGCGGCGGC
>NZ_RFSK01000042.1 GCF_009923995.1 Janthinobacterium sp. | reverse complement strand
GTGGTCATTAATGACCACTTTGTGTGCTACCATTGCCGGCGCCAAAACGGTCATGAATGACCACTTTGTGCCGGGTATCCATTTCAAACATATCAAGGAGCGAAAACATGGGTCGTGTTACAGGAAAAGTGGCGCTGGTTACTGGCGCCGCCGCCGGCCAGGGCGAGGCCGAAGCCAGGCTGCTGGCCAAAGAGGGAGCATGGGTGATCGCCACCGACATCAATGACGCGGCGGTGCGCGCGGTGGTGGCGTCCATCAACGCGGAGCGCCCGGGCGCGGCATTGGCCATGCGCCACGACGTTGCGTCGGCGGAGGATTGGGCGCGGGTCGTGAAGGAGGGCAGGGACGCCTTCGGGCCCATTACCATTCTGGTCAATAACGCCGGCATCCTGGCGTCGGCTCCCTACAACCTGGTGAGCTATGAGCACTGGCGCAAGACCATGGATGTCAATGCCTGGAGCCAGTTTGCGGGCATGCAGGCGGTGATTCCACAGATGACGGAGGCGGGCGTGGGCGCCATCGTCAATATCGCGTCGCTGGCGGTCGTCAACGCCTGCGGCCGCTTCAGCGCCTACACCGCCAGCAAAGGCGCCGTCGACGCCATGTCGCGCGCTGCCGCGGTGGAACTGGCGCCGCTGAATATCCGCGTCAATTCGGTCAACCCGGGAGTGATCCACACCGCCATGGTGGATGAAGGTTTCCCGGATCAGGCGTCGCTGGCGGCGGCCGCCGCCGCACAGCCGCTCGGCCGCATGGGACGTCCCATCGATGTGGCGTACCTGGTCCTGTACCTGGCGAGCGACGAATCGTGGTTTACCACCGGCACGGCGCAGGTGATCGATGGCGGCGCGTCGGTGGCGGCCGGCGGCATGCAGGCGGTGATGGAGCGCTGAGGCGCCATCCGGCCGGCCCGGCCGTGCTGCGCGCCGGGCCGGCCAATTGGGGCACTGCCCATAGATTCAGGAGAAAAAATGAAAGCATGGCAATTTATTGGAGTGGGCAAGCCACTTGAGCGTGTCGAGTTACCCGATCCTGTCGCCGGTCCCGGTGAAATCGTGATCGACATCAAGGCGGCAGGCTTGTGCCATAGCGACGTCAGCTATATGGATGGCACCATCACTTCCCTGCTGGCACATGTGCCTATCGTGCTGGGGCATGAAATCGCCGGCGTGGTCTCGGCCGTCGGCAGCGGCGTGACCGCGTTCCGGCTGGGCCAGCGCGTCGGCATCCCGGCCACGGTGCATTCGCCCGGCACCGCGCACGACGGCGGCTTCGCCGACAAGGTCGTGGCCATCGCCGAGCAATGTGTCCACGTGCCCGACGGCGTGGCGTTCGAGCAGGCGGCGCCAGCCATGGATGCCGCGCGCACGGCCTACCGTGGCCTGGTCACCGCCGGCCACGTCGCTGCCGGCACGACGGTGGGCATTATCGGCTTCGGCGGGCTGGGTTCGCTCGCGGTACAGATTGCGCACGCCCTGGACGCCATCGTTTATGTGGCCGAGGTCAATGAAGCGGCGTGGGACGAGGCGCGCAGCATGGGGGCCAGCGGCGTCGCTGCCGATATCCGCGCATTCGAGGACAAGGGCCTGGACGTGATCGTGGACTTTGCCGGCTATGGCACGACGACGGCGGCGGCGATTGACGCGGTGCGTCCGCGTGGCCGCGTCGTGCAGGTCGGCCTGGCCAGGGAGATGGCCACCATCTCCGCACAAAAGATCACCATGAAGGAAATTAGCTATGTCGGCGCGGCGAATGGCGAAAAGGCCGAAGCCGAGGCCGTGCTGGCGCTGATGGCCTGCGGGAAAATCAGGTCGGAAGTGCTGTTGATCTCCTTCGACGACATTCCCGCGAGTCTGAAAAAGCTCGAGCAGGGAGGCGTGCGCGGCCGCTTCGTCGCCGTGCCGTAGACAGGCGCCAGGCCAGGCGGGCCAGGCGAACGCGCCGGCGACACGGGCGTAACACCCGGCCTGCGTCGCTGGCGCATGTATCAATCATTACTGTGGAACTTAATCATGTATAGCAAAATCGTGATCGTCGGTGGCGGAGCGGGCGGGCTGGAACTGGCGTGCAAGCTGGGGCGCAAACTGGGGCCGGGGGACGTGGCGCTGGTGGATAGCCAGCTCTACCATATCTGGAAGCCTTCCCTGCATGAAGTCGCGGCCGGCACGCTGGATATCCACCGGGAGGGCCTGTCCTACCAGATGCTTGCGCATGACAATGGCTTTACCTTTGTGTATGGCCCCTTGACGGGCTTCGACGCCGAGGCGCGGACGATCGACGTCGGTGCCATCGTGTCCGGCGTGGCGGACGAGGAAATCGTGCCGCAGCGGCGGCTCGGCTTCGCTTCGCTGGTGCTGGCGATCGGCAGTACCTCGAATCACTTTGGCATTCCTGGCGCGGACGAACACACGGTTTCCTTGAGCGCGACCGAGGACGCGGAACGGTTCCGTCTGAGTTTGCTCAAGCTGCTCACGCATGTGGAATTGCGCAAGCCGACGCAGCCCGACGCTGGCGTGGACGTGGTCATCATCGGCGCTGGCGCGACGGGCGTCGAACTGGCCGCCGAGCTGCGCGAAGCAAGCAGCGCCTATGCCAGCTACGGCCTGCGTCGCGTCGACCCCGTCAAGGATGTGCGGATCACCCTGCTGGAGGGCGCGCCGCGCATCCTGGCGCCACTCCCCGAACGCGTCGCGGATGCGGCGTTGAAACAGCTGGCCAGGCGCCATATCTCCGTCATGACGGGTACGCGGGTGGCGAAAATCGAAGCGCATCAGGTGAGCTTCGCCGATGGCACGGTGCATCGCTCCGACCTCTGCGTGTGGGCGGCCGGCATACAGGGGCCGGCACTGCTGGCCAGGCTGGGGCTGCCGACCACGCGTTCCGGCCAGGTGGAAGTGGATGGCAAGCTGGCCGTCAAGGGCCTTTCCCATGTGTACGCCCTGGGCGATTGTGCCGCCTGCGTCGGTGCCGATGGCATACCCGTGCCGCCGAGGGCGCAGGCGGCGCACCAGCAGGCCGACTATCTGTTGAGACATTTCCTGCTGCAGGAGGCCGGCAAGCCGCTGCAGGAGCAGCCCTACCGCTACCGCGACTATGGTTCGCTGGTTTCCTTCGGGCCGGGCACATCGGTGGGCAATCTGATGGGCTCGCTGAAGGGCTTCAGCTGGTTCGTCGAGGGCTACGTGGCCCGCTTGCTGTATGTCAGCTTGCACCTGATGCATCATCGCGCCGTGCTGGGGGGCATCCGCACGGGGGTGCTGACGGTTGCACGTTTCCTGATCAAAAAGAATACGCCACTGGTCAAACTGCACTAGCTGGCGCGTGCCGCGCCGGGGGAGGGCGCCCGGACTGCAGCGGCAGCGGCGGCGATGCCGGCACCGGGCACGCTTGCCAATGGCCGGCCGCGTCAGCCGGCCTTGGCGCGGTGCGGCTGCTGGCGCGCCGTGATGCGGAACACGCTGGGCGTCTGGCCCACTTCCTTGCGGAAGAAGCGCGTGAAATAGGCGGCGTCCGAAAAGCCCAGCAGGAAGGCGATCTGCTCCATCGACTGGTCGCCGAAGATCAGGTGGCGCCTCGCTTCCGTGATCAGGCGCGCATGGATCATCTTGGTGGGGCTTTGTCCCGTGGCCGAGGCGCAGGCGGCGCGCAGCTGCACCAACGACACGGCCATCATCGAAGCGTAATCCTGCAGCGGCAAGCCTTCGTGGTAATGCGCGTCGATGAGTTCGCGGAAACGGTCGGCCAGGCGGATCTCGCTGCGCGTCGTGCCTTCATTGTCGACCTGCTCCAGGCGCGTGCCGCGCACCAGCATCAGCAGCAGCGACGTCAGCAGCGCTTCCGTGCCGATCACGTGGCCGGTGGCGCGCAGGGCCACTTCCTGTTCCAGCCGTGAAATAAGGGAAAAGAATTCCGCCGCCGCCTCGTCCGCATACGACAGGGGAATCACGCGGGGCATGGCCCACAGCTGGATGAATTCGTGCAGCTTGCTGTTGACCTGCGTCAAATAAGCCACCTCGATGGTGACTACCCAGCGGTCGACGTCGATCTCGTAGTCGAGGCCGTGCACGCATTCGGTGGGCAGCAGCAGCGCGCAGGGGCCTTCGAAGGGCACGCTGCTGCCTTCCAGGTTCATCACGCCGCGGCCGTTGCGCACGAAGATCACCTGGCCATACTTGGGATGCGCATGCGGCTCCGTGCGCCAGCGGCCCCGTTCCGTGACGTGGCCGATATGCACGAACCAGCCCTCGCGCTTTTCCTGGCGCTCCACGTACAGCCGCACTTTCGGCACGGTGGTCAAGGTGACTCTGCCACCCGCATGATGTTGATTCTTTGCTATTGCATTGTGTGTCATCTGGTCTCCTGGGCAAGGCACAGCGGGATCGTTGTGTCGCAGCCGGCCATGCTGGCGCCGGGCTGCGCGGGCCGATTTCTCGCGCTGGTCGGCGTCAATCATAGCCGCCGGGGGAGGCGAGGGCAAGCGCCGAACTGTATCTGTCGTGTATGCACAAAAGTGCCAGAAAAAGTCCCAGCGAATCTCAATTTTGTCTAGGGACGGGGGTGCGGCCATCTCCTATTCTTGATTCCTCAAGACATGACGCCTGCCGGCTGAGGTACTCCAGGCCGCGGCGCACGACATTCACAGGAGAATCAAGTTGGCCAAGAAAGTCCCCCTCAAGATCGCCATCGCCGAGCATCCGCATACCTCGGCCATCCGCAACGGTTCCATCCCCATCGAGGGCGTGGACGCGGAATTCATCACCGTGCAGCCGCAGATCGGCGCCTTCCGCCGCATGGTGCGCGACGTCGAATTCGACGTCTGCGAACTGGCGCCCACCACCTACATCATCGCCCGCGCCTATGGCGCGCCCTTCGTCGCGCTGCCGATCTTCGTCGTGCGCCGCTTCCACCACGGCGGCCTGCTGGTGCGCCCGGACGCCGGCATCGGCCACCCGAAGGACCTGGAAGGCAAGCAGGTGGGCGTGCGCGCCTATTCCGTCACGACGGGCGTGTGGAACCGGCAAGTGCTGATCGACGAGTTCGGCCTGGACGCGTCGAAAGTGACGTGGGTAGTGGATGACGAGGAACACGTGACGCAGCTGAAATTGCCGGGCAATGTCATCCACGCGGCGCCGGGCACTTCGCTGGCCGACATGATGGCCAGGGGCGAGCTGGTGGCGGGCCTGGAAGGGGCGGCGGGCATCGGCCGCACGGGCGCGCCGACGGGCGGCTGGAAGGAAGTCGAGGCCGACTACCCGGACCTGTTGCCGAACGCGGCCGGGATCGAGGCGGACTACTACCGGCGCACGGGCGTGTATCCCATGCACGGCACCATCGTCGTCAAGGACGCCATCCTGGCCGAGCATCCATGGATCGCCAAGTCGCTGTACGACGCCTTCGAGCGGGCGAAACAGGAATGGCTGGCGCGCCTCGACGCGGGCGAGGCCACCACGGCCAGCGACAAGAAATACCAGGCGCTGCGCCAGATCGTCGGCCACGACCCGCTGCCGTACGGCTTGCAGGAAAACATGAAAACCATCGTCACCCTGGAAGCGACGGCCTTCGAGCAAGGCCTGACGCCGCGCCGCATGTCGATCGCCGAACTGTTTGTCGACCCGCTCGCCCCTTGAACCGCTGAACCGCTGATCCGCTGAACCGAACCGAGAGAAGAACATGATTATTGATTGCCACGGCCATTTCACCACCGTCCCCGCCTCGTTCCGTAACTGGCGCGCGAAACAGGTCGAGTTTGCCAATGACCCCGTCAACGGCCCCTCGCGCGCCGAAGCCTTTGTCTCCGACGATGAAATCCGCGAGGCGGTGGGCAATGGCCAGCTGCGCCTGCAGCAGGAGCGGGGCGGCGACCTGACCCTGTTTTCGCCCATCGCGGGCCTGATGAGCCATCACCTGGGCAACGAGCGCACCAGCCTGGAATGGGCGGAAATCTCGAACGACCTGGTACACCGCGTGACGGAAATGTATCCGGACAACTTTGCCCCCGTCTGCCAGCTGCCGCAGTCGCCGCTGGCGCCGCCGAAGAACAGCATTCCCGAGCTGCGCCGCTGCGTCGAGGAACTGGGCTTCGTCGGCTGCAACCTCAATCCCGACCCGACGGGCGGCTACTGGACTGGTACGCCCGTCACGGACCGCGAATGGTATCCGCTGTACGAGGCGCTGTGCGAGCTGGACGTGCCCGCCATGATCCACGTGGCCGCCTCGTGCAACCCGTGCTTCCACGGCACGGGCGCGCATTACCTGAACGCGGACACCTCCGTGTTCATGCAGATCCTGCAGTCGGACCTGTTCAAGGATTTCCCCCAGCTGCGCCTGATCATCCCGCATGGCGGCGGCGCCGTGCCTTACCACTGGGGCCGCTACCGGGGCATGTCGCTGGAGATGCAGCACCGTCCGCTGGAAGGCTTGCTGGACAACATCTTCTTCGACACCTGCGTGTACCACCAGCCGGGCGTGGAACTGCTGACCAAGGTGATTCCGGCGGACAACGTCCTGTTCGGCTCGGAAATGATCGGCGCCGTGCGCGGCAAGGACCCGGCCACGGGCCAGTATTTCGACGACACCAAGCGCTATGTGGACGGCATTGCCTCGCTGAGCGAGGAAGACCGCTACAAGATTTTCGAGGGCAATGCGCGCCGCGTCTTCCCCCGTCTCGACGCGCGCCTGAAGGCGCAAGGCAAATAAGGAGCCAGCATGACCATCATCGACATTCATCCGCACATCATTTCCGGCGACGAAGGCCGCTATCCGCCGGCACCCCTGTTCGGCAAGCGCTCGGACTGGTCGCAGGAGCGCCCCAGCACCGTCGAGGCGCTGATCGCCCAGATGGACGCGGCCGGCGTTGCCAAGGCGGCCGTCGTGCATTCGTCCACCACGTATGGCTTTGATAACAGCTATGTGGTGGAAGGCTGCGGCCAGTACCCGGGACGCCTCGCGGCCGTCGGCTCCGTCGACGTGCTGCAGGAAGACGCGCCGCAGCGCATCCGCGAGTGGCAGGCGCGCGGCCTGGCCGGCCTGCGTTTGTTTACGGGCGGTAGCACCAAGGAATTCGACCCCAGCGAACTGGACGATCCGCGCTCGTTTGCCGCGTGGGAACTGTGCGCCGAACTGGGCCTGACCATGTGCATCCAGACGGGGCCCGTCGGCCTGCCGCAGGTGACGGCGCTGGCCAAGCGCTTTCCCACGGTGCCCATCATCCTCGACCACCTGGGCCGTCCGGACGTGGCCGACGGCGCGCCATACGCCAGGGCGCACAGCCTGTTCGAGCTGGCCGCCTTGCCCAGCATTTACCTGAAGCTGACGCCGCGCATCTTCAACGACGTGAGCAGGGACAAGGCCAGCGCCGAGACCTTCTTCCCCCGCGTGGTGGAGGCCTTCGGCGCGTCGCGCATGGCCTGGGGTTCGAACTACCCGACCTCGCCGGGCAGCCTGGCCGCCATCCTGGCCACGGCGCAGGCGGGCCTGGCCTGCCTCGGCGACGCCGACCGGGCCTGGATCTTCGGCAAGACGGCGCAGCAACTGTATCCCAGCCTGGCGTAAGACCAGGCCAACGCCGGGCAAGCCGCCGCAGAGCGGCCCGGAAACTGCACACATTACCGAAAGAGAAAGATGGAGACAAGTAAGGCAAAAGGCGCAGGCGCCGTCAACCCCTGGGGCATCCTGCTGCTGCTGGCGCTGGGGCTGCTGATTTCCTTCGTGGACCGCACCAGCCTGTCGTCGGCGCTGGCCGACAAGAGTTTTGTCGCGGAATTCGCCCTCACCAGCGTCGAGCGGGGCTGGCTCAATTCCTCGTTCTTCTGGTCCTACGGCCTGTGCCAGCTGGGCATGGGCTGGGTGGTCGACCGCTACGGCGTGAAATGGCCGTACACCGTGTGCTTCACCCTGTGGTGCCTGGCCTCGGCCGCCACCGGCATGGTGACGACCCTGGGCGCGCTGATCCTCATGCGCCTGCTGGTGGGCGCGGCCGAAGCCGTGGTGATCCCCGCCAGCTACCGCTGGATGGGCAACAATTTCCGCGAAAGCCAGAAAGGCCTGGCCGTCGGCATCTTCGCCATGGGCGGCAAGTTCGGCCCGGCCATCGGCGCGCCCATCGCCGCCTGGATCATCGTCCACCATTCCTGGCAGCTGATGTTCGTCGCCACGGGCCTGGTGGGCTTGCTGTGGCTGGGGCCGTGGCTGCTGATGGTGAAGAACGATTTTCCCTCGAAGGCGGAACTGGTCACGCGCCGGCACACGGCCGCTTCCGTCACCTTCGGCAGCCTGCTGGCCAGCCCCGTGGTGTGGGGCGGCATGATCAACAACTTTTGCTACGGCTATTTCACTTTCTATTGCATGACCTGGATGCCGGCCTACCTGGTCGAGCAGCGCGGCCTGTCGCTGGAAAAGTCCGGCCTGTACACCTTCTTCAGCTTTGCCGGCATCGCCATCGTTGCCACCATCGCCGGCTGGGCGGCGGACCGCCTGATCGCGCGGGGCAGGGATGCGGTGCGGGTGCGCAAGAGCTTTGTCGTGGCCGGCTTCATCGGCGGCACGACGGTGCTGCTGGGGGCGTATGCGTCGACCTTGCAGATGGCGCTGTTCTGGAACGTGCTGTCGCTGTCGCTGCTGGGCCTGGTCACGGCCAACAACACCACGCTGTGCAAGCTGACCCTGATCCCCAAGCCGGCCATCGGCCTGAACACGGGCTTGCAGCAGGTGGCCACCAGCCTGGCCGGCGGCATCTCGGCCAGCCTGTCGGGCTGGCTGCTGCATGTCAGCGGCAGCTACACGGCGCCGATGCTGGCGATCTTCGTCTTCCTGCTGATCGGCGCCGGCAGTTCCGTCATCTTGCTGCAGCGCAAATGGGCGCCCAGGGTGGGCGAGCCGGCGGCGCAGCTAGCGCAGGAATCGCAGGACGCGCCTGCGCCGCTGCACGACGCGCTGGGCAAGGTCTGACGCGGCTGCCCCCTTCACACATCCCAACACCTATACGAGGAACACGATGGCAAAAATTGTATTCGGCATGGCGGTACCGCATAGCGGCATGCTGGGCCAGAAGCCGGAAGACTGGCTGACGAATGGCGAGCGCGACCGCAATAACCCGGAACTGTGGTTCCGCAACCGCACCTGGACCTATCCGGAACTGGAAGCGCACCGCGAGGCGGCGTTCGAGCCCTTCCTGACGCTGGAAGAGCGCGCGGAGCGGGCGGCACGCTGCCGCACGGCGCTCGACACCATGGCGGCGGCCTACCGCGAGGCGAAGATCGACGTGGCCATCATCCTGGGCAAGGACCAGAAGGAAATCTTTACGCAGTTTTCGCCCTCGATCGCCATCTACACGGGCGCCGAGGTGCATAACGGCCCGCCGCAGCGCGCCGTGTATGCGCCGGACCACCACGTGACGCACCCCTGCCACCCGGAACTGGCCGCCCATCTGGTCGACGCCTTCCAGCAAGAGGGCTTCGACCTGACCGACCTGTTCGCCTGGCCGGACAACGTGTGGATGAAGCCCTTGCCCGAGTATCCGGTGGCGCCGCACGCCTACAGCTTCGTCTACCACCAGATCATGCAGGACGAGGTGCCGCCGCACGTGCCCGTCATCATGAACTGCTTCTATCCGCCCACGCAGCCGTCGATGGCGCGCTGCATCGAATTTGGCCGCGTGCTGCGCGACGCCATCAACGCCTGGCCGGCCGACGTGCGGGTCGGCATCTTCGCCTCGGGCGGCCTGTCGCACTTCGTCAACGACGAAGAGTTCGACCACAAGGTCATGCGGATGCTGGGCGACTACGACTACGACGGCCTGGCCGCCATCCCCGACGGCTACTACCAGTCGGGCACTTCCGAAATCAAGCTGTATGTCAGCGTCATGAAAGCCATGCAGGACACGGGGGCCGCCATGACCCTGGTCGACTACGTGCCGTGCTGGCGCACGCCGGCCGGCACGGGCGAGGGCATGGGCTTCATGTACTGGGACAGCAAGCAGTAATCATCCACTTCAGACCACGAGGAACAACATGAGCAAGCACCGCCTGAACGGCATCATCCGCGCCTGGGAACAGGGCAAGCCCGCTTTCACCGCCTTTTCCAAGATCGACCGCCAGTCGGCCATCGACATGAGCGAAGCGCCGTATGACGGCATCGTCTTTGAAATGGAGCACAACCCCTACGATGTGGCCGCGCTGGGCGATGCGCTGCAGTACATGCTCAACCGCAAGCAGATCGCGGCGGCCGGCTCCGTGGCGCCGGGCGTCACGCCGTTGGCGCGCATACCCGCCAACGGCGTCGAGATGAACCAGTCCTTCGCCAAGCAGGTGCTGGACCGCGGCGTGTACGGCGTCATCACGCCGCACGTGGCCACCGTCGAGCAAGCCTGGAACGCCGTCGCCTCGTGCCGCTATGCGCGGCCGAAGCACGCGCCGCTGTACGAGCCGCGCGGCGTGCGCGGCGACGGCCCGGCCAATGCGGCCCGCTACTGGGGCTTGAGCCAGCAGGAATACTATGCCAAGGCCGACGTCTGGCCGCTGGCGCCGCACGGCGAGCTGCTTGCCGGGCTGATGATCGAAAGCACGCAGGCTATCGGGAACCTGGACGATATCCTGGCCAACGTGCCGGGCGTGGGCTTCGTGCTGATCGGCGAGGGCGACCTGTCGCAGGAACTGGGCCTGGCGCGCCAGTACGAGCATCCGGAAGTGCTGGCGGCCATGGCGCAGATCGTCGCCACCTGCCACAAGCACCAGGTCAAGGTGGGCAATCCCCACGTCACGGGCAGCAATTACGAGCGCCTGCTGCAGGAAGGCTACGGCTTTCTCATGTCGGCGCCGCAGCGCAGCTACGGCGTCATCGGCAAGGCGCGCGAGATGGCGGGGTACTGACATGAACGGCGCTGAAAGCCTGGTGCAGACCCTCACCGAACAGGGGGTCGATATCTGTTTCGCCAATCCGGGCACTTCCGAGATGCATTTTTTGAAGGCGCTGGAAAACCCCCGCATGCGCAGCGTGCTGTGCCTGTTCGAGGGCGTCTGCACGGGCGCCGCCGACGGCTACTACCGCATGAAGGACACGCCCGCGTCGACCCTGCTGCACCTGGGGCCGGGCCTGGCGAACGGCCTGGCCAACATCCACAACGCCAAGCGGGCCTCGTCGGGCATGCTCAACATCGTCGGCGAGCATTCGGCGGCCCACCTGCAATACGATCCGCCGCTGATGTCCGACATCGAGGGCCTGGCGCGCCCCCTCAGCCACTGGGTGCGCCGCGTGGAATCGGCCGGCAGCGTGGCCTGGGACGTGGCCAGCGCCGTGGCGAAGGCCAGCGAGCAGCCGGGCCGGATCGCCACCCTGATCCTGCCTGGCGACGCCTCGTGGCAGCAGGCGGGCGCGCCGCGCGTGCCGGCTCAGGCGCTGCCGCGCGCCGACAGCCTGGCCAGGCTGCCCGATACGGCGCGCATCGAGCACGTGGCCAGGGTGCTGCGCTCGGGCGAACCGGCCCTGGTGATCCTGGCGGGCCGCGCCACGCGCGGACGCGCGCTGGCGCTGGCGGGCAAGCTGAAGGCGGCCACGGGCTGCCGCCTGGCCACGCAGTTCTTCACCTCGCGCATCGAGCGCGGGGCGGGGCGGGTCACGCTGGAGCGCATTCCATATGCGGTCGGCCCGGCCGTCGACTACCTGAAGGGCTTCAAGCACATCATCACGGTGGACACGACGGAGCCGATCGCCTTCTTCAGCTATCCCGACAAGCCCAGCCTGCTCAAGGCGCCCGGCACCAGCGTGCATGCGCTGGTCGAGAGCGGCGAAAGCTGCGAGGCGGGGCTGGAAATGCTGGTCCACGCGCTGGGCGCCACGCACACGCCGGCCGCCATCCAGCCGCGCGCCGAGGCGGTGGCCCCCAGCGGCGCGCTGACGCCGGCCAGCATCGCCCAGGCGCTGGCGGCCGCCTTGCCGGAAAACTGCATCCTCGTCGATGAATCGCTGACGACGGGGCGCGAAACCATGGGCCTGACGGTGGGCGCCGCGCCGCATGACCTGATCAACAACATGGGCGGCTCCATCGGCTACGGCACGCCGATGGCGACGGGCGCCGCGCTGGCCTGTCCCGAACGCCGCGTGTTCTGCATGGTGGGCGACGGCAGCGCCATGTACACCATCCAGTCGCTGTGGACGCAGGCGCGCGAAGGCCTGGATATCACCACCATCATCTTCGCCAACAACAGCTACGCCATCCTGAAGGCCGAATACGCCAACATGGGCGCCGGCGCGCCGGGGCCGCAGGCGCTGGCCATGATCGACATCGACCGTCCGCGCATCGACTGGCAAGCCATGGCGAAAAGCATGGGCGTGCCCAGCGTGGCCGTCGACACGGCCGAAGGCTTCCACCGGGCCATGCTGGACCTGGCGCGCGAGCCGGGTCCCTCGCTGATCGAAGTGCGTTTGTAACCCTCTTGAAAGGAAACACCATGAGTCACGACTATAGCGGCGTGCCGACGCTGCGCATCAACCTGTCCGAGTATCCCGTCACGCGCGCGCTGCGCGACGGCCGCGTCATTTCCGCGCTGTTCCAGCTCGATTTCTGCGGCCCCACGCCCGCGCACAACGGCTTCAAGGCGATGGTGCGCGAAAACGCCTTCGACGCGGGCGAACTGGCCATCGTCACCTTCCTGCAGGCCAGGGCCTACGGCAAGCCCTACGTGATGCTGCCGGCGCCCGTCTCGGGCCGCTTCCAGCACCATTGCGCCGGCTTCAACAGCGATTTCGGCCACCTGGCGCCGAAGGATATCGAAGGCAAGCGCGTCGGCGTGCGCACCTATACGCAGACGACGGCGCTGTGGATACGCGGCATCCTGCGCCACGAATACGGCGTCGACCTGGACAAGGTGACGTGGATGACCCTGGGCGACGGCCACCTGGCCGAGTACAGCGACCCGGCCAACTGCGAGCGCCTGCCGAAGGGCGCATCGATTCCCGACATGATGATGCACGGCGAACTGGCGGCCGCGCTGCTGGGCGAGGACATGCCGAAGGACCCCCGCGTGCGCACCCTGGTGCCCGATGCCCAGGCGGCCGCAAAGGACTGGTTCGCGCGCGAAAACGTGGTGCCGATCAACCACATGTTCGTCGTGCATGAGGAGCTGTCGCGCCAGCGGCCCGACATCGTGCGCGAACTGTACCGCATGCTGGCCGAGAGCCGCGCCCTGGCCGAAGGCGTGCCGGCCGTCTTCCCGCCGCTGGGACTGGAAGCGAACCGCAAGGGCCTGCAGCTGGCCATCGACTGGTCGCTCGACCAGAAGATCATCCCGCACCGCCTGGAAGTCGATGCGCTGTTCGACGACGTGACGCGCGCGCTCGGGTGAAGCGTGTCCAAAAGTGCCAGTGAATCTGTCTTTTGTGCAGAGACGCCGGCCGGCGCGTCCCATATTCTAGCCATGCAGGACCAGCCCACCCGCCCACAGAGGCGGCGGGCGCCGGTGCAGTAGCCAAAACTATAAGAACGATCAAGGAGACACGATGAAACAGCACGCAGGAAGCAGTACCTCCGCAGCACCGCGCCACGCGCTCACGATACTCGCCGCCATGCTGGTGGCCATCGGCGCGCCGGCCGGCGCGGCCGACCTCAATCCCGGCGGCGAGTGGCAAATCCGCTGGGACAATACCATCAAATACAGCGCCGGCTACCGCATCGATGCGCCCTCGGACGCCCTGATCAGCGGCGCCGCGAAGGTGAACAACGACGATGGCGATCGCAATTTCAGCAAGGGCCTGATCTCGAACCGCGCCGACCTGCTGTCCGAGTTCGACGTGCAGAAGGACGGCTTCGGCCTGCGCCTGAGCGCCGCCGCCTGGTATGACACGGTCTACAACAGCGGCACCTCGAACACTTCGAAGGCGACCAGCAACAATGTGTCGGCTCCCTACAACGCATTTTCCCCCGACACGCGGCGCATCGGCGGGCGCAATGCGGAAATGCTCGACTGGTTCGTCTTCGGCAGGAACCAGCTGGGCGACGCCACCTTGTCCTACCGCCTGGGCCAGCACTCGCTGATCTGGGGCACCACCCTGTTCTTCGGCATGAACGGCATCGCCAAGGGCATGGCGCCCATCGACCTGTACAAGCTGTCGATTCCCGGCGCGCAGGCGAAGGAAACCACCATCCCCGTGCCGCAACTGTCGAGCACCTTGCAACTGAGCAACGACACCAGCGTGGAAGCGTATGTGCAGTTCAAGTACCGGCCCACGCGTCTGCATCCGGCCGGCAGCTACCTGAGCGCGACCGACATGCTGGGCGACGGCGCCGAATCGATGTATGCGGGTCCCTTGAAACTCAAGTATGCGGGCCAGGTGAAGGGCGACCTGCCGAACAACTTCGGCCTGGCCTTGAATACGCGCAGCGAGCTGCTCGACGCCGACATCGGTCTGTATGCGATCCGCTACAACGATACCTCGCTGCAGATCGTCACGCAGGCGGCCAGCCAGCGCTACTTCCTGGCCGTGCCCAACAAGGTGCGCGCCTTTGGCGCCAGCCTCTCGCGCCTGGTCGGCAGCGCCAACCTGGGCCTGGAAGCGTCGATGCGCTACGGCCAGCCGCTGGTGGCCCGCTCGGGCACGGTGACCTTGCCGGCGGGCGCGGGCAGCAGCTGGCTTGACGACAACACGCCTTACCCCACGGGCCGTACGGCGCACCTGAACCTGTCGGGCACCATGATAGGCGGCGCTTCCAGCCTGTGGGACGGCTCCAGCCTGGTGGGTGAACTGTCGGCCAACCACCTCAACAGCATCGAGCGCAACGCGGCCAAGGTCGATACCACGCTCAACAAGACCAGCTATGGCGGGCGCGTGGTGTTTACGCCCACCTGGTACCAGGTGGCGCCGGGCCTGGACCTGAGCGTGCCGCTGAACCTGGGCTGGTCGTTCAAGGGCCGCTCCGTGATCGACACGGCGTTTCCGTTTTCCGGCAGCCCCGACCACGGCGGCGAACTCATCGTCGGCGTGACGGGCGTGTACCTGACCAAGTGGACGGGCAACCTGTCGTTCATCAATTACCGGGGCAAGGCCACGTCGCAGGCGCTGCTGGACCGCGATTACTTCCGCTTCAGCCTGCAAACCAGCTTCTAAAAAAATACCAAGGAGACAATCAATCATGAAAGCGTCCATCATGCATACCGCCAGCCTCGTGCTGGCCCTGGGCCTGGCCAGCGCCGGCGACGCCGCCGCGCAAGCGGGCGCCAGCCTGAAATCGGGCGCGCTCACGCCCTACGGCGCCGAACGGGGCGCCAGCAAGGATGGCAGCATTCCCGCCTGGGACGGCAAGCCCGTCGCCATGACGGTGGGGGCCGACAACAAGCGCGCCGACCCCTACGCGGCGGAAAAGCCGCTGCTGTCGATCACGGCCGCGAATGCCGCCCAGCATGCGGAAAAGCTCACGGACGGCACGCGGGCGCTGCTGGCCAAGTGGCCGGCCATGCGCATCGATGTCTATCCCAGCCACCGTAGCGCCGTGTTCGCGCCGGCCGTCTACGACGCCGTGGCGCAGAACGCCGCGCGCGCCAGGCTGGCCAATGGCGGCTTGACGGTGGAGGGCGCATATGGCGGCATTCCGTTCCCCGTGCCGAAGAATGGCCACGAAGCCTTGTGGAACCACATGCTCAGCTACCGTGGCCAGCTGACCAGCTTTACGGCCGACAAATACGTGATGACGGCCAGTGGCGACCGCGTGCTGACCAACCGCCAGCGCACCAGCCTGGCCTATCCGTATTACGACCCGAAGGGCAAGCCGGAAGCGTTCAGCGGCGAGTGGGCGCGCGCGCGCCTCGACATCACGGAGCCGCCCGCCAACTCTGGCCAGGCCATGATGACCATCGACTATGTCGACAATTACAGCAAGCCGAAGGATGGCTGGCAGTATGTGCCGGGCCAGCGCCGCGTGCGCAAGTCGCCTTCGCTGGTGTATGACACGCCGGACGCCTCGGCCGCCGGCCTGGCCAATTTCGACGACGTCAACCTGTTCATCGGCGCGCAGGACCGCTACCAGGTGCAACTGCTGGGCAAGAAGGAAATCTACATTCCGTACAACAACAACGGCCTGTTCCGCAAACCCGTCAACGCCGTCATCGGCAAGGGCACGCTGAATCCGGACGCCGTGCGCTGGGAACTGCACCGCGTGTGGGTGCTGGAAGCCACCCTGGCGTCCGGCAAGCGCAACGTGGCCGCCAAGCGCCGCCTGTACCTGGACGAGGACACGTGGCAAGCCGTGCTGGCCGACACCTGGGATGCGCAGGGCAAGTTGTGGAAGACGGGCCAGGCCTACACCCTGCTGGCCGGCGACGAGCCGTCCGCCAGCACCCTCAGCTACACCTGGCACGACCTGCTGTCGGGCGGCTGGGTGTATGCGGCGGCCATCAATGAAACGGGCGGCGTGTCCTACCAGGATTTCGACAGCAAGCAGCTGAGCCGCTTCACGTCGGGCGCGCTGGCCAGCGGAGGCGTGCGTTGAGCAGCAAGTCCTGCCTGTGCGCCGGCATGCTGGCGCTGCTGGCCGCTGCCGTCCCGCTGGTCCAGGCCGCCGGCGCCTTGCCGGCCGCGCTGCAGCGGCCCGCCCTGGCGGTGGCCCGGCCGACGGCGGCCCATCTGCTGGCCATCGCGCGGGCCGGCGAGCGCCTGGTGGCCGTCGGCGAGCGGGGCCTGGTCATCTACACGGACGATGCGGGCCGCCACTGGACGCAAGCGAAAGTGCCCGTCAGCGTCAGCCTGACGGCCGTGCGCTTTGCGAATGGCAGGGAGGGCTGGGCGGTGGGCAATATGGGCGCCGTGCTGCGCACGACGGATGGCGGCGCCAGCTGGACGCGCGTGTTCGACGGCCTGCGCGCCGCCGCGCTGGCCGAAGAGGCGGCGCGGCAGGCGTGGGACGCCGTCAAGCCCGACCCGGCGCAAGCCGAACACCCCTTGAACCTGCTGCTGCAGGATGCGCAGCGCTTCGTCGACGAAGGCGCCGACAAGCCCTTCCTCGACATCGGCCTGCGCGCCGACGGCAGCGTGCTGGTGGTGGGCGCCTACGGCCTGGCCTTTTCCAGCAGCGACGGTGGCGCCAGCTGGCAGGCGCAGATGCGCCACCTGCCGAATCCGGAAGGCGGCACGTATTACGGCATCGCCGAACGCCAGCATGAGCAGTTCCTGTTCGGCGAGCAGGGCTTGCTGCTGCGCGCGGCGGGGCAGGGCATGCCGGACGCGGCGGCGTTTGCCGCGCAGGCCTCGCCCGCGAAAGGCAGCCTGTTCGGCGCGCTGCCCCTGCAAGGCGGCGCCCTGGTGCTGTTCGGCCTGCGCGGCAAGGTGCTGCGCAGCGCCCGGCCCGGCGCGCCGTGGCAGGAAGTGGCCACGCCCGTCGACGCCTCGCTGCTGGCGGGCCTGCAATTGCCCGATGACACCGTGCTGCTGCTGGGCGCCGCCGGGCAGGTGGTGGCCAGCCGCGACCAGGGCCAGACCTTCGCCGCGTTGCCCATGAACACCCGCTTTCCCTTCACGGGCGCGGCCCTGGCGCCCGATGGCGGCCTGCTGATCACCGGCACGCGCGGCCTGCTGCGCCTGTCCCCGGCCGAGCTGTCCCGCGCGCTGGCGCCACAGGGCGCCCGCGCCAGTTTCACGAAAACCGCACAACCATGAACGCCATGCATCCCGATACCGTAGCAACGCACGCCGAACGCAATACTCCCTTCGACCCGCGGTCCGGCAGCCGCCTGGAGCGCTTCGTCTTCGGCCACCGCCGCTGGCTGCTGGCGCTGTGCCTGCTGATCACCGTGCTGCTGGGCTGGCAGGCGGCCCGCATCGTGCCCAATGCCAGTTTCGACGGCATGCTGCCGATGAATCACCCGTACCTGCAGAATTACCAGGCCGAGCGGCAAAAACTCGTGTCGCAGGCCAACAGCCTGCGCATCGTCGTCGAGCAGCAGGGCAGCGGCGGCATCCTCGACGCGGGCTACCTGGAAACCTTGCGCCACGTGAATGACGACGTCTTCCTGCTCGATGGCGTCGTGCGCGGCCAGCTCAAGTCGCTGTGGACGCCGTCCACGCGCTGGACAGCCGTGACGGAACGGGGCTACGAAGGCGGCACCGTGATCCCCGACGACTACGACGGCTCGCCCGCCGCCTTGCAGCGCGTGCGCCTGAATATCGAGCGCTCGGGCGAAGTGGGGCAGCTGGTGGCGCGCGATTTCCAGTCCAGCGCGCTGATCGTGCCGCTGGCCGAGCGCGACGAGGCGGGCCATGAACTCGATTACGCGGCCCTGTCGCGGCAGCTGGAAAGCCTGCGCGCCAGGTACGCGGGCCAGCATGTGGCGCTGCACATCACGGGCTTTGCCAAGGTGGCGGGCGACCTGCTGGACGGCCTGCGCCAGGTGGCGCTGTTCTTCGCCCTGGCCGCGCTGATCGTCACGGTGGTCGTGTTCTGGTACACGCGCTGCCTGCGCAGCACCTTGCTGGTGGTGGCCTGTTCGCTGGTGGCCGTCGTTTGGCAGCTGGGCATGCTGCCGCTGCTGGGCTTTACCCTGGACCCGTACGCGGTGCTGGTGCCGTTTCTCGTGTTTGCCATCGGCATGAGCCACGGCGCGCAAAAGATGAACGGCATCATGCAGGACATCGGCCGCGGCATGCCGCGCCTGGTGGCGGCGCGCTTTACCTTCCGCCGCCTGTTCATGGCCGGCTTCACGGCGCTGGCCTGCGACGCCGTGGGCTTCGCCGTGCTGATGATGCTCGACATCCATTCCATCCGCCGCCTGGCCATCACGGCCAGCCTGGGCGTGGCCATCCTGGTGCTGACCAACCTGATTTTGCTGCCGGTGCTGCTCAGCTACACGGGCGTCAGTCCCCGCGCCGCGCGCCGCGCCGCCCTGGCCGACAGCCAGGACGCTGGCGGCCGCACCTTGTGGACTTTCCTGTGCAAGTTCACGGGCCGGCGCTGGGCCATCGCCACCATCGGGGCGGCAGTCTTGCTGGGCGGCTATGGCTTGCATGCCAGCCGCGCACTGCAGGTTGGCGACCTGGACGCGGGCGCGCCCGAGCTGCGGCCGCAGTCGCGCTATAACCTCGACAACGCCTACCTGACGCGCCATTACAGCACCAGCAGCGATGTGCTGGTGGTGATGGTGCGCACGCCCGTGCAGGGCGCCATGCGGCACGCCGTGCTGGCGAAGGTGGACGAACTGGAATGGCGCTTGCGCCAGGTCGAGGGCGTGGAAACGACGCAGTCGCTGGCTTCGCTGGCGCGCCAGACGGCCGTGGGCATGAACGAAGGCAATCCGCGCTGGTACGAGCTGCAGCCGAACCAGGCGGCGCTGAACACGGCCAGTTCGCGCGCGCCGCGCAGCCTGGTCGATGCCGGCTTTTCCCTGCTGCAACTGCAGGTGTACCTGAGCGACCACAAGGCGGCCACCCTGCGCCGCGTCAGCGCGGAGGTGGCGGCCTTCGCCAGGGACAACGACAGCGCCGATGCGCAATTCCTGCTGGCGGCCGGCAATGCGGGCTTCGAGGCGGCGACGAATGCCGTGGTGGAAAAGGCCAACCATGAAATGCTGCTGCTCGTGTATGCGGCCGTCGTGGCGCTGGCGTATTTCACCTTCCGTTCCTGGCGCGCCGTGGCCTGCGCCATCATCCCCCTAGCGCTCACCTCGGTGCTGGCCGAAGCCTTGATGGTGTGGCTGGGCATCGGCCTGAAAGTGGCCACCTTGCCCGTCACGGCGCTGGGCGTGGGCATCGGCGTCGACTACGCGCTGTACGTGCTGAGCATCATGCTGGCGCAGATGCGCCTGGGTCTGCCGCTGGCGCAGGCGTATCACCGCGCGCTGCTGCTGACGGGCAAGGTCGTGATGCTGACGGGCGTGACCCTGGCCCTGGGCGTGGCCACCTGGGCCTTCTCGCCCATCAAGTTCCAGGCCGACATGGGCATCTTGCTGGCCTTCATGTTCATCGTCAACATGGTTGGGGCCCTCGTGCTGCTGCCCGCGCTGGCCAGCTTCCTGCTCAAACCGCAGGCTGCCGTGCCGGCACGTAATGATGCGCTGCACGATGTTTGTCACACAGCAACTACGTATAGTGGGGCACGAAAATAGTGCGCCTAAGCAATACCGTGAATTTAACAACTACTATAAAGGAGCACTTCATGGATCGTCGAAAAGTCCTGCGCCTGTTCGGCTCGGCCGCACTGGCCAGCCAGTTGCCGTTTGCCGCCCTGGCCCGGGCACAGGGCACCGCCGGCGCAGCGGTGAAAAAGAAGGGCGTGATGCTGATGAACCGCATCGCCCCCTCCGTTTCCCAGCTGTTTATCGCCAGGCTGGACGGCACGAACGAGCGCAAGCTGCTGGGCGACACGGCCTTCGAATACAACGCCAGCCTGTCGCCGAATGGCGAGTGGCTGCTGTTTACCTCCGAGCGGCGCGGCGACGGCCAGTCCGACGTCTACCGGGCGCGTCCGGACGGCAGCGCCATCACGCCCGTGGTGGCCAGCGATTCCGTCGATGACGCGGCCGTGCTGTCGCCGGACGGCCGCACGCTGGCCTTCGTGTCCACGCGCAATGGCTACCGCGCGAATATCTGGCTGCAGGACATGGCGACGGGCCAGCTGCGCCAGCTGACGGGCATCGGCGCGGTGCAGGGCAAGGCGGGCAAGCCCGACTGCTATTTCCGCCCGGCCTGGTCGGCGGACGGCCAGTGGCTCGCCTTTTCCAGCGACCGCGACACGGAATGGACGGGCCACGACCAGGGCCACGGCTGGGAGCATACGCAGGAACTGAGCATCTATATCATCCGTCCCGACGGCAGCGGCTTCCGCCGGGTGGCCACGCGTCCCGGCTATTGCCTCGGTTCGCCGAAATGGTCGCCGGACGGCAAGCGCATCGTCTTCTATGAAATGACGGTGGAAGCGACCTGGGGCGCGCGGCGGCCGAACTACATCGGCAAGGCGTATTCGCAGATCGTGTCCGTCGACGTGGCCAGCGGCGCGCGCCAGGAACACACGACGGGCACCGACCTGAAGCTGCAGCCGCAGTACCTGGGCGATGGCGAGATCGCCTACCTGATCAAGTACGGGCCGAACGAGGGCCTGGCGTACACCTCGCAGCGCGCGCCCGTGAAGCAGGCCTTCATCCGTTCGCCCAGCTGGACGGCCGACGGCCAGTCCGTCATCTACGAAAAAGTGGCCTTCAAGCCCGTGCGCCCGCTGCTCAAACCCCTGTTCAGCTGGGACAAGGACTGGGATTACCGCCATGTCGACGTGTATCCGCTCATGTCGCGCGACGGCTGGGTGGTGTTTACGGACAAGCAGCTGGGCAACAGTTCCATTTACGTCATGCGTCCGGACGGCAGCGAGAAGCGCAAGGTCTTCGAGTCGCAGGGCAATGGCTTGAACGAGGCGAAGGTGCGCATGGGCCTGGCCGGCGCCTTCCAGCCGTGCTGGTCGCCCGATGGCGAGTGGATCGCCTTCGGCCTCGGCTACTGGTTCGCCGAGCGCAGCACCATGACGGCGGCCCTGTGGCGCGTGCGCCGCGACGGCACGGGCGCCGAGCAATTGACGGACGGCAGCCTGCACTCGGGCTTCCCCAGCTATTCGGCCGATGGCAAGGCGCTGGCCTACCGCGTCTTCAGCGCGCAGGAAAAGGGCATCCGCGTGCTGGACCTGGCCACGCGCAAGTCGCGCGTGCTGACGACGGCGCTCGACAACATGCCGGGCTGGTCGCCGGACGGCCAGCGCATCGTGTTCACGCGCCGCGACGACACGGGCAACTACGACGTCTACACCATCCGCCCGGACGGCACGGGCCTGTACCGCTGCACCGACCACGAGTCGAGCGACGGCCATGCCGTGTGGAGCGCCGACGGCCGCATTTTGTGGAGCGGCTCGCAGCACGGCTTCCGCGACGAGGCGGCCTTGTACGAGCAGACGTTCCAGCAGTACGGCCAGATCTACGTGATGAACGCGGACGGCAGCGACAAGCGCATCCTGACGGACAGCAAGTGGGAAGACTCCATGCCGCTGTACCTGCCGCAGGGCTGAGCCGTGCCAGCGGAGAAGCGGGCGGGCGCGGCGCGCGGCCAGGCGGCGCGGGCGGCGGAAAACCCCTGGGCCATCCTGGCATTGCTGGCACTGGGGCTGATGATCGCCTTTGTCGACCGCACCAGCCTGTCGTCGGCGCTGGCGGACCCCGGCTTCGTGCGCGAGTTCGCGCTGACGAACGTGGAGCGGGGCTGGCTCGCCTCGGCCTTCTTCTGGTCCTACGGCCTGGTGCAGCTGCCCATGGGCTGGATGGTGGATCGCTATGGCGTCAAGCGGCCGTACGCCATCTGCTTCGTGCTGTGGTGCCTGGCCGCCGCCGCCACGGGGCTGGTGACGACCCTGTCGGCGCTGATCCTCATGCGCCTGCTGATCGGCGTGACGGAAGCGGTGGTGGTGCCCGCCACCTACCGCTACCTGGCCAACAACTTCGATGAAACGAACAAGGGCACGGCGCTGGGCATCTTTTCCATCGGCGGCAAGATGGGCCCGGCGCTGGGCGCGCCGCTGGCGGCGTGGATGATCGTCACGTATTCCTGGCAATGGATGTTCATCGTCACGGGGCTGGCTGGACTGCTGTGGCTGGCGCCCTGGCTGCGCCTCGTGCGCGACGATTTCCCCACGCCGGGGCAGCTGGCCGCGGCGGGCCGACGCGCCGCTTCCGTGCCGCTGTCGAACCTGCTGGCCAGTCCCGTCGTGTGGGGCGGCCTGATCAACAACTTCTGCTATGGCTATTTCACCTTCTATTGCATGAGCTGGATGCCCGCCTACCTGGTGGAGCAGCGGGGCCTGTCCATGAAACAGTCGGGCCTGTACACCTTCTTCAGCTTTGCCGGCATCGCGCTCACCGCCGCCGTCGCCGGCTGGGCGGCCGACCGCATCATCGCGCGCGGGCACGATGCCGTGCTGGTGCGCAAGTGCTTCGTCGTCGCCGGCTTCATCGGCGGCACCACCGTGCTGCTGGGGGCGTATGCGCCCAGCCTGCCGCTGGCGCTGTTCTGGAACGTGCTGTCGCTGTCCCTGCTGGGGCTGGCCACGGCGAACAACCTGGCCCTGTGCAAGCTGACCCTGATCCCCACGCAGGCCGTGGGCCTGAACACGGGCTTGCAGCAGGTGGCGACCAGCCTGGCGGGCGGCGTCTCGGCCAGCCTGTCGGGCTGGCTGCTGCACCTGGGCGGCAGCTACGAGCTGCCCATGCTGGCCATCTTCGGCTTCCTGCTGACGGGGGCGACCAGCACCGTGGTGCTGATGCGGCGCAAATGGGCGCCCCGCGCCAACGACCTGGCGCCCGAAGCGGCGGCGCCAGCCATGCCTTTACCCGGAACCCACTGACATGACACTCTTTAATTCGCCGGGCATCGCCCGGCGCCTGCACCTAGTGGCCGGCGTCCTGTCGCTGGCCTTCGCCGGCGTGGCCCTGTTTGCCTGGCTGACCCTGAACCACGTGACGGCCGTGGCGCAGCGCACGGCCAGCGTGCGCGTGCCGCAATTGCAGCGCGTCTCGGCCACGGAGCTGGAAGTGACGCGCGTGCTGCTGCTGTTGCGCCACGCCGTACTGGCGCGCAATGCGTCGGAATTGCAGCGCGCGCTGGCGGGCATCGCGGAAAAACGCGGCCAGGTGACGCAGACCATGGCCGACTACCAGCGCGCGCTGTTGACGGATGCGGATCGCGCGCGCTACGCCACGGTGCCGCCCTTGCTCGACACCTTCTGGGCCGTGGCCGCGCAGGACGTGGCGCTGATCGAACAGGGACAGGCGGCCGAGGCGTTCGCCTTTTTGGTCGACAAGACGGTGCCGGCCCGCACGCAATTGCTGGCGGCCCTGCGCGACGCCGTCAAGGCGCAAGAGGGCGCGTTGCGGGGCGAACTGGGCGAAGTGGTGGACGAGGCGCGCCGCACCCTGCTCGTGCTGCTGACGCTGGCCGCCGGCGCCATCGGCGGGCTGGGCTTGCTGTCCTGGCACGTGGCCAGCGTGCTGGGACGCCGCGTGGCCGTCTCGCGCGCCGTGGCCGAGCGCGTGCGCGACGGCGACCTGACGGTGGCCGTGCTGGACGACGCGCGCGATGAATTTTCTCCCCTGCTGGCGGCCCTGCGCGACATGCAGCAGGCGCTGGGGCGCGTGGTGGGCGAGGTGCGCGGCAATTCGCAGGCCGTGGCCTGCGCCAGCGCGCGCATCGCGCAGGGCAGCCTGGCCCTCAGCGAGCGCACGGAACAGCAGGCCAGCGCGCTGCAGCAGACGGCCGCGAGCATGGAACAGCTGGGCGCCACCGTGCGCCACAACGCCGACCACGCGCAGCAGGCCCGGCAGATGGCGCAGGGCGCGTCCAGCGTGGCCGAGCGCGGCGGCGCGCTGGTGGGGCAGGTGGTGCAGACCATGCACGGCATCCAGGGCAGTTCCGTCAAGATCGCCGAAGCCATCGCCGTGATCGACGGCATCGCCTTCCAGACCTACATCCTGGCGCTGAATGCGGCCGTGGAAGCGGCGCGCGCGGGCGAGCAGGGACGGGGCTTTGCCGTCGTCGCGGGCGAGGTGCGCAGCCTGGCGCAGCGCAGCGCGGCGGCCGCCAGCGACATCAAGATCCTCATCAGCGGCAGCGTGGCGCAGGCGGGGGAGGGCGCGGCCCTGGTGGGCGAGGCGGGCGCCACCATGCAGGAAATCGTGCAATCGATCCGCCGCGTGGCGGACATCGTCGCCGAAATCAGCGCGGCCAGCGCGCAGCAGGCCGGCAGCGTGGGCGAAGTAGGGCAGGCGGTGGCGCAGATGGACCGCACGACGCAGCAAAACGCCGCGCTGGTGGAAGAAAGCGCGTCCGCCGCTGCAGAATTGAAGCGGCAGGCGGCGCAGCTGGTGCAGGCCGTGGCCGTCTTCCGCCAGGCGTCGCCGGCCAGCCACGCAGCCGGGCATTCCTTGCTCATTCCCTTTTAATACTGGAGCTTTCATGATCTTGCCTTGTTGCTATCGATTGCTGGCCCGCTGCGCGCGTGCCCTGGCCCTGCTGCTGCTCTTGCTGATGCTGCCCGCCGCGCACGCCGAACTCGTGTACGTCGGCTCGCAGGGCCGGCAGATCCAGGCGCTGCGCTTCGACCCCGCCAGCGGCCAGCTGGACCTGATCGGCCCCGTGGCCGGGGGCTTGCGGCCCACCTGGACCTTGGCGCACCCGCAACTGCCCATCCTCTACGTCGTCGATGACGACAGCGGCAAGGAAGGCACGGTCAGCGCCTTTGCCGTGGAGCGCGCCAGCGGCGCCTTGCGCAAGCTGAACGAGGCGCCCACGGGCGGTAACGGCGCCACCCACCTGTGGCTGGACGTGCCGTCGCACACCCTGTTCGCCGCCAATTTCGCCGGCGGCTCCACAGCCAGCATCGCCGTGCTGCCGGATGGCAGCCTGGGGCCGCTGGTGTCCACCTTGCAAGGCCACGGTTCCGGCCCGCACCGTCGCCAGGCCAGCGCGCACGCGCATGCCAGCGCCATCGCCCCCGGCGGCCACCACCTGCTGGTGCCGGACCTGGGCGCCGACCGCGTCTTCGTGTATGGCTACGACGCCGCCACGCGGGTGCTGTCGCCGGGGCAGGGCTTCAGCGCGCCGCCCGGCAGCGGCCCGCGCCACCTGGTGGCTGGCGCGGACGGGCGCTTCGTCTACCTGCTCAATGAATTGAGCGCCGACGTCATGGCGCTGGGCTGGGACGCGGACGGGGGGCGCTTGTCGCTGCTGCAGACGGTGGCCATCAGCAGCGCCGGGTTCACCGGCACGAAGAGCGGCGCGGAAATCGCGCGCTCGGCCGACGGCCGCTTCCTGTACGTCGCCAACCGGGGCGAGCACGCGCTGCTCGTGTATGGCGTCGATGCGGCCTCGGGCCAGCTGGCCCTGCTGCAGCGCATCGGCTCGGGCGGCGAGACGCCGTGGAGCTTCGCCCTGCACGCATCGGGCAGATGGCTGCTGGTGGCCAACCAGCGCAGCGGCGGCGTGCACGTCTTCGGCGTCGATACGGCCAGCGGCAGGCTGTCGGACGCCGGCATTTCGGTGGCCGTGGCCACGCCCGTCAACCTCAGTTTCATGCCCTGAGAGCCTTTCGATTTTATTTCACTGAAAGAAAATATGTCTGTTTCGACTGATTTACTCATCGGCGCCCGCCAGGTTGCCGGGACCAACGGCGCCATCCACGCCACCAATCCCGCCACGGGCGCCATCCTGGCCCCCGCTTTTGGCGGTGCCACGCTGGAGCAGCTGGAGCAGGCGTGCGCGCTGGCGTGGCAAGGCTTCGACGCCTACCGGGACACCACGCTGGAAGAGCGGGCCGCTTTCCTGGAACAGATCGCCGCCAATATCCTGGCCATCGGCGATGCGCTGATCGAGCGCTGCATGGCGGAAAGCGGCCTGCCGCGCGCCCGCCTGGAAGGCGAACGGGGCCGCACGGTGGGCCAGCTGCGCCTGTTCGCGGCCGTCGTGCGCGCCGGCGATTTTCTGGACCTGCGCATCGACCCGGCCCAGCCGGTGCGCCAGCCGCTGCCGCGCGTGGACTTGCGCATGCGCCAGATCCCGCTCGGCCCCGTCGCCGTGTTTGGCGCCAGCAACTTCCCGCTCGCGTTTTCCGTCGCCGGCGGCGATACGGCGTCGGCGCTGGCGGCCGGCTGTCCCGTCATCGTCAAGGCCCATTCCGCGCACCCGGGCACGTCGGCCCTGGTGGGCCGGGCGCTCCAGCAGGCCGTGTTCGACTGCGGCTTGCCGGAAGGTACGTTCTCGCTGCTGTTCGACAGCGGCCGCCAGGTAGGGCAGGGCCTGGTCAGCGATCATCGCATCAAGGCCGTGGGCTTCACGGGTTCGCGCAGCGGCGGCACGGCCCTGATGCGGCTGGCGGCGGCGCGGCAGGAACCGATCCCCGTGTATGCGGAAATGAGCAGCATCAACCCGGTGCTGCTGTTCCCGCATGCGCTGGCGGCCCGTGCCGAGGCCATCGGCAAGGCCTTCGCCACGGCCCTGACCCTGGGCGCGGGCCAGTTCTGCACCAATCCCGGCCTCATCCTGGCTGTCGACGGGCCGGACCTGGAGCGCTTCCTCGGCGCCGCCGTGGCCGCCCTGTCCGACGCGCCGGCCGCCACCATGCTCACGCCCGGCATCCACGGCAGCTATGCGGTGTCCGTGGCGGCCCTGGCGGGGCATGCAGACGTGCGCGTCGAGGCGCGCGGCCAGGCAGGCGGCGCCTGCCAATGCCAGGCGGCCCTGTTTTCCACCACGGCCGAAGCGTTTCAACGCGATCCGGCCCTGCGGGAAGAGGTCTTTGGCGCGGCGGCGCTGCTCGTGCGCTGTCCCGACCTGGCCACCATGCACGCCATCGTCGAAGCGCTGGAAGGGCAGCTGACGGCGGCCCTGCATATCGACGGGGGCGACCATGCAGCCGCGGCGGCGCTGCTGCCGGCGCTGGAGCGGCGCGTGGGACGCATCCTCGTCAACGGCTTCGGCACGGGCGTGGAAGTGGGGCACGCCATGGTGCATGGAGGGCCGTTCCCGTCGACCTCGGACAGCCGCAGCACCTCGGTGGGCAGCTGCGCCATCGCGCGCTTCCTGCGCCCCGTCAGCTACCAGGACATGCCGGACGCGCTGCTGCCGGCCGCCTTGCAGGCGGACAATCCGCTGGGCCTGGCCCGTCGCCTGGATGGTAGCTTGCAGCTTGCCACCTAGAATCGTCTCCTTGCACGCCGCCGGCAGCATATTCTTGCCAGACAGGCAATTCGGTGAGGGGCGCCGGGTCCCGCTGCCGATGGCGGCCACGTGCAGGGACGGGCGCGGCGCGGCACTGCGGCGGCCTGCCTGGAAAGCATGAATTAAATTTCATCTGGCGGCGAAGGGGGTTTTAGCCCCTGCGGCCTATTCTGGACACCAGTTCAGAACGAGGCCATCACCATGACATTCCCATCACGACCGGCCAGGGGGCTGGCCCTGGCCACCCTGGCCGCCACCGCCGTCCTGCTGGGCGGCTGTTCGCTGGTGCCCGCCTACGAGCGGCCCCAGGTGGACCTGGCACCCCGCTGGAACAGCTACCAGGCGTCACCGCTGGGCGCCACCGTGCCCGTGCAGAGCGGCTGGTGGCGCAGCTTCGGCGACCCCGCGCTGTCCGCGCTGGAAGACCGCGCGCTGCGCGACAGCCCCACGCTGGCGCAGGCCAGGGCGCGCATCGAACAGGCGCGCGGCACGGCCCAGTCGGCCGGTGCCGCGCTGTATCCCACGGTCAGCCTGAACGGCACGGTGGACCGCGTGCACAACGGCAGCGGCACGACGGCGAAGGTGGGCAGCGGCAGCAGCAGCAACACGCAGAGCCTGTTTGCCCAGGCCGGTTACGAGCTCGACTTCTGGGGCAAAAACCGCGCGGCCGGCGACGCGGCGCAGGCGCTGGCGCAGGCCAGCGTGTATGACGCCGACACGGTGGCGCTGACGCTGACCGCCTCCGTCGCCGATACCTATTTCCAGCTGCTGTCGCTGCGTGAACGCCTGCGCCTGGCGCAGGGCATCGCCGACGACGCGCAGCGCCTGCTGGCGCTGGTGCAAAGCCAGGCCGACCTGGGCGTGGCCAGCAGCCTGCAGGTGGAACAGCAGCGCAGCGCGGCGGCCAGCTTTGCCGCGGCGCTGCCGCCGCTGCAGCAGCAACTGGAACAGAACAGCCATTTGCTGGCCGTGCTCGTGGGCGCCACGCCGGAGCAGTTCGCGCTGGCCGACGGCGGCGTGCAAGCCGTCGCCGTGCCGCAGCCGCAGGCAGGCTTGCCGGCCAGCATCCTGCAGCGCCGGCCCGACATCCGCGCCGCCGAAGCGCGCCTGCAGGGCGCCAATTTCGACATCGGCGTGGCGCGCGCCACCTTTTACCCGAGCCTCGCCCTGACGGCCAACGCGGGCGTGACCAGCGCCGCGCTGGGCCAACTGCTGTCGTCCAACCCCATCCTCGACATCGGCGCCGCGCTGGCGCAGACCCTGTTCGACGGCGGTCAGCGCCAGGGCCAGCTGACGGTGAGCCGGGGCCGCGCCACGGAACTGGCGGCCGCCTACCGTGGCACGGTGCTGGGCGCCTTGCAGGAAGTCGAGGATGGCCTGAGCGCCACCGTGCACCAGCGCGAGCTGGAAGCGGCGGCGCAGGACGCGGCCAGCTCGGCGCAGCGTGCCAGCACCCTGGCCGAGGCGCAGTACCGGCTGGGCAGCAGCGATTTCCTCAACGTGCTGACGGCGCAGCGCACGCGGGCCCAGGCGCAGGACGCCTTGCTGCAAGCGCGGCTGGGCCGTTTGCAGGCGGCCGTGGGCCTGTTCCGCACCCTGGGCGGCGGCTTCGACGCCGCCAGCGATACGCCATTCATTTCATCCATTTCGGGAGTCACACCGTGAACCAAGAAGAACACAGCAGCACTGCCGCGGGAGCGCGGCGCGGCCGCTGGCTGCTGGCCGCGCTGATCGCGGCGCTGGCCGCCGGCGGCGCGTATGCGCTGCATAAACCGGCACCGGCGCCGGCCGCCAGGGCCGCCATTCCCGTCCACCTGGGCGTGGCCGAACGGCGCGACATGCCCGTCTGGCTGTCGTCCGTGGGCACGGTCACGGCCCTCAACGCCGTCGACATCAAGACGCGCATCGATGGCCAGCTGCAGAAGATCGCCTTTGCGGAAGGCCAGGAAGTGGCGTCCGGCGCGTTGCTGGCGCAGATCGATCCGCGCCCCTTGCGCGCGGCCCTGCAGCAGGCGCAAGCCACCTTGCAGAAGGATGCGGCTTCCGTGGCCAGCCTGCGCCTCGACGCGCAGCGCTACGCGAAACTGGCCGAGATCGGCGCGGGCAGCACGCAAAGCCGCGATACCAGCCAGGCGCAGCTGGCTGCTCAGCTGGGCGCCGTGGCGGCCGACCAGGCGCAGGTGGAAACGGCGCGCCTGCAGCTCGATTACGCCACCATCCGCGCGCCGTTCGGCGGCCGCCTGGGCATGCGCCAGGCCGACGTGGGCGCCATGGTCAAGGCGGCCGATGCGGCCGGCCTGGTGACCTTGACGCAGATTGCTCCCATCACCGTGCTGTTCTCCGTGCCGCAGGAAAACCTGGGCGAATTGGCGCAGCAGCAGGCCAGGGCGCCGCTGGCCGTCGCCGTGGCCGACGCGTCGGGCGGCAAGCCCCTGGCCGATGGCCGGCTGGCCTTCATCGACAGCCAGGTCGACGCGGCCACGGGCCAGATCAAATTGAAGGCGGGCTTCGCCAACGCCGACCGGGCCCTGTGGCCGGGCCAACTGGTGACGGCGCGCCTGCTGCTGCGCACGGACCATGGCGTCGTCGCGGTGCCCAGCGCCGCCATCATGACGGGCCAGGATGGCAATTTCGTCTACGTGACGGGGCCTGATCACAAGGCCAGCGTGCGCAAGGTGGTCACGGGCGCCAGCGACGGCGCCTACACCACCATCACGGCCGGCCTGCAGGGCGGCGAACAGGTGGTGCTCGACGGCCAGAGCCGGCTGGCGCAGGGCACGCCGGTCACGGCCATGGCCACGGCTGCTGTCGTACAGGGAGCACGATAATGTCGCTTACCGAACTGTTCATCCAGCGCCGCGTCGGCACCTCCTTCCTCGCCATCGGCGTGCTGCTGGTGGGCCTGGTGGCGTATTTCATGCTGCCCGTGGCGCCTCTGCCGCAAGTCGATTTCCCCACCATCCAGGTGCAGGCCAAGCTGCCCGGCGCCAGCGCCGACACCATGGCCACCTCGGTGGCCACGCCGCTGGAACGCCAGCTGTCGGCCATTCCCGGCATCACGCAGATGACTTCATCGAGCTCGCTGGGCACCACCTCGATCACGGTGCAATTCGACCTGGCGCGCAATATCGACGGCGCCGCGCAGGACGTGCAGACGGCCATCAACGCGGCCGGCGGCAGCCTGCCGAAGAACCTGCCCAGCCCGCCCACCTACCAGAAGACCAATCCGGCCGACTTCACCTTGCTGTCGCTGGCCCTGACCTCGGACACCATGCCGCTGACGGAGCTCGACGACTACGCGGAAAACCACGTGGCGCAGCAGATCTCGCAGATGAACGGCGTCGGCCTGGTCGACTTCCACGGCCAGCAGCGGCCCGCCGTGCGCGTGCAGGTGGACCCGGACAAGCTGGCGGCGCTGGGCCTGAGCCTGGAAGACGTGCGCGGCATCATCGGCACGCAGACCGTGAACGCGCCGAAGGGTACCCTGAACGGCCGGGACAAGGCCGTGGTGCTGAACGCCACCGACCAGCTGACGGACGCCAACGGCTACCGCGCCATGGTGGTGGCCTACAAGAACGGCGCGCCTATCCGCCTGGGCGACCTGGGCCGGGTGCTCGACGCGCCCGAGGACACGCACCAGGCGGCGTGGCTGCAGGGGCGCCGCGCCATCATCCTCGACGTGCACAAGCAGCCCGGCTTCAACGTCATCGACACCATCGCCAACGTCAAGGCCAGCCTGCCGCAGCTGACGGCCAGCCTGCCGCCGGCCGCGCGCCTGGACGTCGTGGGCGACCGCACGCAGACCATCCAGGCTTCCGTCAGCGACGTGCAGTTCACCCTGATGCTGACGGTGGGCCTGGTGGTGCTGGTGATCTTCTCCTTCCTGCGCAACCTGTGGGCCACGGTGATACCCAGCCTGACCATCCCGCTGTCGCTGATCGCCACCTTCGGCGTGATGTATTTGTGCGGCTACAGCCTGGACAACCTGTCGCTGATGGGCCTGACGATCGCCATCGGCTTCGTCGTCGACGACGCCATCGTCGTCATCGAGAACGTCATGCGGCACATCGAAGAGGGCAAGGGGCGGCTGGAAGCGGCCGTGCTAGGCGTGACGGAAGTGCGCTTCACCATCGTCTCGATGACGATTTCGCTGATCGCCGTCTTCATCCCCATCCTGTTGATGGGCGGCATCGTGGGGCGGCTGTTCCGCGAATTCGCCGTCACCGTCAGCGTCGCCATCGTCATGTCGGCCTTCGTCTCGCTGACCGTCACGCCCATGCTGTGCGCGTGGCTGATCAAACCGGGCGCCGAGGAAAAGGCGAAGCAGGGCCGTTTCTACCAGTGGAGCGAGGGCTTTTTCCACCGCATGACGGCCGGCTACGGCCGCCTGCTCGACATCGTGCTGCGCCACCGGGGCCTGACCCTGGCCGTGACGATCGCCACCGTGTTCGCCACGGCGGCCCTGTTCGTGGCCATCCCGAAGGGCTTCTTCCCGCAAGCCGATTCCGGCCTGATCGTCGGCCTGGCGCAGGCGGCGCCCGATACCTCGTTCGACGCCATGTCGGCGCGCATCCAGCAGCTGGGGCGCATCGTCAAGAGCGACCCCGCCGTCGACAATGTGTACTTCTGGATCGGCGCCAACCCGACCCTGAGCCAGGGACGCATGATGATCAACCTCAAGCCCTTCGGCGAGCGCACAGCCAGCGCCGACCAGGTCATGGCGCGCCTGAAGGCGCGCACGGCCGTGGTGCCCGGCATCGTGCTGCAGATGCAGGTGCGCCAGGATATCCAGGTGGGCGGGCGCATCTCCGCCGCGCAGTACCAGTACACCCTGCAGGGCACGGACGTGGCCAGCCTGAACCAGTGGTCGACGACCCTGACGAAGCAGCTGGCGGCGCTGCCGCAGCTGCGCGACGTGTCGTCGGACCTGCAGTCGTCGGCCAGCAGCGCCACCTTGACCATCGACCGCGCCACGGCGTCGCGCTTCGGCATCACGGCGCAAGCCATCGACGACACCCTGTACGACGCCTTCGGCCAGCGCCAGGTGGCCACCATGTTCACGCAGCTGAACCAGTACCACGTGATCCAGGAAGTCGACCCGGCCTTCCAGCTGTCCACGCAGGCGCTGGAACACCTGTTCGTGCGCTCGCCGCTGACGCAGCAGCTGGTGCCCTTGAACCTGCTGGCCAAGGTGACGCAGGGCGTCTCGCCCATCACCATCAACCACCAGGGCATGTTCCCAGCCGTGACCATCTCGTTCAACCTGGCGCCGGGCTACGCGCTGGGCGACGCCGTCACGGCCATCCACGACGCGGAAGTGGCCAGCGGCATGCCGGCCACCCTGAACGGCACCTTCCAGGGCGCGGCGCAGGCCTTCCAGAGCTCCCTGAAGAGCGAACCGTGGCTGATCCTGACGGCGCTGGTGGCCGTGTACATCGTGCTGGGCGTGCTGTATGAAAGCCCGATCCACCCGCTGACCATCATCTCCACCTTGCCGTCGGCCGGCGTGGGTGCCTTGCTGGCGCTGATCGTCTGCGGCCAGGACCTGTCCATCATGGGCATGATCGGCATCATCCTGCTGATCGGCATCGTCAAGAAGAACGCCATCATGATGATCGACTTCGCGCTGGTGGCGGAACGGGAGCAGGGACTGTCGCCCGTCGACGCCATCCGCCAGGCCAGCCTGCTGCGCTTCCGGCCCATCATGATGACCACCATGTCGGCCTTGTTCGGCGCACTGCCGCTGGCGCTGGGACACGGCGCGGGCGCGGAACTGCGCGTGCCGCTGGGGATCTCCATCGTCGGCGGCCTGATCGTGTCGCAGGCGCTGACTCTGTTCACCACGCCCGTCATCTACCTGTACTTCGAGCGCGCCGCCAAGGCGCTGGAACACCGGCGCGACGCGCGCCATGGCGCGCTGGCGGAGAGTCAGGCTTAATGGGCCGCCGGCAGGCGTACTTCGGCCAGCAGGCCCGTGCCGCCGGCCGCATCGGCGCAGCCCAGCGTGACGCTGGCGCCCAGGCGCTGGCAGATGGCGCGCACGATGGACAGGCCCAGGCCGGCGCCGTCCTCGCCGCTGCCCAGCACGCGGTAGAACGGGTCGAAGACGCGTTCCCGTTCGGCCGCAGCGATGCCGGGGCCATTGTCGGCCACGGCGAGGATGGCGAACCGGCCTTCGCGCCGCAGCGACAGGTCGACCTTGCCGCCGGGCGGCGTGTAGCGGATGGCATTGCCGGCCAGGTTGCGCAGCACCGTGGCCAGGTCGGTGGCACCGGCCTGCACCAGGACGTCGCCGCCGGCCAGCATGCCGATATCGATCTGCCTGGCCTCGGCCAGGGGCAGCAGCTCTTCCAGCACCTGGCGGCAGATGGCATGCACGGAAGTGGCCGGCGCGGCCGCCACCTCTGGCGCTTGTTGCGCCCGCGCCAGTGACAGCAGCTGCTCCAGCAGGGCGCGGCTGCGCGCCATGCCTGCGCGCAGGGTCACGAGACGCGCCTGCGCTTCCGCGGGCAGCGGCGTGGCGGCCAGGCGCTCGGCCTGCAGCGACAGGGCCGTCAATGGCGTGCGCAGTTCATGCGCCGCGTCGGCGATGAAGCGGCGCTGTTCGTCCATCGAGCGGGCCACGCGCCGCAGCAGCCGGTTGATGGCATCGGCGTAGGGACGGATTTCGGCGGGCAGGGCGGCGCTGGCGACGGGCCGCAAGTCGTCTTCGCCGCGCGCATCGACGGCGCTGGCGGCGTCGCGCACGGGCGCAAACACCTTGCGCACCAGGTCCGTGACGACCAGCAGCAGCACGGGTACGAGCAGCAGGAAGGGGATCAGGGTCAGCAGGGCGCTGTCGCGCGCCATTTCATCGCGCACGGAGGTTTCCTGCGCCACGGCCAGGCGCTGTCCGCCGCTGGCGCGCACCAGCACGCGGTAGGTTTCGCCATCCGCGCGCACCGTCTGCAGACCGGCCGGCAAATTGGCGGGCAGGGCAGGTTCGCCGGCAGCGTGCGTCCCCAGCAGCTGTACATACACCTTGCTGTCGCTGTCGCCGTCGTCTTGCGCCTCGGCGCTGTCCGCTGGCGCCAGCGGCTGGCGGCTGGCCAGTGCGGCCACCTGGCGCAGCATGTCGTCCTGCAGGGCGTGCGCCTGGCGGAAGGCGGAATAAAAGGCGAAGGCGCCGGCCAGCACGGCCACGCAGCAGATCGCCAGGGCCAGCCACAGGGACAGGCGCCAGCGCAGCGAAGTGCGCAGGGCATTGCCGACGCGGCTTACGCGCCCTTGGAGGTCATCCATCCCACGCCCCTGACATTCCTGATGACGGCCGTGCCCAGCTTCTTGCGCAGCGCATGGATGAGAAATTCGACGGCATTGCTTTCCACTTCCTCGCCCCAGCCGTAGATGCGTTCTTCCAGCTCGCTGCGCGAGAGGATGGCGCCGGGGCGCAGCAGCAGGGCATGCAGCAGGGCGAATTCGCGGTTCGACAGCTGCACGGGCGCCGCGCCGCCGGCCGTCGCTTCGCGCGTGGCCGGGTCGAGCGAGACGCTGCCGTTGCCCAGCACGGGGGCGGCCGCGCCGCCCTTGCGGCGCAGGACGGCGCGCATGCGCGCCAGCAGTTCGGCCATCTCGAACGGTTTCAGGACATAGTCGTCGGCGCCGCCGTCCAGGCCCAGCAAACGCTGTTCCAGCGCGTCGCGGGCCGTGATGACCAGCAGCGGCACGTTGTTCCTGGCGCGGATGGCGCGCAGCACGTCCTGGCCATCCTTGCCGGGCAGGCCCAGGTCCAGCAGCACCAGGTCATAGTGCTGGCAGGCCAGGGTGTCGAGCGCCGTCTGGCCGTTGCGTACCCAGTCGGCCGCGTATGCGGCGTCGCGCAGCGCCGCCTGCACGGCCGCGCCTATCATGGCGTCGTCTTCCACCAGCAGTACCCGCATGGCTGTCTTTCTTCAATGTCCTGCCGCGATTTTCACATATTTGTCCTCAGCGCGGTGCGGCAGGCCTGTGCGTGGCCGACAGATAGGCCACCAGCGCGACGATGGTGGCGAGGAACAGGGCGCTGGTGGCGACGGTGCCGTAACCGAGGCCGCCGTTGCCGGCCGGCTGCGACAGCAAGTCGCCACAGGCGGCGCCGAAGGGGCGCGTGAGCACATAGGCGACCCAGAAGCAGGCCACGCCATTCGCCTGGAACAGGTAACGGGCGGCGGCCGTGGCGGCGATCAGGGCGCCGAACAGCAGGGCCGCGTGCGCGTAGCCGAGCTGCATGCCCTCGGCCACCCAGTCGCCGGCGGCCGTGCCCAGGGCAAAGGTGAACAGGATGGCGGCCCAGTAAAACCATTCGCGGCGCGGCGTGACGATGCTGTCGATGGACAGGGTGCGTTCGCTGCGGTACCAGAGCAGGAAGGTGGCGGCCAGCGCGGCGCAGAAGGCGCCCGTGGAGGCGGCCAGCGGCACGCCCAGCTGGTCGGTGAGGTTGTCCGTCAGCAGGGTGCCGAACACGCTGACGCAGACCACCACCAGCCAGTACAGCACGGGAACATAGCGGCTGGCGCGCAGCTGCGCCCACAGGCTCAGGGCCAGCAGGGCGCCGACGAGGGCCGTGGTGCCGCCCAGGCCGAAGTGCAGGTCGGCGTTCAGGTAGTCGGCGCCCGTCTCGCCCACGGTGGTCGACATCATCTTGATGATCCAGAACAGCACGGTGGCGTGGGGGACCTTGTTCAGCCAGGCGTGGCTGGCGGCGGGGGATGGCTGGGGCATGGCGGACTCCGTTCAGTGATGGTGCGGCCAGTGTGGGGCGCCAGACTTAGGCCAGCCATAGGCTTCAGGGACGCAGCCAGCCGCGCGCGATGAGGGGCGCGAACAGGGCGCGGTAGAGGCGGATGCCTTGCCGCGCCAGCGCCTGCGCGATGCGCTGCGGCAGGCAGGCCAGCAAGGCGGTGCTGACGATGGCGACCAGCGCCGCGCCCAGCATGTCGAACGGGAAATGCACGCCCAGGTAGATGCGCGCCCAGGCGGCGGGCAGGCCCAGCAGGGCAAGGGCGGCACCGGTGGCGCGCGTGGACGGCTGCAGCAGCAGGGCGCCGGCGGCGCACCAGAGCACGGTCAGGTGATCGCTGGGAAACGAGGAATCGGCCACGTGCGCGATGAAGGTATGCCCGAGGTGCAGCATGAACGGGCGCGGATGCTGCCATCCCAGGCCGATCAGCTGGTTGAGGCACAGGCCGGCGAGCACCGTGGCGGTGGCCGCCAGCAGCCGTGCGCGCAGCGCCTCGCCGCCGCGCAGCCAGGCGACGATGGCGGCGGCCGGCAGCAGCCAGATCAGCCATTCGCCGAACAGCAGCGCCAGGGCGAGGGTAACGGGGGAGGGCGCCGCCGGGCCGTTGAGCAGGGCGAACAGGGCGAAATTGAGGTGTTCCATAGTTTAGCTGGCAGGCCGGCCCGACTGGGTCGGGCCGGCGGGTTGGCGGTATCAGTCGTCGTCGTGCTCGTGTTCGCGGCCGTCGCGGTCGGCCTTGTCCTCGTGCGAGGACAGCACGGCGCCCTTGTCGGCATCGATGCGCACGTCGAAGACCCTGGCGCCGCTGGCCACTTCCACGTCGAAGACCCAGTTGCCTTTTTCATGTTCGAATTCGGCGCGCGTGGCCTTGCCGCCCGCATGCTGCTCGGCCGTGGCGACGGCCTGGCTGAGAGAGATTTTTGCCTTGGCGATGGCCAGGGCGTCGTTGTCCATGGCGGCTTGCTGGCCCGTCACGGCCCAGGCCACGCCGCCGCCCGTGGCGAGGGCGACGACGAGTAATATCAGTTTGGTATGGCGGTACATGGTTTCCTCCTGTGGTGGCGCGCGTGGGGTGCGCCAGGGAGAGCATAGGGCGCGAGACTTAGCTGTCACTGAGCGCGCCGCGGCTTCGGGAGAAAACCTAGAAGATCACCATGATGATGGAGCCGGCGACGATCAGCGCGGCCCCCAGCGCCACGGGCCAGGTCAGGGTCTCGCCCAGGAAGACCACGCCCAGCACGATGGCCAGGGCCACGCTGAGCTTGTCGAGCGGCGCCACCCGGCTGACGGGTCCCAGCTGCAGCGCGCGGTAGTAGCACAGCCAGGACAGCCCCGTGGCGATGGCCGACAGCACCAGGAACAGCCAGCTGCGCGCGCTGATGGTGGCGGGGTTCTGCCATTCGCCGCGCAGCGAGACGATGCCGCCGATGACGGCGAGGATGACGACGGTGCGGATGAAGGTGGCGAGGTTGGAATTGAGGCCCACCACGCCCAGTTTGCCGAACAGCGCCGTCAGCGCGGCAAACACGGCGGAGGCGAGGGCGAAGGTGATCCAGTTCGATTGGGGCGTCATGGGGCGGGCATCCTTTCAGGCACGGGGGTATTCAGGGACATGGGCAGGCGCAGTTCGATGCGGCAGCCGGCCTGGCTGTCGGCGATGGCGATGCTGAAGCCGTGCAGGCGCGCGACGGCGGCCACCAGGCTCAGTCCCAGGCCGTTGCCGGGCAGGTGGCGGCTCGCCTCGCTGCGGTGGAAGCGGCGGAACACGGCTTCGCGCTCGGCGGCGGGAATGCCGGGACCCGTATCCTCGATATCGATGCCGTAGCCGGCGTCGTCCCGCCACAGGCGCACGGCGATGCGGCCGCCGTCCGGCGTGAACTTGATGGCGTTGTCGAGCAGGTTGCCGAAGGCTTCGAACAGCAGGCTCGCTTCGCCGCGCAGGGGCAGGCGCAGGTCGGCCGGACGCGCATAGTCGATGGCCAAGTGCTTTTCCTCGCCGCTGGGTTCATAGAATTCGATCACGTCGTCCAGCACGGCGGCCAGGTCCACGTTCGTGAAACCGGCGCGGCGGATGCCGTCTTCCACCTCGGAGATGCGCAGCATGGCGTTGAAGGTGGCCAGCAGCGACAGCGTTTCCCCGATCGCCGCCTGCACCGCTTCATGGTAGTCGGCGGCGCTGCCGGCGCGGCGCTGGGCCCGTTCCAGGCCGGCCAGCAGGCGCGCCAGCGGCGTGCGCAGGTCGTGCGCGATGCCGTCGCAGACGCCCTTGACTTCGCGCATCAGCCGTTCGAGGTTGTCCAGCATGCCGTTGACGACGATGACGAGGCGGTCCACGTCGTCGTTGGCGCCCTGTGCCGGGCGCTGCGGCAGGCGCTGGCTCAGGTCGCCCGAGACGATGGCTTCGATGGCGCGCGTGATGGCGTCCAGGCGGCGCACGGAGCCGCGGCCGATGATGGCCGCCCCCGTCATGCCCAGCAGCAGTGCCAGCGCGGCGGCCGACGCCAGGGCACGCACCAGCACTTCATCGAATTCCTTGAACTCGTGCAGGTCCTGCGACAGCAGCAGGGTCTGGCCGTTTTCCAGCGCGAAGGCGGCCGCCCGCAGTTCGCGCTGCCCGCCCTGCACCGCCATGCTGACGGCGCGGCCGTCGCGGGCCAGCGGGGGCAGGGGGCCGGGAAAGGTGCCGGCCAGGTGGCGGCCCTGCGCGTCGTACAGGCCGAAGGGACGCACGTTGTCGGGGTCGAGGCGGGCGTGGAAATCCACGCGCGCATGCAGTTCGGCGATGCCGTCGCGCATCAGGCCATTGCGCTCGCGCGCCAGCCAGTCGTCGATGCGGCCCAGGGCGTAGGCCGAGATCTGCACGTACAGGAAGGCGAACAGCAGCAGCGAAATCAGGCCGTACAGGGCCAGGAACAGCAGCGCCATGCGGAAGCTGGCCGCGCGCCGCAGGCCGTGCAGCAGGGCCGTGGGGCCGCCGGGGGCGGCTTGCCACCATTTAGTCGGGGACACGGAAGACATAGCCTGAGCCCCGCAAGGTGTGGATCAGCGGCGCCGTGCCGTCCGGGTCGATCTTCTTGCGCAGGCGGCTGATGTGCACGTCGATGACGTTGCTGCGCTCGTCGCTGCGGTAATCCCACACGGCTTCGAATACCATGGTGCGCGTGAGTACCTGGCCCGCGTTGCGGAACAGGTATTCGAGCAGGCGGAATTCGCGCGGCAGCAGGTCGATGGTCTGGCCGGCGCGGCGCACGGTGTGCGTCAGCAGGTCCATTTCCAGGTTCGCCAGCTGGAAGCCCGTGACGGCGGGCGCCGCGTCGCGGCGGCGCAGCAGGGCATCCAGGCGCGCCGTCAGTTCGATGAAATCGAAGGGCTTGGCCAGGTAGTCGTCGCCGCCCGCGCGCAGGCCGCGCACCCGTTCGTCGACGGCGGACAGGGCGCTGAGGATCAGCACGGGCGTGGTGGTGCCGGCCGTGCGCAGGGTGGACAGCACGGCCAGGCCATCGAGGCCGCCCGGCATCATGCGGTCCAGCACGATCACGTCATAGCTGCCGGTGACGGCCTTGAGCAGGCCGTCGCGGCCATTGCCGGCCAGGTCGACCTGGTGGCCATAGTCGGACAGGGCCGCGTCGATCTCGCTGGCCGTCTGCGCGTCATCTTCGATTACCAGCACCCTGGCCATGTTGTCCTCCTTGTGCGTGGCGGCGGCATATCGCCGCGCGCCCCTGATATATACTGGCCATTATGCCGTGCCGCCGGCTACAGGCGCTTCGCGCCCGGATTAAAAATCGTTCATGTTGGGCCACTGCCTGGCAATTATGGAAAGAATCGCGCAATGCGTCTACTGGTAATCGAGGATGACCGCCGCTCGGCCCAGTACCTGGCACGGGGCCTGGCCGAGAGCGGCCACGTGGCCGACCAGGTGGGCGACGCCGCGACGGGCCTGGCCATGGCGGGCGAAGGCATCTACGACGTGGTGATCGTCGACCGCCGCATGCCGGGCATGGACGGCATGGCGCTGCTGGCCCAGCTGCGCCAGCGCGACGCGCACACGCCCGTGCTGATGGTCAGCGCCTTGGGCAGCACCGAGGAGCGCGTGGCGGGCCTGCGCGCCGGGGCGGACGACTACCTGGTCAAGCCCTACGCGTTTGCCGAGATGCTGGCGCGCCTCGAGGCGCTGGGACGGCGCGGCGATGCGAGCCGGCGCCAGCCCGTGCTGGAACTGGCGGGCCTGCGCGTCGATACGGCCGCCCGCACGGCCCGGCGCGACGGGCGCGAGCTGGAGCTGCAGCCGCGCGAATTCCTGCTGCTGGAACTGCTGATGCGCCGCGCCGGCCAGGTCGTCACGCGCGCCATGCTGCTGGAAGCGGCGTGGGACTACGATTTCGAACCGCGCGGCAATATCATCGACATGCACATGCACCGCCTGCGGCGCAAGGTCGACCACGGCTACGGGGAAGCGCTGCTGCACACGGTGGCGGGCGCCGGCTACTGCCTGCGCCGCGCCATGCCGGGCGATGCCTGACCGTTCGCCGCGTCAGAAATCCACGGCGGCCGACAGCTGCACTGTGCGCGGCGCCGACTGCGAGATGGTGCTGTACGACGCCACCCCGGCCCAATAGTGGCGGTCGAAGGCGTTCATCAGGCCGCCGCGCACGGTGGTCGCCTTGCCGGCGATGACCGTGCGGTAGCGCAGACCCAGGTCCACCTTGGTCCATGACGGCACGGATTGCACGTTCGCCTGGTCGACATACTGCTTGCCCGTGTAGCTGACGGCGCCCGTGGCCGTCAGGCCGGGCCAGTACGGCAAATCCCATTCGCCGCCCAGGTTGGCCATGGCCGTGGGCACGCCGACGGGGCGCTTGCCCATGGTGGCGGCGCTGTTGGTCTTCACCAGGCGGCCGTCGAGCAGGGTGATGCCGGCCAGCAGGCGCACGGCCTTGCTGGCGGCGCCCGACAGGTTCAACTCCAGGCCCCGGTTGCGCTGCTCGCTGTCCATGCTGTACACCTTGCCATACAGTGCGCCGCTGGGCTTGCTGACCTGGAACACGGCCAGGGTCGCCAGCACCACGCCCAGGTCGGCCTTGGTGCCCACTTCATACTGCTTGCTCTTGTAGGGCGCGAACACCTGGCCCGCGTTGTCGGCGATGTTCGGCGCGATATCGCCCTTGCTCAAGCCCTCGATATAGTTCGCGTACAGCGACACGTTGCGCAGCGGCTTGACGACGATGCCGGCCAGCGGCGTCAGGGCGCCCTGCTTGTAGTGCGTGGTCAGCGCGCCCGTGGCGGCGCTGTAGTTCTTCGATTCGACCAGCTGGCGGCGCACGCCCAGGGTCAGCTGCACGCGCTGGTCCAGCATGTCCAGGGTGTCGGCCACGGCCAGGCTGGACAGGGTGGAGGCGGACAGCTTCGGCGCGCCGGCGGGCGCGGGAATGCCGGGATCTGGCACGGCGACAGGGTGGTAGATGTTCGAGGTGATGAGCTTGCCGGAATCGGCCACGCTGCCAAATTCGTCGCGGTAGACGTTGCCCATCACGACCAGCGCATGCTCGATGCCGCCCGTGCGCAGGCGCGCCCGCACGCCCGTGTCGGCGCTGGCGCGGCGCACGCGGAATTTCCAGTTCATGGGCGTGACCGTCATGTCGCCCGCCGCGCTGGTGATGGTCGGCGTCTGGTCCGAATAGCGCGACACGTCGGAGCGCGTGCCGCCCACGTCGGCGAACACCGTGACGCTGTCGTTCAAGTCGTATTCGACCTTGCCCAGGGTGGCCAGGTCGTTGGATTTCCACCAGCCCCAGGACTGGGCGATGTTGCGCCGGCCATCGGGCGCTGCCGGCACGGGCAGGCGCGCGGCGACGAGGAAGGGGCGCGTGGGCGCGTCGATCCACTGGTACTGCTCGATCAGGTCGAGCGAGGCGCGCAGGCGCTGGCCCTGGTAGTCGAGGGCGACGGCCGCCACTTCCGCCCGCGAACGCTGGTGGTCGAGCGGCGTCTTGCCCTGGCGGTGCAAGCCGTTGACGCGGATGCCGAAGCGCCGCTCTTCGCCGAAGCGGCGGCTGACGTCGATGGCCGCGCCCAGCTGCGCGCTGGAACCGTAGTCGACGGTCAATCGCGTCAGGTCGCGCGGCAGCGAGCGTTTCGGCACGGCGTTGACGACGCCGCCCACGCCGCCGTTCGGCGACATGCCGTACAGCAGGGCGGCCGGGCCCTTGAGCACTTCCACGCTTTGCAGGTATTCCGTGAACAGGTGGTAGTTGGGCGAGACGCCATACACGCCGTCGAAGGCCACTTCGCTCAGGTTGCCCTCGTTGAGGGGGAAGCCGCGGATGAAGAAGGAATCCGTGACGCCGCCGATCTGGCCCGTGAAGCGCGTGGACGGGTCGCCGCCCAGCACCTCGGCCAGGGTCAGGGCCTGCTGGTCCAGCATGCGCTGGCTCGTGTAGCTGTTGACGCTGAAGGGCGTGTCGAGCAAGTCCTTTTCGCCCAGCATGCCGGCGCGCGCGCTCTTGGCGATCTGGCCGCCGGCGTCGGCTTCCGCCTGGCCCGTGACGACCACGGTGGCCAGCGTGGCGGGAGGCTCGGACCTGGCCTGGGCGATGGCTTGCGGCGTCACGCTGGCCACGAGCAGGCCGGCGAGGATGAGACGGGTGGTGAGGAGGGGATGGGCAGGGGCGGAATAGGGAGTGGTCATTGTCAGTGGCGTGCAAGGTTGGTAAATAGAAAACTGCACGCACTATAACCGAAATGAGAATCATTACGATCTAATTGTGATGAAAAAAGTCCAGATACATCAGCCATGTCCTCCGCCACGTGCCGGCGCCCGAAAAACCCTAGCAGAGCGAAGATGAAGGGAACATGAAGGCGTCGCGGAAATACTACATTTATGAAATATATTTTTCTATGCTTTCGTGCCGGCGGGCTCGCAAATGATAATGCGGTTCATTCTCATTTGAGATGGCCGAAGCGGGCGTGATGCCGGTGCATGCCAGGCGCGCCCTGGCGCCGCGCACCGTTCGGCAAGCCGGGCCGGCTTGACCGGCCGCTACCCAGTTGGCCCACCCTTTGCGTGGGTCCGTTTTTCCGGAGAATCCAGAAGATGTATTTGAATCATTGCGTGGCGCTGCCAGCCACTCCCATGGCCCGCGCCATCCGCGCCGTGTTTATCGCCATGCCGATGCTGTCGCCGCTGGCCGTGCATGCCGCCGCTGCGGCTGCTACGGACGTCACCATGCCCACCATCACCATCACGGGCCAGGCCGAGCAGGGCATGCAAGTGACGTCCTCGGCCTCGAACAAGTTCACCGCGCCCCTCGTCGATACGCCCCGCAGCGTCACCGTCATCCCCGCCGCCCTGCTGAAGGAAACCCAGGCCGCCAGCCTCAGCGATGCCTTGCGCACCGTGCCGGGCATCAGCTTCAAGGGCGGCGACGCGTTCGGCGCGCCGGGCGGCGACCATCCCAGCATGCGCGGCTTCGATTCGAGCAGCTCGCTGTTCATCGACGGCATGCGCAGCGCCGGCGCGCAAAGCCGGGAAACCTTCGACATCGAACAGATCGAAGTGGTGAAGGGCCCCAGTTCCGTGTACACGGGCCGCGGTTCCGTCGGCGGCAGCATCAATATCATCAGCAAGACGGCCAAGGCGGACGACTTCACGAATGCGGGCGTGGGTGTGGGCAGCGACGGCTATCTGCGCGGCACGCTGGACGCCAACCGCCAGCTGGGCGCCAATGCGGCCGGCCGCCTGAACCTGATGTGGCACGAGGCGAACATGCCTGGCCGCAATGCCGTCGACTACAGCCGCTGGGGCATCGCGCCGTCCGTCACCTTCGGCCTGGGCGGCCCCACGCAGGTCATCCTCAGCTACTACCACATGCAGTCGCATGACATGCCCGACTATGCCGTGCCCTATGCCCGTTCCGGCGGCGAACCGCTGGACGTGCCGCGCAGCCGCTTCTTTGGCCTGACCAGCCGCGACTTCATCAAGAACACGGCCGACATCGCGCAGGGCGAAGTGCGGCATGACCTGGGCGGCAACTGGAAGCTGCGCAACGTGACGCAGGTGGCGAAGACCAGCCTCGACTACATCGCCACCAACCCGCAGTGGTCGGGCAGCAGCGGCGATATCCTGCTGCTGGAAGCGAAGAGCGGCATCTTCGACATGACATCGTTCACCAACCAGACGGAACTGACGGGCAAGATGTTGCTCGGCGGCATGCAGCACAGCGTGACGACGGGCCTGGAGCTGAGCCGCGAGAAGAGCAAGCGCGACAATTACTATGTGCTCGACAGCGCCGGCAACAACCTGCGCCCGGGCGCGCCCTGCAAGGTGGCCTACAACTGCACCCCGGCCGGCGGCTGGAATCCGGCCAATCCGTGGACGGGCTCGTACACGCGCACGGAGCCGGCCTATCCCGTGCTCGACACGACCACCGACACGGCGTCGGCCTACGCCTTCGACACGCTAACCCTCGATGCGCAATGGCTGCTGAACGGGGGCGTGCGCTTCGACAGCTACCGTACCAGGGCGACGACGGACGCCAACGCGCTCGTCAAGGCGACATCCTTGCGCAATGACGTGAATTTTGCCAACTACCAGCTGGGCGTCGTCTACAAGCCGGCCGCCAATGGCAGCGTGTACGCGTCGTGGGGTACGTCGTCGAACCCGGTGGGCGTCGACGGCGGGCAGGGCGGTGACGCGATCGGCGCCGCCACGGCCGACCTGTCGCCCGAGCGCAGCCGCAACATCGAGCTGGGTACCAAGTGGGAAGTGCTGGAGCAGCGCCTGTCGCTGTCGGCGGCCGTGTTCCAGGCAGCCAAGACGAATGCGCGCATTCCCGACGGCATGGGCCATACCGTCAACGCGGGCCGGCAAAACGTGGAAGGCGTGGAGCTGGGCGTGGCCGGCAAGCTGTCGGCGGACTGGGACATCTTCGCCGGCTACACCTACCTGGACAGCAAGGTCAAGGATGGCGGCCCCACGCAGCAGAACGTGGGCAAGCAATTCCCGCTGACGCCGCGCAACAGCGCCACCGTGTGGAGCACCTACCGCGTCTTGCCGCAGCTGAAAGTCGGCGGCGGCCTGAGCTCGGTCGGCAAGATGTATGCGAACGCGGCCAACACGACGGGCGTGCCGGGCTACACGCGCTTTGACGCCATGGCCAGCTATACCGTCAGCAAGCACCTGGCCCTGCAGTTCAACCTGTACAACCTGACGGACAAGAAGTATTACGACAAGGCCTACGGCAACTATGCGTCCGTGGCCGCGGGCCGCTCGGCCGTCATCACCGCCAACTTCTCGTACTGACGGCGGCGCTGCATCAGGCCACGACCGCTGCCGTGGACTGATGCCATTCCCGGATCGCCTCCGTCAACAGCCGCAAGGCGATGGGCGGATGGCGGTTGGCCGGGTAGTACAGGCAAAAGCCCGGCATGGCCGGGCTCCATTCCTCCAGCACCTGCACCAGGCGGCCGGCGGCGACATGCTCGCTGGCGTGGTAGCTGGGTACCCAGGCAATGCCGATGCCGCCCAGCGCCGCCTCGATCATCAGGGTGGTGTTGCCCAGCGTCATGGGACCGGCCACATCGATATTCACGTTCTTTTCCCCCCGTTCCAGGTTCCAGCGGTACAGCGTGCCGCTGGCGAAACGGAAACGGATGCACTGGTGGCGGGCCAGCTCCTCCGGCGTGGCGGGCGTGCCGTGGGCGGCCAGGTAGGCGGGCGAGGCGACGGCCGCAAAGCGCATTTCCGGCCCGAAGCGCACGGCCACCATGTCGCGCGGCACGTCGTCGTGGACGCGGATGCCCGCATCGTAGCCGTCGGCCACGATGTCGACAAAGCGCGTATCGACGACGAATTCGACGTGGATATTGGGGTATTTCGCCAGAAAGCCGGGCAGCACGTGGCGGATCAGGGGCTTGGCGCCTGCCTCGGCCGCGCTGATGCGGATGCTGCCGGACGGGCGGTTCACGGCGGACGCCACTTCATCCATGGCTTCCGACAGGTCGGCCATCGCCGGCGCCACCCGCCGCAGCAATTTCTCTCCCGCCTCCGTCAAGGCCACCGACCGCGTGGTGCGGTTAAACAGGCGCACGTTCAGCCGCGCTTCCAGATGGCGCAAGGCATGGCTCAGTGCCGACGGCGATACGCCCAGCCGTAGCGCGGCGGCGCGGAAACTGCCCTGTTCGGCAATCGCGATAAAGGCCGTCAATTCGGAGATGCCGGCTTGCATAGGTGAATTTCCTTCATTAACTTGTACAGATTTTTCGGGATTGTTGAGGATAGTACATGGACCTATACTCGATGCCAAGCAACCCACCCCGTGAAAGGTATGGTAATGAGCAATCAACGGCAGCCTGGCAGCATGCGCAGGCGGTGTACCACCCTGGCACTGAGCTTGCTTGCAGGCGGCACCCTGGCCAGCGCCCATGCTGGCGCCGCCGGCGCGGATGGCCAGCAGATCGTGCGCGCGGGCAGCCAGGCGGCCATGACCGGCTCCGGCGATCATTTCACGGGCCAGGTGCGCGTCGAACCCCTGTTTGCCGCCAGCCCTGGCTTGCCGGCGGCCGGCGCGTATGTGACGTTCCAGCCGGGCGTCCGTTCGGCCTGGCACAGCCATCCCGCAGGGCAGCGCCTGGTGGTGATCGCCGGCACGGGCCTGACGCAGGAATGGGGCAAGGCCGTGCAGACCATCGGTCCCGGCGATGCGGTCTGGTGCCCGCCGGGCGTCAAGCACTGGCACGGCGCGGCGCCCGGCGGCGCCATGACGCACCTGGCCGTCACCGGCGTGGCCGATGGCAAGAGCGTGCAATGGATGGAAAGGGTGAGCGATGCACCCTAGCGCGCGGACCAGACGCCTGGCCGGCAGCCTGCTGGCGGGCGCCCTGCTGTGCCTGCCGGGCGCCAGGCTGGCGCTGGCGCAGGCCAGCGGCCCGGCTGCGGCTGCGCAGGCGGCAGCGGCGCTGCCGGCGCGCCAGCAAGCCATCCCGCTGATCGCGGCGGCCATGGCGACGAGCAACATGCCAAGCCTGCAGGCGGCGCTGAACCAGGGACTCGATGCGGGCCTGACGGTGAGCGAAGCGAAGGAAATCCTCGTCCACCTGTACGCCTACGTGGGCTTTCCCCGCAGCCTGAATGCGCTCAACGAGCTGATGCAGGTGCTCGCGCAGCGCCGTGCGCGCGGCATCGCCGATGCGCCTGGCCGCGAGCCTAGCCATCCCGCTCCCACGGGAGACGCCCTGCTGGCGGCCGGTGCCGCCAACCAGACCCGCGTGGCCGGCGCGACCGTCCAGGGACCCGTGTTCGACTTTGCGCCCGTCATCAACCAGTTCCTGCAGGCGCATCTGTTTGGCGACATCTTCGAGCGCGACAACCTGAGCTGGCAGGAGCGCGAACTGGCCACCGTGGCGGCCCTGGCCGTGACGCCCGGCGTGGAAGCCCAGCTGCGCTCGCACATGCGCGCCAGCCTGAACGTCGGCTTGACGGTGGCGCAATTGCGGCAAGTGATACAGCTGTTGCGCGGCAGCGGGGAAGCGGCGGCCGCGGCACGGGCGCAGGCGGCGCTCGATGAGCAGCTGGCGCAGGGCGGCAAATAAGAAGCGCTTGTCCCCTAGGGCCGTCAGCAGCGCATGCAATCGTCCATGCAGACAGGCTCGAAGGCTCGAAGTGCGCTGTCTGCCTGCCGGCAAGGCGACGCACGCCTGAAACCATGTTTTTACAAAGAGGAATATTCTCCTATGACAACAACCACCTTCATCAAGTCTGTTCTTTTTGCTTCGGCCGTGGCCGTCTCGATCAACCAAGCGCATGCGGAGGATTACCGGATGAATCCATTTACATTGACGTACCAGGGGGCCATCACGGAAAACGCCGTGGGCAAGGTGAATATCCATCCCGTCACCTACAAGCTGAACAATCTGGACATTGCCGCGAATGTCTATACCCCGGCCAATTACGACCCGAAACACCGCTATCCCGCCGTCGTCGTGGCGCATCCGAACGGCGGCGTCAAGGAGCAGGTAGCGGGCCTGTATGCCCAGCGGCTCGCCGAACTGGGCTACATCACGATCACGGCCGATGCCGCCTACCAGGGCGCCAGCGGCGGCCAGCCCCGCAATGTGGACAAGCCGGCCAACCGCGTCGAGGATATCCACGGCATGGCCGATTTCCTCAGCCAGTACGCGGGCGTGGACCAGGCCCGGCTGGGCTTGCTGGGCATCTGCGGCGGGGGCGGCTACTCGCTGAAGGCGGCGCAGAGCGACAAGCGCTTCAAGACGGTCGCCACCCTGAGCATGTTCAATTCGGGCCGCGTGCGCCGCAACGGCTTCATGGATTCCCAGCTCGATACGGTGCAGGAGCGCCTGCGGCAGGCGTCCGACGCGCGTGCCCAGGAAGCGGCCGGCGGCAAGATCCTGTACGCGAACGACGTGCAGCTGAGCGACGAGCAGATCGCCAAGCTGCCGTTTGAAATGTACCGCCAGGGCTTTGAATACTATGGAAAAACCCATGCCCATCCGAATTCGAGCGCCCGCTACACCGTGAGCAGCCTGCTCGACCTGATGCGCTTCGACGCCGCCGACCAGATGGCGCTGATCGGCCAGCCGCTGCTGATGATCGCCGGCAGCAAGGCCGACAGCCTGTACATGACGCAAGACGCGTTCGCCAAGGCGACAGGCACCGGCGACAAGGAACTGTACCTGATCGAGGGCGCCACGCACATCGAAACCTACTGGGTGCCCCGCTACGTGGACGCGGCCGTGGCCAAGCTGGCCGGCTTCTACGCCAGGACGCTGAAGCAGTAAGCCGCGCTGCGGCTAGTCCGTCTGTCCCAGGCTGGCCAGGCGGGCCAGGGTCTCCTGCGCATTCATGCTGCTGGCCAGCGTGGCGGCCGTCATGCCGCGGCTGTCCACGGCGTCGAGGCGGGCGCCATGCCGCAGCAGCAGCTCGAAGATGGCGAGGCGGTTGAACATGGCCGCCATCATCAATGGCGTCTTGCCGTCCGGGCTGGCGCCTTCCACGTGCGCGCCATGGCGCAGCAGCAGTTCGGCGATTTCCAGGTAGCCTTTGTAGGCCACGCCGGCCAGCGGCGTCTGACCCTGGTCATTGGCCACGTTGGCGTCGGCGCCCGCCTCGAGCAGCAGGCGCGACGTTTCCAGGTGGCCGTGGTAGGCGGCCAGCATGATCAGGCTGTCGCCTTTTTCGTTGCGGAAATTGACAGGCACGCCCTGCGCCACCATGGCGCCCAGCTGCTGCGTATCGCCTTCGCGCACGAGGGCGAACAGGCCCTGGATGAATGCCAGGGTGTCGGCATCCATGGCGGGCGGGACTTTCCGTGCATCTGCGTTCATCGTCTTCCTTCCGGGGGAGTGGCTTACGGTGGCAGTCTACTACGCGGCTGGCGCCAGCGCCTTTTGCCGCGCTGCCAGGGCCGCGCCGATGAAGAGGGCGATGGCCGAGGCGATCAATCCCCGCTCCAGTCCCGCCGGGCCATCGGCGATCCAGCCGACGGCGACAGGACCGGCGATCTGGCCCAGGGCGAAGACCGTCGTGTAGGCGCTGATGCCGGCCGTCCACGATTCCTGCGGCAAATTATGCCGCACCAGGGCCGTCGTCGAGGCCACCACCGACAAGAAGACGGCGCCGAAGACCAGGCCGGAGACGAACACGACGGGCACAAAGCTGGTCAGCGCGGGCAGGATGGTGACGGCGCCCAGCACGGCGTTCAGGATGGCCAGCGATTCGCCGCCCCGGTAGCGGTCCAGCATGCGCGCCCAGATGCGCGACGACGCCACCACGGCCAGGCCCAGCAAGGTGTAGAACACGGTGACGAGCGTGGCGCTCATGCCTTGCTGCTTGAGCAGGGCGATGACGAAGGTCATATAGCCGATGTAGCCGACGCCAAACATGAAATAGCCGGCCAGGCTGGGGGCAAAATCGCGCCAGGCGAAGCGCCGGCCCGCGTCGGGCGCGCGCGGCGCTTCGCCGATGGCCCTGGCCGGTGCCGCCATGACGGCGGTGGCCAGCAGGCAGGCGATGCCCAGTGCCAGCCAGGGCCACTGCCAGGCATGCGCGGCGCCGTGGTCATGGGCGGCGCCCAGGGCGGCCGGCACCAGCAGGGCCGACAGGGCGATGCCGAAGCCCGTGCCGCCGTAGTACAGGCCGATATAGAAGCCCGCGCGCTGGCTGTGCATGGCGCCCAGCCTGGCCGCCAGCACGCCGCCGGCGATGAAGATGAAGGCGCTGGCCACGCCCGCGCACACGCGCTGCAGGAACAGGGCGGTGGTGTCGCTGACGAGGCCCGACATCAGCATGAACAGGCTGGCCAGCACGCAGCCCGCCATCAGCAGGCGCCACACGCCCAGGCGGCGCATCAGGGCGGGCGTCGCCAGGGCGCCGAGAAAGTAGCCGAGCGCATTGAAGGTATTCATGGAGCCGGCCAGCAGGTAGGACCAGCCCAGGTCGGCGCGCATGGGCGGCAGCAGCAAGCCGTAGGAAAAGCGCGACAATCCCAGGGCGACGGCGGCGCCCAGCGAAAGGGCCAGGGCGGTAGCCAGCGGATGGGCCGGGGAGGGAGCGTGTGTCGGCATGGCCTGATGACCCATCTAAGTGAAAACGTACCGTGGAGTTGGCGCCCGGGTGGGGCAGGCCGGCGGACAGGGTCTGCCGGTGGCACTGCAAGCCGGCGCTTGCCGCAGGCCGGTTTTTGCTGCTAAGTTAATGAATTGGACTGCAGAAGTCAAGCCGGCGCCGCTTCCTTTCCCCAAGCCTGTTGGCATGCCTTACACCTGCCCGACGTCAGGAGCAATGCCATCCCATTGTCGTTACTTTTGGATGGAATTGCGAAACATGCAATACAATATAATTGCAATTTGAAAATTAAATTGTCTGCAATCAATTTTGCAGCTTGCTGCTGATCGTCCATCTCATCAGGGCAGCATGAGCAGGAACAAACCCGGCCGTTGTTCGGTGCCGCGCCGAGTGGCGCCCCGGTGACGGCGGTCAGGCAGCTCACCGATGCCAGCGCCGCTGTCAGCCATCCTGTCGCCGGCACGGCGAATGCGCCCATCGTCCGCCGGTGCCGTGCGCAGGCCCCGCATCTGCCGGGCCTGGTGCTGGGCGAATATGGGCCGTGACCACCGGCGCCGGAGGAAATCGTGGACTCGTCCTCCGGCGCTGTCTTTATTGAGTTCGTGCAGATTCCAGGCAGGGAGCAAGCAATGGGCATTCAATTCAACGTCCGCTACAACGTGGAAGCAGACGATTTGCAAGGCAACTCCGTGCTGGTGTTCCTGAAGCTGCAGAACCCGCACGGCCATTACCGCAGCCATGCCTGGCAGGTGTTGACGGGGTCGGCCGGCGCCACCGAATCGTTCCGCTACGAGGAGAGGATCTCGGCCGACGTGAACAGTCTGGGCATCACGGGCAACAAGATCGTCTCGGGCCGCCACGTCATCGCGCCGGGCCAGCTGCTGTCGGCCGTGAGCCCGCATGGCTTGTCGCCGCTGCTGCAGCCGGCCGCCGCCTCGCTGGCCCAATCGAAGCTGACGCCGGCGCAGTGCGGCGTCATGAACGAGACGAGCCCATTCATCCCATTTTGCTGCAACTGGTACGTGAACGACCGGCCGGTCGCGAGCATGCCCGATGTCGATGCCCACATGACGGTCGGCTTCGAATACCTGCCCAGCCTGTATTTCGTCGTGGCCATGCGGCCGGCGGCGGGCCAGACCTACAGCCTGGAGAGTTTCCCGGACATGACGCAATATGCGATGCCGGTGACGGCCACCGAAGTGGACGTCACCTTGCACCGCAGCGACGACGCGTGGCGCTTCGACTTCGCCGCCCGCTAGCACGCGCCCCGACTGGCGCCGCTTACACCTCGACGGCCAGGTCGTCGAAGTCGGCCAGGGTGCCGCCGTTGGCGATCAGCTGCTCGAAGCTGTGCTTGCGGCGCGCGTCGATGTCCGTATTGCTGACGCCCCGTTTCCAGTAGCCGGCCACCAGCACCCGTTCCTTGTCCAGGCCTGCCACGTTGCGGAAGTGCTGGCGGATGGCGCGCATCTCGTCGCGTTCGCCGGCGCCCCAGATGGTGTAATCGCGCGGGTCGGCCAAGGCCCGGGCCTGGGCGGCCAGCGGCCCGTCCGGCGCCACGTGGGCCGTGTCCAGGCGCTGCAATGCCAGGCCCGGCACGGCGGGCAATTCGTCGAAGGCCTGCGCGTCGTCCGTCACCACCCAGCCGATGCCGGCCGCGCCGGCGGGCCACTGTTGCAGCATGGCATGCAGGGCGGGGATGCCCGTCTCGTCCAGGAACAGGGCAATTTTCTTGTCCGCGTTGGCAGGAACGGTGAACTGCGGCCGCGGCCCCGTCAGGCGGAAGACGTCGCCCGTGTGCAGGCTTTCTCCCCAGCGCATCATCGGGCTGGCGTGGTGGTGCAGCACGATGTCGAAGGTGAACGCGCCGGCCGGCGCGTCGAAGCTGCGCACGGTGTAGATGCGCGAGGCGCCGTCATACGCTGGCCCGTCGAGATGGATGCGGAAGGCCACGTTGGGCAGCGCCCAGTGGGGATCGTCGCCCGAGCGGTCCAGCGTGGCCGTGACGCGCAGCACGCTGGGCACGGGGCGCGCGATGGCCGTGACGCTGGCCGTGACTTCATGCAGGCTGCGGTCATGTTCGGCGTTGCGCAGGGCGCCGCCCGATGGTTGTTCCGGGGGTGTTGCCATGGTAAATACTCCTGTGTCTTGGGTAATTAGTTTCATCATGCTAAACTAATTGCCGTAAAACGACAACGCAGCTGCCGCCACGGACAATCACGATGACTATTTCACCCACTTTGCCCCGTCCCGGGCGTCCCCCCAGCATCACGCGCGCGCGCATCGCGGACGCCGGCATCGCCATGGGCTTGCCCGCCATGACGTTTACCGGCGTGGCCGCCGTGCTGGGCGTGAGCCACGTGGCCCTGTACAAGCACGTGGCGCACCTGGCCGCGCTCAAGCTGCTGGTGGCGGAGGAAATATTTGCGCGCTGGGAATTGCCGGCGCCCGGCGCGGATGAGCTGCAGAACTACCTGCTGCGTTTCAGCGCCTCGCTGCGCGCGCTGGTCAAGTCGCATCCGGGCCTGGCGCCATATCTGCTGCGCCGCAAGGCGACGACGCCGGCCATGCTGGCCCGTATCGACGCCCACCAGGCGCAGGTGGCGCACGCCTACCAACTGCCGAAGCAGCGCGCCCGCTGGCTGCTGTCGACCGTGGCCTTCCACTGCGTGGCCCTGGCCGACACCGTGTATGCGCCGGCCGGCGAGGCGTGGGAAGACGAGGACGACCAAGCCATCGAGGCCGAGTTCGACCTGGGCATGCGCGCGCTGGTGATCGGGGTGCTGGCCATGCCAACGCAGTGATGCCGTATCCAGGCTACGCCTATGCGTGCTCCGGCCGCCATTGCCCGCCGGCGCGCGGCAGCACCAGCGTCACCACCAGTCCCCGTTCCTCGCCGTTGCGCAGCGACAGCTGTCCATGGTGGGCCAGGGCCACCGTCTGCGCGATGGACAGGCCCAGGCCG